>NZ_LR134406.1:2041409-2721879 GCF_900637725.1 Arachnia propionica | reverse complement strand
CCTGGTCGGCGGGGAGACCGCCGAACACCCCGGGCTGCTCGGCCCTGAGGAGTACGACGTCGCGGGCGCGACCACCGGGGTCGTGGAACGCGACGCCATCTTGGGTGCCGATCGTGTGGAGGTCGGGGACGTGGTGCTGGCGATGGCCTCCTCCGGACTGCACTCCAACGGCTACTCACTGGTGCGGCATGTGCTGCTGGAACAGGCCGGCTGGCAGTTGGACAGGCATGTCGACGAACTGGGCTGCACCCTCGGCGAGGAACTGCTGACCCCGACCAGGGTCTACGCCCTCGACGTCCTCGCGCTGATCCGCGAGGTGGAATGCCACGCCTTCAGCCACATCACGGGCGGCGGGCTGGCCAACAACCTGGCGCGCGTGATCCCGGCGGGCCGGAAGGCCCGGCTGGAACGCGACTCCTGGAATCCTCCCGCGATCTTCCGTCTCGTGCAGCAGGTGGGCCGGGTCTCGCAGGCCGACATCGAGGCCACCCTCAACATGGGCGTCGGTATGGTCGCGATCCTGCCCGAGACCGGCTTGGACGCGGCCGTAGCGCTGCTGGGGTCGCGGGGAATCGACGCCTGGGTGCTGGGCCGCATCGAGACCCACGACGGCCCCGGTGTCGCCGAACTCGTGTGATTCCCCTCACCCGTGGGTGTGGAAGTTGGTTGAGCCGGCCTGCTCGCTCTGCGAGCTGGTCGTGTCAAAACCAGGCGGGGTGGTCGGGTTTGCTTTTCGGGTGTGGGGTGGTTTCGATTCGGGTCGCTCGTTCCTCGCGACCCGGCTCAACCAGCTTTGCGGGGGTGGAAGTTGGTTGAGCTGGCCTGCTCGCTCTGCGAGCTGGTCGTGTCGAAACCATGGCGAGGATGTCCGAGGACTTGGGGTTGGGTTTGTTTGTCGGGTGTGGGGTGGTTTCGGCTCGGACTGCTCGTTCCTCGCGACCCGGCTCAACCAGCTTTGTCCTTCTTGAAAGCCGGTCGTGTCGAAACCACCCCTTGGTCGGGTTCTCTCAGAGGCCGTCGATGATGGCGTTGAATGTGGGTGAGGGGCGCATCACCGCCGAGGCGAGGGTTTCGTCGGGCAGGTAGTGGCCGCCGATGTCGACGGGGGAGCCCTGTACCGCAAGCAGTTCCGAGGTGATCGTTTCCTCGGCCTCGGCGAGTGCCGTCGCGACGGGGGCGAAGGCCACCGCCAGGCCGGTGTTCTCGCGCTGGGTGGCCAGTTCCTCCGCCCAGAACCGGGCCAGCCAGTAGTGCGACCCGCGGTTGTCGGTGCCGCCCAGCCGCCGCGTCGGCGACTTGTTCTCGGTCAGGTATCGTCCGTTCGCGCGGTCGAGAGTGGAAGCCAGCACTCCCGCCCGGGCGTTGCCCGTGGATGCGAGGTGTTCCAGCGACGCCGCCAGCGCCAGGAACTCACCCAGCGAATCCCAGCGCAGGTAGTTCTCCGCCAGCAGCTGCTGTACGTGTTTCGGGGCGGAACCGCCCGCACCGGTCTCGAACAACCCGCCGCCGGCCATCAGCGGCACGATCGAGAGCATCTTCGCTGAGGTTCCCAGCTCCAGGATGGGGAACAGGTCGGTGAGGTAGTCGCGCAGGACGTTGCCGGTCACCGAGATGGTGTTCTCGCCGCGGCGGATGCGTTCGACTGTGAACCGGGTGGCCTCGACGGGGGGCAGTACGCGGATGTCCAGGTCGTCGATCTCGTGTTCGGCCAGGTAGGTCTTCACCTTGAGCAGCAGGTTGCGGTCGTGGGCGCGGGTCTCGTCCAGCCAGAACACGGCGGGCCATCCGGTCGCGCGGGCCCGGGTCACGGCCAGCCCCACCCAGTCGCGGATGGCGGCGTCCTTGGTTTGGCAGGCCCGCCAGATGTCGCCCGCGGCGACGTCGTGGCGCAGCAGCACGTCCCCGGCCGAGTTCACGACCTCGACGCGGCCGTCGCTTTCGATGTGGAAGGTCTTGTCGTGGGAGCCGTACTCCTCGGCCTGCTGCGCCATCAATCCGACGTTGGGGACGGTGCCCATGGTGCGCGGGTCGTAGGCGCCGTGGGTGCGGCAGTCGTCGATCACGGCCTGGTAGACCCCGGAGTAGGAGGAGTCGGGCAGCACCGCGAGGGTGTCGGCCTCGGCGCCGTCGGGTCCCCACATGTGCCCGGAGTTGCGGATCATGGCGGGCATGGATGCGTCGACGATCACGTCGGAGGGGACGTGCAGGTTGGTGATGCCCCGCCCGGAGTCGACCATCGCCAGGGCGGGTCCCTCAGCCAGGGCGGCCTCGATCCCGGAGCGGATCTCCTCTCCTCCCGGGAGGTTTCCCAGACCCGCGAGGATCGCACCCAGGCCGTCGTCGGGGGACAGGCCCGCAGCGGCCAGGGCAGCGCCGTGGCGTTTCAGGACGGGGCCGATGAAGGCCCTCACGACGTGGCCGAAGATGATCGGGTCGGAGACCTTCATCATGGTCGCCTTCAGGTGCACGGAGAACAGCAGGCCCTCCCGTTTGGCAGCCTCCACCTGCTCGGCCAGGAACTCGTCGAGTGCCGCCGCGCGCATGACGGTGGCGTCCACGACCTCCCCGGGCAGGGTCTCCAGGCCGTCCCGCAGGACGGTGACGGTGCCGTCACCGGCGACGTGGCGGATGGTGAGCACGTCGCCACCGGCCAGCACCACCGACTGCTCGTTGTGGCGAAAGTCGCCGGAGGTCATGGTGGCGACGCGGGTGCGTGAATCCGGTGTCCAGGCTCCCAGCCGGTGCGGGTTGGTGCGCGCGTAGTTCTTCACGGACTCGGGAGCGCGGCGATCGGAATTGCCCTCGCGTAGTACAGGGTTTACAGCGGATCCCTTGATCCGGTCGTAGCGGGAGCGGATCTCCCGCTCCTCCGGGGTGGCGGGTTCCTCCGGGTAATCGGGCAGGGGGAAACCCTTGGCCCGGAGCTCCGCGATTGCGGCCTTCAGCTGCGGTGCCGAGGCGGAGATGTTGGGTAGTTTGATGATGTTGGCCAAAGGGTCCCTCGTCAGCTCCCCTAGCTCGTCCAAGGTGTCGGAAACCCGCTTGTCATCGGGCAGGAAGTCGGAGAAACGCGCCAGGATGCGGGCGGCCAGGGAGATGTCGCGTCCCTCGATGCCGATGCCTGCCAGGTGCCCATATGCCTGGAGCACCGGCAGCAGCGAGTAGGTGGCCAGCCTGGGGGCCTCGTCAGTGAGGGTGTAGATGATCTTTCCCATCGGGTCTCCTCAGGTCTCGGCGATGCGGCTCAGCCAGCCTACCCGTCGTGAAGCTTTGAGCATGTTGACTGACTCCGGTAGGCTCGTGGTCACGAGTTACTGACAGATTCCGCGGCAAGCCCGCGATGATTGAACGAGGGGGTCGACCCATATGGGGCGCGGCCGTGCAAAGGCGAAGCAGACAAAGGTGGCCCGCGATTTGAAGTATCGCTCAGTGGACACCGATTTCGCGTCGTTGGAGCGTGAGCTCCGAGGCGAGAAGTACGAGTCCCGGGAGACCACCGACATTCCTGATGCGTACGCAGACCTCGCGGAGCAGTACAACACTGACGACGACCCCGAGGACGAGTACCCGCATCGTTGATCTCCGTCGGTGATTTCCTGGGTTCCGGATGCTGAACTGCCGGGATACCAGCAGTTCAGCATTCCCCTGCCCGGGGCCCGGACGTATCCGGGCGAACCGGAACACGAAGCGGTGGCCACGCTGGTCCGGCACGCCGGGCCAGCGTCCTCCCGTGCCGTGCTGTACGTCCACGGGTGGAGCGACTACTTCTTCCAGACCCACCTGGTCGAAGCCGTCGAGAGCTGGGGCTACGACTTCTACGCCCTCGACCTGCGCCGCTACGGCAGGTCGCTGCGCGACGGGCAGCTCGCCGGATACACCGCCGACCTCGGCGAGTACCACCAGGAACTGGACGCCGCCGTCGAGGTGATCCGCGACGAGGGACACGACCACCTGGTGCTGCTGGGACACTCGACGGGCGGGCTGGTGGTTTCGTTGTTCGTCAGCGACCGGCCCGGGGCGGCGGACGCCGTGGTGCTGAACTCGCCGTGGCTGGAGTTGCAGAGCCTCCAGGCGTGGCGGCCCGCCCTCGCCGCAGCCTTCGGGGCGGTCGGGACGCTCTCCCCGACCCGGGCGCTTCCCATGCCCGACCCGGGTTTCTACCGCCGCTCCATCTCCGCCGACGAGGAGGGGGAGTGGCACTACAACCACAACCTCAAGGGAGACCCGGCCTTCCTGCCCCGGGTCGGCTGGATGTCGGCGGTGATGCGCGGCCACGCGGCGGTGGCGGCCGGCCTCGGGATCGAGATCCCGGTGCTGATGCTGATCAGCGCCCGCAGCGACCCCTCCCGCACCTGGAACGACGACATGCACCGCGTGGACCTGGTTCTCGACGTCGACGCCCTGGCCGCGCGGGCCCCGCAGCTCGGCGACCACGTCACCCTGATCCGCATCCACGGCGGCAGACACGACCTGGCGTTGTCGCAGGAGGAGCCTCGGCGCCGTTTTCTCGACGAGATCCGGCGCTGGCTCGCCACCTACGGGCCCGGCAGCGTCTGAGAAAGGTCCGCGATCACTTGGCGGCGGCGCGTTTCTCGGATTTCTTCGCCAGCCACATCTCCCGCATCTCGGGATCCTCCAGCACGAGACGCACCGTCGGGCAGTTGTGGGGCCCGTCGGCCCCGGGAACGCACAATCCACAGGGGTCGCCGGGACGCAACGGGCACATCGGGGTGGCGACTCTCCTGCTCACGAATAACAAGGCTACGCCCGGGGACCAGCGAGTCGCGGCCAGGTGCCGGTGGTGTGTCCGGATGCGGCAAGATGCTCCCGGCGGAGCCCGATTCGCTCGACCCGCTTCGAAGGGACGTCCGTGGTCTTCGTTCTCCAATCAACGCAGGGAATTGAGTGCCTTTGATGCCGAGTTGCCCGGAGAGCGGATCACCACTATCCTTCTCGACGCTGGTCCCCATCGTCTAGCGGCCTAGGACTCCGCCCTTTCACGGCGGCAACACGGGTTCGAATCCCGTTGGGGATGCCAAGGAGATTCTTGTTCGGAGCTCCTTGGAACGGGTGGTCAAGCGGCCCCGAACCCCGATTTCCCAAAACCGGGGAGTGCCGCTAGAGTTACCCGGGCTGGTGAGAGCCAGCAGGTCAAGAAATTGGCCCCGTGGCGCAGTTGGTTAGCGCGCCGCCCTGTCACGGCGGAGGTCGCGGGTTCGAGTCCCGTCGGGGTCGCTGGGTGAGCTACAGGCCACCCACCGGCCAGGTAGCTCAGTTGGTAGTAGCGTTCGCCTGAAAAGTGAAAGGTCGCCGGTTCGACCCCGGCCCTGGCCACCAGATGTGAATCCCCACCCCGCCGCAACGCGGGGTTCTTCTTTCCGCATCGGGCGAGTCGAAACCATCCCGCACACACCCCGGGACCCGTGGCCAGGTCCACCTCCCGGACGCCAGAACTGGTTTCGACTCGGGCCGCTCGTTCCTTGCACCCCGGCTCAACCAGCTTCGACGGGGCGGAAGTCGGTTGAGCCGATCCTCACGAGCGCCAGCGAGTGGGTCGTGTCGAAACCAAGGGGGAGGGTGTCCGGGGAGCCGGGGCTGGGTTTGTTGTTCGGGTGCTGGGGTTTTGACTCGGACTGCTCGCCCCGGCTCAACCGGCTTCAATGGGGTGGTTTCGACTCAGCTCCTTCGAAGTGCGTCCTGGATAGCGCTGCTCGGCGGCGACTGCGTCGCCTTCGCCCCGCGCAGCAGGTCGAGCTGCATCTTCACGTACGCCGGGAACTCGCGCAGCTCCCCCTGGAGGTAAAGCTCAGGCCAGTTCCGCTGGGCCGTCACGTCACCCACCCCGATGGCGTCGACCCCCAGGGCCCGGCAGGTGGTTATCGTGCGCGGCAGGTGGTAGGCCTGCGAGACCACCGTCATTTCCCGCACCCCGAACACATCGCGGGCCCGGATGCAGGAATCGTAGGTGTCGTAGCCTGCGATGTCCTGCACGATCCTGCCCGCGGGAATGCCCCGGGAGATGAGGTAGTCCTCCATCACCTGGGTTTCGTAGTTGCTCTCCGCGGTGTTGGCCCCCGTGACGAGGATCACCTTGCCCTTGCCCGACTTGAACAGATCGACGGCGACGTTCAGGCGGGCCGTCAGGAACCCCGACGGGCGTCCGGGATCGGCCTTCGCGCCCAGCACCATGATCACGTCCCGGGCCGGGACGTCCTCGCCCGCCGTGTAGATCCGGTCGGCGCTGCCCGAGGCCACCATGAAAACCCCGGACAGGATCGGACCGAGCGTGACGGCCAGGGCCACGGCCGCCGCCACCTCCAGGCGACGGCGCCGCGGCCTGCTCGTTTTCTTCCCGCGTGGGCTCACCGGCGGTTTTCCAGGTACCAGGACACCAGCGCCCGGGTGGATGCGTCCTGCCGGGCCAGGGCGTGGGCGTCGCCGAAGACCGCCGGCGCGATCTCCAGGGCCAGTTTCTTGCCCAGCTCGACGCCCCACTGGTCGAAGGAGTCGATGCCCCACACGATTCCCTGCACGAACGTGATGTGCTCGTAGAGTGCGATCAGCTGTCCCACCACCGACGGCGTCAGCGCGGGCGCCAGGATCGAGGTGGTAGGCCGGTTCCCGGAGAAGATCCGCGCAGGCACGATCTCCTCCGGCGTGCCCTCCTCGCGCACCTGCTCCTCGGTCTTCCCGAAGGCCAGCGCCGCGGTCTGGGCGAAGAAGTTCGCCAGGAACATGCCGTGCACGTCCACGTCGCCGTCCTTGATCGCGTGCGGCGGGTTGGCGACCGCGATGAAGTCGGCGGGGATCAGCTGGGTGCCCTGATGGATCAGCTGGTAGAAGGCGTGCTGGCCGTTGGTGCCGGGTTCGCCCCAGAACACTTCGCCCGTCTCGCACGTCACCGGGGAACCATCCCAGCGCACCGACTTGCCGTTCGACTCCATCGTCAGCTGCTGCAGGTAGGCGGCGAACCGGTGGAGGTACTGCGCGTAGGGCAGCACCGCGTGGCTGGTGGCGCCCAGGAAGTTGACGTACCAGACGTTCAACAACCCCATCAGCAGCGGCACGTTGTGTGCCGGCTCGGCTGTGCGGAAGTGCTGGTCGACGGCGTGGAAACCGGCCAGGAAGTCACGGAAACCGTCGGGCCCGATCGCGATCGCCACCGGCAGGCCGACGGCCGAGTCCACCGAGTAGCGGCCACCCACCCAGTTCCAGAACCCGAAGGCGTTGACCGGGTCGATGCCGAACTCCGCCACCTTGTCCAGCGCGGTGGAAACGGCGACGAAGTGTTTCGCGATGGCTTCGCGGCGCGCCTGCTCGGTGTCCTCGATGGCGCCCCTGGCGACCAGGGAATCCAGCAGCCAGGTGCGGGCCATGCGGGCGTTGGTGAGGGTCTCCAAGGTGGTGAAGGTCTTGGATGCGACGATGAACAGCGTGGTCTCGGGATCCAGGTCCGCGGTCTTGACGAAGCAGTCGGTCGGGTCGATGTTCGAGATGAACCGGCACTCCAGACCCTGCTGCTTGTGAGGCAGCAGCGCCTCGTAGACCATCACCGGCCCGAGATCGGAACCGCCGATGCCGATGTTGACCACGGTGCGGATCGGCTTGCCCGTGACCCCCACCCACTCGCCGGAACGCACCTTGTCGGCGAAGGCGAACATCTTGTCCAGCACCTCGTGGACGTCCGCGACCACGTCCTGCCCGTCGACCGTCAACTCCGCGTCGCGGGGCAGTCGCAGCGCGGTGTGCAGCACGGCGCGATCCTCGGTGACGTTGATGTGTTCGCCACGGAACATCGCATCCCGGCGGCCGGCGACGTCGGTCTGCTCCGCGAGCCGCAGCAGCGCCGCGACGACATCGTCGTTGATCAGGTTCTTCGACAGATCGACGTGCAGGTCCCCGACGGTGTGTGTGAAACGGGCGGCCCGTTCCGGATCGTCGGCGAAGGCCCTGCGGAGATCCAGTTCGGCATTGTCGGCGAGCTCGTCCAGCTCATCCCAGGCAGCAGTGGTGGTGGCATCAACCGGCTTGATCATGGCTCCAAGCTTAGGTCCTGTAGCGGGCGTGCTGGCCTGTTCAGCAAGTTCCCGTACGAACAACGCTTTCGTGACAGGACCCGGGGCGCATCAACACCGGGCCGGCTGACATCCGTTTTCCCGACGCGCCCGGCCCATGACCGGCTCCGGGCCCCGGAACACGGGCCTCAGCGGCCCCAACCTTCAGCCAGGGCGGGGAACTTTCGTCAGGTGGCCGTGCAGCGTGGCTTCTTCCTTTCGCCGGGGTGAACCGGAAACATGAATCCCGAGGCAGATCCACCACGCTGAGAGGTTGCCGCCATGGGCGAACCCGACAACACAATGGTGATGGTCCGCAGGAAGGTGTCCTCCCTGGCCGTCGCACTGCACGGAATCAAAGGGCACGCCGTCCTCCTCGTCCTGTGCGGGGTGCTGATCGCGGCGGTGATGCCGCAGTCGCCCGCGCTGCCGGGGCTGTGGCCCGGGTGGCTGGGTTCGCTGCTGGCCGCCGCGGCCCTGCTCTGCGTGAGCCGCAACCAACCCCGGATCGACGACCGCGAGGTGGACCTGATCCTCGCCGTCACCGCGCTGGGAGCAGGGATCTGGATGCTGCGGCAGTGGCCCACCTCCGACAATCCCGTGGCCGTGACCGTCGCGTGGCTGCTCTGCCTGGCTGCGTGCGTGCTGGTGCTCAGCGGCACCCGGGCTGCGATGTGGGTCTGGCCGGCCGCGCTGCCTGCCCTCGGATGGTTGCTGCCCCGGCCCGGCCACCTGGTGGCCATGGCCGTGGCGCTCGCCGCGTGGGGCATCGGCGTGTTCGTGGCGGTGACCCGCAGGGGATGGGCGCCCCACGACCAGCTGGCCCGGATCCCGGCGGCGCGTCACGTCGCGGTGGGTGTGCTGCTGGTTCTCGTGGCCGTCTCGTCGAGGATCGGAGTGATGTCATGACCTCCCCGCCACCGAAGCGCGCACTCGACCGGGGTGCGCTCATCCCGCCCAGGGAAGCCCCGGCCCCTTTTCCCGATTCGGCCTTCGTGGCCCCGGACCGGGCCCTCGACGTGGCCTGCCACGCCCTGGAGCGCCGATCCCCCGCGTACTCGGCCCGTATCGTCCTGGTCCGCTGGCAGCGGCTGCTCCTGGTGGCGGGAATCGTTTCGTCCCTGGCCGGGTTGGTCTTCCTGCCCGGCCCCACCGGGGTGGTGCTGGTCGGGTTGCTGGCCGCCTTCCAGCTCTGGGCGCTCGTGTTCCGTCTGCTGGTGTTCAGGCGTGGCGCGCGGGGCGGACGGATGAGGGTCACCGACGAGGAGGCCCGCGCGGTCCCGGAGAGCCGGTTGCCCACCTACACCGTGCTGGTCCCGGTGTTCCGTAAACCGCGGGTGGAGGAGTTGATCGAAGCCCTCGAACGCATCGACTACCCCAGGGACAAGCTGGACATCCGGCTCCTGGTGGAGGCCGGTGACACCAGTACCGTCGCCGCCGCCGAAGCCCTGCGTCCCCGGGCGCACCTGAGCGTGATCCGGGTGCCCGGGGCCGATCCCCGGACGAAACCGAAGGCCTGCAACTACGGCCTCCTGACCGCGCGAGGGATGCTCTGCACGGTGTTCAACGCGGAGGACCGGCCCGATCCGCTCCAGCTGCGCAAGGCCGTCGTGGCCCTGGAACGGCTGGGTCCGCGTTACGCCTGCGTGCAGGCCCGTCTCGGTTTCCACGGCCCGTCCCGGAACCTGCTGGCCCGCTGGTTCACACTGGAACAAGAGATTCGTTTCGGCAACCTGCTTCCCGGTCTGGTCGACGCATCCGCTCCCGTTCCGCTGGGAGGCACCTCCAGTCATTTCCGGGTGGCCGCGCTCAGGGCCGCCGGGGCGTGGGACCCGTGGAACGCGACCGATGACGCCGACCTCGGCGTCAGGCTGCGCCGGACTGGGTACCGGGTCGGGGCGCTCGACTCCACGACCCTCGCGGAACCCAACCCGGACCCGATCAACTGGATCAAGCAGCGGAGCCGCTGGTACAAGGGCCAGCTGCAGACCTTCCTGGTGCACATGCGTTCGCCGCGGCTGTTCGCCGAGCAGGCAGGCTGGCGGGTCGTCGCGGACACGACGGTTCTCGTCGCAGGGGGTCCGCTGCTCGGTCTCCTCAACGGCCTGTTCTGGATCCTCACCCTGACCTGGTTCGTTCCCCGGGACCCGATCGTGGCCGGGCTGTTCCCACCGCTGGTCCACCACCTGGCGCTGCTCTGCCTGGTGGCGGGCAACCTCTCCGCGATGTACGTGAACCTGTACGCCGCCCGGGTGATGGGGCGCCCCGACCTGCTGGTGGCGGCGCTGCTGAGCCCCGGGTACTGGCTGCTGGCGGGGGTTGCCGCGGTCAAGGCCGTCGTTCAGCTGATCCGCCGCCCGTTCCGCGGAAAGAAGAAGATCCACGGATTCCGCGCGGATCCCGGGCAGCAAGTGGTCGCTGAGCCGCCCGTCGGTGCCCTGACCGCCCGGGAGCGGGTGCCGTGAAGGAGCAGGGACGCTCCCGGGTCTCCGAGGACGGGATCATCATCCTTTTCACCGCGGTGCTCTACCTAGGGGCCGGGGTCTGGCTGGCGGGCCAGGACATCGTCCATCCCGACGCCATGAGCCGGGTGGCCGACGGCTACTTCGCGATGTTCAGCCGCGACCCCCACCTGACGGCCAGCGACTTCCTCCGGGGCCCGTTGCCGTCGCTGGCGGTGATTCCGCTGCTGTTGTTCGCGCCCGTGGTTCCCGTGCTGGCCGCGAAATCGTTCGCGGGGGTGGTGGTCTCGGCGTTCTGCGGTGTGCTGGCGATGGTCCTGGCCCGCAGGCTCCTCGTCCTGTTCGGGATGGGCGGGGGAGCGGCCCTGGTGCTGACGGGAATCCTGGCCGTCCATCCCCTGATCCTGCTCCCCGCCGCATCCGGCGCCAGCGAATCCATGCTCCTGGCGGTCGCGCTGTACGCCACCCTGAACCTGACGCGCTGGCTCAGGGAGGACGATCCCTGGCGCCTGGTGCACGTGGGAACCGGTCTCGGCCTGGCCTACCTGGTGCGCCACGAGGCGGTGGCCGCCGTGGCCGCCACCGTCGTCCTGGTCCTGGTCGTCAGCTGGTGGCGGTCCCGGGGAGGTGGGCGGGCGGGGTCGCTGTTCCTGCTGGACTGTTCACTGGCCGGCGGTCCCTTCGTTGCGGCCTTCGCCCTGTGGGCGCTGGCCTCCCGCATGGCGACGGGATCGTGGTTCGCGGCCGGCGCGTCCTGGCACGGCGATGCCGCGCAGGCCGCCGGGGCCCGGGCGGCCGTCGACGAGGTCACGGGCGGGAACCTCGACGGGGCCCTGACCTATCTCAGCGCCCAGCTGTTGGCGGTGGCGCCCCTCGCGATCCTGTTCATCGCCGTCGCCCTGGTGATCGCCACGTGGCGGCGGGACGCGGGGGTGCTGGGGCCCGCCGCGGTCCTCGGTGGAATCCTGGCCCTCGAAGAGTGGGCCTTCCTGAGCGGATGGTCCTTCGGATGGCTCCGGCTCCAGCTCATGGCGGTCCCCTGGGGGATGTTGATGGCCGGTTACGTCCTGGGGACGCTGCGGGCCGGGGTGGGCAGGCTGGCGTTCCGGAGGGCGACGGCATGGGTGGTGCTGATCGCCACCCTCGTCCCGCTGCCCGTTGCCTGGTGGGCAACCACGGATCCGCGCCTGGCCCGGGAGGAACAGCAGGCGGTGGAGGTCGCACGGTCCGGCCAGTACGCCACACAGGCCCAGGTGGCGGCCTACCTCGATTCCCTGGACCTGCCCGAGGGAAGCGTGATCACCGACACCACCTACTCCTTTCCCATCGTCCTGGCCAGCCGGAGGCCCCGGCAGTTCGTCATCACCCCGGACCGGGATTTCCGGGAGAAACTGGACGATCCCATCACCGGGAGAGTTCGTTACGCCCTGGTGACCGATCCGCAGCGCTCACCGGCCGACGCCATTGCCGCCCGGTTCCCGGGAATCCACGAGAACGGCGCCGGGGTGGCGAACCTGGAACGCCAATGGGTCGACGGCTGCGGGGTGGCGTGGCGGCTCTACGCGTTCGTGACTCCCTGACAGGGGATTTCCGCGGGAGAATGACGACCATGCGGGTGAAGAGTCTGGGGTTTGCCGAGGTCAAGGGAACCGCGATCCTGCCGCGCGAACGCATCCGGGTCGGGCCCAGTGGGGTGGCGGGAGACCGGAGGTTCGCGGCGGTCGAAGCGGGTGGCGGGGCCGTGCTGAGGACCGTCCGGAACCCGGCGCTGCTGGCCGTGCGCGCCCGGTGCGACGGGTCCGCGCTGGAACTGGGGTTCCCGGACTCGTCGCGCGTGACCCAGCTTCTCGAAGTGGGGCGGCGATGGGACGCCGACTACTGGGGCAGGCGACTGGAGGTGGAGGAACTGCCCGGCCCCGCAAGCCGGGCCCTGGCCGGGTATCTCGGGCAGGACTGCGTGCTGGCGGGGTTGGTTCGTCCGGGTGGTTTCGTCTTCGGAGCTCCCGTGAGTCTTTGGTTCGCCAGCTCCCTGGCCGAACTGGAGCGGCGCATGGGAGGCCCGGTGGATCCGCGTCGTTTCCGCCTCACAGTCGGAGTGGATGATCTGACCGAGCCCGTCGACGAGGAGACTCTGGTGGGTTCTCGGCTGCGGATCGGGGAGGTGGATGTGCTGGTGGAGGAGTGGATCGGGCGTTGTCCCGTCGTGAACCTGCACCCGGAACACCCGGGAGGGGAGGCCGACGTGCTGGCGGTCCTCGCCGATTACCGGACTCGCGAAGGCAAGGTCTGCTGGGGAGTGGCGGGCCGCGCCTTGAACGAGGGCGTCGTGACAGTCGGTGACGGGGTGGCGCTCATCTGAGCCGTCCAGGTCAGGGCCTTCAGACACCACACAGGGACGACACCACACGATCCCACCCAGAACTGATTGGTCCGAGCCTCCCTTGGGCACGAATCGCGGAAGAAAAACGGTTCAACGTCGTGTGGCGACGTTGAACCGTCGATTCCCCGCGATTCGTGAGCGGGGAGGAGGGGCCTGGCCGGGGGACGGCACGATTCGTGAACGGGGAGGGGCAGGGCGTGCGGTCCGGGTCGGTGGGGGCGTTTCGTGCCTGGCTCAGCCGCCCACCGAGATGTGGACGTGGTCGTAGTGGTTCGCCGTGGCCGACCCTCGATCCGACATGGAGCGCCAGCCCTCGGAGGCGCGCTGGGTGGTCCAGATCTTCTGGGCGTGGATGACCTCGATCACGCCGAGGCTCTTGGCGTTCTCCCTCAGCCATTTGGCGATCTCCCAGGCGCGGTCGCCGGAGATCATCACATCGATGGCGCGACCTTGACCGTGATACCCGGACTCGTTGCGGTAGCCGCCGTAGGACTTCACGTCTGGGAAGGTCGCGCAGACCGTGTGCAGCACGGAGATCGTCTTCGAGGTCAGTCCGGATTCGATGCTCTTCGCGGAAGAGGACGAACAGGTGCCGCTGGAGGAACCGCCGGAACCCGATCCGCCGGAACCAGAACCGGAGCCGGAGGAGGACGGGCTCTCGGGTTTCTTGTCAGTGAGCAGGTCGGACTTCACCCAACCCGCGCGGCCCTTGTAGGAGATCTGCTGCCAGCCGTTCGAGGTGACGTTCGTCACGGTCACCGCGATGCCCGCGTCGAGCGTGGTGCGCACGTCGTAGTCGGAACCGGGACCGGTCCGGACGTTGGCCGAGGACGCGATGTACTTCTCGCCGGTCTTCTCACCGAGCTTGGAGGGGTCGAAGGTGTTGGTCGGGGCGGCCGTGGTGGGTTCCTCGGTGGGGGTGGCGGTTTCGCTCGGCGTCGCCTCGGGGGTTTCAGTGGGGGTCGGTAGCGGATCCGGGCTGCTGGTCTCGGCGTCACCGGACGGGGATACGGAGGGCAGCGGGGCGCGCTCGCCACCACGGCTCACGCCGAGGTCCGTGTTCTGGTAGCTCGGGTCGGCGGTCTGATCGGTATTGCCTCTGCTAGCGATTGCGAAGGAGCCTGCCACCACCAGGCCGGACAGTGCGATGGGGGCCAGCAGTTTGCCGAGGATGCGCGGGCGTTTTGCCTCCCGTCGCGGGGAAGTGACGGCGGGAGGGGTGATGTCGAGGACGTCTTGGTCGTCCTCCTCCAGGAAGGCGCGTCGTGCCTTTACCATGGGTCCCCTCATTTCTTAGAATTGCCTGAACTTCTCTCAGGATAGGTTGTGGTTGTGGATTGCACAAACCACGCGCCGGTGAACTGAGTGCCGGAGGTATCATCCCACGCCCAACGGATCACGTCATCTCGTCAATCCCGCTTCTGCGATGCGGACAGCAAACGGTAGGCTGGAAAGTGGGCTTGGCGACGGGGTGTCGGCGGCTGCCGGGGGTGAGCGGGCGTGAGTTCGCGGTGGAACTTTCACCCCGGGGCTCGGCGTTGGAGGTACGGGCGCCATGGCACCTTGTGTTCCTTCCCGGTAATCTGCACAGGACCCTCCTGAAAAGGAAACTGAATGAGTTCACCGATCTTGCGGGCGAGACGAACGGCCCTGAGCCTGCTGCTGGCGGCTCTGCTGGCCCTGCTCGTCCCGGGCCTCAAGGCCTGGGCGGACCCGGCCCCAACGCAGATTCAGGCCAGCGTAGCGGCGGACACCGCGGGACACGTCAAGGTGACGGGAGTCCTCCGTGACGGTTCCGGTCGCGGGCTGGGAGGCGGACAACTGACCGCGTCTGTCGCGGGACAGCCGCTGCAAACCGTCGCCAGCGGAGGCGACGGCGCCTTCGCCATGGAGTTCAACATCCCCGCGGACAAACTCACCGGACCCCAGGACCTCGTGATCTCCTACCCCGGGGACGCGCAGCACGCCCCGTCGTCGCAAACCTCGCGGATCGAGTTCTCGGCGCAGGGAACAACCGCGGTGACTCTGGAGGTCGAACCCGCCAGCACGACCCCGGGAGACCCCGTCAGGGTGGTGGGCAGCGTCAAGACGGTTTCCGGTGAGGCGGTCTCGGGTGGTGTGGTGACCTTCGCCTACGAGGGTGCCACGCTTTCCGACTACACCTTGGTCACGGACGCCAGCGGAAACTTCGACGGCTATGTGGAGATTCCGGGAACGGCCGCCGTTGGCACCGGGAAACTGATCGCGACTTTCACGGGCGGCGCGAACCTGCAACCCGGGTCGGCGGAGAAGGAGATCACCGTCAACGCGCCCATAGTCGAGAGCAGCCCCACTCCAACCGCGAGCGAGGCCACCGAGGGTGCGGCCCCGCAGATCCCGTCCCAGACGGCCAGCACGCGCCCGGCCGCCACCACCTCACCGTCCGGCGCCGCGGCGCAGGGTGAGGGACGCGGCGGGTCCCTGCTGTGGTGGCTCTTGGGCGGAGGCGTGGTGCTCGTCGCGGCCGCGGCGCTGGCGGTGCTCGGTTTCATCGTCCGCTCTCGGCGCAGGGACGCGGATGAGGAAACCTCGGGGTTTATCGGCGACGGGAAATTACTCGAGGACGAACCCGAGGAGATGGGCTATGGTCTGGCTCCGGGGCTGGACGACGAGACCGAGGTGCGTGCGGAAACCGAGTTCATGGCCCCCCAGGAGGCCACCGAGGTTTTCGCGCCCCGGAGGGAACCCGAGACGCAGACCATGCAACCCGCCTGGTTCCGTGAGGGGGAGGACGTGCCACCGCCGGCGCCGCGTGCCCCCGGCGAGGACTGGGACGACTTCACCGAAGCCGAGATCACCCAGGTCCGCATGCGTGACCAGGCGCCGCCGCAGGATCCGCAGCCGCGCCGCGGAGGTGACCCGCGGCCGCGCCGCGGGATCTGAGACGCCTGTCCCAAGGAGACTGCCGGATTCGGGCGGTGAGACCGCGATCGGTGTTTTTCTAGGCGAGGCTTCGGCAGCGGTCACGGAGGGCCGCCAAGTCGCCGCCCGTGAGGGCGTCGCCGATCAGGTGCTGGTCCATGCACACCGCGGGGGAGCCCGCTTTCAGCCACTGCTTGGCGGTGAAGGAGATCAAACCGCCGCGCGGTACGACCCTGCCTATCAGCCCCAGCTCCCGCAGGTGCTCCGCCATTGTTGGTCCGACGACTTCCGCGGGGCGCAACTGCACCCCGGTCACGGGCATCTCCAGCACGGTCAACGTCTCATTGGGTGTCATGGCGGAGGCGTAACAGGCCACCTTTAGCGTGGCCGCGGCGATCGCGATGTCCGGGGACAGGAAGTCGGGAAGGATGAAATCCGCTCCCCGCGCCACCAGGGCCGCCGGATCATCCACCGGGCCGTGCGCTCCGAGCCTGACCCGCTGGCCGTAGAGGGACGCGAGTTCCTCGAAGTCCGGTGCCCCGGTGGGCAGCGACAGGTTCGTCACTCCTTCTTGGGCCAGCACCTCCACGACTCCGATGTGGTCGTCGAGGGGAGCGTCGTCGAGCAGCGCGACGATGCCGTTCAGGGGTGCATCAGACATGGTGGCAATCATGCCATCGAGCCGGCGACCCGGATCCCGAGGACCCATGACCGGGGCATCAATCATAACTTAGGGCCGAAACCGCTCGGCCGGGACCAAGCTGCTGGGACGGATCGCCGGGACCGTTCCGGAGGGGCCAGGGAGGGCGCCCCCACGATCCTGGCGAAGGTTACAAACACCCCTTGTCAAGGGTAAATGTCTCTTCGGGAGGGCCAAAGGGCGGGCAAGAGGGATTGCTTGCGGTTAACGTGCTGGCGGTCAAACGATTATTCACGGTTAACGCGAGGGGCGATTTGCTTCCCTGTGGGGGTCGAGTGCTGTAACGTAGTTCTTGCCGGAGCGCAGGAGACGTAGCCTGTTCCCCCCATCTGGGCAGCGGACCGCGACGCCGGCTCCCGGCTAGCCGGGACCCAAGGACGCCCGCGCCCGCCCGAACCCCCCCATCGGACGGGCGCGGGCCTCTGGTTTACCGAAACTCCCACCGCGCGCCGCCCGTTTATGCAGCAGGCCCTAGGGTGATCCCATGAGCAACTGGCTGGGCAACCTGCTGTCACGGATCTTTCGCGACCTCGTGGCTCAGTTCAGACCCGACGTGAACCGGTCACGCCGGAGCCGCAGCACGAGGAGGCGTACCACGAGAACATCCAGCAACACGGGGCAGCATCCGAGCGGTTCCCGTCGCACCGGAGGGTCGGGGCGCCGCGAGTACCCGGGAGATTTCAAGGGAACCCCCAGGATCACCTACTCCCCGGCTCCCGGGGAGGAGGCCGACCCGGGCGAAGTGGTCTGGACCTGGGTGCCCTACGAGGAGGATCACAGGGACGGTAAGGACCGGCCCGTGCTGATCATCGGCCGCGACCACGAGTGGCTGCTCGGGCTGCTGCTGACGTCCAAGGATCACGACCGTGACGCCGCCCAGGAGGCCCGGTGCGGACGGCTCTGGATGGACATCGGAACGGGGGAGTGGGATCCGCAGCGACGCCCCAGCGAGGTGCGCATCAACCGGATCCTCCGCATCGACCCCGACGGTGTCCGCCGGATCGGTGCCGTCCTAGACCACGAAGTCTTCGAGGCCGTCGCCGCAGCGGTACGGGCCTGAACACCGCCGAACCGGACAGTGACGAAGGTGTGGGAATTTACGCGAGGTCTTTCGGGTTGATGCAATGTGTTGGCCCCTGAGGAGCACGCCAACCATCCAGGAGGGTTCTTGATCACCGTAACCGACCTGCGCAAGGTCTATAACCAGTCCGGACGCAAGGTGCGTGCCCTCGACGGAGTCTCCCTGACCGTCCCCAAGGGCAGCGTCCACGGCATCATCGGCCATTCCGGGGCGGGAAAATCCACCCTGGTGAGATGTCTGGCCATGCTGGACCGTCCCACCTCGGGAAGGATCAAGATCGGTGGTGTGGAACTGACCAAGGTTCACTCAACCGCGCTGCGCAACGCCCGCCGGCGCCTGGGGTTGGTGTTCCAGCACGCGAACCTGTTCGATTCCCGCACCGTGTGGCGCAACATCGCCTACCCCCTGGAGGTCCATGCCTCCAGACGGGAACGTTCACTCGAACTGCTTGAGATTTTCATCCGTTCGATCCTAGGGCCGTTTACCGAACACATCAGCCGGCCCAACTTCCGTATCGGCAGATGCCTTTTGGAATCCCAGGGGCGCCGGGACTTCATTCGGAACCGCGCCCTCGAACTGCTGGACCTCGTCGGGCTGGCGGATGCCGCGAAGGCCCATCCAGCGCAGTTGTCGGGCGGACAGCGGCAGCGGGTCGGCATCGCTCGGGCGCTCGCCACGAACCCCGCTGTGTTGCTGTGTGACGAACCCACCTCCGCCCTCGACCCCCGAACCACCGACGAGATCCTCGACCTGCTCCTCGACCTGCGCTCCCAGTTGGGCCTGACCATTCTCGTGATCACCCACGAGATGCACGTGGTCAAACGCATCTGCGATTCCGTCTCGCTGCTCAAGGCGGGACGGATCGTAGAATCCGGACCACTCACCGAGGTGATCCGCACCCTCGACGGGTCGCTGTCTCAGACGCTGCTGGGAATCCCACCCCACGACCCCAGCGTCGAGAACGGCGGACAACTCATCGACGTGCTCGCATCCGGCAGCACCGCCGACCGTCCCGTGGTCGCGCTCACATCGCAGCACTTCGGGGTGACGATCCCGATCGTCGCGGGCAGCGTCGAGCACCTGGCCGGGATCACCTTCAGCCACCTCAGGCTGCGTGTCCCGGAGGGAACCGACCCCGACGCGGTGATGGGATACCTGCGCCAGCTCGGCGCCGATGCCAAACGCACCCCCACATCCGAGCTGAACGGAGCCGGCCGATGATCCCCCTCGAACTGAGCCTCGACGACATCCTCCGGGCTCTCGGGCCCGCGATCTACGAGACCCTCATCATGGTCGGCATCTCCAGCCTCGCCACCGTTGTCCTGGGGCTGCCGCTCGGCGTGGTGCTGTTCGTCACTCAACGCGGCGGGATCGTGGCGAATCCGGTGCTCTCGATCACGTTGTCCACCATCGCCAACATCACCCGTTCCATTCCCTACGCCATCCTGATGCTGAGCCTCATTCCGTTCACCCGGTGGCTCACCGGATCATCGGTGGGACCGATGGCGGCCTGCGTGTCGCTGACCATCGGTGCCGTGCCGTTCTTCGCGCGGCTCGTGGAATCGGCGCTGCGTGACGTCCACCCCGGCAAGGTGGATGCCGCCCACGCCATGGGATCCACCCGGATGCAGACCGTCACCAAGGTACTGCTGCCGGAGGCCGGTCCGTCGCTGATCGCCGCCATCACCACCACGGTGGTCACGCTAGTCGGGTACTCCGCCATGGCGGGGCTGATCGGCGGCGGTGGTCTCGGGCGTCTCGCCTACAACTACGGCTATCAGCGCTTCGAGACATCCGTGCAGCTGATCACGATTGCGATCCTCGTGGGAATGGTTCAGCTGATCCAGATGTTGGGAGATGTGGTGATCCGTCGCGTCGATCACCGCTGAACAGGAACCGGCGCGACATGACAACAGCGGCCAACTCGTGGTTGGCCCGGAAAGGACGCAGCCATTATGCGTAAACACCTGTCCCTGCTGGCGGCCTTGTTGGCCGCGATCCTGACACTGACCGCCTGCGGTGGCGGAAGTTCGTCGGACAAAACCAAGGTGAGGGTCGGGGCCAGTCCCGTGCCTCACGCCAAGATCCTCGAATACGTCCGCGACAACCTCGCGGCGGAGGCCGGGATCGAGATCGAGATCAAGGAGTTCGACGACTACGTGCTCCCGAACTCGTCCCTGAACGACGGTTCCCTGGACGCCAACTACTTCCAGCACCTGCCCTACCTGGAAGACGAGATGAGGGACAAGGGCTACAAGTTCGCCCACGGAGAGGGAATCCACATCGAACCCATGTCCGTGTTCTCCAAGAAACACACCGACCTTTCCACGGTGCCCGACGGAGCGGTCGTCGCCATCAACAGCGACGTGACGAACCAATACCGTGCCCTCAAACTGCTGGAGCAGGCCGGCCTGCTGAAGAATCTCACCAAGGACTCCACAGTTCTCAACCTGACCGCCGAGCAGAATCCCCGCGGCCTCGACTTCAAGGAGAACCAGCCCGAGATCAACGTGCAGCTGTTGGACGATCCCGCCTTCGACCTGGTCTTCGTGAACTCCAACTTCATCCTCAGCGCGAACCTGGACACCAGCAACGCGCTGCTGGCCGAGCAGGTGGAGAACAACCCCTACGCCAACATCCTCGTGTGGCGTGAGGACAACACCAACCAGGGCGTGAAGAAGCTCGACGAACTGCTGCACAGCCAGCAGGTCAAGGACTTCATCAAGCAGACCTGGCCCAAGGGCGAGGTCCGCGCCTCCAGCTGATCCCTTCAAGGGGATCCCAGCTGGTTGAGCCGGGGTCGAGTCGAAACCCCATCCTGAAGTTGGTTGAGCCGGCCTGCTCGCTCTGCGAGCTGGTCGTGTCGAAACCGTGTCGTGGGTGTCCGGGGACTTGTGGTCGGGTGGTTTCGACTCGGGCTGCTTCTTCGTCGCGGTCCGGCTCAACCGGCTTTGCCCTCCCTGAAGTTGGTTGAGCCGGCCTGCTCGCTCTGCGAGCTGGTCGTGTCGAAACCATGTCGTGGGTGTCCGGGGACTTGTGGTCGGGTGGTTTCGACTCGGGCTGCTCCTTCGTCGCTGTCCGGCTCAACCGGCTTCGCCGAGACACCCCTCGTCGTCAGCCCTCCGAAACTAGCGGAAACGCGGCAGGCGACCGTAGAAGATTCTCTCCGGGGTCCGGTAGGTTTCCTCCAGCTTCGCCCGATGGGTAGCGAAATACCGGAAATAGCGGGTCGTGTCGGGCAGGAACACACACACCGCACCCAGCAGAGCCAAACCGACCCCGACCAGGGCCCACAGGTCGAACAGCAGAACCGCGACCCCCGTCAGGGCCAGCGACGCCACCGAGATGATCCGAGCCCAACTCCAGCCGATCCACGCCTGGTAGCCGGCGACGGCACAAGCGCCCGCGACCAGCACCAGGAGGAGCGCCAGTACCCCCTCCAAAGTCAGCGACAACCATTTACCGGGGGCGGGGGCCACCCACTGGATCAGGTGCGCCGACGACGAATAAGTGTTGGGATGCACCGCAAGCCACCAGTGTCGCGCATAGACCGCAGTCACGGCGGCGGCCGCCAGGCAGAACAGCACCAACCCCACCAGCACGCTCCACGGGCGGGGTGGTTCCCCCGTGCGCTTCGACAGCGGCACGTCATGGCGCAGCACCGGTAACGGCGGTAGCGTCGCGATCTCCTTCGGGACGGGCGGGGCAGCGGCGACGGCTGCGGCCCTGTCGGGTTGGGGGCCGTCCACGAGTCGGCGGGGTGTCGCAGCGCCCTGGGGGGCGGGGGCCGCCGGGGGATACGGGATGGGCGTGGGAGGTGTCGGCTGGGTGGTCATCACCGACCAGACTACTGGGCGGAGGGCGCGAGGTGCCTGTGGGCCAGTTCGGCCAGCAGGGCGGCGCCGTCGGCGACCACCGAGTCGTCGAACCGGCAGTAGGCGGAGTGGTTCATCGGGGCCGTGGCCGGATCCAGCTCCGGCAGGCAGGCCGACAACCCGATGAAGCAGCCGGGTGCGGTCTCCAGGATGCGGGAGAAGTCCTCGGCCGCGGCCAGGGGCTCGCTCCAGCGGACGTGCCGGTGTTCGCCGAACAGCTCCTGGACCACATCGGCGACGTGATCGGCGGCGGCGTCGTCGTTGACGGTGACGGGGTACTGCTCCACCACCTCGATTTCCACCCCGACGCCGTGGGCGCGGGCGATGCCCTCCAGCAACTCCGGCCACAGCTGCTTCAGGCGCGTCCGGGAGGCGTCGGAGAAGGTGCGCATCGTGGCGTCGAAGAAGGCCTCCTCCGGGATCACGTTCGCGACGGTACCGGCCTGGACCCGGCCGACGCTGACCACCACCGGATCGAAGACGCTGAACCGTCTGGTCACCATGGCGTGGGTGGCGGTGATCATCTCCGCCATCGCGGGAACCGGGTCGGCAGCCAGGTGCGGGGCAGAGCCGTGCCCGCCACGCCCGATCACCCGCACCTTGATCTCGTCGGTGCTGGCCATCACCGGGCCGGGTTTGGTGGAGAAGGTGCCGAGGGGATCGAGACCCGCCCACACGTGAATGGCCCAGGCGGCCTCGGGGCGCCGGCCCGCGACGTCGAGGAGACCTTCGTTCAGCATGTGGAGGCAGCCGTTGACGCTCTCCTCGCCCGGCTGGAACTGGAAGATCACGTCCCCGGCCAGTTCGTCGCGGTGCGCGACGAGGGCCTTGACCGCCCCCACCAGCAGCGACATGTGCAGGTCGTGGCCGCAGGCGTGCATGTTCCCGTTCGTCGAGGTGAAGGGTTCGCCCGACAGTTCCTTCACGGGCAGCGCGTCCATGTCGCCGCGCAGCAGCACCACGGGGCGTTCGCCCCCGCCCGGGGCGGTGCCGCGCAGCACCGCGACGACGCTGCTCAGCGACCTGCCCAGTGTGATCTCCAGCGGCAACCCTTCGAGGGCTTTCAGGATCCTGGCTTGGGTCAGCGGCAGGTGGAGGCCCACCTCGGGGATCTGGTGGAGTTCGCGGCGCAGGGCCACGAGTTCGGTGTTCAACTGGTTGCAGTACTCCCGGATGCTCACGGGCCCCAAGTCTTCCACGAACCCGCGGATCGCCGGGAGCCGCCCGCATCGCGACTCGCCTCCGCCCAATGCCGCGTAAATGCTGTGAAAAACATAAGATGTCCTCATGCAAGCCGTCCGTAAGCCTTATCTGGTGCGCCGGCAATCAGCGCTGATGCTGAAATGCTCGGACACGGAACCGGCGTTGCAGACCCTACGCGAGCGTTTGGACCCGTCGGCCGCCGACGGGGTCTCGGCGCATCTCAACCTGCTGTACCCGTTCACCACCAACTTGTCGATGGACGACGACGACGCCCTGATCGACGTGCTGCGTGACTTCGGGCGGTTCCACATCGATTTCACCAGCACCGGCTGGTTCGGTACGGATTCGGTGTACCTCGTGCCCAGCGAGGCGGCGGTGCTGACGAACCTCGTCACCCGGATCCGTGAGGTCTTCCCCGAATACCCCGCCTTCGGGGCCGTTCCCGAACGGGCCGTCCCGCACGTCACCATCGGCAAACGCGCGCCCCTTTCTGAGTTGAAAGCGGCTGAGGCCGAGGTGCTCAGCAAACTACCGATCCGCCAGGTCTGCACCACTGTCGAACTGTGGAGCGGTCCGCCGCCCGGAACCGGTCGCTGGCAACGGCACCGCACCTACCAGCTGGGAACCTGACCCCATCGTCCCGGAAGCTGGTTGAGCCGGGTCGCGAGGGACGAGCGGCCCGTGTCGAAACCATCCGGCAGCTGAACAACAGGCCCGATCGCGAGTTCTCGGATGTGTGCACGGTGGTTTCGACTCGACTGGCTCGCTGGCGCTCGCTGGTCGGCTCAACCAACTTCGGACAGGACAAAGCTGGTTGAGCCGGGTCGCGACGAAGGAGCGGCCTGTGTCGAAACCATCCTGCAGTCGAATAACAGGCCCGATCGCGAGTTCTCGGATGTGTGCACGGTGGTTTCGACTCGACCGGCTTGCTGGCGCTTGCTGGTCGGTTCAACCAACTTCGGATAGGACAAAGCTGGTTGAGCCAGCACGTGAGCGTCAGCGAACGGCTGTGTCGAAACCATTTCTGGCGCCTGGTAGAAGGTCCCGACCCGCGGGTGGGGCTGACCTGTCCGGGGCCGTCGGCGGTTCTGTCCGTCAATAGGGTTCGTAAAGGTTGTTCAGCGATTCTCAGGAGGATGTCGTGTCGATACCGCCAACGGATCCGGAGAACCCCACCCTTTCTGGGCACCCCAGGTATTCGGTGTTTGTGAGTTATTCCCGCCGGGATGATGTCGTGGGGTGAGTGGAGCAGTTGGTGGAGGCGCTGCGCCGGGAGGCCCGGCAGGTTCTTGATGACGGATTCGAGGTGTTCTTTGATCGTCATGATCTGAGGACTCGGGAGGAGTGGCGGACCCAGTTGGCGTGGGCGGTTCGCGAGGCCGAGGTGCTCATGGCGTGTGTGTCCAAACCCTATTTCGAGAGCGATTTCTGTTTGTGGGAGTTCCAGGAGTACGAGGTCAAACCGACGGGCCCGGATACCGGGGAAGGGTTGGTGCCGGTGCTGCTGGAGGACACATCCGAACAGGACCAGCCCGATCAGGAGCATCGGGACTGGCATGCCCGGGTGACGGAGATGCAGGGTCAAGACCTTAGATGTGTTCACCCGTGATGCCGCCCCAACCCTGGAGGGCGCGGAGGCCCGGATCCGGGCCCTGGGTGATGACCTGTATCAGCAGAGACAGAACCGTCGCTGTTGAGAAGTTGTTGTCGGTGATCCTCGAGCAGTCACTCACCGACCTGGAACACGCCCTCCCCGGCTCCTTGCAGGTCCTTCGACTGGCCGCCGCTATACCACCCGACACCATTCCCTGGCCCTGGCTGGAGGAACTGACCAAACGGACCAATCCGGAGGTGTTTGAGCCGACACCGCAGTTCCTGAAGGGCCGCTGGACCCGGATCCGCCGCACCCTGGAAGGCCGCGACCTGATCACCGAAACGCCACCCCGGAACAACAGGCCGCATGCACCGCCTCGTCGCAGACCACATCAAAACCCAAAACCCACAAGAAACCGATCTGGTGAATGATTTCATCATCCAAAGAGCCCAGAAGCTCGGTACAGATTTCACACAAGCACCAGAATTGTGGGAGATCGATTCCATCGCCGACGCCCTGCCCGGCATTCTGACCTGCAAACCGGAACTCCTTGGGCACATTGCAGATTTTGTCCGCTTGGTTGCTTTGAGGTATGTGACTGATACCCGCATCACAGCCATGCTGCAAAACCTGACCACCCACCTATCAGGCACCAGCACCCGAACCAGTTTCCTCGCTCATACGCTGCTGGGCGACGCGCTCCAAAACACCGACCCTGCGCAAGCCCGAGAGAGCTACCAGAGATCCCTCGCCGTCACCCGCTACCTGGTCGAAACCTGGCCCGAGGATCTCCAGGCTCGTCGGGACCTTGCTATTTCTTTGGAGAATGTTGCGGGCATGCTGAAGCATAGTGATCCCGGGCAGGCTTTGGAGTTGTATGAGGAGTCTCTTGGTATCGGTCGGGACCTGGCTGAGCGGTTGTCGGGTGATTTTCAGGCTCGTCGGGACCTCACGGTTGCTTTGATCAATGTTGCGGGCATGCTGGAAAATAGTGATCCCGGACGGGCCTTGAAGCTTTATGAGGAGTCCCTTCGTATCAGTCGGGAGCTGGCCGCGCAACTGCCCGGGAATCTTCAAGCCCTGTGGGATCTGGGGGTTGCGGCAGCGCGACTGGCCCAGTTGCTGCCCACCAAGGACCCCGAGCGGATCCCCCTGTGGCGAGAAGCAGCCATCAGCCTTCGCGACGCGCTGGCGATACAACCAGAAAACAAAGAGCTGGGACGCATGTCCTACTACGTCGCCCTCTACTACGCCGACTGCGACCCCGACGATCGGGACGAGTGGCTCGCATACGCCGCCGAACTGGCCGAGCGCTTCGGATTCGGAAAGGAATGATTCAGGGGCTTTCCTGAAGGGGCCGGTGATCGACCTCGACGACTGTGCGCCGGATGTGAAAATCCCCCGGCCCGTTCGGGGGCCGGGGGATCCGCAGGCGTTCAGGACCCGGGTGTCACTTCATGGAGCCGGTCTCCAGGAAACGCACGTGCCAGTTGAGGGCCGTCGCCAGGTCGTGCGGGGTCTGCTGGCCGTTGGCCTTCGTCGCCGCCAGTTTCACGTACTCGCGCAGCGGTTCCTTGAAGTCCGGGTGGGCGCAGTTCTCGATGATCGCCTGGGCGCGCTGGCGCGGGGCCAGGCCACGCAAGTCCGCGAGTCCCTGCTCGGTGATGATGACGTCCACGTCGTGTTCGGTGTGGTCGACGTGGCTGACCATCGGGACGATCGCGGAGATCGCGCCACCCTTCGCCGTCGACGGGGTCACGAACGAGGAGAAGTAGCCGTTGCGGGTGAAGTCACCGGAACCACCGATGCCGTTCATCATGCGCGAACCCATGACATGGGTGGAGTTCACGTTGCCGTAGATGTCGGCCTCGATCATGCCGTTGCAGGCGATGACACCCATGCGGCGGATCACCTCGGGATGGTTGGAGACATCCATGGGACGCAGGATGATGTGGTCGCGGTAGAACCTGGCCTTCTCGTTCATCCGCTCCGCGGCCTCCGGGGACAACGAGAACGCGGTACCGGAGGCGACGGTGACCTTACCGGCGTCGATCAGGTCGACCATGCCGTCCTGGATCACCTCGGTGTAGGAGGTGAGGTTCTCGAACGGACCCTCCAACAGACCCGCGAGCACCGCGTTGGCGATGTTGCCCACACCCGACTGCAACGGCAGCAGGTTCTCGGGCAGCCGGCCGTGCTTGACCTCGTTGGTCAGGAAGTCCAGGAGGTAGCCCGCGATCGCCCGGGAATCGTCGTCGAGGGGCTTGAACGGGGTGTTGCGGTCCGCGGCGTTGGTCTCGACGACCGCCACCACCTTGTCGGCGTCCACCTTGAGCACCTTGTCGCCGATCCGGTCGCCCGTGCTGGTGATGGGAAGCGCGCCACGGTTCGGGGGCAGGACACCGATGGGGTAGTAGACGTCGTGCATGCCGAACAGGTCCTCGGACTGCCACGAGTTGACCTCGATGATGACCTTGTCGGCCTGCTCGAGATAGGTGCGGTTCAGGCCGACCGAGGAGGAGGGCACGATGTCGCCGTCCTCGGTGATCGCGGTGGCCTCGACGACGGCGAGGTGCAGCGGGCCCAGGAAGCCCTGCGACACCTGCAGCCCCATGTGCGAGAGATGGATGTCGCAGTAGTTGGTGATGCCCTTGTTGATCGCGGTGCGCATCTCGGGATCGGACTGGTAGGGCGCACGGAACGCGACGCCCCCCGTGCGGGCCAGCGCCCCGTCGAGCTCAGGTGCGGTCGAGGCCCCGGTCCACATGCCGATGCGGAATTCCTCACCCTTCTCGTGCGCGGCTTCGATGCGCGCGGCGAGGGCCTTGGGGAACTCCTTGGGGTACCCGGCACCGGTGAAGCCCGAGAAACCGATGTTCCAGCCGTTCTCGACCAGAGCGGCTGCGTCCTCAGCGGACATCAACTTGGAGCGGAAACCCTCGTTGTGAATCCGACCTGACATATTCCCTCCTTGGAAAACCTGCACTTGGATGCAAGGCAAGCGTATCGGCTTTGCCGGATGGTGGCCCAGCCAGGTGCCGCCTTGCCCGCGGGGCTCCTCAGGGCAGGGCCAGGGCCGTCACCGCGTCGAGCCGGGGGAAGTTGATCACCGCATCGGCCCGAGCGGCGGTCACGGGTTTCGCCCGGTAGGCCACACCGAGCCCGGCCGCGGCGAGCATGCCCAGGTCGTTGGCGCCGTCGCCCACCGCCACCGCGTGCTCCAATGGCACCTGCGACGTCGCGGCGAACCGGGTGAGGTCGCGGGCTTTCTGGTCGCGATCCACCACCGTTCCGATCACCCGGCCCGTGAGCGCCCTGTCACGGATCTCCAGCTCGTTGGCGTTGAAGAAATCAAGGCCCAGCTCCTCGGCCAGGGGAGCCACGAGCGCGGTGAACCCACCCGAGGTGACCCCCACCAGTACCCCGGCCTCGTGGAGGGCGGCGACGAGCTCCCGCGCTCCCGGCGACAAGGTGATGCGGGGCAGGACCTCGTCGAAGACCCGGACCGGCAGGCCCTGCAGCGTCGCGACCCGCTCCCGCAGCGACTCCGCGAAATCCAACTCACCACGCATCGCCCGTTCCGTGATCGAGGCGACGAGCTCCCCGGTGCCGGCGTGCTCCGCCAGCAGGTCGATGGCCTCCGTCGTGGTCAAGGTGGAGTCCACGTCCATCATCACCAGACGCGCCGGCTGCTCGGCGAGGGGACCCGCGACCACCCCGCCCGAGGCGACCTCCAGGAGTCGTAGGCGCAGCTGTTCCGGATCGTCGGTCTCGACGACGGCGCGGGCAACGTGACCGAAGGGCCGCGGCTGCCAGGTAGCGTCGAAGGGCAGGTCGACGGGCTCCGGGTTCAGGGCGATCAGGCGGGCGCGCATGGCGTCGAGGGTATCCGAATCAAAGCGCGACGGGCCGTTTCGCCCCGAAGACGGTTGAACCGAGCCTCACGAGCGTCGGCGAGCGGGGTACGTCGAGACCACCTCATTCCCAAGCCGGTTGAGCCGGCCTGCGAGCGTCAGCGAGTAGGGCGTGTCGAAACCGTGGTGAGGGTGTCCGGGGACTTGGGGTCGGGTTCTACCCGTTGGGTGCCGGTAGTGGTTTTGACTAAGCCGTTCGCTTCGCTCACGAGCTGGCCCAACCAACTTCAAAGGGGTGGTTTCGACTCGGGTCGCTCGTCCTCGCTCCCCGGCTCAACCATCTTCGGAGAGGGGTGATCGCGACCCGGCTCAACCGGTTTTCAGGGTCAGGACAGCAGATCCTGCCACCAGGCAGCGAACGTAGGGCAGCGGTTCAGGATCGCGCCGAGCCCCGCTTTCGCGGGGCGTCCCCCGAGGAGATTCATCTCCCACAGGTTGCCCGTGGAGTAGTTCTCCAGGAAAGCCGCGAGGAACGCCTCGTCGGGACGTGAGGCCTCCGTGGCGCCGTCGACCCTGTCGAGGACGACGATCTCGCCCAGGTCGAAGTGGGACACCAGCGGCACCGACTGGGTGGCCAGGAGGACCCTGTGGCCGTTGCGTCCCGCGACGCGGGCCATCTCCGCGAGCAGGTCGATCGCTGCCGGGTGAAGCCCGAGCTCGGGCTCGTCCAGGACCACCGTCGCGGGAAGGTCCGGCCCCAGCAACAAGGCGGCCAGGCAGATGAAACGCAGCGTGCCATCGCTGGCCTCACGTGCCAGGAAGGTGCGGTCCAGGTCCCGCTGCTTCCAACGCAGCCGGATTCGTTCCGAGGGATCGGGTCTGAGAACGAAATCGTCGAAGAAAGGCGTGACGCGCCGGATGGCAGCCACGATCCGCTTGTAGTGCCCGGGGTGTTCCCGGCTGACCCTGTGAAGGTAGGCGGCGATGTTCTCCGCATCGGAACGCCGGGCCAGGTCGTCGCCGACCGTCGACCATCCCTTCACGGGCGCGTGACCGGAGACGTCGTCGAAGTGGAAAACGCGACAACCCTCCAGGATGGGACGCACGTACCTGGCGAAGTTCGGCAGTTTCCCGGAATCCTCCGACTCGGTGATGTCACGAACCCGGCTCCGGGAACCGAAACCCAGGTTCTTCTCGTAAGGGCGGTGCCGCTCGTGTCCCGCCTGGAAGAGCAACCATTCGTGCAGCTCCGCCAGACCCGAACCGGTCACCTCGTCGGGGCGGAGCGCCACCCGGTAACCATTCCGGGTGTCCCGCTCATCGAACCCGGACATGAGGGTGATGAGAATGCGATCCGCCCTGGTCTGTTCACCCTCGAAGAGGAGATTGTCCACGCCCCCGCGGCGGCGCAGGTACTCCTGGAAGGAGTCATCCCAGATGCGCGACACCAACTCCAGGGCGCTGACGAGATTCGACTTGCCCGATCCGTTGGCCCCGATGAGCACCGTGACGTCGGTGCTCAGGTCCAGTTCGACGTGTCGAATCGATCCCAGCCCCTCCACGACAAGGTGTCCCAGCGCGGTAGTCATGCGACGGGCCTAGGCCATGCCGCGGATGCGTCGGTCACGTCACCGGGAAATACTGGCCGGCGCCGTGGCCTCCCGGAGTGGGGCGGGAGACCACGGCGCCGGCTCGGCAGCGATTGTCGGAAGACCTCTCAGTTCGCAGTTCCAAGGGTCACTTTCAGTTCAAGGGTTTCGCTGCCTCGGAGTACCTTCAGGGTCACCTCCTTCCCCACCTCGTAGCTGCGCACCTGCGCCACGAGGGATTCGGAACCGACCACAGGGGTGCCGTCGATCGCTGTGATGAGATCACCCTTCTGCAGCCCAGCTTGTGCGGCTGCAGAACCCTGGGTGACGTCCTCCACCTTGGCGCCGAGCTGGGTGCCGGAGGTGCCGTTGCTGGCCCGGATTCCCAGTTGCGGGTGCTTGACGGTGCCGTTGGCGATGAGTTGCTCCACCACGGACTTGACCTGGGCCGACGGGATCGCGAAACCGATCCCGATGTTGCCGGACTGGCCGGAGGACGAACCGTTGGAGGCCAGCGACGCGATGGAGGATGTGATGCCCACCAGCGCACCGGACGAATCCACCAGCGCACCACCGGAGTTGCCGGGGTTGATGGCGGCGTTGGTCTGGATTGCGGAGGTGACCACCACGTCGCTGTCCCGTTGGCTGTTGAAATTGGTGTCGTCGACGCTGTTGTCGTTGACCGCTTGGGTCGTGACGGGCCGGTTCAGGGCGGAGACGATGCCGGTGGTCACCGTGTCGGACAACCCCAGCGGGTTGCCGACCGCCATCACCGGTTGCCCCACCTTGAGCTTGGAGGAATCCCCCCAGGACGCGACCGTCAGGTTCGACGGCGGGTTCTCGAGTTTCAGCACGGCCAGGTCGGTGGAGGGATCGGTGCCGACGACCTTGGCCGAGTAGGTCTTGTCGCCGATGGTGACGCTGAGCTTGGCGCCCTGCCCCGCGCCGGAGACCACGTGGTTGTTGGTCACGATGTGGCCCTTGGCGTCGATGATCACACCGGAACCCTGTCCTTGTTTGTTGCTGCCCTCGACCTTGATCGCCACCACGGCGTCCTTGATGGCGGCCGCCGTCGCGGTCCAGTCGGGGCTGTTCGCGGAGGCCTGCGTCACCTGGGTGGTGGTGGCCGTCGAAAAGCCGCTGGAGCTGCTGTTCAGGTAGTGGTTCGCGGCGATCGCGCTGCCCCCACCCACCCCGGCCGACAGCAGGGCGACGGCGACGAAGGCCGCCAAGGTCTTCCGGGTCTTCCGGGGTTTCTTCGTCGCGGTTGCGGTCTGCGCCTGTGCCGGGGCCGAGTTGGAGTAGGGCCCTGCCGCTTGGTTCGCGCCGGAGGGGAGTTGGGGTGCGGCGGGGGCAGGTCCTTGGCCCGCCTGGGGGTTCTGGACCATGTGGGGGCCTTGAACGGCTTGGGGTCCTTGAGGACCTTGGTGCATGGGGGCTCCCGCGGGCTGGAAGGTGGGGGTGCCCTGGCCGGGCTGCTCGGGCCCGGAGGCCGCCTGACCGGTTTGGGGGCTGGTCTGGTCGGCTTGGGGATTGGCTTGGCCGGGCTGCGAAGCGGGCTGTTGGGAGCCGGCTGCGTTCCGGAAGGGATTCCCGGGCAGACCCTCCTGGGTGTTGTGGGCCGGGTGGTTGTTCTCCTGGTTCGTCATGAGGCTCTCCTGTTCGCTTCGTTGGCTACAGGAAATAGAGAACTCCGGGAATCTGTGCGTTACCTGTGTGTTGTGTGCGCGCTTCCTGTGGGCAGGTCACAGGTTTGTAAACGTCAGTTGATAGTTCCGGTCCTGGGCTACGACCCTGGTCCGACCAATCCGGGTGGCGAGCTCTCTGCGCCACGGCAGATGGGAGTTGAACACGCACCAGAGCTGCCCGCCGGGACGCAGCACCCGGGCGGCCTCGTCGAACATCCGCAGGGTGGGTGCCGACTCCTTGGCGTGCCCCCGGTGGAAAGGGGGATTGGTGGCGATCACGTCGAAGCTGTGGTCGGGGAAACCGGACAGGCCGTCGGTCCAGCGGACTTCGATGTCGAGACCATTGGCCTGAGCGGTGGCGCGGGTGGCAGCCACCGCCGACCAGGAGACGTCGATCGCGGTTGTCTCGAGTCCTCGACGGGCCAGGACCGCGGCGATCACCCCGTTGCCGCACCCCAGGTCCAGCGCGGTTCCTTCCCCGGGATCCAGGTGATCCAGGAGGAGCCGGGTGCCGTCGTCGATCCGGTTGCCGTTGAAGGTGGCGCCGTGCGCGACGAGGACCAGACCGAGGTCCGGATGGCGGCGGGCCTTGGGCCATTCGGTTTCGAGCTGGTTCGGTCCCCAGGCCCGCAGCACGCGGCACTTGGAACGCCCGAGGCTGGCGTTGACGGCCGTGAAGTGGCGGACCAGCACCTGGTTCATGGAGCGGTTCATGTGCTTGACCCTCGCCCCGCTGAGGAACATCACATCCGGGGCGCCCTGGACGCTGGCGCAGTGTTCGTCCAAAGCGGCCAGGGATTTCGGCAGATGCCCCCACACCAGATCCACCCCGCGCAATTCACCAGGATGGGAGACGAGCAGGCCGGGATCGATCTCGGACACGGCCTGCGCGTCACGCAGGTCGTCGCACCAAACCCTCACATCGCCGCTGCGTTCCAGGGCGGCCGTGACGAGCCCCGGGGCGTCGATGACGGCGATGGCCCCGGCCCGTTCAGGTGATTCGTCCAGGATCAGTGGGTCGACGGGATGCATGATGAAATCCTCCCACTGCAAAGAGAAATCGACGCTGATCCGGCGCCACTGCGCAGGGTTGTTGTGCGCGCCCCGGGCCACCACCGGATGGCCGCGGTGGAGGGTCATCGTTCGCGGAACCTTCTTCAACGGGACCCTGTTGCCGCGGCCGTTCCAGCAGATCGTGTCTTTCCTTCCCCCGGGCGCGCACAGATCCGGATGATGTCCGTAGCGCGGCCAGGGCATGGTGGCCCCGCTTCCGATGCTGGCCTAGACTCGTGGGCGTGATCCGTTTCTGACACCGTTCACCAACCCACCCGGCCAGTCCCGTCACGAAATGGATTCCGTCATGCCCTCCGACCTGCTCACCGCTGATCTGTCCCTCCTACCGGCCCGTGCCCTCCCCGAACCGTTGCCGCGGATCATCAGAACCGACGATCTCGAACCGCTGGCCCGGCTCTACCTGATCAGCTATCCCCCGGGGATCGGGGCCGGGAGTCACGCCGAGGCCATTTCGGAGATCGCCGCTACCTTCGAGGGCGACTACGGTGTTCTCCGTCCCGGGGCCAGTCTCGTGGCCGAGGCCGGTGGCCGGCCCGCAGGGGCCGTGCTGACGGTGGAGCGTTCCATCTGGGACGAGGGACTCGAAGGGCCCTTCATCATCGACCTGTTCGTCGATCCGCAACTCCGTGGCCGGGGAATCGGGCGGGCCCTGATGACCGGCGCGATGCTCGCCTGCCGGAATGCGGGCGATGCCCAACTGTCCCTGCGGGTGGGGGAGGGGACCTCGGATGCGGCCCACCGCCTCTACGGGTCGCTGGGATTCCGGAGGGCCGGTTCCCCGGCATCGCGAAAGCGGCCCTGAGGCGGGCTCGCGCTCTTTGAAGTGGTGTGGCATGCTTCCTGCGCGGTGACGGGGTCGTCGCCGAGGAACCACCCGGGAGTCATTGATGAAGAAACCATCCACCGAACTCAGCCGCGTGCTCTCCCACGCCCTGCGGCACGACCCCGGTCGCTACGGGCTGGAACTCGACCCCGAGGGTTGGGTGGGTCTCGGGGAGGTCGTCGCGGCGCTGCGGAGCAGGCCGGGCTGGGAGTCGGTGGGAGTCGCCGACATTGAGGAGACCCTGGCGGCGGCCAGCAAACAGCGACACGAGATCCGCGACGGCCGGATCCGGGCGATCTACGGGCACTCCCTGCCCGAACGCATCGAACGAACCCCCACCACCCCGCCCGACCTGCTCTACCACGGCACCTCCCCGGACAACCTGGAACGCGTGATGCGCGAGGGGCTGCTGCCCATGTCGCGGCAGTTCGTGCACCTGTCCACAGATGTCGAGATGGCGTGGGCGGTGGGGTCGCGGCACGCGTCGCGCCCGGTCGTCCTGCACATCGACGCCACAGCGGCCCACGCCGCCGGTATCCCCTTCTACAAGGGCAACGACAAGGTGTGGTTGGCCGACGAGGTGCCGCCTCGATTCGTGACCGCCCAGACCTTGACGAACTGAGAAGATCCGCGCGGTGCGCGGCAACCGGGCGCTCGGGAACGGCCAGCGTGGGCAGGCGGGTGAAAACCCTCGGGAAGAGAATGCGGCAGCCGGCGTGTGAAGACCAGCGACGACATCACATCGGGGCGGTGCGGGAGCCGGTGAGCGGGACCTTCGCGGAACACTCCCAGGTTTCCGTGTCCCAGAAGCGGATCGCCCGGCCGGTGGTGCTGGCCACGAGGTTTCTTCCGGGACCCCAACCCACGGCCTCGACCCCCGGGTCCTGGAGGGCGCGGATCAGTTTCCCGGAGGTGGCCTCCCAGACCCGGACACCTTCGAGACTGGGAGCGGTCAGGATCCGCTTCCCGTCGGGGCTCCAGGAGGCATCCCAGGGAAACGGGTACCAGTCCTCGACCGGCTCCCGATAGCCGAAGGTCCGCAACAGCTCACCCGTTCCAGCATCCCAGAGGCTCGCCAGGCAGTTTTCGTCGGTGGTGGTCAACAGGTGTTTCCCGTCGGAGCTCCAGGTCACGGTGCAGACGTGGGCTCCGTGTTCCAGGACCCGCAGCGCCCGGCCAGTCGCGACATCAAGGACCTGGGTGGTGACATCTCCCGCGGTGGCCAGGCGGTCACCGCCTGGACTCCACGCAAGGGCCAGGATGCCTTTCCAGTGGCTGGTGCCGAGCCCACCAGCGCGGGTTCCGGTGCAGGCATCCCACAGATGCACCTCCTGCGGCGCCCCTGCGGTCGCGATCCTGGTGCCGGTGGGGCTCCAGGCCACCGCGCGGGTGGCATCGCTGGAATCCAGAGCGGTGAGCAGCTTTCCCGAAGCGATTTCCCAGACCCGGGCAGCGCCTTGCCAGGACCCCGTGACCACGCGGCCGCCATCGGGGTGCCAGGCCAGCGACCACACCGGTTCCGGGGCGAGAAGCTTTCCGGCGGTCGCATCCCGGATGTAAAGGCCCTGCCCGGAACCCACCGCGATCCGTTTCCCGTCTGGGCTCCAGGCCAGTGAGACGGCATCCGAACTGCTGTGGCGAGGACGTGGCACCGGAGCATCCTAGCGGCGTGTCCTGTAAATAGTGGAGGCTCATTCACAGCCTCCCCGAAGTTGGTTGAGCCGGCCTGCGACGAAGGAGCAGTCCACCTCGAAACCACCAGAGTCCGCCGCAATTCCCAAGACACGACCACCAGGGGTTTCGACACGACCAGCTCGCAGAGCGAGCAGGCCGGCTCAACCAGCTGCCAACCCTCGAAACCTGGGCCACAACCCCCTCACCAGAGGAATGCGCTGGCCGGTGCCCCCACCTGGTGCGCTACTGGATGCAGCTCGACCCAGAACCACATGATGCTCCAGCAGCGGAGGTCATCGACCTGTCGGCTCTCCGGCGCCGCAAACCCGGTTTGGCGCCGTGCCCAAAGGAGGAAGGCCAAGGATCGACGAGTCCGAGTGGGAGGGCGACATGATGGAGGGCTCCGAGCGTGGCTGGCCGCTCGGCACTGGACCGATCTTGAGGCGGGCCGGGCGTTGCTGGATGACCTGGTGCTGCACGACGAGTTCCTCCACACCCTGCGCCTGTTCCTCGACATCCACGACTACGACGGCAGGGCCCCGTCAGTCATCAAGCCCGCTGATCAGCTGATCGTGCAGCGGGGCCGCGAGAAGTGGGCAAAGAAAAACGCCGACGGCGAGATCGTCCAGTCCGAGAAGGACGAGGACTGGACGCTCTCGCCGTCGACTCTGGGTCAGGCCAGACGCAGGTCCTTGGCCTTGACCGCAGCGACCTCCTCGTGGGTCGGTGCGTAGGCACCCGCGCGCTGGACCGTCAGGCCCGACGTGATCGTCGCCCGGTGCAGCGCCGGCATGATGTCGTCCCAGCCTGCGGACCGGAGCCGGCCCTTGGCCTCACGGCTACCGAGCAGGTCGGCGTCGAGCAGGCCCGAGATGAGGCCACCCATGAACGAGTCGCCAGCGCCGACGGTGTCGACGACGTCAGTGGTGAGAGGGTCGATCACCAGCATGTCGCGCGCGGAGGCGAGCTTGACGTAGATGCCCCACGGGCCGCGGGTGACGATGACCAGGCTCGGACCGAGCTTCAGCCACTGCCGCATGACCTCCTCGACGGGGGTGCTCTTGCCGTAGAGCCACTCGAGGTCCTCGTCGGAGACCTTGACAACATCGGCCAGCGCAACGAGCTCCTCGACGCGCCCGCGCGACTTGTCGGGGGACTCCATGATCGCTGGACGAGCGTTGGGGTCGTAGGAGACAGTGCCGACCTGAGACATTGCGCGGGCCGCCTCCAGGACCTGGGTGCCGCCGGGTTCAAGGGTCGCGGCGAGGCTGCCGGTGTGGAGGTGGGCGATCGCCTCCGGGGCGGGCAGCGGCGGTACCTCCCACGACAGGTCGAACTCGTACTCGGCGCTGCCGGCATCGTTGAGGCGGGCGTACGCGAGCGATGTCTTGGCGGCTCCGTCGCTGCCGGGCACGATCCCGACGCCGTGGTCGGCGGCGTAGTCCTCGATCAGTTTGCCGTGGTCGTCGCGACCCCACCAGGCCCCGATCAGGGCGGGCCGGCCGAGGCTGGTGATTACGCAGGCGACGTTGAGGGGGCTGCCGCCGACGTGCTCACTCCTGGTGTCGTCGCGGATGACGACGTCGATGAGCGCCTCGCCGAGGCAGAGGACGGGCTTGGGTTGAGTCATGGGGACCTCCTTGTCGGTCGGCTACTTGTTGAGGCCGAGTTTGTCTTCCATCTCCTCGAGTGGGATGCCCTTGGTTTCCGGCATCTTAGTCAGCACCCAGACGAGTTGACCGAACATGCAGACCAGGAAGATGGAGAACGCCCAGCCGCCACCCCAAGCGCCGATGATCGGCGGGAACGCGTAGGTCGTGATCGCGGCGAATACCCAGTGGGTCAGCGAGCCGAGGGACTGACCGAGGCCGCGCACGCGCGTCGGGAAGATCTCGGAGATGAACACCCAGATCACCGACCCTTGACCGAAGGCATGCGCCGCGATGAACACCAGGAGGCCGACCAGCACCAGCGTCGACGAGGTCGAGTTGAAGTGACCCTGGAACATGAACATGACAGCGGTCAGGAAGCCCATCGAGACCAGGTAGCCGATGGAGCCGACGATCATGAGGGAGCGACGACCGATGCGGTCGATGACGGTCAAAGCGGCCATTGTCGCGATCAGGTTCATCAGGCCGACGGCGACGGACATGAGCAGGGCCGCGTTGTCGTCGGCACCCGCCTGCTTCATGACCTCGGGGGCGTAGTACAGGATCGCGTTGATGCCGGAGAGCTGGTTGAACATGGCGATGAAGAACGCCAAGGCGATGACCTTGAAGTAGCGGCGCGTGAAGAACTGGCTCAAGGTGGCCTGCGACCCGGCGGAGGCGAGCTGGTCGCGGATCTCCTGGATCTGTTCGTCGGACTCCTCGACGGTGTTGCAGAGGCGACGGCTGATGGCGATCGCTTTTTCCTCGTGGCCCTTGGCCATGAGCCAGCGTGGCGTTTCGGGAACCGTCATCAGGAACACGAGGAACAGCACCGACGGGACGACCATCACGCCGAGCATCCAACGCCATGCGATCTCCTGGTCGTGGACGATAAGATCGATGATGTAGTTCGACAGATAGGCCACGAGGATGCCGAGGACGATGTTGAACTGGACGAGGCCGACGAGGCGGCCGCGGACCCTCGCTGGGGCGATTTCCGCTGTGTAGATCGGCGCGCACACCGACGACAGGCCGACGCCGATGCCGCCGATGAAGCGGAAGATCATGAGCACCAGGTGGCTGGGCGCCAGGGCCGTTCCGAGGGCGCCGAGTACGTACAGGATGCCGATGAAGAACAGCAGCTTGCGGCGGCCGAAGCGGTCTGCAGAGCGGCCACCGATGAGCGCGCCGATGATGGTGCCGACGGTGGCGATGGCGACGGTGGCGCCGAGGCCCCCGTCGTCGAGGTGGAACTGTTTTTTGAGCGCAGCGTTGGCTCCGGAGATGACGGCGGTGTCGAAACCGAAAATCAGGCCGCCAACGGCGGCGACAATGGCGCTGCGGATGACGAGCGAACTCGCCTTGGCGGAGACTTGTGCGCTGTTTGACATCGCGACTCCTTGTTCTCGAATTGGATGGAAGCGGGTACAGCGATAGAGGTGGTCGGAACACCACTTTGTTCCGGCTCGTCAGCGACGAACCGGCATCGCTGGGAAGCGTAGTCCGGATGGGGTACCGCTGGGTGGAAGGCGAAAAGATTCCCCACTGTGAGACGCGACCAGGTGTGATGTCCAGCGAGATTGATCGGCCTGGTGACGGGTGGGGCCTGCGGTGATTGTAGGTGTGGACCTGCTCGACGGTGACGCCTCGCTCATGGAACCAGACCACAGCATCGCGCAAGACCTCGACGGCCGTCTTCTCGGGCCTGGTCGTCCCGGGCCTCGACGCAGACGACGCGGGAGTGGTCATCGATCACGGCGCGCCGGAACACATCACAACGTTCGGCCGCGCGTGGGATGGACCAGTTGTCGTCGACGATCAACCGAGCGAGCTCGGGGTGTGGGGACAGCATTGGCATGGGTGGCGTGGGCCACCGGAAGACCTCTTGTTGTGGTGCTGGTTCCCTGGACAGCTCCGCTCCACTGTGGGAGGCCTTCCCCGATCCACACCTCAAACAGATTCGTCGCATCGTGACCCGACCAACGTGCCCGGACATCACACCTAGAACGTCGTCGTGTTCGTGCTGCTCATGAACGCGCCGTGGCCGGTGATCGTGTTCCAACAGGTCATGCCGGCCAGCTCGGATGCGCACGTGTAGTCGCCGTGGTAGACGACGGTGCCGTACGGCACCACCTGTGGGGGAGTTTCCGGTCTTTGGAAAGCGGGGGCCTTGTTCTTGGACTTGATCGTGGGCTCCTCCAGGCCGGGAGAATCGCTCGTGGACATCTCCACCCACCATTTCGGTCCTGCGTGATCGCGACCATAAGGCATGTCCGTGACGTAACTGTCGATCCCGCAACCGACGTACGAGTGCTGGTCGGAGAAGTCGCAGCCGATGTTCTCCGCTGGGTTGATTATCGTCGCCACATCCTGATGGACGGCGGTGACCGGGGTTGCATTCTCGGGACGTGGGCCACCTGCCCCCGGGTAGGCGCCGGGAATCTGCACCGGAGTCCGGGCAGGGCTGGGAGCCGGGGTTGGCGATGGTGTTGGGCTCGGTGACTCGGATGCCGTCGTTGAGGTGGTCATCGTGGCTTCGGGAACCGGGGCGAGCGGTGGATAGCAGCCGACCAGTAGACCTCCGGCCAGTGCTGCGGCGGCAAACAGATTCGGACGACGGCGGAAGTGCTGAGACATGGTCTTCTCCTGGCTCTCGTTGCCCCGGTGGGATCGGCGATACCACGTACCCTGCCACGCGAGGGCCCGCGGGGAACAGCCTTTTCAGGTTGAACACACGCGCGGTGTTTCCGGGTGTCGCCGCGCGTCGTCGGTGCCGACCGGAAACCCCCGGTTGCACGGCACTCAACCCGGATTTGACCGAAAAAGGCAGACAGGGCGGTTGAGGGCTGCCCAACCGGAGAAACGCCCGTAAGACACGGCCGAGGTCGGGAACAGAAGCACTGCAAAAGCACAGCGCCCCGGGCCCTGAGGGGCCGAGGCGCTGTACGTGGGCTTCTCCGCGGTGTTGCTGTTGGTGGCTACCGGTTCGGGGATCCCTCCTGGGCCAGTGCACCCATGAGGTCGATCATGAACTCGGTGTCCTCCTGCCCCAGACGCTCCCAGCCGTGGGGGGCTCCCAGCGCGGTGAGCAACTCCGCATTGGCGGGATCGGCGCTCATCTGCTCCAGGCCATGCCAGATCGGCTCCACGAGATGGGCGATTCCGGGGCTGGCGAGGAGGCTGCTGTGCACCACGTAGATGCGGCTCCGGATCAGTTCCCGGAGCTGCTTCTTCACCATCGACGACAACTCATCGTAGGCGTCCTGCGGGAAGAAACCGACCGGCACCTGACCCTGCATGACCGCTTTCGCGACGAGCACGGGATTGGGTCTGAGAGAGACCTCGATATCCGGGTAACTGAGGTTTGCCGGTTCCAGGAGAATGCGACAGATCCTCTCGACGTCGGGGGCGTCGGTGGCCGCCGCGGTCAGCGGACCCGTCAGATCCGTGACCTTCTGGAACTCGCTGTCGGCGGCAACCGCCACAGTGGCTTCCTTCGCCATGCCACTGGCCCAGGCGACGGGAAGGTATCCCTTGTTCCGGACGAGGTATGCCGTATCCGCTGCGTTTGCATAGACCAGGTCCGCCCTGTTCTCCTCGAAAGCGGCGTGCAGGTCCGCGAAATCCGTGTAGGAGGTCGGGCGGAAGGCTTCGCCCGTGATTCGCTGCAACTTTGTGTTGAAAATGAACCAGTCCGTGACATTTTGGATGTTCACATCGGGACTGATGGCGAACTGCAACGTCATTTCATCGACCCTCGGCCTTCACCATTTCCGTGTACAGCTTTTCCATTTCGGACACCTTGTCCCGCGACGGCTCGCGTCGCACGGAGGTGTGCCCGACGACCTCGCCGTCGCGCACCTTCGGGATCACGGTTGCGTAGACCCAATAGTAGCCGCCGTCAGCCCGGAGATTCTTCACGTATCCGCTCCAGCGCTTGCCCTGCTGGACGGTGGACCACAGGTCCGCGTAAGCGGCCCGGGGCATGTCCGGGTGGCGCAGGATAGAGTGCGGTGACCCGATCAGTTCTTCCTTGGTGAATCCCGACATGATGACGAACGCCTCGTTGCACGTGGTGATCACACCATCTCGGTCGGTCTGTGACACGATCAACTCGCCTGTCGGGAAGCGGGTCTCCACATCGGTGACCACCACCTGACGGCTGCTTCCGTCGTGGTAGGTCCACTGCATGGCCTGCCCCGGGCAGGTCATGTCTTCCAACGTTTTCATGCGAGTTCGCGAGCGAGGTCCTTGGCAGTCGCCTTCATCTCGAAGAGGATCATGCCGAGCTTCGCGTAGCCGTTCGAAATACCGATCAGGACGGCCTCGGGGCCGGCCGCGATGTGGACGATGTAGCCTTCGCTGCCCTTCACGAGGACCTGCTCCAGCTCGCCGCGTTTCAGTTCGCTGACGGCGCGGGTGCCGGTGGCCAGCGCGGCCGCACCCATGGCGGCGACGCGGTCCTCGTCGGTACCCCCGGCCAGGGCCGAAGCGATGGGCAGGCCGTCGAGGGTGACGAGAAGTGCGCCCTCGAGGTCGGGGGTTAGAGCGACGAGCTTTTGCAGGTTCTGATGGATCTGATCAATCCTCGACATGGTCTTCCTTTGGTTTTGCGGTCCGGTGCTGGTCTCCAGCGCCCTGAGCGGTACGGTCATATTAGAAGTTTGGCGATGGAACTGGATGGTTGTCAAAAGTTTAAAGCTCCGCTTTAGTGGCGTCGTCGAAAGTCACTGGCCTTCTCGGGTGAAAGAAGCTTGGTTCGCTTGCCCGAGATGCCCTGGAAAAACGTTCTGGGCTGTTGAGAAGTCGGTGGGTGATGTGCATCCGGTGTGCGCGTTTCGCAGAGGCGAGGCGGCAAGGAGTTCCCCCCGGGGGTGTGGATGGTGGTCCGGGCGGATGGTTGGATCGGGGTTGGTGGCGGTCGGGCGGAGCGTGTCCGCCCAGGGTTTGACATTTGCGACAGCGAACCTTAGATTCGCAGTTGCAAAGATTGGAGGTAGACCGATGAACCGATCCCATCGCCTGGCGGCGGCCTGCGGAGCCTTGCTGCTGGTGTCCGTGTGTGGTCCCGTCCTGCCCGCCGCACACGCGGATGAACCCGCACCCAAGGTCCTGCTGATGCTGGATTCCTCGGGGTCGATGAAGGACGCGGACCCGTCCGGCGGAACCAAGATGGATGCCGCGAAGAAGGCCCTCATACACGCCCTCGACTCCGTGCCCTCGAACGCCGAGGTCGGGCTCAGGGTCTACGGCGCCGACGTCGACGGCAACGGCGCCCCGGGTTCCTGCACCGACTCCCGACTGGCCCATCCCGTCGGCGCCATGGACAAGGCGGGCCTGACCAGCGCGATCAACCAGTTCCAGCCCCGGGGTGACACCCCCATCGCGTACGCGCTTAAGGAAGGGGCGAAGGACCTGGGCGACAGCGGCAAGCGCCACATCATTCTCGTCTCCGACGGGGAGGAGACCTGCTCGCCCGATCCCTGCCAGGAGATCCGTGAACTGATCGCGGGCGGTGTGAGCCTCCAGATCGACACCGTCGGTTTCGGCGTGGGGGACAAGGCCCGCCAGCAGCTGGCGTGCATGGCCGAGGCGGGCGGTGGCAGCTATTACGACGCGAAGGATGCCAAGTCCTTGGATTCTAGCCTCCAGCGGCTCGGCGCCCGCACGGCGCGCGGTTTCACCGTCGAGGGCACCCCGGTGCAGGGGGCGGACATCCCCGCCGGTGCGCCGATGCTGGCCCCCGGGCAGTACACGGACGTCTCGGTGGCCTCCAGCAAGAAAACCGAGAAGTACTACAAGGTGAGGCGGAGCCAACCCGGTTCCACGCTGCGCGTGAACGTTCTCACCCGCATGCCGAACGCCAGCGTCTTCGACTCCCTCAAGCGTGGCTCGTGGATCTGGGCGTTGAAGACCATGGACGATGACACGTGTGCATCCGAGAGCAGCACCGGTCTCGACAGCGGCAAAACCGGGGTCGTGGTCGGGCAGACGCTGGTCGCGCTGCCCACGGATCCCAGGAACCCGGCGTCCAAGGGAACGAGTGATCAGGCCTGCGCCGATGCCAAGGAGTTCTACTTCAAGGTGGAGCGCCTGCCCGGTTCCGGTGGGGCGATACCGATTGAGATCCGGGTGATGGAGGAGGCGCCCGTGGAGAACGCCGGTCAGCTTCCGACCGGGGTGCAGGAGGTGCCCTCGAACAATTCCGAGGGGGCCGGTTCGCCCGCGACGGACAACGTCACATCGGTGCTCGGTGGGGCCAGCTTCAACGACGCCCTCGAGGTGGCTCCCGGCACCTACAGCGTCGAGCTGGTGCCCGGGGAGATGGCCTTCTTCAAGACCCCCATCAAATATGGCCAGAGCGGGATCTTCGCCCTCGACGGTCTCGAACTCTCTCCGGATGTCATCAGGGATTCCGGTCTGACAAACCACGTCGCCGTCTCCTCCGCGGTCTACGCACCGGACTTCAGCCGGATGGATTCGGCAACCAGCGACGAAACCATGTTCTTCATGAGGAAGACTGGCGCGTACTCCAACAATGCCCCGCACATCAATCAGGTGCCGGAGGTGCGCTACCGGAACCGGTGGGATTCCCCCGAGATGCACCACTCCAGCCGGGGTTTCGCGATGGAGGGCTACTACTACTACGCGGTCGCGCTGGGCTATGAAGCGTTCCTGAAAGGGCAGCCCGCGAACGTCAAGTTCTCGCTCAATGTCTCGGGTGAGGCGACCGGGCCGTCCGGTAACGTCCAGGTGAGCGAGGTTCCCCCGGGTGAATCCAGCAGCACCGATTCCGGTCAGGGGAATCTTTTCGGGGATTCCACCAAGCTGGTGCTGTTCGGGGCCGGCGGCGCCTTGGTGGTGCTCGGCGGCGGGGGCGTGGCCTACGTGCTGCTGCGGCGCCGCAGCTGACTGGGAAACTTCACGACGGTGGTTCCGGAATGCCCGGAGCCACCGTCGTTTCGTGCCGGTTCTTTCAGTGCACGTACCAGAGGACCAGCAGGATCACCCCGCAGATGAGCAGCAGTGCAGAGGTGGCGAGCAGCACTCGGTCCGAGACGCGACGTTTCCCCCCGCGTTTCCCGGGGGTGGGGACATCTGCTGGTGGGGGCGTCTCCAGCGCCTGTGTCGGCGGCGGGGCCGGGACGGACGTGTGCGCGGGTTGAAGCGGGCCGGTCGGGGGAGTTTGTTGCTGGGGCGGTGAGATCGCTGAGGGTGGCTGCCGGGGCTGACCGGTCGGCTGGGACGGCAGTTGCTGGGTTCCGGGCGTCACCGGGGAAGGGGCGGGATGCTGGGGGGACATCGGTCCGGGCGTCCCGGGGCGGCGGGAGGTCGTCGTCGGGTTTTCGGAATCCAGCGGCTCCAGTTGCTGGAACACCTCGACGTCCCCGGCGGCGCCGTCCTGCCAGGCCAGTTCCGGGGCCTCCAGGCGTCGCAGGGCCTCCGGTGGGCCCGGCCGGGCCTCGGGGTCGGGGGCGGTGAGGTCACGGATCAGCGACCAGAGGCTCTCGGGGACGCCGTCGGGGGCGCCCGCCTCAAAATCAATGTCGCGGGGGCGGGTGCCGGTGAGCATTGATGCCCCCACCATGCCGACCGCGAACATGTCCACCGCAGGGGTTGCGTCCCCGAGGGCCATCAGCTCGGGGGCCAGGTACCCGGGGGTGCCGTGAACCATGCCGGTTTCGGTGAAGCGTGGCCCGGTGAGGTCGACGGCGATCCCGAAGTCCGTCAGGTAGGCGTGGGGGCGTCCGGTTCCGGTGGCGTCGAGGAGGATGTTCGCCGGTTTGACGTCGCGGTGCACCAAATGGGCGGCATGCACGGCCTGGAGACCGGACAGGAGCTGTCGCAGGATCTCGGCGGCGAAGCGGGGAGGCAGGGCGCCGTGGTCGCCGATCAGCGTCGCGAGTGAACCTCCGGCGACTATGCGCATGGTGAACAGCACCTGGTTGTCCTCGCCGATCCAGCCGAGCGGGGCGATCACGTTCGGATGGTTCACCCTGAGTCCCTGTTCGCGGACGAAACGAAGCAGGGCCGAGGCATCCGACTGCCGCAGCACCTTGGCAGCCACGACCCGGTTCAGTTTCAGGTCGCGGGCGCGCCACACGGCACCCATGCCACCCTCACCGATCAGGTCGATCAACTCGTAGCGTCCTCCGAAGACCTCACCCATGTTTGGCGGCGATCCTCAGCAGGTGGGCGAGTTCCGGGGCGGTGGTGAGCTCGGCGAGTCGCAGCAACTCCTCAGCGGGGGCCGCGTTGTGCAGTTCCCGGGCGGCCGGGTTCATGGAGGTGGAGATCGTGGGTGTGGCCTCCCGGATCTCCTGGAGACGTTCCGTGCGCTGTGCCGTGGTCAGTTTCGGGGCCTGCTGGGACAGCTCGACGAGCGCCTGCAGGCGTCCCAGCACGGCAGGGTTGCCGATCTTGGCCCGCTGTCCGGACAGCAGCTGCGACATCATGGGGGCCGACAGTCCCAGGACCTGGGCCAGGCCCGCCTGGGTCAGTTCCAGGTCGCCCCGGATGCGTCCCGCGATGTCGGCGAGCGGCTCCCCGTAGAGCTGTCGTTGTCGTGCCAAGTTCTCCTCGATCGCCATCTCGCCTCCTTCGCCGACATCCTACGGGACGGGCAACCGGAGGTGTTTCCCGGTTTGCCGGGGCGTGCCGTGCTCCGGTAAACCGGGGCGGTGGGCGTCCCGAGAGGTCAGCGACGGAGGCGGCGTATGAGGCACACCGCCACGGGGAACAGCAACAGCCAGAAACCCGAGGCCGGCATGAGAACCACTCCGGTCAGCGTCAGCAGGCCGAAGAACACGATGAAGGACCACGGGATCGCCACCCCTGAGCGTTCCAGTTGCGCGGCTAGCAGGCCGATGGCGATCAACGCGAATCCCGTCACCAGGAACCAGAAGATCCGACCCCGGGTGGGTGGGGCGTCCCAGACTCCGATCAGGCCCGCGTCCGCCGCGTCGAGCAGCACCTGCCAACCGGCGAAGAAGCCGAGGAGGTTGTGGAGGATTCCGATGATCACGAGACTCCAGCCGACCAGAGGAAAGGTTTTCGATTTCATAGTCAAAAATTAGCACGGATTGGGTACGCTTGCTGCTGTGGGTAGGCCGTCGAAATTCAACGAGGAGACACTGCTGGACGCCGCGCTGGTGGTGGTGGACAGGGACGGGAAGGCTGCCACCACGGCTGGCATCGCGGCCGCCGTGGGGGCCAGGGTCGGGTCGCTCTATTACCGCTTCGCGAACCGCGAGGTGTTGTTGCTGGCGTTGTGGGTGCGCAGCATCAGGCGATTCCAGATCGACTTCCTGGCCGCAGCCGGGTCCTCCAGGGATCCCGGGGAGGCGCTCGCCGCGGCCGCCGTAGCCATTCCCCGTTACTGTCGCGAGCACCCCGGCGAGGCCAGGTCCTTGACGCTTTTCCGTCACGAGGAGGTGCTGGCGCGTCTGGAGGCCGGCGGCGACGAGCTTGCCGCCTGTCCCGGCGACCTGCGGGAGGCGGCCCGGGGGCTCAACGACGAGGTGGTTGCGGTGATGGCGGACTTGACCCGGCGGCGTTTCGGGTCCCTGGAACCCTTGGAACTGGTGCGGATCGCGGTCCAGCAGACCACCTACGGCCTGGTGCGTCCCTTCCTCGGGTCGGGTGCCGGACCGATCCCCGCCTGGCTGGACGACATGGTGGCGGCCATGGTTCCCGCGGCCTTGGCGGTCGCGGACAGCCCGGGATGGTCCAAGGGACGCGGGTGACGCCGAGCGCCTGTCCAATTGCCGAACGCTTGTCTTGCGGTCGGACGCTTGCGCTGTAGCGCTGGCGGACGGCCGTAGGGCTGGCGTTTGCGCGGGAAGGCCAGCAGATTACGGGTGGGCTGGTGGAGTGCGGGAAGGCTGGCGAACCGGGGTGGGGTCTGGGTGGCGCTTGTCTTGTGGTCGAATGCTTGCGCTGTAGTGCTGGCGGACGGCCGTAGGGCTGGCGTTTGCGTGGGAAGGCTGGCGGACGAACTTGAGGCTGGCGTTCGAGCCGGGCGGTCGGGTGGGCCGGCGGGTCGCGGGAAGGCCGGTGAACCTGGGTAGGACGGGCGATTCTCCGGGAAAGACCGAGCCCCGGTGCGGGCACCGGGGCTCGGGATGATGTGATTCTTGTGGCGGAGGATACGAGATTCGAACTCGTGAGGGCGTGAACCCAACCCGCTTTCCAAGCGAGCGCCATAGGCCTCTAGGCGAATCCTCCGCGGGGAACCCTACCCGAGGACCCGGGACTGGGCAAACTCGGCCGGTCTCAGTGGTGGAAACCGGACTGCCTGGTGATCGCCGGCATGGGGGCTGTCAGGGTGTTCAGGTGGTCGACCTCGCAGCGCAGGTCGTCGAGGAAGGCGTGGGCCAGGTCGTGGCTGAAACCGTTGCGGACCACGACGCGCTGCACCAGTTCGTCGGCCAGGTCATCGGGCAGGGGGTAGGTGGGCACCAGCCAGCCCTTCATCCGCAGCCGGTCGGAGAGGTCGTGCAGGCCCCAGTTGCGGCCGGGGCGTTGCGTGAGGCGCCAGGCGAAGACGGGAATGTCGGTGCCGTCGCTGCACAGCTCGAAGTCGTCCATGGCGCCGATCTCGCCCGACAGGAAAGTGGCGACCGACCGCGACGTCTCGTGGACGCGCCGGTACCCGTCGAAACCGAGCCGCAGGAACAAGTAGTACTGCAGCAGCACCTGCGATCCGGGGCGGGAGAAGTTCAGCGCGAAGGTCGGCATGTCGCCTCCCAGGTAGCTGACCCGGAACACCAGATCCTCGGGCAGGTCGTCGGCGGTGCGCCACACCACCCACCCCAGACCCGGGTACACGAGCCCGTACTTGTGCCCCGAGGTGTTGATGGAGACCACCCGTTCCAGCCGGAAGTCCCATTCCAGGTCCGGCTGCAGGAAGGGCGCCACCATTGCCCCCGACGCACCGTCGACGTGGATCCTGACGTCGAGTCCGGTTTCGGCCTGGATGCGGTCCAGGGCGGCCGCGATCCCGGCGACCGGTTCGTAGCGTCCCGTGTAGGTGATTCCCATGATCGCGACCACACCGATGGTGTTCTCGTCGACGTAGTGCTCCAGGTCGTGGCCGTCGAACATCGGATGTTCCCGGCTGACCGGCACGTAGCGCGCCTCCACGTCCCAGTAGTTGCAGAACTTCTCCCAGCACACCTGCACGGCGCTGGACATCACCAGGTTGGGGCGGTCCGCGGATTTCCCGGCGGCGCGGCGGGCCTGCTGCCAGCGACGCTTCAACGCCAGGCCGCCCAGCATCGCCGCCTCCGACGATCCGATCGTCGAGGTGCCGATCGTGTGTTCCGGGTCGGGGGAGTGCCACAGGTCGGCGAGCATCTGCCAGCAGCGGGTTTCGATCTCCGCGGTGCGGGGGTACTCGTCCTTGTCGATCATGTTCTTGTCCGCCGACTCCAACGCCAGGCGGTTGGCGTGATCGTCCATCCAGGTGCCGACGAAGGTGGCCAGGTTGAGGCGGGCGTTGCCGTCGAGCATCGCCTCGTCGTGGACGATCTGGTAGGCGGTTTCCGGCAGCGACTCGCCTCGGGGCAGGCGGGTGCGCGGCAGCTCGGTGGCCTCACCTGGCCGGGCGAAGAGGGGATTCAACTCCACCTGGCGCGTGCCAGCGGATGCGGTGCGGTGGGGGTGTGACGGGCTCATGGCCACCTCGATTCGTTCCGGCGAGGGTGCCTGACCCTCGCATGCTCCGGGGATGAACCGATCCTGCCTCACCGAACCAAAGATGTCCCGGAGCCGGGGTTCAGAGCACCATGGCAGCCACCCAGCCCGCGGCCAGCAGCGGCAGGTTGAAGTGCAGGAAGGTGGGGATGACGGTGTCGCGCATGTGGTCGTGCTGGCCGTCGGCGTTCAGGCCGGCGGTGGGGCCGAGGGTCGAGTCGGAGGCGGGGGAACCCGCGTCACCCAGCGCGCCCGCCGTGCCGATGATGGAGACGGTGGCCAGGGGCGAGAAACCCAGCGCCGCGCACAGCGGGACGTAGATCGCGGTGATGATCGGCAGGGTGGAGAACGACGACCCGATGCCCATGGTCACGAGCAGACCGACCAGGAGCATCGCGAAGGCCGCCATCGCCTTGTTGTCGCCGAACAGCCCTGCGGTGGCCTGGACGAGGGGTTCCACCTGCCCGGAGGCCTTCATCACCGACGCGAAACCTTGCGCGGTGATCATGATGAAACCGATCAACGCCATCATGCGCATCCCGGAGGTGAACACCTCGTCGGCCTCCAGGCGTCGCACCACGCCCGTCGCGATGAAGACGAACAGCCCCACCAGGGCACCGACGAGAAGCGGATCGGCCTTGGAATCGGTGATCGTCAGCCAGGACTGGATGACGAAACTGGCGCCGATCGCGACCACGGCTACAACCACCTTCGGTTTGCTCACCTTCGCGGGGGCGGCGACGTCGACCTTCGCGTCGGGGTCGTAGTCGCGGGGTTTCCGGTAGGTCACCAGGACCGCGATCAGCAGGCCAGCGATCATGCCGAGCGCGGGAATGCCCATGGCCACCATCACGTTGACGCCCTCGACGTCGAGACCGGCCTTGGCGATGTTGCCCAGCAGGATGTCCTCCAGGAAGATCTTCCCGAACCCGAGCGGCAGGTACATGTAGGTGGTGACCAGGCCGAAGGTGATGATGCAGGCCACGGCGCGACGGTCGAGTCGCAGCTGGGTCATGATCGCCAGCAGCGGCGGGATCAGCAACGGAATGAACGCGATGTGCACGGGAACCAGGTTCTGGCTCATCACGGCCATCGCTGCGATGCCCGCGAGCATGCCCCACTTCACCCAGAAAGCGGTTTTCTGCCCGGAGCTCTGACCGTCGAGCCGGTGGATGAGGGAATCGGCGAGCAGCTGCGTCAACCCGGAGTGGGCAACGGCCATGGCGAAGGCCCCCAGCAGCGCGTAGGAAAGGGCGATGCGCGCGCCACCGGCCAGACCCTCCTGGAAGGCGACCATCGTCGCTTCCAGGCCGATCCCGGAGAGCAGGCCACCCACCAGCGCCCCCAGGAACAACGACAGCACGACGTGCACCCGGAAGGTGGCGAGAATCAGCATCACGAGGACGGCTGCGACAACGGCATTCATTCCAGAACCCCTCAAACGGCGACAGTAGGAGCTTAGATGGGAACTGACCGACCCGAGATCACCCCGACCAGGTTGGTTGAGCCGAGCCGCACGAGCGTCAGCGAGCAGGGCGTGTCGGAACCGTGGTGACTGTGGCCGGGGTCTGAGGGCCGGATTCGCTTCGCTCACGTGCTGGCTCAACCGGCTTCAAAGGGTGGGGGCTTGTCCGTGAGGTCGTCGCCGGGGTTCTGTCTCATGTACACTCATGCGTGGTTCCTCGCGCGGCGGTACCTCGCCCAATTCCCCCAGGGCCGGAAGGCAGCAAGGGTAAGTGAGCTCTTCCGGGTGCGCGAGGGGCCTTTTCTTCTGCCGTGGGATGGTCAGCGATTCCCCAGCTCCAGCCGACCCCAGGACCGCGTCGTGAGGATGGCCCCCGCGAGGCCCGCCGCCAGTGGGAGCAGTAGGGCGAGGGGCTGCGTGTTGCCGCCCGGGGTGGCCCACAGGACGGGAGTCGCCCACGGGATGAGATCCCCGATGCCGAGACCGGTGGCCAGGTTGGTGACGATCACGATCCCCAGGGCGGCCGCGATCCCCGCCAGGTAGCCGCGTCCGAGGGTCGCGAACCACGCCATGGGCAGCGCACCGGCCCCGAGAAGCACACCGACCAGGGTGATGGCTCCCGCGCAGCCCGCAGCCCCGGTGACGGGCAGGCCCAGGCAGATGCCCACCAGGGCCGTCAGTGCGCCGGATGCGACGGCCAGCGCCGCGGACCATGCGGTGATGACGAGCAGTTTCGCCAGAGCGATCGTGCCCGGGCCGACAGGAAGGGCGAACAGACCCACCACGGTGCCATCGGTGAACTCCCGGCCCACCAGCCAGGACGCGACGATCCCGGCGGCGAGCAGGACGGCGACCCCGGTTCCCATGGCCGCCAGCCCCGTCAAACCGGGCCAGCCGTCGGTGGTCATGAGCCCGGCCGCCTTCGTGCCCACCTGGGTGTCGCGGGCCATCGTCGCGGCCGCATACCCGCCCGCGGAGGTGGCCACCACCAGGACCAGGGTAGTTGCCGTCGCCACCCGGGTCACGGCCGACCGTGTGAGTTTCCGGGCCTCTATGCCCAACAGGTGTCCGGGGATCATCGTTTCCTCTCCTTCTCCTCGTGCTCTTCGGCGGCCAGCACGGTCCGGAAGAACCTGGCCTCCAGATCGGGTCCCGTGGGGGTGAGGGAGTCGATGACGCGACCGGCGTGCAGCACGTCGACGCGATGCGCGATCCGCGCCAGCTCGTCGAAGTGGTGGCTCGTCACCAGAACGGCCACGCCGTCACGGGTCAGATCCGCGATGATCCCGCGCAGCCCGGCGGTGGCCAGCGGGTCGAGGGCGTTCGTCGGTTCGTCGAGGACCAGCAACCGGGGTCGGTGGGCCATGGCCGCCACCAACCCGACCTTCTGCCGGGTACCCAGCGACAGACGACGTGCCGGGACGTCCAGCCAGTCGCCCAGCCCGAGAAGATCGGCGAGTCCGGCGATGTGATCCGCGACGTGCCGGGGATCGTGGCCGTGCAGTGCGACGGAGGCGAGGATGTTCTGCCGGGCCGTCAGCTCGGGATAGGAGAACGGGATCTCCACCAGGTGCCCGACCGCGCCCCACGGTTCACCGCCGGAGGTCCGGGCGTCATGCCCCAGGACCTCGGCGCTCCCGGATCCGGGCCGCAGCATGCCCAGGGCGACGCGCAGGGCGGTCGTCTTCCCGGCGCCGTTCAGGCCCACCAGTGCCAGGCACTCGCCGGGGTTGACGAACAGATCCAGGTGGTCGAGAACCCGTCGGCCTCGCAGGTCGCGGGTGATGCCCCGGAGGGCCAGCGCGGGACTCACCGCGCCTCTCCCAGCAGGAGCTCCAGACCCTCCCGCAGGGCCTGGATCGCCGGTTCGTCCGCCGGTTCATCCGCCCAGGCCAGGAGCAGGGACGTCGCGGCACCGATCACGGCCCCCGCTGCCACGCAGGCCTCGCGAGGCCTGGTGTCCTGCGTCGTCAACGCCTCGCGGATCGCGTCCCGGGTGGCCTGCCCGGAGGCCCATGCCGCCGACCGCAGCGAGTCGGTGGCGGCGATCAGCTCGATGCGTTCCCGGAACTCCTGTGAGCCCAGCTCGGCCTCGGCGGCGGGGTCGTCGAGGGCGGCGAGCAATCCGCGCACGGCGCGTTCCAGGGGCGGGAGTTCTTCGGGCTGGGCGGCGGCCGCGGCCGCGATGAGGGGGTCGAACAGGTCGCCGACGACCACGGACTCCTTGGTGGGGAAGTGCCGGAAGAAGGTCATGTGGGAAACCCCCGCGGCTCTCGCGATCTGCGTGACGGAGGTCTGGGCATAGCCGTGCCGGTGGAACAGGTCCAAGGCGGTCTCCCGGAGCCGGGCCCGGGTTCGGGTAGGAACGGATCTCACCCTCATATGTTAGCAGCTAACTGTTATTGAATAACGTAATGGGTTGAGGAAATCCCCGGGGTGGGGCCTCGTCCTCTCGCGGGCCGGGCCTGCTGCCCGGCCGTCGGATGGTTCCGACACGGACTGTTCGCCGGTGCTCGCGATCCGGCTCACCGATCCCGGGGGAGAAACGTGGTCGACGGGAAAGTGTCGGCGGCCTCCAATACAGTTGAGCGCGTGGAAGACGAGTACGACGGCGAACCCGAGGACGAGTACGCACCCCTGGACGAGGGATACCTCGACGAGCCCGCCTTCGAGCAGGAGGGGCCGGGCCTCTTCGACGAGCCCGGGGACGAGGAACCGGTGGCCCCCGCGTCCGTGGCGCCGTCGCATCCGGTCGCGGACGACCGGCGGGCGCGCTCCGAGGCCGCGCCCCCACCACTGGCGCTCTACCGGCGTTACCGCCCGGATTCGTTCGCCGAGGTGATCGGCCAGGACCACGTCACCGTGCCCCTGATGCGGGCCCTGGACAACAACCGCGTCAACCACGCCTACCTGTTCTCCGGGCCGCGCGGCTGCGGCAAGACCACCTCCGCCCGCATCCTGGCGCGCTGCCTGAACTGCGAACAGGGCCCCACGTCCACGCCCTGCGGGGTCTGCCGTTCCTGCCAGGACCTGGCGCGCGGCGGGCCGGGCAGCATCGACGTGATCGAGATCGACGCCGCCAGCCACGGCGGTGTCGAGGACGCCCGCGACCTGAGGGAACGCGCCTTTTTCGCTCCGGTGCACAGCCGCTACAAGATCTACATCGTCGACGAAGCCCACATGGTCACCACCGCGGGTTTCAACGCGCTGCTGAAGCTGGTCGAGGAACCCCCGCCGCACGCGAAGTTCGTCTTCGCCACAACGGAACCGGAGAAGGTCATTGGCACCATCCGGTCGCGCACCCACCACTACCCGTTCCGTCTGGTGCCGCCGCGTCTGCTCGGTGAATACCTGTCCGGGATCTGCGCCACGGAGGGGGTGGCGGTGGAGCCGTCGGCCCTGCCGTTGGTGGTGCGTGCGGGTGGCGGATCGGTGCGCGATTCCCTGTCGGTGCTGGATCAGCTGCTCGGCGGCGCCGGTCCGGAGGGCGTCTCCCACGACCAGGCGGCGGCGCTGCTCGGATTCACCCCGGACGCGCTGCTGGACGAGATCGTCGACGCCTTCGCCGCGGGGGACGCGGCGGGGGTGTTCCGCAGCATCGACAAGATCATCGAGATCGGCCAGGATCCCCGCCGGTTCGCCGAGGACCTGTTGCGGCGGTTGCGGGACCTGGTGATCCTCGCCGCGGTGCCGCAGGCCGCCGAGAACGGCATGCTGGAGGTTTCCGCGGACCAGGCGCAGCGTCTCGCCACGCAGGTCGCGGGCATGGGTGCGGGGGAGCTGACCCGCGCCGCCGAGGTGATCGCCGATGGTCTGACGGCCATGCGCGGCACCACCGCGCCCCGCCTGCACCTGGAGCTGATGTGCGCCCGGGTGTTGCTGCCCGGGGCCGACACCGACGAACGCGGCCTCCACGCCCGGATGGACCGGTTGGAGCGGCGGGTCGGGATGATCGGTGACGGGGCACCCGCGCCGGCGCCGCAGGAGCAGCGGCCCCGGCAGGCGCCCCCGCAACAGGACCGGCAGATGTCGTCTCGGCAGCCCGCCCCGGATCCGCGCCCCGAACAGCCTCCCCGGCCCGAGCAGCGGACCCCGCGACCCGAGCCCGCCGCGCCGCACCAGCAGCAGCGGTCGCAGCCGGAGCCCGCGCAGCCACCCCGGCAGTCCCGGCCCGCCCGGCCGCAGCGCCGCCCGGCCGGGGCGCCGCCCGCCGGCGCGCAGGCCCCCGCCCCCCAGCGTCCCCCACAGCCCGCGCCGGAGGCGGGGCGCCCGCCCCAGGGTGGGCGCACCCTGACCACGCCGGAGCTGCGGCAGGTGTGGCCCAGCGTCCTGGAGGACGTGAAACGCCGCCGCCGTTTCGCCCACATGATGCTCAGCAAGCACGCGCAGGTGCTGGACGTCACCGACGGGCAGCTGCTGCTCGGTTTCAGTGACGCCGGGGCCAAGGAGAACTTCTCCTCCTCCGGGGTGGTGGACCTGCTGATCCAGGCCATCATCGCGGTCATAGGCGTCGAGGTGCGCGTCCAGGCCGTGATGTCCGGCACCAACGAACGCCCCGCCCAGCCGGAGCAGCAGGCCGCACCCCCACCCCCGGAACGCGGGGACCGGCGGCAGGAACCCCCGCCGGAGCCCAGGCAGCCGCGTCGCCGGCCCGAACCGACACCACCCACACCCCCGGAGCCCGATCCCGAATCCGAGATCGCCGAGGACGACCAGAGCCTGGAGAACGCCGACGAACTGGCCGCCAAGCTCCTAGCCGAGGAACTGGGGGCCGAGATCATCCCCGACGAATCTCTCGGCTGATTCGGTCCAGTTGAAGTTGGTTGAGCCGAGCCTCACGAGATTCAGGGGTTTCGACTCGGGTCGCTCGTTTCCTCTCGACCCGGCTCAACCGGCTTTGCCCTCCCTGAAGTTGGTTGAGCCGGCCTGCTCGCTCTGCGAGCTGGTCGTGTCGAAACCGTGGTGAGGGTGTCCGGGGTTTTGTGGTCGGGTTCTGGCTACCGGGTGCGGGGTGGTTTCGACTCGGGTCGCTCGTTCCTCGCGACCCGGCTCAACCAGCTTTGGGGGCTCGATCGGCGTGCGGGAGAACTCGCCTGTCCGTGGGACCTCTTATCATTGAGCGCGACGGAAGGACGCCATGACCGAAGGATTCGACATGAATGCGCTGCTGGCCCAGGCCCAGCAGATGCAGGAGCAGATGCTCGCTGCCCGCGACAACCTGGCCGCCAGGGAGTTCGAGGCCGCCACGGGTGGCGATCTCGTCAAGGTGAAGCTCAACGGATTGGGTGAGCTGCTGGACGTGACCATCGCGCCCGCCGCCTGCGACCCGGAGGACACCGAGAGCCTGTCCGCGTTGATCGTCGCCGCTTTCCGGTCGGCACGCCAGCAGGTGGAGTCGGCGGCCGCTTCGGCCACCCCCCAGATCCCGGGAATGGGTTTCTGAGTTGTACGAGGGCCCCATCCAGGACCTGATCGACGAGCTGAGCCGCCTGCCCGGCATCGGCCCGCGCGGCGCGCAGCGCATCGCCTTCCACCTGCTCGACGCGCCCGAGGAGGAGGTCTTCCAGCTCGCCGACGTGCTGCGCCGCGTCAAGGAGGCGGCGCGGTTCTGCGAGGTGTGTTTCAACGTGTCGCAGGAAACCCGCTGCCGGGTGTGCCGCGACCCGCGCCGCGACCGGTCGCTGCTGTGCGTGGTGGAGGAATCGAAGGACGTGGTCGCCATCGAACGCACCGGCGAGTTCCGCGGCACCTACCACGTGCTGGGCGGGTCGATCTCCCCGATCGACGGCCGCGGCCCCGGCGACCTGCACACCCGGGAACTGTTCCAGCGCCTCGCCGACGGGACCGTCACCGAGGTGATCCTCGCCACCGACCCCGACACCGAGGGCGAGGCGACGGCCTCCTACCTGGGACGGATGCTGCGCGACTTCGGGGTGCGCGTCACCCGGCCCGCATCCGGGCTGCCCGTCGGCGGCGACATCGAGTACGCCGACCAGATCACCCTCGGCAGGGCCTTCGAGGGACGCCGTTCCATGTTCGGCGACGAACCCGAACCAGCACCCCAACCCACCCCCGAGGAGCCCGTGCGGGATGAAACGAAGGGCGACGACCGGGAACGCAACACGGCCTACCAGTCGCTGGTGGGAACCCCGGCCCGCTGACCGGCCGCGCCGGCACCCCGGTCCTGCATCGTCGGCCGGGATCGTCTGCACCAGCGGTCCCATTCTTGCCGTGCCGCTGGCAGCGGGAATCCCGCACCCGCTGGTGCAGGAGCTCATTGATCGCACGGCCTTCGTCTCCCTCACGGGTGTGGGAGATGCCGTCACCGTCCGCGGAGCCGGTCCAGTATGGCGGGGACCCGTTGCGTGACGGCGAGCCAGAACAGGTCGTCGTTCATGGACCGATACCCGGTGTGAGCCGCGATGTTGCGTGTTGTGCGGATGGCGAGACGCTCCTGCTGGGTGACCGCTTCCATGTGGGATTCGAACTCGGGACGTTCGAGCAGGGCGGCGAGTCGGATGATCACCATGCAGGCGACATCGTAGGTCTCCTTCCCGTCGTGGAAGTCCTCGCGCCCGCGAGCGGTGACGGTGTCGATCCTGGCGCGGATCAGCTCAAGCTCGGCATCGAGATTCGCCCGGTCGTGCGAGTTCGTGGCTTGGCGGCGGGGGCGGGGTGCGAAGCGCGCCTGGTCGTGTCCTTCACTCACAGCGGCACCGCCTCGCGCACCGCGTCGGCGAGCGCGGCGGGCACATTCGTGTCGGAGACCACGTCCGTCGGGAACCCGGTGAGCTCCTCGACCTCGTGGACGAACAGCGCGAGGTCGAAAAGATCGGTCCCGGCCGACGGTGTGACCACCAGGTCGATATCGGAGTCGAAGCCGTCCTCGCCGCGCACCACCGACCCGAAGACCCGCAGGGCTTCCAGGCCGTGGGCCCGGGCACGTTCGATGATCTCGTCGGCGTGCGTGGAGAGCGGGACCGAGGGGCGGTAGCCGGCGGCACGCAACACCCGCTCGAGCATCTGCTCCGACACGGGCCTGGTGCCCGACTCCATCTGGGCCAGGCTCGGCTGACGCAGGCCCGCGCGCCGGGCGAGTTCAAGTTGCGTGAGACCCGCGTCCGCGCGCGCGGCGCGAATGACCGCGGGAGCGTCGTCGGAGCGGAAACGACTCATGAGAAAAGTATATAGCGCTCATGCTATTGGAAGCGTCTCGCCCCGTCGCCGCTCTTCCTTGCGCGTCGCGCCTTCTCCCGTGCGGCAGGCTCCTCCACGAGCTTGCCGCACTCGTTGAGTGCTGCCGACCGAGTTCCGCGCACGAACAGCGGTACGCCCATCCTTCCTCGACGACCAGGACCTTGAGACGGCCAGGTGGGTCGGGACCGTCACCTACGACCTCTGACCGAACCAGGGATGCGCGGCCGGCCGTCGTATGGGGCGGACCACCATTCGGTGCTCGCACCGAGGGGACCTTCTGTGACATCGGGTGGGCAGGATGCACCGCGGTGTGTCGTCGGTGAGTCTTATGCTCGAGGTCATGCCCCGCCGTATGCCTGGACCCGATTCGCCTTCGTTGTTCGAGGCCTCAGGCCCCGATGGTTCCGGTGCGGTCCATGATCCTGGGCGCCCGCTGCCCGACCGGCTGCGCCCGCGGACACTCGACGACGTAGTCGGCCAGGACCAGCTGCTCGCCCCCGACGCGCCACTGGGACGCATGGTGGCTTCCGGTCGCCTGTCCTCCATCATCCTGTGGGGGCCTCCGGGCTGCGGCAAGACGACGATCGCCCGTCTTCTGGCCGATCGCACGGGCCTGCTCTTCGAGCAGGTCTCCGCGACCTTCTCCGGGGTGGCCGACCTGCGTAAGGTCTTCGCCACCGCGACCCACCGCCGCGAGATCGGGCAGGGGACGCTGTTGTTCGTCGATGAGATCCATCGGTTCAATCGAGCCCAGCAGGACTCCTTCCTGCCCTACGTCGAGGACGGGACGGTTGTCCTGGTCGGGGCGACCACGGAGAATCCGAGTTTCGAGCTGAACGGTGCTCTCCTGTCGCGCTGCCAGGTCATGGTTCTGCGCCGCCTGGACGAGGCCGCCTTGGGCGAACTGCTGGCGCGCGCCGAGTCCCTGACGGGCCGTAGCCTCTCCCTGACCGAGGAGGCTCGCACCGTCCTGCTGGCCATGGCTGACGGTGATGGCCGCTACCTGCTGGGCATGGTCGAGCAGATCCTCGCCGCCCAGGACGCGGGCGGTTGCCTGCCGGGCGGGCCCGGGCCGCTCGGCGTCGAGGGGTTGCGTGCCGTCGTCGCCTCCCGGGTGCCCCTGTACGACAAGTCCCGCGAGGAGCATTACAACCTCATCTCGGCCCTGCACAAGTCGATGCGCGGCTCCGACCCTGACGCCGCCCTGTACTGGCTGGCGCGGATGCTGGGCGGGGGCGAGGACCCGCTCTACGTGGCGCGGCGCCTGGTGCGCTTCGCCAGCGAGGACGTCGGCATGGCCGATCCGGCCGCCCTCCAGATGACGCTGGCGGCCTGGGACGCCTACGAGCGCCTGGGATCGCCCGAGGGGGAACTCGCCATCGCGCAGGCGGTCGTCTACTTGGCCACCGCGCCCAAGTCGATCGCCGTCTACCGCGGCTACGGCCGGGCGGCGCGGCTGGCGCGCGAGACGGGTTCGCTCATGCCGCCGGCCCACATCCTCAACGCCCCCACCCGGCTCATGAAGGAGCTCGGCTACGGCGAGGGCTACGAGTACGACCCGGACACCGCCGACGGTTTCTCCGGCGCCGACTACCTGCCCGACGGCGTCGAGCGCCGGCCGTTGTACGAGCCCACCGCCAACGGGCATGAGCGGCACATCCGTGAGCGCCTGGAGCACTGGAAAGGCCTGCGGGCGCGCAAACGCGGGAAGGGGCAGGAATGACTTTCCGTTCCGGTGCTCCGGTAACCGCGCACCGGATCGGGTGATCCGATGTTCCACCATCGTGACCGGCATGGCCCGGTACGAGAACACGACGGTGGACGCGCCGACTCATCCCGCTTGGTGCGTCCCCTCAGTCGACAGGAATGACCTCGACGAAGTGGCGATCGTCATCTGCGAGAGCAAGGGGAATCCGGGTATCCAGCGTCGACAGCACCGCCCCATGGTGCGCCGCGAGATCCACGAGGTGGAAGTCCGTGATCTGACGGTATCCGACAATCCCGCTGACATCGATGGCAGGAGAGGTCAGCGATGCCGAGTCCTCAATGAACTCGTGCCCGCTGGCCGAACAGAATGTCCTCAGGGCATCGAAGACCTCTGAAACCCCGAGTTCGAACCCCGTGACCCGCGGGTTGAGCAGGAGCCTGCAATACGCGGACTCGGTGATCGAGCACGTGGCCCACGCGTCGATGTCCTCGAACCAGCTGGTGGCGGCCTTGTGATGAACGTGATTGGCCAGTGAAAGCGCGATCATCACGTTGATGTCGAGTAGGCGCAGTGTTCGCTCACTCGTCGCCATCGCGGTATCTCTCGACGTGGTCCAGGGTCACCGTATGGGCCTGGCTTCCCTGAGGGGGCGTGAAGACCGGGACTCCGCGAGAGCCGGAGTTCGGTTCGCCACTGTGAATCCCGCGCAGCGCATAGGCCGACACGGCACGGCCCAAGGAGATACCCTCGCGCCGCGCCTTCTCCCTCGCGACGGCGAGAACGTCGTCATCGATGTCCAGCGTCGTTCGCATGAGAACACAGTAGCATCACCGCATCATCACATCATGGGGTCGTCTTGTTCCCGCCGTCATCGCCCGCGGTACATCGCACGTGCAGGGGACAGAACCTCCGCGCCCCGATGGTGCGGGGCGTCCCCGTCCGCGTGGAGGATGCGTAGTCTCACGCGCATGGCTGGAAACCCTCCTTCCGTTCCCATCGCGATCAGCGTGTTCGGTGCCCGCGTGCACAACCTCAAGAACATCGACCTCAAGAACATCGACGTCGAGGTGCCGTTGGGAAAGTTCGTGGCGGTCGCTGGCGTGTCCGGCTCCGGCAAGACCACCCTCGTCCTGGAGGCCCTCGTCCCCGCGCTGCGGTCCCTGGCCGAGGACACACCCCTGCCCGCCCCGGTCACCTCGATCGATGCCCGCGACGCCCGCCGAGTGGTCATCGCCACCGGCACACCCACACAGGTTTCCGCCGACACCGGCCCGGCCGGCAGCGCCACCGGCCGCTACCTGGCCGCCCATCTGGCCCACCATCCTCGCTGAGACCGGGCGAAATGCAGCGCCGCCCAGCTGTTCAACGACCGAACTCGTCCACGGTCACCCTCACGCCTGCGCTGATCGAGAGTTGTGCCGGTCGGCGCGCGGTCCATGAACAAACCTCCCCGGTGACGTTTCCGTTGGAAACCCTGCCGTGGTCCTCTACAGTCCTGTCATGTTGTCGCGGTGGCGGTGGCTTGTCCGGCGGGCACAGGGGTCCGTGGGGTTGCTGGCCGTGCTGCTGGCGCTGTCCGCCGTCGTCGCGGGCGTCCTCTCCGGGGTACTCGGCCGGGCGGCCTTCGAGGAGGGAACCGCCGCCCGCCGGGCGCTGACCGTCGACGGGACGGCCGGCGCCGAGATCGTCACCCGCCGGGCCGCCGACCCGGCCGTCCAGGACGAGACCGTGCGGCGCATCATCGGATCGTGTTTCGGGGACGTGCCGGTGGAGGTGACACGCGACGTCGTCGCCGATCCCGCCGTGATCGCGGGAGCCTCCGAGGCGGAGCCCTTCGCCCGGTGGACGATCCGGCCCGAGCCCGCCCGGATCGCGGCGGAACACCTCGACCCCCTCGCCCGGGGTGCCACCGCCCTGAGGCAGCAGCTGCGTTCCAGCGAGGTTGGTGTGCGGGGTGTGCAGGTGCTGGGCGACCTGGAGAAAACCGCCACCTCGGCTGCCCGGAACCTCGCGGTGGCGCGGGCCCTGTCCTGGATTCCGTCGGGGTTGCTGGCCATCGTCGCCGCGCTGGCCGTTTCCCGGGTGACGAGGCTGCTTGCGATCACCCGGGAAACCGAGACGCTGCAGCTGCTGGGCCGGGGCGCCACCGGAGGCCAGGTGCTGTTCGCCAATCTGGTGGAGGCGGGCGTCGTGGCCCTGGCGGGTTCGCTCGCCGGTTCGGGCCTGGCGTGGGCGGTGCTGACTCTTTTCGGCGGTGTCCCGGTGGCGCCGGTGCTGGCGGGTGGGGCCGCCACCCTGGTGCTGGTGCTGGGATGTGTGGCCCTGGCCGGGATCGGGCGGCTGCGCGGGCCGGGCCGGGACGAGACCTCGCGGCTGCGTGCGGGCAGGCTGCGGACGGCGGTGGCCGCTACGTCGCTGGTGTTGATCGCGGGAGGGGCGGGGCTGGCCTCGGCGCAGTTGCTGCGCGTCGGATCGACCATCCGATGGGACCGGGAACGTCCCGTTCCCGACTGGCTGGCCACCGCGGCCCCCGCGCTGCTCCTGTTGCTGGCCGCCCTGGTGGCGGTGGCCCTGCTCGGTCCCCTGGCGCGTCTCGCCGAGGTGGTGCTGCTGCGGGGTCGTGGTCTCACAGGTGCGCTGGCCGCCGCCCAGGTGGCGCGGAACCTGGGGGCCTTCGCCGTCGCGGCCGTGGCCACCGTGCTGGCCGTCGGAACCACCCTCCTGGCGGCGGGATACGACGGCACCGCCCCGCCCCTGCAGCAACGGCTCAGGAACCTCGCCGCCGGGGCGCCCGTGGTGGCGGACCTGCGGGAGGCCGACGCGGAGGTGGGGCGGCTGGCCTCCCAGCCCTCGACCCCCGTGTGGCGTTACCCGGAGGCCTCGATCGGCCCGGTCGCGCTGACCGCCATCGCCGCCGACATCCCCGGGCTGGCCGCGGTCTCCGGTCAGAACCTGCCGGAAGGCCTGGGGACGCAACCGCCAGGGCCACGCCTGCCGGTTGCCATCACCCCGCGGCTAGCCGAGGAGACGGGGCTCGCGGTGGGCGATGAGTTCCAGATCCAGCTCTTCTCCCGGCATCTGCTGGCCGTGGTCGCCGCCAATGTTGAGGCCGTTCCCGGGACGACCCGGTCGAACGCCCTGCTGGCGGATGCCGGTTCGCTCCGGCGGGCGCTGGAGAGCCGGGGAGCGGAGCTGCCCGCTCCCTCCCAGCTGTGGCTGTCCCCGGTGGGGGAGGAGGCCCGGGAGGCCGCCGACAGGTTGCGCGGAATGCCCGGAGTGTCGGCGGTGACCGTCACGCCGACGGAGGCCGCCCCCGACGACCCCAGCCGCCTGGTTGCGTCCCGGTTCCGTTCGGCGGCCCTGGGGTCGGTGGTGCTGGCGGTGTTGGGGATCGGGGCGGTGGCCTTCACCCAGGCCGGGATGCGGCGCGGCCAGGTGGCGGTGCTGCACGCCCTCGGTGCCGACGCCGGGAGCCAGGTTCGCGGCCGGGTCCTGGAACTGCTCGGGGTCGTGGTCTTCGCCGCCGCGTTCGGGGCCGGCGCGTCCTGGCTGCTCTGCCGGGCCCTGATGGCCGGCCTGGCCAGCGGCGTCGTCGCGCCCGGGACGGTGTCGCTGCCCGTCGAGCCGCGCATCGAATCCGCCTGGCCCGGTGCGCTGCTGGCCGTTTTCGTGTTCCTGATCGCGGCGACGACGTGGGCGCTGGGCCGCGTCATCCGCGGGCAGATCCGGGACGGACACCTCCGGGAGGAGACGCCATGAAACTCTCCCGGCTGGCGCGCCGCATGTTCATCGCCGACATCTGGGCGCCTTTGCTGCTGGCGCTGTTCGTCGCCGTGGTTTCGGGGCTGGTCACCTTGGCGCCGCGCGCCCTGGCGCAGGCCGACGCGGAATATCTGGCCTCCCGGGTGGGGGAGGTCTCGGCCGTTCGCGGCGATCTCCGCGCCCGGTGGGACACCGAGGTCGCGGTGGGTGGCAGCGGGACCGACGACCCGTGGGGCGTCTGGTTCGACTCCCTGAACCGGTTGCGCGCCGCGCAACCCGAACCGCTGCGCGGACTGCTCGGGTCGCCCCAGATACTGGCCCATCTGGGGGCTCAGTCCGTTTTCGTCCCGCAGGGCACCGAGTTCTACCAGGTCCGCGTCACCCTGACCGCCAACCCCGAGATGACGAGCCAGTTCGAGTTGGTCTCGGGACGCTGGCCGCAACCCGGGGTATCGCCGCAGACCGGGAACGTGGAGGTGGTGCTTCCCGACGACGTCGCGGCCCGGATCGGCAAACGGGCGGGTGACGCGCTGGGCGAGGGCATCGCCCTGGTGGGCACCGTACGCATCGCTGACCCCGCCGCCCCGCGCTGGCGGTTCGATCCGAGCCTCCAGCTGGAGCAGGAGGTGGATCCCAACAGCGGCACCGCCGCCGCCGTCGCCGCCTTCATGGCCCCCGAGGACCTGTTGAACGTCGCGGCCGAGAGCGGGACCCGGGTCGGTTTCTTCGTCTGGTATCCCCTCGACGCCGCATCGCTGGCGGCGGGACGGGTTTCGCTGCCCGAGCTGCGCACCCAGCTCGTCGGTTTCCAGTCCGATGTCCGTGAGGTGGTTCCGGCCGACGCGCTGGAACCCGCCCTGAAACGCCAGGAGGCCCGGTTCGACACGGGACTGACCGAGGTGCTCGACGGGATCGTGAAACAGCAATGCACCACGGCCTCGCTGGTTGCCGTCGTGGTCGCGGGACCCGTCGGGGTGGCGGTGGCGTTGATGCTGGTGGCGGTCCGGATGGTGCTGCAACGACACCGGGCGACGCTGGTCATCACCCGGTCCCGCGGCGCCTCACCGCGACAGCTGCGCGTCTGGGCGGCCGGCTGGGGGCTGCTGGCCGGGATGCCCGCTGCGTTGCTGGGGCACCTGGCAGCGACCCTCCTGGTGCCCTTCGACATCGGCGCCTGGCAGTGGCTGCCCACCATTGTGGCCGGGCTGCTTCCCGCCGCGATGCTGGCTCTGGGCGTCGAGGCCACCACACCCACGGGGCGCAAAGACCTGTCGGTAAGTGGCGGCGGGCGCTGGCGGATCGCCGCGGAAGTGGCCGTGCTGGCGGGCGCCGCACTGGCCTGCTGGCAGCTGTTCACCCGCGACGCCGGCTCGGATGCGGGCATCGACTGGCTCGCGACCCTCACCCCGCTGGCCCTGGCGGCCGCAGGGTGCGTGGCCGCGCTGCGGTTCTACCCGCTTCCCCTGACCGGCTTGGTCCGTTGGTTCCGGCGGGGCCCGGGGCTGACGGGGTTCCTGGGGACGACCCGCGCGCTGCGCGCCCCAACGGCGGGTGGGGTTCCCGCCATGGCGGTGGTGCTCGGAGCCGCCGTCGCGGTGGCCGGCGTCGGCCTGTTCGGCACCGTCTCCCACGGCGCCCGGGCCGCGGTCTGGCAGGACGTCGGGGCGGCCGTGAAACTGTCGGGCCCGCGCATCACCGACGACCTGCTGGCGAAGGTGCGGGCCATCGACGGGGTGGTGGCCGCCGGGAGGCTGTTCTTCACGGGGAACCAGCGCGACCTCAAGGGCCACGACGTGAGGCTGTGGCTGGCCGAACCCGAACTCGCCCGGGTCTGGACCCAGGGCATCGACACGCAACCGCCCCGGGAGTTCTGGGAGGACGGCGAACCGAAAATGCTCACCAGCGAGGGCATCGGGAGGGACACCGCGAGCCTGGCGGAGCTGGGCAGGGCGCGGCTGGTCGGATCGCTGCCCGCGCTGCCAGGGGCAGGCGAGACCGGCGACTGGGCGCTGGCCAGGACCGACCAGTGGCGGGCAAGCCCGGGTTCCCCGACGATCCTGCTGGTGGCCACCGGGCCCGGGGTCGATCCCGCGGCCATCGCGGCCCAGCTGCAGGAGCTGGAACCCTACGCCCAGGTGCTGACCGCGGCCGACGGCCTGGCCGCGGTGGCGGCTCACCCGGCCCTGTCGCTGCTGCAACGCATCTTCGCCGTCTCCGGTGCGCTGGCCGGTGTCTTCGCGGTCGCGGCGGTGCTGCTGGTTCAGGTGATGGGCGGTCCCGACCGGCTGCGGCTGCTGGCGGTGCTCCGCACCATGGGCGCCACCGGTGAACAGGCCCGGGGCGTCACCGCCTGGGAGCTGGGGCCGCTGGTTGGGGTGGCGCTGAGCCTCGGGGTCGGCCTGGGGCTCGGGACCGGATGGCTGCTGGTGTCCTGCCTCGACCTCAGCGGATTGACCACGGGAAACCACCGGCCCGCCTGGCACCCGGACCTCGTCGCCCTGGCAGCGGTGGTGGCGGCGCTGGTGTGCGGCGCGGCGGCGGCGGTCGTGGTGAGCGCCCGGGCGGCCGGGCGGGCCAGTTTGAGCAGGGTGCTGCGAATCGGGGAGGAAGGATGAACGTTCCACAGATCTGGTGCGAGGACCTGGTGCGCATCTACTCGACCGACGGGATCGAGGTGCAGGCGCTGCAGGGCCTCAACCTGAGCATCGACGAGGGCGACGTGGTGGCGCTGGTGGGGGCCTCCGGGTCGGGCAAGTCGACGCTGCTGGGGATCCTGTCCGGCAACGACCGGCCCACCGGCGGGCGGGCGCGTGTCGCCGGGGTGGAACTGACCACCATGAACCGCGCCCAGCGGGTCGACTACCAGCGGCACGTGGCCGGGTTCGTCCGGCAACGGACCTCCAGCAACCTGCTGCCCTACCTGAGCGCCGCCGAGAACGTCGCCCTGCCCATGGTCATCGCGGGCCGCCGGGAGCGGGACAAGCGGGTGCGGGAACTCCTGGGGCTGCTGGGCGTTTCTGGATGCGCCGACCGGCGTCCCGCGCAGCTGTCCGGCGGGCAGCAGCAACGGGTCGCCATCGCCGCGGCGCTGGCCAACGACCCCCGGGTGCTGCTCGCCGACGAACCGACCGGGGAACTGGACCAGGAGAACTCCGCGCAGGTCCTCGAGGTGATGCGCCGGGCCGCGGAGAACCTCGGCACCACGGTGTTGATCGTCACCCACGACCGGGGCGTCAGCTCCCACGTGCGCCGCACCGTCGCCATCCGCGACGGCCGCACCTCCACCGAGGTGATCCGCCGCAGGATCACCGGCCCGGACGGACGGGAGAGCACCCTCGCTGAGGAGTACACCGTGATCGACCGGGCGGGGCGCATCCAGATCCCGCAGGAACACGTGATCCGCCTCGGGTTGAAGGACCGGGTGCGGATCCTCGGCGAGGAGGATCACATCACCGTGCGGCGAGGAGAGGGCCGATGAGCGTGCTCAGGGGCGTCGGGCTGGGACGGAGATACGGTTCAGGGCAGACCGCGGTGGAGGCCCTGGCCGGCGTGGACGTCGAGGTGAGGGCCGGGCGTCTCACCGTGGTGCGGGGCCCGTCGGGTTCCGGCAAGACGACGCTGCTTAACCTCCTCGGGGGCCTGGACCGCCCCACCAGCGGGCGGGTGCTGCTCGGCGATGACGTCCTGTCGGAACTCTCCGAGGCCGAACTGGCCGCCGCCAGACGCGACCGCATCGGCTACGTCTTCCAGAACTTCGGGCTGATCCCCGTGCTGTCCGCGGCCGAGAACGTCGAGGTGCCGCTCCGGCTGCGTCGCATGGAACGTGGGCAACGCGACGAACGGGTGGCGGAGGTCCTCGAACTGGTGGGCCTGACACGTCACGCCGGGCAGCGGCCGGGGGAACTGTCCGGCGGGCAACAGCAGCGGGTAGGGATGGCGCGGGCCCTGGTGGCGCGCCCCGAGGTGCTCATCGCCGACGAACCGACCGGGCAGCTCGACTCCGAGACCGCGGAGCGGATCATGGACCTGATCCTCGAGGTGACCCGGATCCGCGGCACCGCGACCGTGGTGGCCACCCACGACCCGCTGCTGATCTCGCGCGCCGACGAGGTCCTTGAGCTGCGCGACGGCCGAGTGGTCGCGGGGCATCCGGGATGATTTCGGCGTCCCTGCACGCGCGCCGTGTCGGAAACCGACGGGCGTGCACGAATGTGCAACTGGGTTGTGAACATTCGTGCAAGGGGGGAGGCTGGGGTCACCGAGCGAAGGAGCCCTCAAATGACAGTTCTGTCCCAGGAACAGCGTGCCACCTCCCTTGAGGCCATGACCTCCCAGAAATTCGATGTCCTCGTCATCGGCGGCGGTGTCACCGGGGCGGGGATCGCTCTCGACGCCGCGGCGCGCGGCCTGAGCACCGCCGTCGTGGATGCCCAGGACTGGGCTGCCGGCACGTCGTCGCGGTCCTCTCGGCTGGTGCACGGCGGACTCCGCTACCTCTACAACCTCGATTTCAAACTGGTGGCCGAGGCCCTCAGGGAACGCGGTCGGCTGCTGACCACGATCGCCCCGCACCTCGTCGAGGCGCAGCCCTTCCTGTGGCCGCTGAAAACCCCCGTCATCGAGCGCGCCTACTCCGCGGTCGGCGTCGGCATGTACGACGCCCTCGCGCGCATCGGCTCCAAGGGCCGCAAGACCGTGCCGATCCAGCGCCACCTCAGCAAGGCCGGGGCCATGCGGCGCTTCCCCGAGATCAAACGCAACGCCCTAGTCGGCGCCATCGAGTTCTACGACGCCCGAGTCGACGACGCCCGCCTCGTGATCACGCTGATCCGCACCGCCGTCAAGTACGGGGCCGCTGCTGCCAGCCGCGTCAAGGTCACCGAGGTCCTCAAGGACGGGCGCGGCCGGGCCTGCGGGGTCAAGGCCGTCGACCTGGAGAACGGCAACGAGTTCACCATCGAGGCCGACCGGATCATCAACGCCACCGGCGTGTGGACCGAACAGACCCAAGAACTCGCGGGCGGCACCGGGGGGCTGAAGGTGCTCACCAGCAAGGGAATCCACATCGTCATCCCGCGCGAACGCCTCAAGGCCACCACTGGCTTGTTCCTGCGCACCGAGAAGTCGGTGCTGTTCATCATTCCGTGGCAGCACTACTGGGTGATCGGCACCACCGACACCGCCTGGCACGAACAGCTCAAACACCCCGTGCCGACCTCCGAGGATATCGACTACGTGCTGGATCACGCCAACGAGGTCCTCGACCCGCCGCTGACCCGCGACGACATCATCGGCACCTACGCCGGGCTGCGGCCGCTGCTCCAGCCGAAGGTGCTCGACGAGTCGAAGTCGACGAAGGTCTCGCGCGAACACACCGTCACCGAGGTGATCCCGGGCATGGTGGCCATTGCCGGCGGCAAGCTCACCACCTACCGGGTGATGGCCGAGGACGCCGTCAACTTCGCCCTGGGACAGTCCCTCGCGAAGGCGCGGCCCTCGGTGACGGCGCAGCTGCCGCTGTTGGGTGCTGAAGGTTTCGACGCGGTGGAGAACCAGGCGCGCCGCCTGGGCGTGAAATACGGTTTCGACGCCGACCGGCTGCACCACCTGGTGCGCCGCTACGGCTCCGAACTGCCCGACCTGTTCGCCGCGATCGACGAGGACCCGAGCCTCGGCAAACCCCTCGAGGCGGCCCCGCAGTTCCTGCGCGCCGAGGTCCACCGCGCCTGCGCGGTCGAGGGCGCCCTGCACCTGGAGGACATCCTCGTTTCCCGGGTACGCCTCAACTCCGAGGCCCGCGACCGCGGCGGCGCCGCCGTCGACGAGGTGGCCGAGATCGCAGCCGCGGTCCTCGGTTGGGACGAGGCCCGCCTGGAGCAGGAGAAGTCGAACTACCGGGAGCGGATCGCCGCCGAACTGGCCGCCGAGGAACAGCCCACCGACGCCACCGCCTCAGCCGCCCGCATGGTCGCGGAGGACATCGTCGGCTGAGAGGTCGCACACCGATTGAACCGGTGCCCTCCTGAAGCAGGCCGGCTCGGAACCAGCCCTCATCAAGTTGGTCGGGTCGGCCTGCTCGCTCTTTCCTCGCGACCCGGCTCAACCGGCTTGGAAGTGGTGAAATTGGTTGAGCCGGCCTGCGAGCGTCAGCGAGTGGGGCGTGTCGAAACCATGGTGACTGGAGTTGGGTTCTGGCTACCGGGTGTCAGGGGTTTCGACTCGGGTCGCTCGTTCCTTGCGACCCGGCTCAACCGGCTTGGAAGTGGCGAAGTTGGTTGAGCCGGCCTGCGAGCGTCAGCGAGTGGGGCGTGTCGAAACCATGGTGACTGGAGTTGGGTTCTGGCTACCGGGTGTCAGGGGTTTCGACTCGGGTCGCTCGTTCCTCGCGACCCGGCTCAACCGGCTTGGGGAGGAGTGCTCGCGACCCGGCTCAACCAGCTTCAAGGAAGAGTGCTCGCGACCCGGCTCAACCGGCCCCAGCAGGACTCAGTCCAGCAGCCCGCACTCGTGGGCGATCAGCACCAGCCCGACGCGATCGCGGGCCTGGAGTTTGGCCAGCAGTCGGCCGATGTGGGTCTTGACGGTGCCTTCGGCCATGTAGAGGCGGGAACCGATCTCGGTGTTGTTGGCGCCCCGCGCCACCTCCATCAGTACCTCGCGTTCCCGCTCGGTCAGCCCGTCGAGCCGGGAATCGTCGCGGGGTTTGCCGGCCGGCAGTTTCGGGGCGACGTGATCCAGCAGGCGCCGCGTGGCGGTTGGCGCCACCACCGCCCCGCCGCCGGCGACGGTCCGGATCGCACCCAGGAGGTCGTCTGGCAGGGCGTCCTTCAGCAGGAACCCGGAGGCCCCGTTGCGCAGGGCCGCGAAGACGTACTCGTCCAGGTCGAAGGTGGTCAGCACCAGCACCTTCGTCTCCCCACCGAGCTCCGTGATCTGGCGGGTGGCCTCGGTTCCGTCCATGATCGGCATGCGGATGTCCATCAGCACCACGTCAACCGGTTGCGACTTGACCACCATCACCGCGTCCGCCCCGTTCGAGACCTCGCCGACGGTTTCCATGTCGTCGGCGGAGTCGATCAGCATGCGGAATCCGCTGCGCACCAGCGACTGGTCGTCGGCCAGCAGAACCCTGATCATCCATTCCTCCTCACTTCAGCCAGCCCCGTCCCAGCTGGGAGGGCAGGGGCAGTCGCGCCCTGACCTCGTAGCCGCCGCCGGTGCGTGGTCCCGCTTTGAAGGTACCGCCCATCGCCGCGACGCGCTCGCGCATCCCCCGCACCCCGGCTCCCCGTCCCTCGGTGGGGGCCTGGACTCCGACCCCGTCGTCGGTGACGCGGATGTCGATGGCCTCCAGTTCGCAGGTGATCGTGGCGGTGGCCCGGGCTGTTGGGCCAGCGTGCTTGAGGAAGTTCGTCACCGACTCCTGCACCACGCGGAAGGCGGTCAGCCCCAGCGATTCCGGGACGGGTGGCAGTTCCTCCGGCATCTCCAGGGTGATCCTGGGGCCGGCCTTGGCAACCATCTCCGGGATCTGCGGCAGCGACGGTGACGGTCCGAAGGAGGCGTCCGACTCGCCCCGGAGCAGGGAAACGATCCGGCGCATCTCCCCGATCGAGCTGCGGCCCGTGCGGGCGATCACGTTCAGCGCCTCGACGGCCGCCTCGGGTTTCTTGGTGGCCAGGGCTTTCGCCCCCTCGGCCTGTACGACGATCACCGACAGCGAATGCGCCACCACGTCGTGCAGTTCCCGGGCCACCTCGGTGCGGGCCCTGTCCTCGGCCAGCTCTGTCGCATCCTGGGCGCTGCGGGCCCCGGCCAGGAAACGTTCCTCCGCGAGGGCCTCGTCGAGTCTGGTCACGTGATTCTGGACCGCCACCCGCCTGCCGAGCAGGTAGGCGTTGATCATCAGTGACAGACACAACAGGCTCAGCAACCCGCCCGCCAGGAACCGCTGCCCCTCCGGGATCCGGCCCAGCCACGACAGGGGGCCGAGGATGGATGCGGCGATCCCGAGTGGAATCACCACCAGCCCGGCGGTGGCGCTCAGGTGCCTGGCGGCCGAGAAGACGATCACCAGCACCACCAGCATCGCGGGCACGGGGGAGGGGACCTGCAGCACCATTCCGGTGCCCGCCACCGCGCACACGACCACGGCCAGCAGCGGATTGACGCGCCGGAACGCCAACGATGCAACCATCAGCGTCGACCAGCCGATCACGGCGGCCTCCTCGGGAATCCCCAGCGCAACCAGGGGAAGCACCAGGAGCAGGAACGTCCCCAGCGCCGTCCCAGCGTCCAGCAGCAGGCGGCGATGCGTCTCGGAGAGATCGGCCATCATGGTCGGCAAGCCTATTCAGGGGTGCGACGAAGCGGCGTCGGACCGTGGTCGCGGATCACCCCGAACCGCCCCCACCCCGGTCTTGAATCCCAATCGGAATTACTTTCGGGAAGGTAGGTTGGTCGCCATGATCCGCAAACTTTTCTGGGCCATTCTCCTGCTGGCGGGCATCTGCGTGGCCACGAGCCTGCTGGACCGGCGCCGCGCCAAGCAACGCCGTCAACTCTGGACCGAGGCAACCGACCCGTCCTGAAACCGGTCAATAACCCAAACTCTCCTTTCGCACGGGCAACCACGCGATGGCGTCACGCACGGCGTCGGTCTCGGTGAGTTCCGCCTCCCAGCCGAGCACGTCCTTCGCCTTGGTGGAGACGGTGTACACACCCGCGACGTCACCGGGGCGGGGATCACCGAAGCGGACCTTCAGCGGGTCGCCGGTGATCTTCTCGAAGGAGGCCGCCAGTTCCTTGACGGTGACGCCGTTTCCAGTGCCGATGTTGAACACCTGGTAGGGGTTGGTAGCGGTGGCCTCGTCGAAGTGTTCCAGGGCTGCTACGTGCGCCCGGGCGAGGTCCCAGACGTGGATGAAGTCGCGGATACCGGAACCGTCGCGGGTGGGCCAGTCGACGCCGGTGACGGTGAAGGTCTCCTTGTTCACCCAGGCTTCCAGGAGTTTCGCCAGCACGTGGGAGGGTTTCTCCAGTTGTTGGCCGCTGCGCAGCTTCGGGTCGGTGCCGATGGGGTTGAAGTAGCGCAGCGAGGCGACCCGCACGTCGCTGGCCCGGGTGAAGTCCTCGAGGATCAGCTCCACCATGAACTTGGTGCGCGCGTAGGGGGAGCCGGGCTGCAGCGGCGAGTCCTCGGTGACGACGAAGTTCTCGTCGGGGGCGTAGATGGAGGCGGAGGAGCTGAACAGGAATCGCTCCACGCCGTTGCGCTGCAGGGCGGCCAGCAGGGTGACGGTCTTGGCGACGTTGTTCTCGTAGTAGGCCAAGGGTTCGGAAACGGATTCCGGGACGATGATCTTCGCGGCGCAGTGCACGACAGCATCGATCCGCTGCTCGCCGAAGAGCCGGTCCAGCAGGGAGTCATCGGCGATGTCTCCCTCGTAGAGGGGGCGCTCGCCTATGAACTCGCGGCGCCCGGTGGAGAAGTCGTCGAGGATGACGACGTCGTGGCCCGCGTCCTCGCAGGCCGAGGCGACGGTGCTGCCGATGTAGCCGGCACCGCCAGTGATGAGTACCTTCATGTCGCAGTCTCCTGGTTCGGTTGAGGCCAGTCTAGGGAGTCGAACCCCGAGGGGAAGGTGTGGCGTGCAGAAGCGTTGCGCCTTGGCGGAACGAGGTCGCGTAGGGTGCTGGCGTGGGTGTCGTTCGTACCGTGGTGCTGTTCGTCCTGGCCGCCGCCGCCGAACTGGGCGGTACTTGGCTGGTGTGGCAGGGGATCAGGGGCAACCGCAGCTGGCTCTGGGCCGGCGGCGGATTCCTGGTGCTGGCCCTCTACGGGCTGATCGTGACGTTCCAGGGCGAATCGTCGTTCGGGCGGATCATGGCTGCCTACGGGGGGCTGTTCATAGCCGGGGCCCTCGTGTGGGGGATGGTCGCCGATGGCTACCATCCCGACCTTTGGGATCTCATTGGTGCCGGTATCTGCCTGACCGGAGCGGGGGTGATCATGTTCGCCCCGCGCGGGTGAGGGATCTGGCAGCGGTGGTGTTCCACCACCATTTGCAACGATGTTCGCCCCGCGCGGGTGAGGGATCTGGAAGGTATCCGGGTTGCGCAGCACTCAACCTGGAATCGGGGCCCAAGCGGGCCTTTTTCCAGTTTGAGTGCTGCGCAGCCGGGATGAGCCCAGGAACTTCTAAGCTCGGAGTATGACGCCGGAAGAACTCATCAGGATCGTCTCCCTTCATCCTGCGGTCGTAGAGGTGCCGCAGCCGCAGCCTGAGAGGTTCGTGGAACTCGGGGTGGTCTACTTCCGGATGAACGACGGCAGGGGATTGGGGATCAACCCGGACATCTTCCCGGCCGGCGGAACCGGGATTCCGGAGCAGGAACTCGTCAGCCAAGTGCATCAGCACCTGGAGGAGGCGTGGCAGCAGAGCATCAACCGCCCCCCGCTCGACCTGGCGAACGTGGTTCCCATCGTGCGCGACGCCTCCTATTTCATGGACCGGGGCGGGGCGCGGGTGGCGCTGGTGGGGAAACTCACCGACTTCATCGGCATCGGGCTCGTCATCGACGAGCCGTCCAGCATGCGGGTCATCACCGAGGACGAACTGCCCCAGCCCCGGACGGACGTCGAGGACCTCCAGTTCTTGAGCAGGGCCTTCGAGAACTTCGGGGCCCTGGCCCACGACATCCTGGTCCAGGACATGGGATACGACTCCGATGTCATCGCGGTGAAGAATCCCCCCGCCTACGAGGTGTCGTGGTTCGCCCAGGCCGCCTACGTCGCCAAGGCTCTGGCGTACTACTCCTGGAAAACGGGCACCCCGTGGGTCGCCATCCCCGCCTTTCGCAAGGACCTGTGGCTGGTCAACTCCACTACCCGGCACTGGGGAGAACTCATGGACCTGCTGGAACCCAATATCGACGCCCGGGAGAGAGTCCACCCGGTTCCGCACGTCGTCGTCGACGGCAGGTGGCAGGAGTACGTTCCGCAGCTGGAACCCGCCACGCGTCGCCGCCTGCAAACCCTCAAGTTCAACGCCGAGAACGTCGTCCACCGGGCGTGCCGGGACGCGCTGCAGCGTCACGGCGAGACGCGGGTGGATCTCATGAGCGACTTCCTGGGAACGTTCGCCGGCGACGATGTGGTGACCTTCTCGGAAGTTCCCCTGGACCTGGAAGCCACCAGCATCCCCCGGGTGGACCTGGTGGACTTCATGGACGGCGGGAACACCATCCACCGGGTGTGGTTCGAACGGCTGGTCGCGGAACTGCCCCATCTGGTGCGTCCCCATCCGCAGTCCTACCCGCCCCGGTTCATCATCGGGCGTCCGGGCCCGGAGGACCGCGCCCGCCTGGCGGCCATCCAGCTGTGAAAAACCCGCGGGCGGAGCCGGGGAGCGGTCCGGCTCATCGGCTCCTTGCCGGGGCAGGGGCGGGTCCGGGTCCCGGCGCGAATTGAGAACGCGACCACTCGCAGGGTGGGATCAGGTGACGACGGGTGCGGCGCCGTCAACCCGCACGGCCTCCAGGCCTGGGTTCCGGAGGAGCCTCTCGGCGATTCCCTTCTGACAGCCGACGACGGTGCTGGGCAGGTCGATGTCCGCCAGGATGATGAAGGTTCCGGCCTCATCCCAGACGACATCCGGGAGACGGTCGGGATTCAGTTCCGTCAGCAGCTTCCGCGGTGACATCGCGGTCACGTGGTATCTCCGTCCCGGAACCGTGAGTGGCCGGGAACCCGCAGGGCGTTTCCGGTTTCCCCAGCCGTCCCATTCGCCGGTCCAGACGCGGCCTTCCGGGACGCCGGGCAGCATCTGCCGGAGCAGCACCGACAGGATCAGGGGACTCGGGCCGATGTCCGGTTCGTGGTCCCATCCTGGACCGGCGGCGCCCTCGTGCAGCCCGATCCCGGAGACCTCGGACCAGCCAGCGGTCGCGATTGACACTCCTTCCGGAGCGATCTCCTGCCACCGCACCGGGTGTTCCACGCCGTCGATCCGTCGTGACGCGGGGTGCAGCACCCGCACGTGGGCGGGCCAGCCATCCCCGACCAGCGCCCGCCAGGAGTGCCCCTCCGGGATCGGACGCGGCCAGGCGACAGGCCTCACCATCCCCGGGCGATCCACTCGTCCAGGTGCGGGCGTTCCTTCCCGATGGTTGTGGAGGGGCCGTGGCCCGTGTTGACGACGGTGTCGTCGGGCAGGATGAACAGGCGTTCCCGGATCGAGGCGATGATCCGGTCGAAGTCCGAGTAGTCCCAGCGGGTGGCCCCCGGGCCGCCCTCGAAGAGGGTGTCGCCGGTGAAGACCACCCCGTCGGTGACGAAACACGTCGCGCCCGGGGTGTGCCCCGGGGTCACGACCGCCCGCAGCGTGACCCCGGCGACCGTGAACTCGTCGCCGTCGGCGATGGGCCGGAACGCCTCGTGCGGGTGGGTTTCCCGCCACAGGAACTCGTCCGCGGGGTTCAGGTGGACGGGCGGGTCGCCCATCAGGGCCGCGAAGGCCGGGGCTGCCGTCACATGGTCCCAGTGCCCGTGGGTCAGCAGCACCGCCCTCACCTTCCGGTCGCCAACGGCGAGTGCGATGCGGTCGGGCTGGTGGGCCGGATCGATGACGATCACTTCCCGGTCATCGCCGACGATCCAGGCGTTGTTGGTGAAGTCCGGTTGCCCGGGGGCCTCCGTGATCAGTTTCTCGATGTTCATGCCACCCAGTCTGCCCGCTTGGCCGGATCGCCGCGGGAATTCGGGCCGGGCCTCTCAGGAACCGTCCCCCGAGGCAGCGAGAACGGAGTCCTCGGCGATGGCCCGCAGCGCCGCCAGGTGGGACTTCCACAGCTTGCGGCCCTTCGGGGTGAGGCTGAACCAGGTGCGGGGGCGTTTCCCGATGTAACCCTTGCGGACGGCGACGATCCCGAGGCCCTCGAGCTGGCTGGCCTGGCGGGAGAGCACGGAGTCGGAGACCTGGAGGTGGTTGCGTAGGGTGGCGAAGTCGATCTGCTCGACCCCGGCCAGCCCTGCCACCAGCGAGAAACGAACCGGGTTGGTGAACTCGTCGACCAGCTTGTGGCGGGGATGTTCGGTGCTCATCGGCGTGCCTCCACGAGGGCGCCGACGAAGGACGCGACCGCGATCACCGCCGCGAGCGGCACCCGGACCGCGGCGGTGGGGAAGAACATGGAGATGCTCCAGCACAGGGCCCAGACCGCCATGTAGAGGCCCCAGCGAATCCCGAAACCGTTCTTGGCGACCTTCGCGAACGCGACCACGAGGATCAAGGGTGCCAACACCCAGACCATCATGCCGATGAAGGAGACGGCGTCGAATTGGGTGTCGCGACTGGCCAGCAGGTACACGGAGGTGGCGGCACCCATGCTCATCTGGGCGGTTATCGTCGGCCATCCCGCGTTTCCCCGGGTGTGGGTGAGGGTGGTCTCGGCCTGTCTCAACAGGTTTGCGGCCTCCTCGGATGTGGGGCTCGGGTGTTCGGTCATGTCATCCTCCTGGGGTGGCGGTCAACAACTGACAGCTAGGCTAGCAAGTAGTTTCCGAAACCACAAGTATTTGTCTGAGTCGTGTCGGTCAGGTGGCCAGTTCTGATGTCAATCCTCCGATGGCGTGTTCACCGCACGTATGGTCGGCCCATGAGCCGAGAAGAAGCGATCAGGATCCTCGTGACACATCCCGCGGTGGTCGAGGTGCTGGATGCCCCGCAACCGGGGGAACCGGATTCGGGGATGCTGATGCTGCGTCTGGAGGACGAGCAGGTGATCGGGATCGACCCCCGCCTGGCCGAACCGGCTCACACCGACGAGCCCGAGGCCGCCCGCATCGCCCGGGTGCACCGCGCGGTGGACGTCATGAGCGCTTCCGGTGAGGCGGGCGAGAAGGACCTCGAGACCGTCGTGCCGCTGGTCCGCAGCGCCGACTACTTCGTTGCGCAGGGGCAGCTGGCCCCGGCGGCGGTCGGCTGGCTAACCGAGTTCATCGGTTTCGGGCTGGCCATCGACGAACCGACCACTCTCCGCGTGGTGTCCGAATCGGACCTGCCGGGCGACCGGATCGCGGAGTACGACATCGAGCTCCAGGGCAGGGCCATCGGCAACCTGCGCCTCATGGAGGAGGCCATGGCCTTCTCCGAGATGGGGCTCGGGCCCGATGTTCTGACCCTGACCACTCCGCCCGGGAACGAGGCGGCCTGGTTCGCGGATGCCGCGGCCATGGAGGAGCTCCTGGGCAGGCTCGGCGAGCGGACCGGCACGGCCTGGGCAGTTATCCCCGCCCGTCGTAACGACGTCTTCCTGGTCAACGTCGCGACGGACCGCTGGGATGACCTCCTCGACGACCTGGAGGAGGCCGTCGTCGCCCGCGACGGCATTCATCCGTTGCCCCATGTGGTGGCCAATCGCCGCTGGCAGCTGAGCCTGCCACCCAGGACCTCCCAGCTCGGGCAACGCCTCCAGAGGCTCAGGCAGCGTGCGGAGGGGCGCACCTACAACGTCCTCAAGGATGCGATCCGGAAGGACTACGACCACTACGTGTCCGACTACGAGGACCTCTACGCCCTGGACGACGAGCTCTTCTCGATGGCCTTCGTGCCCGAGGGGGTGCCCGGCGCCAGCATCCCGGTGGTGGACGTGATCGCCTTCGAGTGCGGGCACTCGGTCCTGGACGTGCCCTACACCGAGGTGGTCGGGCAGCTTCCGCACCTCGTCAAACCCCATCCCGGCACGCACCCGCCGCGGGTGATCGTCGCCCATCCCTCGGAGGAGGACTACGCCCGGCTGGGGTCGCTGACGCTCTGAGGGACCCCGCGGCAAGGCGTCGGCCGCCCCGGTGACGTGATCACTGGGGCTTCCCGCTCGCGCTGATGAGGGAGATGGCCAGGGGGGTGAGCAGCTGGCGGACGCTGTCCTTGTTGTAGCCCTGGATCTCGTAGGAGTACAGCGCATCGAAGACGGTGAGGATGTGCTCGGTGGGTAGCACGAACTTCACGTCCATCCTCGCCGCCAGACTCTCGATGAACCCGACGAGGGCCGGGCGGGTTTCCTCGCTGAGCTGCTCTAGCTGGGCTGCCAGACCGGGGGAGCGCAGCGCCCGCAGGCGGATCTCCGTGAGGGTGACCTTCATCTCCCGGCTGGGCGCGAGGACCTTCAGGAAATGCTCCAGGGTGGTGCTGGCAACCGTCTTGACGTCCGCCTCCGGGGGTAGTTCCGCGATGGTCTCGGACAGGCTGGCGAGCACGTTGTCGCGGTAGCGCTCGATGACGGCCGTGCACAGGTCGTCCTTGGATGTGAAATTGGAGTAGAAGGCCCCCCTGGTGAATCCCGCGGCGTCGCACAGCTGTTCCACGCTGGTCGCGTCGATGCCCCGAGCCGCGAACTGGGTGATGGCTGCCTCCACCAGCCGGCCCACGGTGGCCTCCCGGCGCGGCGTCAGGTCGGTCATGCCCGTCAGTCTAGTGGTTCGTGCCCCGGCCCGGGGTAAGGAAGGGTTTCATGAACCGGACCGCCCGTAGCTCGTTCTTTCCCGGGACGCCACGTCCCGCTGGTCTCGTGTCCGACATCCCGTCGCGCCCGTACTGGGGTCCCGGGCGGGCCGGGACCATCGCCGGCATCGTCGTCCGGTTCGTCGTGTTCCTGGTCCGCGGCGCAGCGGTGTTCCGCGCGGACTCGGGGTTTTCCCGGATTTGAAGCCTCGATACAGCGTTGTATGCTGTGTCGGGATTCATGACTGTATCGAAGTGGGGAAGATGTCCGCTCAGCTCTACGCTCTCGGTCGCTGGTGTTTCAGACACGCGAAACTGGTCCTCGCCTCATGGCTGGTCATCGTCCTGGCCGTGGGCGGTGCGGCCCTGGCCTTCGGGGGCGGTTTCGCGGACGTGTTCAAAATCCCCGGTTCCCCCTCCCAGGTGGCCCTCGACAAGCTGAAAATGACCTTCCCGCAGGGTGCCATGACCCAGGCCGCCGCGATCTTCGTGGCCCCGGAGGGCGGCCGGGTCGAAGACTTCCGCGGCGTCATCGAGGACACCATCAGCGAGCTGGAGGCGATCGACTTCGTGGACTCGGCCACCTCCCCGTGGAACGAGCGGATCTCGGGAATGGTCTCCGACGACGGCCGGGCGGCCATCGTCGCGATCCTGATCGACGTCAAAGGCGCCCCGAGCAACGAGCAGCTCGCGCAACTCACAGCCGTCGCCGAACGCATGGCCCAGCGGCTGCCGCAGGGCGCCACCCTCGACATGGGAGGCCAGGCCTTCAACATCGAACTGCCGAGGCTGAGCGTCACGGAGATCGCGGGCCTGGGGGTCGCGCTGGTGGTGCTGACGCTGGTGCTCGGTTCCCTGGTGGCCTCGGGGCTGCCGCTGCTGACCGCGGTTACGGGGGTGGGGGTGACCATGGCCGTCATGCTCCTCATCGCCCGCCTGGCCAGCATCAACTCGACCACCCCGATGCTGGCGGTGATGCTGGGGCTCGCGGTCGGCATCGACTACGCCCTGTTCATCCTCTCCCGCCACCGCAACCAGCTGGGCGAGGGTATGACGGCGGAGGAATCGACGGCCCGGGCCGTCGGGACCGCCGGTTCGGCCGTGGTGTTCGCCGGGTTGACGGTGTTCATCGCCCTGCTCGGGCTCGGGGTCTCGGGGATCCCGTTCCTAACCGTGATGGGCGCGTTCGCGGCCCTGGCCATCGTGCTGGCGGTGTTCATCGCACTGACTATGCTGCCCGCGCTGATGGGGCTGCTGGGGGAGCGGCTGCGGCCCCGGCCGAAGAAGCCCCGGCGGCGCCGCAAGCCCCGCGGGGGTGGCGCCTTCGCCTGGTGGGGTCGCGTCACCACCGGGCATCCCGTTGTGGTGCTGCTGGTAGTGGTGGTCTGCCTCGGGGCGTTGACGATCCCGGGCCTGGGGTTGCGCACCGCCCTGCCGAACTCCGGGCAGCACACCGAGGGCGCCCCGGATCGCGTCACCTACGACCTGATCTCGCAACATTTCGGGGTGGGGCGCAACGGTCCGCTGGTGCTGACCGCCGACGTCATCTCCAGCAAGGATCCGCTGAAGCTGGTGGCCGACCTCAAGGAGGAGGTGGAGGCGATCGACGGTGTTGCCGCGGTGCCGCTGGCCACCCCCAACCAGAATGCGGAGGTCGCGATGCTCCAGGTGGTGCCCACCACCGGACCCGACGACCCCGCCACCGCAGACCTCGTCCAGACCCTGCGAGACCGGCACGACCAATGGCTGGAACGCTACGGCGTCGAGACCGCCGTCACGGGCATGACCGCCATGCAGATCGACGTCAACTCCCGTCTCGTTGGGGCGCTGCTGCCGTTCGGGATGCTCGTGGTCGGGTTGTCACTGGTGCTGCTGGCCGCGGTGTTCCGGTCGGTGTGGGTGCCCGTAAAGGCCACCCTCGGTTTCCTGCTGTCGGTCGGGGCCGCTTTCGGGGCCACCAAACTCGTGTTCAACGACGGGCACCTGACCCAGATGGTGAACCTGGAACGCGGGATGCCCGTGATCTCCTTCCTGCCGATCCTGCTGATGGGAATCCTGTTCGGCCTGGCCATGGACTACGAGGTGTTCCTCGTCTCCCGGATCCGCGAGGAGTACGTGCACGGCAAGAAACCCGTCGACGCAATCCGTGACGGCATGGCCGCATCCGGGCCGGTGGTGGTGGCCGCCGCCGTGATCATGTTCTCGGTGTTCGCGTTCTTCGTCCCGGAGGGCATCAGTTCCATCAAACAGATCGCCTTCGCCCTCGCCGTCGGGGTGGCGATCGACGCCTTCTGCGTGCGCATGACGCTGGTGCCGGCGGTGATGGCGCTGCTCGGGAAGCGGGCCTGGTGGCTGCCGCGCTGGCTGGACAAGGCCCTGCCCACCTTCGATGTCGAGGGCGAGGTCCTCACGGAGAAACTGAAACTGGCCCGGTGGCCCGGCGGCGACCACCTGCTCTACGCCGAGGAGGTCGCGGTCGAGGGACTGCTGCCGCCCACCAGCCTGGTGCTGGAGGCTGGGAACGTGATCGGCGTCGCGGGCCCCGTCTCGTCCAGGACCGGGTTGGCGCTGGCGCTGTCGGGCAGGCTCAGCATCACCTCGGGGCGCGCCCGGGTGGCGGGGGAGTTGCTGCCCGGAGCCGCCACCGCCGTGCACCGCCGCACCCGCTACGCCGACCTGGCCAACGATCCCGCGGCCCTGTCCGCGCTGCGCCCGATCCCGGGCAGCGTCGCCTTCGTCGACTCGGTGGAAACCCTCGACGTTGGTGACGAACGCCTGGCCGGTCTGATCGACCGGTTCCGCGGCGACGGAACCTCGGCGCTGGTGCTGTGCGCCAGCAGCGAATCGATCCTCGAAACCCTCCCCGTCGATGGCGTGTTCGTCGTCGACCAGCCCGTCAGGAGCATCCGATGAGACCTGAAAGCATTCATTCCGGACATCGCCTCGGTTGGCCGGGGCTCGTCGTGCTGGCCCTGGTGCCGCTGCTCGCAGTCGGCACCCTGCTGGGGTTGGTGCGCGGCAGCAACAATCAGGGAATCCGCGCCGCCGTGGTCAACCACGACAAGGCGGTGACCGTCGACGGCCGGATCGTGCCGCTGGGACGGCAGCTGGCCTCCGAGATGGTGGCCCGGGAGGGAACCAACATCTCGTGGACCATCGCCGACGCCGAGGACGCCGAGGCCGGGTTGAACGACGGCCGCTACTCCGCCGTCGTCACCATCCCCGAGGGCTTCTCCGAGGCCGCCACCTCCTTCAGCAGCAACGACGCCGCCATCGCGAAACAGGCCACCATAAGCGTCGTGGTCTCCAAGAACGCGCCCTTTGCCGACGCGGCCCTTGCGCACGACATCGCGGGCCTGGCCACCGACACCATCAACGCCACCCTCACGAAGGCCTACCTGGAGAACATCTACATCGGTTTCAACAGGGTGGGGGAACAGTTCAAGCAGATCGTCGACGGGGCGGGCAAACTCAACGAGGCCGGCTCCCAGCTCGCCGACGGCGCAACCACCGCCGCCAACAACTCCGAGAAACTCGCCGGCGGGCTTGGCGAGCTGTCCGCTCAGGGAAAACAGCTCGGCAGCGCCGCGAACACCCTGGCCGAGGGGTCGCAGAAACTCAGCGGTGCAGCGGGAACCCTCGCCGGCGGGGCGGGGAACCTCGCGAACGGCACCCGGAGTTTCGCGGGGGGCATTGCCCAGCTGAACGCCCAGGCGCCGCGACTCGCGGACGGGGTCAACCAGCTCACCGACGGGGCCACGCCGCTGCTGGAGGGGGTCTCCGGATACACCTCGGGCACCGTCGGTGTCCTCGACGGGGTGAGTGAACTGCGAAACGGCCTGGCCCAGCTCGAAGCAGGCCTGAACTCCCAGCTCGACCCGGAGGCCATGAAGGAGGCCCAGGCGGCCCTCGGACAGCTAGTCCCGACCCTGCGCGAGGCCCAGCAGGCCCTCAAACAGTACTTCCCGGGGGCGAGCAACATCACCATCGAGGAGGTACGTTCCAAGCTCGCGGCCTTCGACGCACAACTGAACAAACTCGACTCCACCCTGGCCGGGTACGCCTCCGGTGAGACACCGCCGCCGTCGGAGCTGAAGGAGTTCGCCCAGCGGCTGGTCGCGAACTGGAAGTGCCCGATCGAGGACGCCGAGACCTGCAAGCTGCTTCGCGAGGCCTACCAGCAGGGGGTCGGGGATGCCCTGAACAAGGGTTTCCAGCAGGGAGCGAAAGCGGCCCTCGGCGTGCTGCAGCAAACCGACCCGAAGACCGGAAAGACCCTGCTGGAAACCGCCCGTGGGTTCTCGCGGATGGGGTTGGGAATGACCGAGTCGGTCATCAAGCTGCGCGACGCGTTGGCGAAGGTCGTGCCCGCAGGAACCGATCCCCTGACCGCTCTGGAGCAGCTGCCGTCGAAGATCACCGAGCAGGCGCAGAAACTGACCGGTGGGGTCGCGAAACTCCGTGAGGGAGCCGACACCATCCTCACCAAGGCCGAGCCGCTGCGCACCAACGCCGAACAGCTCGGCACCGGCGCCACTCAGCTGCTGGGCGGTTTGCGGCAGCTGCGGAACCAGACCTCCGCGCTGCCTGCCGCGACGGCCCGCCTGGCCGAGGGGGCGAATCAACTCGCCAGCGGATCGTCGCAGCTGGCCGACGGGGCCGGGCAGCTCTCCTCGGGGGTGGGGCAACTCTCCTCCGGGGCCGGGCAGCTGGCCGACGGAACCGGCAAGTACGTGACCGGCGTCGGCCAGGCCGCCGACGGGGCAACCCAGCTCGCCGCGGGGCTGCTGCGGCTTGGTGCGGGGTCGCGGGAACTGTCGCAGGGGCTCGGGGCCTTCCACGACAAGCTCTCCGAGGCCGGATCCAAACTACCCAACTACAGCGACTCCGACCGCGACACGTTGTCGCAGGTGGTCGCCTCTCCCGTGCTGAAGGACGGGAAGGTCTACGAGGCGATGATGGTGCCGCTGGCCGCGCTGCTCGCGGTGGCGGCCCTGTGGCTCGGGTCGCTGTTGTCGTGGAGCTTCGCCCGTCCCGTTCCCTCCGACCTGATCGCGTCCTCCCGCACCAGCGCGACCCTGTGGCTGCGCACCCTCTGGCCCCCGGCCGCGCTCGGCGCGGTCCAGGGCCTGCTGTTCGGCGTCGCGGTCGGCATGGCTCTCGAACTGACGCCGGGACGCACCATCGGCGCGGCAGCCCTGCTGACGATGGTCGGGGTGAGTTTCGCCGTCGTCAACCATGCCCTGACCGGCTGGTTCGGCAACGTGGGTCGCGGGATCTCGGTGCTGGCCCTGGTGGTCACCGTCGCTCTCGGGCTGACCTCCACCACGCCGGGCTGGGTCCAGGGGGTCGCGGGAATCTCGCCGCTGCACAACGGTCTGCTGCTGGTGCGCACCTTCCTGGTCAGCGGATCGGGCCTGGTGGCGCTCGGCGGGGCGGCGCTGCTGTTCGGGGTGATCGCCGTCGGGTTGTCGTACCTGGCGATCGCATCCCGCCGGCACCTGACCGCCGACCAGTTCCGCAGCCGCGTGGTGGGGGTAGCGGGGGTGTAACCGGGTTCGGGACGCTCCTGTGACCTGATCAGGAACCCGGTTGCGCAGCACTCTCGGAACGGAAGCTGGGCGCCGAGCGGGATTCAGGTCGCAGCGACTGCGCCCTGGGGGAGCACGACCGGATGCCCCCAGGCGACGAAGGGCCGCCAAACGCCCGGACGAAATGACGCCATATGGGACGCCATATGGGCGGTTGCATTGGCGTCGACTGCCGGGTTGGGGTGGCTGCTGGTGAGAGAAACGGGAGGAATGGCGGCTCGACGACTACCTGCCGCGTCTCACGGATCCGGGCGGTGCCGTGACCTTCCCGTTGCGGGCCCTGCGACCCTGACCGGCATTCACGTGGGGCCGGCGTCGCCGATGAGCCCGCGCATCATGACGCCGTGGACGCGCAGGAGATCGTCCGGGGAGAGGGGGTCCAGGTCATCCATGAGCTGGTAGGCGCGACGAGCGTTGGTCACCTCGAGGATCTGATCAGCGGGACCGAGGACGCGCTTGCCGTCGAGAATGGCCGTGACGGCCTCACGTGAGAGCGTGTTCCCCTCGATCATGAGGGAGGAGTGAATGGTGGTGATGCGCAGCTCGCGGTGCAGCACGGGGTTCGTACCGAGGGTCGACGCGGGGCCGAGCGCCCCTACGAGTTCGGCGATCTCCATGCACAACCCGTCAATTTCGGAGGTGCGGTTCAGCGGCGGCTCGTAGACCATGCGATCGTCCCCTCAGGTGTCGATGTCGCCGCGTCCGGGGCGTGAAGACGATTACCGCCACATTTTACCGCCAGTGGCGGTGATCAATGCCGGCCCGCGTTCGTGGTTTCCTCCTCGAGGGCCGCGCTCACCTGCGTCAGGAAGCGCCGGGCGATCGGGGAGAGAACCTGCTGTCGATGCCAGATGAGGTACATCGGCGACTCCAGGACGGGCCACAGCGGCCTGAAGACCAGACCGCTGTCCTCGCCGGTGTCGACGAGCCGGGCGAAGGTCAGCAGATGGCCCAGGCCCTCCCGGGCGAAGACGGAGCCGTTGTAGGCGAGCCGGAAGGTTCCCTCCAGACGGAGTTCCGCCATGCGTGCGCCGGCCCACCGCGGCAGGTCCGCTGCCCAGGACTGTTCCGAGCAGAACAGCGGTAGCCCCTCCAGGTCGTCGACGCTCACGCGGGCCTTGCGGGCCAGTTCGCCATCGGCGCGCGTGACGATGCCCCACCGGTCGGCCTCGGGCAGGTTCAGGGCCTCGTACCGCGCGGTGTCGGGCTCCTCCACGAGCGCGGCGAAGTCGAGCAGGCCCTTGTCGAGCTTCTCGGTCACCTGTTCGGTGTCGCCGCTGGTGATGTGGTACCGCATCCCGGGGCAGTCCTCCTTGAGGCGCTTGATCTCGCGGGCGAGGAAACGCACCTGGTGGGATTCGGCCAGGCCGAGATAGAGGTCCCCGCCCAGCACGTCGTCGAGCTCCAGGAACTCGTCGGTGATGCGGTCGGCCATGGCGACGAGGTCCTCGGCGCGGCGCCGCAGTAGCCTGCCCTCCTCGGTCAGGGCGATGGAGAAGGAACGGCGGGTGAAGAGTGTGCTTCCCAGCTCGCGTTCCAGGGATTTCATCTGCTTGGACAGAGTCGGCTGGGTGACGTGGAGCTGCTCGGCGGCCCGGGTCATGTTCTCCTCGCGGGCCACGGCGAGGAAGTATCGCAGGGTTCGGATCTCCAACGGTGTGCTCCACTCCTCCGGCATGATATGCAGAAAAAGAATATCAGCCATGAGAAAGAGTCATTGGCGGCATGGCAGGATCGTGGACAGAATTGCTTCCAGGGGTCGGCGGCTGCCGTGCCTTCCCGGCGCGGTGGCGTGCACCGGTTCTCACGAACGGTCTCAGGAGGATGAGAACATGAACGACGAGAAGCTCGAATTGACCCGGGAATGGGACAAGGTTTTTCCCCACAGCGACGAGGTGGACCACGAGAAGGTTACCTTCCACAACCGTTACGGCATCACCCTGGCGGCCGACCTCTACCGGCCCAAGGGGGCCAGGGGCCCCCTCGCCGCGATCACCGTGTCCGGTCCCTTCGGTGCGGTCAAGGAACAGTCCAGCGGCCTGTACGCCCAGACCATGGCCGAGCGAGGATTCCTCACCCTCGCTTTCGACCCCAGCTACACCGGGGAATCGGGCGGCGCTCCCCGCTACATGGCCTCCCCGGACATCAACACCGAGGACTTCAGCGCCGCCGTCGACCACCTCAGCTGCCGTGAGGATGTCGATCCCGAAAGGATCGGCATCATCGGCATCTGCGGCTGGGGTGGCATGGCCATCAACGCCGCAGCCCTCGACCCCCGGATCAGGGCCACGGTGGCCTCCACCATGTACGACATGAGCCGCATTGCCGCCAAGGGCTACTTCGACGAACAGGACTCCGCCGCGGCGCGCGACTCTGCCCGTGCCCGGTTCGCCGCCCAGCGCACCGCCGACTACCGTTCCGGGTCCTACGCGCGGGCCGGTGGAGTGGTCGATCCGCTGCCCGAGGACGTCCCTGCCTTCGTCAGGGACTACCACGACTACTACAAGACCCCGCGCGGCTACCACCTCCGTTCCCTCAATTCCAACGAGGGATGGAACGTCGTGGGCACCGCGTCCTTTCTCAACCAGCCGCTGCTCGCCTACGCAGGCGAGATCAGGACCCCGGTGCTGGTGGTTCACGGCGAGAAGGCGCACTCGCGCTACATGGGGGAGGGGGCTTTCGCCCAGCTGACCGGGGAGAACAAGGAACTCCTCATCGTCCCGGGGGCCAGTCACACGGACCTGTACGACGGCGGCGGCAGGGATGCGATTCTCTTCGACAGGATCACCGAGTTCTTCCGGGCAAGCCTCGCCTGAACCCGGGGCCTCGCGATCACGTCGCGGCCGCCTGGCTGGGATAGGGTGCCCGCCCCGCCTCAGCCGGGGTGTGGGCCCGGGTGATACGAGCCCGGGCCCGCCGGTGCCCCTCTCGGCGCCCGGCCCGTGAAGAGGAACGCCACGTGATTTCGTGGGCAGCTGTGAAACACGGGTTCGATCGAACGTGTAGGGCATGAATCTGCATCGCGGGGTTTGTTCACGGCCGTTCTCGATGCTCTTCAGCGCAAACCATCTAACACCCTCGACCGCGTCCTGGTCCTCCTCGTCGTGGTGTGAAAATCTGGAGTTGCGATCCAGATTTTCACAAAGCGTCGTAGAATCCCTGCTATCGCGCTGTAGGAGGCGGTTCATGTACAGGCGTCGCGAGGCCGAGGCAACGCTGCTGTCCCTCATGGGACAGTTCAAGGTGGTGTTGGTGACCGGGGCGCGTCAGGTCGGCAAGACCACGATGCTGCAACACGTGCTGCCCGAGGACTTCCGCTACGTGACGCTCGACGACCCCCGGGCCGGGGTGCTCGCCCGGGAGGACCCGGTGCTCTTCTTCGACGCCAACCGGCTGCCCGTGGCCGTTGACGAGATTCAGCGGGTTCCCGGGCTGTTCCAGCAGGTCAAGTTTCTCGTCGATCAGTCCCCCGAGACGGGGTGCGTCGTGCTGACCGGCTCCCAGACCTTCCACCTCATGCAGGGCGTCAGCGAGTCGCTCGCGGGGCGGGTCGCGATCCTGGAGATGACGGGCATGTCCCTGCGGGAGCTCACCGGTTGCGGGGGGAGGGGCCCCTATGTCCCGTCGGAGGTCGGCGACGACGGAAGGTGCGAGTCTCCTGAGAACCTCGATCTGTGGGCCACGATCCACCGCGGATCGATGCCCCGGCTCATGGATCCCTCGGTGTCCTGGGACGCCTTCTACACGGGATATGTCCGCACCTACCTTGAGAGGGATGTGCGCGATCTCATCACCGTCAAGGATGAGGCGAGTTTCTATCATTTCCTCGTCGCCTGTGCCGCGCGCACGGGCAGGCTCGTCAATCACAGCGCCTTCGCCCGGGACGCCGGGGTCGACACCAAGACGGCGCAGAGCTGGCTCTCGGTCCTACAGGCCTCCGGCGTGGTGCGCCTGCTGCGCCCGTTCTGGTCCAATGCGACCAAGCGGCTCACCAAGACTCCCAAGCTCTACTTCACGGACACGGGGCTGGCCTGTCACCTGTTGGGGTGGAGTTCTCCGGAGACCCTGCGCAGAGGGGCGATGGCCGGTCAAGTGTTCGAGACCTTCGTCGTCGGCGAGGTCGTCAAGTCCTATCTCAACGCAGGCGGTGACGCCCGGAACGTGCATTTCTACCGGGATGCCCGTCAACGGGAAATCGACCTGATCATCCAGGAAGGGCGTGTGCTGCATCCCGTTGAGATCAAGACGTCGGCAACGGTGACTCGTGAGGCTGCAGCGGGCTTCTCCGTTCTCAACGACGTCGGCGACTACGACGTCGGCGCGGGCGCCATCATCTGCCAGGCCCGGGAGCCCTACCCCGTGACGGCCACCGTGAAGGCGGTCCCCGTCTGGTCGATCTGAGGACCGGAGCCTCCGGGGGGGTCGACGTCGGTGTAGCGGGCGATATCCGGTCCCTGCGGGGCGCCTCGAGATGGGTCGGGCCAACGGCGTCACCCGCGACGAGATTGTGGAGATCGTCATCCAGCCCGCCTTCTACACGGGTTGGCCCCGGGCCAGGGCCGTCTTCGCCCAGGTCGGCGAGGTCTGGCCGGGAAGACCCCGGGGAGGCCGCGACGACATCGGAGCGCGCCGACGTGCCGGGGTGTCCCCATCCGGGACTGGTCCAACTCACGCAACGAAATCGGTCCAACTCACGCAACGAAATCGGTCCAACTCACGCAACGAAACCGGTCCAACTCACGCAACAAAATCAGTCCAACTCAGGCAACGGGGTAGACTTCTTCGCCAAACAGCAGTGTTCTCAGTCGAGGAGCGTCGATGGTGCCCGCGCGTTATATGGCCAGGATCGCCGACGGTGTGCTCGCCGAGGCTCTCACCACCAGCGGCGCGGTGCAGGTGAAGGGTCCCAAGTGGTGCGGCAAGACGGCGACCTCTTTGCAGCAGGCCGCCAGCGTCGTCTATCTTCAGGACCCCGATCGCAGTGCGTCCTACCTCGCACTCGCCGACGCCAAACCATCGGCTCTCCTGGAGGGGCGAACGCCCCGGCTCATCGATGAGTGGCAGATGGCGCCGCAGTTGTGGGACGCTGTCCGCTTCGCCGTCGACCTTCGCGGGGAGCCGGGGCAGTTCGTTCTCACCGGCTCGTCAACACCCGCCGTCGGCGGGGCGCATTCCGGCGTCGGGAGGATCGCCCCCATGGTCATGCGGACCATGACTCTCTTCGAGTCGGAGGATTCCAGCGGCCGGATCTCTTTGCAGCGTCTCTTCGACGGAGAGGAGGAGGTCGCCGATGTCGCCCCGCTCGACGTCGAGGATATCGCCCGGGTCTTGTGCCGCGGGGGATGGCCCGCCGCCGTCACAGCGGGGGTCACGTCGGTCCCCGGTCGCCTGGCGCGGACTTACGTCGAGGGGCTCATCGACTCCGATGTCGCGCGCATGGACGGCGTCTCACGGAATTCGACCCGTATGCGCGCCCTTATGCGCGCATACGCCCGTCACGTCTCCACCCAGGCCTCGCAGACGACGATCGCGGCGGACCTGGCCGTCAACGACGGCGCCATGGCGCCCAACACGGTCAGCGACTACCTCGACGCCCTCTCCCGCGCCTACGTCGTGGAGGACCTGCCGGCGTGGAATCCCGCGCTTCGCTCCAAGACCGCGATTCGCACGAGCCCGACCCGTCACTTCGTCGATCCGTCGATCGGCGTCGCAGTCATGCGCTGGACACCCGCCGACCTGCTTCGTGACTTCGAGGCCTTCGGCCTGCAGTTCGAGTCGCTGTGCGTGCGCGATCTGCGGGTCTACGCCGAAGCGATCGACGGGACTCTCCTCCACTACCGGGACAAGACCGGGCTGGAGGCGGACGCAGTCATCGTCCTCGCGGATGGGCGGTGGGCTCCGATCGAGGTCAAGCTCGGCAGCCGTCAGCTCGATGAGGCTGCGACTCACCTGAGGCTGCTGCGCGAGCGCGTGGATGCGAATCGCATGGGTGAGCCATCCTTCCTCGCCGTGGTCACCGCGGGCGCCACCGCATACCGCCGCGACGACGGTGTTCTCGTCGTTCCGTTGGCCTGCCTGCGCCCATGAGTTCCCGGCGGCGATGGCGCGGGCCCGGGGGTGGCCGTCTTCGCACGGCTGTCGCGGGCGGACCCGCGAGGGGGTCTGCCAGAACCTGGCCGCGAGGCACCGCCCGGGGCAGCTGGACCGGGGCGCTCCCGATACGCCCGACTCACGCACCGAAGGAGACTGGACATGGAATACACCCGACTCGGCACCACGGACATCACCATCCCCCGGCTGTGCATCGGGGGTATGAGCTTTGGGAAGGTCTTCCCGGACTTTCACCAGTGGGTCATCGACCAGGAAGCCACCCAAGCGGTGATCGCCCGCGCTCTGGAGTTGGGCGTCAACTTCATCGACACCGCGAACGTCTACTCCCACGGCACGAGCGAGGAGTTCATCGGAACCTCGCTGAAGAACCTCGGCGTCAAACGTGAGGACGTGGTGCTGGCGAGCAAGGTCTACTTCAACGAGGGGCACCTGTCGCGTGGGGCCATTGAACGGGAGATCAACGGCACCTTGAAGCGTCTGGGCACCGACTACCTCGACCTGTACATCATCCACCGTTTCGACTACGCCACCCCGGTCGAGGAGACCTTGGAGGCCCTCGATGCTCTCGTGTGCTCCGGGAGGGTGCGGGCCCTGGGGGCGTCGTCCATGTATGCCTACCAGTTGCACACCATGCAGGTGACCGCCGATGCCCACGGCTGGACCCGGTTCTCCTCCATGCAGAACCACTACAACCTGCTCTACCGCGAGGATGAGCGGGAAATGATCCCCGTATGCCGCCAGTACGACATGTCGCTGACCCCCTACAGCCCCTTGGCCTCCGGGCACCTGACCCGACCCACATGGGACTCCGACTCCGTGCGTTCCACCAGCGACGCCACCATGCGCGGCAAATATGACCGTGGGCGTGAGACCGACATGCCCATCATTGAACGAGTCGCCGAACTCGCCCAGCGTCACCAAGTGGCGATGGCGGACGTCGCCCTGGCCTGGCTGTGGGCCAGGGGTGTGGCCGCTCCCATCGTCGGCTGCTCGCGGCCGGGCCGCGTCGATGACGCCGTGCGGGCCTTCGACCTGACACTGACCGGGGAGGAGATCGCCTTCCTCGACGAGCCCTACCGGGCCCACGAGCTCGTGGGCCCGCTGGCCCGCCCCGAGGATGTCTCACAGCGATGACCGCGCCCGGGTGCGGCCCACGGCCATGGCGACAGCGAAGATCGCGACGGCGAACAGGGCACAGATCCCGCAGTTGGCGAGCAGGGGGCCGATGACGTCGGCGGACATCGAGGTGGCGGTGAACGCTCCCGAGATCGCCTGGGTCGCCCAGTAACCGGGCGTGAGCCTGGCGGCTTGGACGACGGCATCGGGCATCCACTCGATGGAGACCCAGGTCCCGGCCAGGAAGGACAGCGCCATGCCGCCGATGTTGGCTACCGCATTGGCCGCGTTCTGGCCCAGGCCGAACTGGCCCATGAGGAATCCGAGCGAGACCGCCACGAGCATGTAGGCACCCAGGGCCGCTCCGACGACCCCCAGCAGCGGCGCCGACGTCGTCACTGCACTGGCCCCGAAGGCCGCGACGGCCAATCCGAAGATCCACAGCCACCCGATCAGGCCTATGACGAGGCAGGCGCCCATGACCCCGAGGTTGCGGGACCTGCTGCTCACCGGTGCCGCGGTGAGACGAGAACGCACCGCCCGGCGCCCCAGCGACGCCATGAGCGTCGAGATCGTCACGATCGCGAAGGCCATGATCGGGTAGATGGAGAACTTGGCGTAGACGATGAGACCGTAAGGCAGGGGCGTCGCGTCCTGGGCGACCCGCTCGGCCGGGGCGGAGTGGTTCATCGTGTCCCTGGCCAGGGACACGGCCCGGTCCGGGTCCTCGGTGAGCGTCGAGAGATAGTCGGCGACCTGCCCCAGATAGGAGTCGGTGCGCACGTTCATCAGCGATCCCGCGGCCGATTCGTATCCGATGACCGTGTCCATCCGGGGCGGCTCGGTGCCCTGGCGGATGGCCTCCTGGAGCCGCTGCCCGTATCCGGCGGGGATGATCAGGATGTAGTTGATGCGGTTCTGCGCGGTGGCGTCCTGGATGGCCTGCCTGGAGTCCTCCAGCGGCCTCGCCTCGCCGACGGACTCGACGTAGTCCCTGACCCCGCGGGAGATCGTGGAGCCGTCGCGGTCGATGACGGCGACGCTCGCCGTGGCCTGTTTGACCTGGTCGGAGGAACTCCCGGCCTGGGTCGCTCCGGCGAGCAGGCCGAGCAGGGACAGCGCCACCAGGTAGATCAGGATGTAGAGCCGATGGGCCGCCACCACTTTCAACGAGGTCTTAAAGGTGCTCATGGTTCATCCTCCTGGCACGGATCAGGGCGATGGTGAGGAACAGGCAGGTCATGCCCAGCAGGGCCGCGCAGCTGCGGGCGAAGGGCTCCGGGGAGTCGTAGTAGAGCAGCCCGTAGAAGCAGCGGGAGGCCTGCCACAGGGGATTGGCCTGCGCCAGCAGCGGGGTGCTGCGTTCGACGGAGTCGGCCAGGGATTGTGCCCCGGGGCCGTACAGGCCGGTGAACAGCGACAGCAGGCAGGTGATCGCGGAGACCATCCCGACCCCCAGCCTCCCGAACGTTCCCAGCGCGGCGCCCGCCGCGCTCGACATGAGGCTGGCCACCCCGATCGCCACCAGGCACAGCGGCAGGTGCGGTCCGAAGTCCACCCCCACCACCGTCGCGATGAAGGCGAAGGCGATGAGCAGGCAGGCCAGGACACACACCCACGAGGCCGCGAGCGTGGCCGTGAGCACTTTCCACCGAGGCAGGCCTGCCATGGTCTGCCGTGCTCCCAGGGGTGAGGTGGCCATGATGCCCTGCACGGCGATCATCGCGACGGTCGTGCCCATGCCGCTGGCGAAGGCCAGCAGCGCGAAGTAGTAGCGGGTCGCGGGTTTGACGGGAGCCGGCGTCACCGAGACCGACTGGGTGAAACCATGCCCGGCTTGAAGGGAAGCCACCTGCTCCGGTGGTGTCCCGGCCTCGATGAGAGCCTCGTGCTCGGCCCGGGTCTGGGTGTAGGAGTCCATGACCACCCGCAGGACCCGCAGGGACTCCTGCGCGTCACCCTTCTGGGTCACGTGCAGCACGGGATCGCCGTTCTTGACGGCGAGGTAGCCGTTCGTGTCCCCGCGTTTCGCGGCGGCCTCGGCCTCGGATGCGGTGGAGTGGGTGACCCTGGTGATGAGGTGAGGGTCGGCATCATCGGCGGAGATCCGCTCCACGAGGGCGTCCAGGCCGGGAGCCGCCCGGTAGGCCTCGTCCTGGACGATTCCGAAGCTCATGGGGCTGGCCTCGTAGGCCTCCTCCAGGTTGGAGAACTGCACCATGAAGATGAAGGACAAGACGATCGGGAAACCGAGCGTCCACACGAGCAGGGTCTTGTCGCGCAGGAGCCTGAGCACCTGGTGGGAGAAGACAGTCAGCATCTCAGGCCGCCTCGTCCCGCAGGGCCCGCCCGGTGATTTCCAGGAAGACATCGTTGAGGGTCGGGGGTTCGGAGGTCACCCGGCCGCAGGTGGCCCCCGCCGCGGCCAGCGCCCCCATGACGTCGGAGAGGTTGTGCGCCCCGGGAGAACACTCGACGAGTACCTCCGGTTCCCGGTAGGTGGCGGTGCGCACGTGTTCCAGTCGGCGCAGACCTTCCAGGGCTTCCTCACCCAGCGGGACCGGGTCCGCGATTTCCACCCGGATGCGCTCACCGGTGCCGATCATGGCCTTGAGTTCGTCGGAGGTGCCGGAGGCGACCTGCCTGCCGCGGTCCATGATGACGATCCGGTGGCACAGCTGCTCCACCTCCTCCATGTAGTGGCTCGTGTAGATGATGGTGGCGCCCTGCTCGTTGAGGCGTTTGATGCCGTCGAGGATCGCGTTGCGGCTCTGGGGGTCGACGGCGACAGTGGGCTCGTCCAGGATGATGAGGTCGGGGCCGTGGGCGATGCCGCAGGCGATGTTGAGGCGGCGCAGCAGACCGCCGGAGAGCTTCTTGGGCTTGAATTTCACGAACTTCTCCAGGCCCACGAAAGCGATCGCCTCGTCGACCAGGCGGCGACGGGTGGCGCGGTCGCGCACGTACAGGGCGCAGAAGGCGTTGATGTTCTCCGCCACGGTGAGCTCGTCGAAGACCGCGACGTCCTGGGGCACCACACCGATACGGCGTTTGAGTCCGTAGGCGGTGGGCGTCATGGGCTGGCCGAAAACCCGGATCGCCCCCTTGTCGTAGGTGAGCAGCTGGAGGATGCAGCTGATCGTCGTCGTCTTGCCCGAGCCGTTGGGGCCGAGCAGACCCAGCACCTGGCCGCGCGGAATCCTCAGGGACAGGCCGTCCACCGCGACGAGTTCCCCGTAGCGTTTGACCAGGGACTCGACCTCCACGGCCTGATCCGCATCCCGGATGCTCCCCTTGAGTTCCATCTCAGCTCCTCGGTTCCCGCCGGTGTTTCCGGCTCATGACCCCATGCTTCCGCCGCGCTGGTCGCGGCAGAAGTGCTTGCTGTCATGAGCTGAGCGGGCAGCCATGACATCTGTCATGAGCTTTGTCACGGGCCCCGGAAACAGGAGCGCCGGGCCCGGGAGTGCTGGTGATCGCCGATAATCGGGGCGTGAAGGTCTTGGTCGACAAAGGCGTGATCCTGTGCGGCTGCGTCCTGCTGGCGCTGCTCGCCGGTGAGGTGGACGCGGTCGCCGTGATCTGGCTGCTCCTGGCCGTGGCCACGAGCGGATTGAGCATGGCTACTGACCGGTGGCGCTGGGTCGTTGCCGTTCCGGCCGGCTACCTCCTGCTCGGAACCCTCGCGACGGCGTCGGTAGCGGGGGCGCCGCTGGCCGTCCACGACCTGGCGCGCATCGCAGCCCTCGGGACCCGGCGGCAGCGGGTGGTGGCTGCGATCGGCTGCGCACCGTTCCTGGTGTTCGTGGCCGGGCGGGTGCCGGGAACGCCGGTGCTGGCGCTCGTCCCGGTGATCTGCGCGCTCGCGGCCCTTCTGGCGCTGCGCACCACCGAGGAGGAGACCACGCGAGCGCGCCTGCACGCGATGCGCGACGACCTGCGGGAGAAGGTCCTCGCACTGCAGGACGTAAACGCCCGGCTGTTGCGGGCCCAGGACCACGAACTGCGTGCCGCCGCCCTGTCAGAGCGCACCCGGATCGCCCGCGAGATCCACGACGGCGTCGGGCACGTCCTCACCCGCCTCCTGCTGCGGGTCAAGGCCCTCCAGGTCACCCACCGCGACGAACCGGGCGTCGTCGCCGATCTCGCCACCTTGGATTCGGACCTCGACGAGGCCCTCGACTCCATGCGCCGATCCGTCCACGCCCTGTCCGAGGAGGGCGAGGAGCTGGCAACCTCCCTCAACCTGCTGGGCTCGCGCTGCGGCATCGCTAAGGTGGAGGTCGACTGCTCCACGCAGACCGAACCCCCACCGGCGGTGGCGCGCTGCGTCGTCGCAGTGGTGCGCGAGGCACTCACCAATGCCGCCCGCCACGGCCGAGCCGCCTCCGCGCGGGTGGCGGTCACCGACTATCCCGCTTTCTGGCAGGTCACGGTCGACAACGACGGCATCGTCCCGCCCGAGGACGAACCGCTCTTGGACGGCGACAAGAATGCAGGCCTGGGTCTGCGTTCCATGACCGAGCGGGTCGAGGCTCTGGGCGGTAGGGTGCGGATCACCCCGCGGCCGCGGTTCACGGTCTTCGCCACGATCCCCAGGGACGCAGCAGGCAGAGAAGGAAAGTCATGAAGGTCCTCATCGTCGACGACGACGCGCTCGTCGCCCAGTCGCTGTCCACGATCCTGTCGGTCGAGGCCGATGTCGAGGTAGTCGGCCTGGGTCGTTCGGGCCCCGAGGCCATCGAGAAGTACCGGGAGCTGAAACCCGACATCCTGCTCATGGACATCCAGATGCCCGGCGGCGATGGGCTCAGCGCGGCCGAACGGATCCTGGCCGGGGACGTGGCTGCGCGCATCGTCTTCCTGACCACCTTCTCCGACGACGAGTACATCGTGCGGGCCCTCAGGATGGGTTCGCGCGGCTACCTCATCAAACAGGACGTCGCCCAGATCGCCCCGGCGCTGTGATCGGTGATGGCCGGGGTGTGCGTGCTGGAGGGGGAGGTGCTCGAACGCAGCGCCACCATGCGGCTGAGCGCCCGGCCGGAACCGGGCGGTCCTCAAAACAAACCCCTGAGGGGCACCGTCTTCGCGGCCCTGACCGACCGCGAGTACGAGGTGGTCGAGGCCGTCGCCGAGGGGCTGGACAACGCCGAAGTGGCGGCGAGGCTGTTCATGAGCGAAGGCACGGTGCGCAACCACATCAGCTCGATCCTGGCCAAACTGGGCCTGCGCAACCGCACCCAGGTGGCGGTCATGTACTACCGCTCCGCGCAGGCCGGATAGCGGAGCGCCCACGAGGAGGCCGATGCAGCGATTGCCGCAGGAACCGCAAAGCGCTATCGGGGCGTCACTGGCCTGCGCAATGACCTGGAACTGCACGTGCTCAAGACCGCCCTCTCGAGCGAGTGCAGAAAGGACTTCAAGAGGGCGAAGAAACGTGGTCCTGATGTGTGACCGACGACGGTCATGGCGGGGTGGGTGAGACGGCGGCGGTGAACAAAGCTTCGGTCACGTTCCGATGTGGGCTTTGCGAAGTGCGGAGAGTCGCTCGGCGAAGCCATCGTGGTCGGAGCCCAGGTCGGGTGCGTTGTGCGCGGTCGTCGGGTCGATTCGTGCGCCGAGCCGTCCGAGTTCGATCAGCAGCGGCACTGTCGCCATGCCTTGTTCGGTCAGCGAGTACCTGCCCTGCTTGCCACGAGTGACTTCGTCCTTGGTGAGGAAGCCTGCTGCGACGAGATCGGTCAGTCGACGTGAGAGCACGGGGGCGCTGATGCGCTCCTCGCTGCCGGTGAGCAGGTCACGGAAGGAGCGTCGGTCGTGCAGGACGATGTCACGCAGGATCAGCAGGCTCCACCGGTCGCCGAGCATTTCGAGGCTCCGATTGATCGGACAGTGTGAGCGGGGCTGGGGAATCATCGGGCATCCTCGCTGGTAGTTGCATTTTGTTACCGCCTACTCTACTCTGGTTTTCAACTGATAACACATTGCAACCAGTTGCCGGGTTTCGCGGCACAGGAAGGACGCCATGAAAGCCTTTGTTCTGGAGAGATACGGTCAATCACTGCGCGCCGTCGACATGCCCGTCCCCGAACCCGGTCCGCGCCAAGTGCTCGTGAGGATGGTCGCCTCCGGTGTCAATCACGCCGATGAACGCACCCGTGTCGGTGAGTTCAAGGCCGTTTTTCGTCTCGACCTGCCGAAGGTGATGGGCGGGGAGCTTTCCGGCGAGGTGGTTGCCGTCGGGGATCAGGTCACGGAGTTCGCCGTCGGGGATCAGGTCTACGGCTACACCGGCGTGGTCGGCATGGGAACCTGGGCCGAGATCGTCGCGGTCGACGCCGAGACCTTGGCGCCCGCGCCTCGTGGCATTCCGCTGGCTCGAGCAGCTGCATTGCCGGTTGTCGCGCTGACCGCCTGGCAGGCGCTCGTGACGATCGGTCACCTTCAGCCGGGTCAGACGGTCCTGGTCCACGGCGGCGCCGGCGGTGTCGGCTCGGCCGTCATTCAACTCGCCAAACATCTGGGGGCCACTGTCGCCACCACGGTTTCGGCGGCCAGCGCTGAAACTGTCAAGGAGCTCGGCGCGGACATCATCATCGACTACCGCAACGACGACTTCGTCGAGAAGCTGACCAACACACCCGTTGACATCGTCGTCGACACCCAGGGGGGTGAGGTGAGCTTCCGGTCGCTTGAGGTGCTGCGCCGAGACGGGATCCTGATCGGTATCGCCGGAACGCCCGACCCGGCACTGGCCGACCAGGCCGGGGCCGGTTCGCTGGTCAAACTCGCCCTGTCCGCCCTCAGCCTCCGGTTGCGTCGCCGGGCCCGTAAACTCGGCGCGCGCTACCGGTTCCTGTTCATCGAACCCGATGGTGAGGCGCTGCGCATCATTGCCCGGCTCGTCGATGACGGCGTCATCAAACCCGCTGTCGATCGGGTCCTGCCCTTCGACGACACTTCCGAGGCACTCGATCAGCTGCTGGCCGGAGGAGTCCGCGGCAAGGTCCTTGTCACCACCATCCCGGAAGAGGCCACGACCCATGCCTGAGATCAACGTCGCCACTGGAGAACGCGCCACCCGATGGACCTCCGCCCCCACCCGACGCATCCGGGTCGACGGCGAGACCATCGCTTACCGTGACCTCGGGGTCGATGGTGGGATGCCGACCGTGCTGCTCACTCACCTTGGGGCCACCCTCGACGAGTGGGATCCGCGCATCGTTGACGCCCTCGCCGCCGGGCGTCGCGTCATCGCTGTCGATCTGCCCGGTGTCGGAGGCTCCACGGGACGCGTTCCGCGCACCAGCAAAGGCATGGCCGATGCCGCCCGGGCCTTCATCTCCGCGCTGGGTCTGACCCGGATCGACCTCGTGGGATTCTCGCTTGGAGGATTCGTTGCCCAGCAGGTCGCCCTCGAGGCCCCGAGTCTGGTTCGACGGCTCGTTCTGACCGGCACGGGCCCAGCCGGAGGCAGGGGCATCAACCGGCCCACCGGTGCGGCCTACGTCTACATCGACATGCTGCGTGCAGTACTGGCCCGCACCGACGCCAAGGAGTTCCTCTTCTTTCCGCGTACGCCCGAGGGCAAGGCGGCAGCACGCAACTACCTCGCCCGGATTCGCGAACGGGTCATGGATCGGGACACCCCCATGACCCTGGGGGCATTTCGCGCTCAGCTCGCCGCGATCAAGGGCTGGGGTCGTCAGCAGTCGCATGACCTGTCCAGGATCACGGCTCCCACTCTCATCGCCAATGGCGACTATGACCGCATGGTTCCGATCTCGTTGTCCGAGGACATGCGCCAGCGCATTCCCAACAGCACCTTGGTCATCTACCCCGACGCTGGCCACGGTGGTGTCTTTCACCGCTACCAGGAGTTCATTCCGACGCTGTTGGCTCACCTCGACACGTGAGCTCCAGGGCCAATTCTGGTTCATGGCAGAGTTGCAGGGTGGAGGCCTTTGGCGGGCTGATTCAGGACACGAGTCGTCGATACGCGGCTCTGGCTTTCATCGCGTGAATGATCTCGACTTCACCGTCATCCCACAGCAACACGACGATTTCCAGGAGGCGGCCTGCCGTATCCAGCCCGATCCTCAATTCACGCTGCGGGTTCTCGTCATCCAGTGGTCCGCCTGCCAGTGCTGACCGCGCGGCAGTGATCGCGTCCTCGTCGCTGATCCCGTGTTTACGAGCGGACGGGGCGACGATCACGCGCGAGCCCACTCGCGCACGGCAGCCCGGATCGCAGCGGAGCGGTCCAGGCCCTCACGCTCGGCGCGCGCCATCAACTCGGCCAGCTCTTCGTCGGAGAATCGCGTCGGCACCACCCGGGAGGCGCTTCCCGCCCGTGGTGGGCGTCCCCAACGCTTCTGCAACTCCTCAACGTCATAGCCCGCTTCGGCCTCATCTGCCCATGCCTGAACCTGAGCATCCGAGACCTCGCGTCCCTGAATCATCCGCTTACCCATGACAACAGTGTATTACGTAATACAAATTGGTTGGATCCGGATCGTGTGGGGCGCCAAGGATTGGTTGTACCGTGGACCCCGCAAGTGATCGCCTGTCTGGATCGCTTCCGTGAGGCGGATGCGATCATGGGGGCCGCTGCTTGTGGTGGAAGCAACGAGTAGGCGTTCCGTGTGTTTCGCGTGGAGTTGAACCATCCCGGGGTTGCTCTGGGACGTTACCCAAAGTCTTCGGCGATGACGCCTGGTGCGTGGTGGTCCGGATGCTTTCGGGGCAGGGTGCTTAAGGATCAGTCCGCCTGTGCTCTCATTGGTTCTTCGTTCCCATTCGAACCGTCATGGCTTCCCGGTACGCGGAACGAGAAATGGTTGTTTCCCTCGGGTATGCGCAGGGGATTGTTCCCCACGAAGCTTCGGTCCGTTGTCGCCCCCTCCGGTGGGCGGGGAACCGCTGGTGTGTCAGTAGAGGGCCGCGCCGGATGGGTCGGCCTTGCGGATGCGTTCGTTGACCAGCCAAGCGATCATCTTCGGGTCGTGGTGATCGAATATACGCGGGAAGGAGCCGTCGTCCAGGGCGGCGAAGGCGGCCATGTCCTCCTCGTCGAGGGAGAAGTCGAACACGTCGAGGTTCTCCTCCATGCGGGCCCGGCGCACCGACTTCGGGATGACGATCACGTCCTGCTGGATCAGCGCGCGCAGCGTCACCTGCCCGGCGGTTTTCCCGTGTTTCGCGCCGATAGCGGTCAGCACCGGGTTGGTGAAGATGCCGTTCTTGCCCTCGGCGAAGGGCGCCCAGGCCTCGTGGACCACGCCGAGCGAGGTCATGAACTCATGCGCCTCGGCGTTCTGGCGGAAGGGATGGGTTTCCACCTGGTTGACCATCGGCGGGACCTCGGTGAGCAGGGCAATGTCCGCCAGGCGGTCCGGGTAGAAGTTGGACACGCCGATAGCGCGCAGCTTGCCTGCTCGGTAGGCCTCCTCCAGGGCGCGGTACGCGCCGGGGAAGTCGGCGATCGGCTGGTGCAGGAGCATCAGATCGATGTAGTCCGTGCCAAGCAGGCGGAGGGACTCGTCGATGGAGGCGGCGGCCCGCTCCTGGGTGAGGTTGACCGGGGCGATCTTCGTCGTCAGGAAGACGTCCTCCCGGGCCAGACCGGAGTCTCTCAGGCCGGCGCCGACCTCCTCCTCGTTGGCGTAGGACTGGGCGGTATCGATCATCCGGTAGCCGACCTCGAGAGCTTCGTGCACGCAGCGCAGGGTCTCCTCCGGCGGGGTCTGGAAGACGCCGTATCCGAGGACCGGCATCTCGACGCCGTTCGCCAGGGCGCGGGTGGGAATAAGGGCGCGGGTGGGAATAGTGGTCGCGGTATCGCTCATTGCTTGTGTGCTCCTTAGTTCTTTAGTTGGCTGTTGACTTTGCTCGGCGCGGGCCGCGCGCACGGAGGGTGTGGTGCGTAGGTGTCTAACGCGCCGTCGGACCGGTCAGAGGGCGAAACTCGTCACCCATTCGGTGACTTCGGCGGTAGTCGCGTCCTCCGAGAAGCGCCTGCCCTCCTGTCAGTTGCCAATTCCGGCCAGTGCGCCCGCCAGGAGGTTCCTGCGGGTGGGGGCGCCGTCGGGACTGCTCTGGTCGAATGTGCATCAAGGCTCATCCCTTCACTCGTGATATTTCATGCCGCCGCGTCGATCGCCTTGCGCAAGGCGGGCAGGTCCCCGGCGCCGAAGGCGGTTCCGATCAAGTCTAGGCCGTACAGGACCGCGAAGCGCGTGATCGTGTACGTGGTCGCCCCCATTCCGGGCTCGGTGCGGGGCTGGTCGCCCTGGGTGAAGAACGCGAGCTTCCGGCCCGCCAGCCCGGCCGACGGCGCACCATACATGCGCTCGAAGAGGGTCCGGGGCAGGGCGCCGAGCGAGTGCCAATACACGGGCGTGCCCAGCACGATGACGTCCGCGGTGACAATCCGCGCCCGCACCTGCTCGAACCGGTCTCCGTCCGCTTGGGCGGAGTACAGGGGCTCAATGCGATAGTCGATGAGGTTCAGCGTTTCGTAGTCGAGCCCCGCGAGCAGGTCGGCCGCCATCCTGGCGGTGCGCCCGTCGCGGTGCGGGCTGCCATTGACGAAGAGGATCATGAAAGTCCTTGTCATTGAGGGTCGTTAGTCGAGTGTGCGGCTGGGGTGCCGTTCAGGCGCCGAGGCGGGCGAGATCAGCCTGCACGCGGGCGGACTCATCGCCGAGCGGTACGAGGTCCTGGTCGAGGGCGCCGCGGTCGGCGACCGTGTCCGGCTGCGTGGCGGCGAACAGCGTCTCGAAGTCGGTGACCGGTGCCCCTGGCCGGGAGAAGACCTCGACGGTGCGATGCTCGCCCGAGGGGTTGAGTGCACCCTCGATGAGCACCTGGGCGATGTGGTGGCGGTCCACGCCGGGCTGTCCCCCGACGAGGTCGCCCTGGCGCAGGTCGATCTGGGTGTCCTCCGCCCCCTGGTAGTCGAACCAGCCGGGGCGGACGATCGTGTAGGGGTGGCCGCAGGCGCGTACCAGCCGCTCGGCGCGGCGCTTCCAGTCCCAGGACTCGCCCGACGGGTGGGAGATGTACATGGATGTCATCAGGCTGATGTAGACCTCCGGCCGACCGGCGAGCGCATCCAGCAGCGCGGGCAGGACGGCGTAGTAGTTGTGCTCCAGGTCGGAGTCCCCGCCGTGGGTGAGGATGACGATGTCGACGCCGTTGAGTGCCGCGGCCAGTGAGGCGGCGTCGGTGGGGGAGGCCTCTACGATCTCCGCCTCGGCGGGCAGGGAGCTGGCGGCCCGGGCGGCGTTGCGGGACTGGGCCCTGACGCTCAGGCCACGGGTCAAGGCCTCCTCGACGACGACGCGGCCCACCTGGCCGGTGGCGCCGATGACGAGGACGGTGCGGGAGGCGGACATGCTGGTATTCCTTCCGTGAGAATTGTTTGGCCTGTGCTCGACTGGGCTGCTTGGGTGATGTCGAGGCGGTCGCGCCGAGGCGGTGATGGACGTCAGGCAGATGCGAATGCCTGCTGAAGGAAGGCGTCGTACTCCTCAATCCATCCGCCCTCGGCGCCGAAACCGTGCGGCCAGCCGTCGAGCACACGGGCTCGCAGCGTGACACCGGATCCCGCCAGAACCTTCGCCTGCGCCTCGAACTGGTCGTAAAAGGGGTCCTTGGTGCCGTAGCAGTAGTAAGTAGGAACGGCTCCGGTGAGGCGGTTCGGATCGAGTTCCGCCACGGACAGGCGGCCGTAAAAGGAATAGATCATCGCGGTTGCGGCGGCGTCGGCGCTCACGGCGTCGAGCGCGTCCGGTGTGTAGTCGGCGTCGAGTTCGGTCGGGGATGTGGATCCGGACCAATTCAGGATCGTTTCGCCGCACAGGATGCCGCCGGCGGAGTAGCCGCCCAGCGCGATGTGTTGCGCGCTGGGCAGGCTGTAGTCGGCGGCGCGGGCGCGTACGAACCGGGTGGCGCGGGCCAGGTCGCAGCCGGCCTCGGCCTGCGTGTGGGGCCGCACGCGGTAGTCGACGATGAAACAGTGGTAGCCGAGCGCGGACAGTCGTGCGGCCGTCGGGTAGCAGTCCGAGTTGTCCCCGCGTAGGGCGAAAGCCCCGCCTGCGCACAGGAGCACAGCCCCCTTGACGGTGGTGTTTCCCGTGGTGGGCACGCTCGTCACCGTGGGGCGGAAGCCCGCCGGGTCGTGGCCACCGCTGCCGGGCCCCGTGGTGGTGGGCGCATTGCCCTCCTCCCACAGGAACAGACACTGACGGCGGGACGGATCCACCGTCGCCGTCGCGACTGTTGCTTCGATGCCGGTCGGGTCGGGGCTGACATGGCCGAGGTCCACCCCGGTGAAGTCCGGCTGGTCCATGGTGACGAGTTCCCGGACACCGGAAGGGCCGGTGCTCGAGGCGGCGGGGTTGCCGGAATCCGTGGCCGGATCGGTGCATCCGCTGACGGTGTGGCTAACGAAGAGTGCGCCGATGCCAGCGGTGAAGGTGCGTCTCGTGATGGTCATCTCCGTTTCCCTAATAGTTCTGTTGCGTGCCGGCCGGTTCCGGGTCACGGACCGGCGGCGTCGATCCGCGCCTGCCAAAAAGCGGCGGCATCCTCGATCCAACCCTCGGCGGCGGTCCCGATGCCGAGCCCGAAGCCGTGGGGCAGACCGTCGTAGGCGTGGAACTCCGACGGCGTCCCCGCGGCCGCGATGGCGTCGGTGCGTGCCTGCATGGCGCGCCAGGGAGCTATCCCGTCCGCAGTGCCGACACAGGCGTAGGTCGGCGGTTCCGTCCCGGAGATCTCCGAGAACCCCGTGTACTGCATGACGACGGTGCCCGGACCGGGCACGTCATCGCCCCCGAACCGGGAGGGGCCGTGGGAGCCGAGGGAGGCGGCCAGGCGCGCTCCCGCGGAGCCGCCCCACAGCGAGTAGCAGGCGGGGTCCACGCCGAGCTCATCGGCGCGGGAGTGAATGAAGGAGACGGCGCGGGCCAGGTCCGCGCAACCGTTCCGAAGACTCGGGCGGTATTGCAGCGTGAAGGCCGTGTAGCCGTGGCGCGAGAGCCACAGGGCGTGCGGCATCGAGTCGTGGATGGAACCCACGTAGGCGAAACCACCGCCCGCGCTGCACACGGCCACGCGCGGCCTGGTGCCTTCCGGCACACCCTGGGCGGGGAAGATGAACAGCCCGGTATCCTCCAGGCTCGGGTCGGCGGCCTTCTCGGCCTCCGTGTAGATGTTGTAGAAGACCGTCTCCCCGTTGGCTCGCCGCTGCAACAGGTCGCTGATGACGTCGACCGTGGTGGCCGTGTTTACGAAGGAGTACCAGGTGAGCAGACCGGCCACGTCGGCCAGGGTGTCACCGGGCCGGGGCGGTTTGAAGGTGATGGGGAACAGGAAAAGGCCGTAGTCCTCCAGCAGCGGGTTGCCGATGACATCGGCGATGAGCGTGTCACCGTTCACGGCTCCCTCACTTCCTGCTGTGCGTGGGCCCGGGTTTTCAGTGGGCTGCGTGCCCGAGGCCGGGGAGCAACTCGTGACGGCCGCGAGGATGACGGCCGCCACGGTGCCTCCCGTCGCGAGACCGAGTTCCCTGCGTGTCAGCACAGATCGCATGGACGAAGCGGCGCTCTCAGTACAGCGTTCCGCCGCCCAGCTGGTTGTTCTTGACGTAGTCGCGGAGCATCCACGTGACCGCCTTGGGGTCGTAGTGGTCGAAGATGCGCGGCAGGCTACCGTCGTCGAGTGCGGCGAAGGCCGCCAGGTCCTCGGCGTGCAGCTCGAAATCGAAGACGTCGAAGTTCTCCTCCATGCGGTTGCGGTGAGTCGTCTTGGGGATGACGATGACGTCCTTCTGCATCAGCGCCCGCAGGATCACCTGCCCGGGCTTCTTGCCGTGCTTCTCACCTATCCCGGTGAGCACCGGGTTGGTGAAGACGTTGTTCTGGCCCTCGGCGAAGGGCGCCCAGGCCTCGTGGGCTACGCCGAACTCGGTCATCACCTCGTGGGCCGCGTCCTGCTGGCGGAAGGGGTGGGTCTCGATCTGGTTGATCGCCGGCGGGATCTCGGCGAGCAGGGCCACGTCGACAAGGCGCTCCGGGTAGAAGTTGGACACCCCGATGGCGCGCAGCTTGCCGGCCTTGTAGGCGTCCTCCATGGCGCGGTAGGCGCCGGGGTAGTCGCCCATCGCCTGGTGCAGGAGCATCAGATCGATGTAGTCGGTGTCCAACTTGCGCAGCGACTCGTCGATGGAGGCGGCCGCCCGCTCGTAGTTCATGTTGGCCACCCAGATCTTGGAGGTGATGAAGACCTCCTCGCGGGGAATGCCGCTGGCGCGCACGGCGGCACCGACGTCCTCCTCGTTGTCGTAGGCCTGGGCGGTGTCGATGAGCCGGTAGCCGACGTCGAGGGCCTCGGTCACGCAGCGTTCGGTCTCTTCGGGCGGGGTCTGGAAGACGCCGTAGCCGAGCATGGGCATCTCGACGCCGTTGTTGAGAGTCTTGCGGAGCATGGTGGTGTCCTTCCGGTGGTGTGAGGCGGTCGGGTCTGCTGGGAGTAGTCCTTGGATGTGGTGACGAAGAGCGGCAACTTTCCCGGTATCGGGTGGTAGGGAATTCTGGCCCTGCTGCATCAATTCTCGCCGGAAACCTGGCTTTGTAAAATGCAAATATCGAATCGGTTGATGCACGAAGTGCATGAGCTGGGGTGCGAACCGCCACCGCTGCGGTACGGAGGAATTGGGTGTGGAACTGGAGCAGCTGAGACAGCTCGACGCCATTGCACGCGAGGGCACCATGAGCGCCGCCGCCCGCGTCCTGCACATCTCGCAACCCGCCCTGTCTCGCTCGCTGGGGCGCCTGGAGACCGAACTCGGTCTGCGGCTCTTCGACCGTGCCGGGCGCCGTCTCGTGCTCAACGATGCCGGCCGTGTCGCCCTCGAACACGCACGCCAGCTTCTCCGCGACGAGCAGGCGATGCGCGGTGCTCTGGAGGACTTGGTCCGCCGCACCCGCGCGCTGCGGGTGGGGACTGTCGCGCCTGCGCCGTTGTGGCGGCTGACCGCGCTCATGACGGAGCGTTTCCCGGAACTCGTTCTGACGTCCCGGATGCTCCCCGAGGACGAGGTGGAAGCCGGTGTTCTAAGTGGGGGAGCCGATCTCGGTATCACCCTGCACCCCGCGGCCCAGCCGGTGACGCGTTCGTGCCTGCTCATGGTGGAGAACCTCTCCGTCGTACTACCGGTCGGGCATCCGCTCGCGACGAGGCCGAGCGTGGGAACGGCCGAACTCGACGGCGAGACCTTCCTGCTCTTCGAGGGCATCGGATTCTGGCGTGGGCTGTGCGACGAACACTTCCCGAACTCGGAGTTCGTAGTGCAGGAGGACCGTGCCGTCTTCGAGCAGCTCACGCGCAGCTCGTCGCTTCCCTATTTCGTCACCGATGCACCCTTCTTCGCGGCCCGGCCGCTTGGCCGTGCGGTGGTGCCGATCCACGACGCCATGGCCCGCGCGGCCTTCCATCTGCTGGTCCGGGCCGGCGGTCGCAGGGAGGCCGTCGACGTCTTCGAATGGGTGTGTGACCGGTGAGGGACGCGGGCAGCGGCGGCTTTCCCCGGCCTCGGTGACCAAGGAATGGGGTGGCGAATCCTGGTTTGGCTGGCCTTTCCATCCCGGGTCGAGCAGCCCACCCGGTGGTTTCCTTCGACTGTGAGCAAACCGGGTGAACGGGCGGATGGTTCGTGCACCGTGCTCAAAAAGTCATGCATGAACGTGCACGAATCTTGCGTTTTTCCCGGTGAAAGCGCTTGGCTGTGCCTGTTCGAATGGTTCGGACGGTGACGAGGTCCCGCCTCGTCAATCCTCGCAGGGTGCCGCCCTGGCGTCGCCCGTGACAAAGTAGTCAGAACTGGAGTTCTAGAGATGTTCGCCATCTTCCTGTCGGAAGCAGTCGGTTCGATGCTGCTGATCCTCCTCGGCTGCGGCGTGGTCGCCAACACCGCGCTGACCAAGTCCAAGGGACAAGGAACAGGTTTTCTGTTCGTGAACTGGGGGTGGGGCCTCGCGGTGTTCGTGGGTGTCATCGCCGCCGCAAAGTCCGGTGGCCACCTGAACCCGGCAGTCACCATCGGTCTGCTCGTCAATGACATCGCCCAGGGAAAGCCCGCCATGGACTTCGGCACGGTGATGGCCTACCTCGGCGGCCAGTTCGTCGGATCGCTGATTGGTGCCTTCCTGTGCTGGGTGGCCTACAAGCAGCACTTCGACGAGGAACCCGACCAGGGCGCCAAGCTCGGTGTGTTCTGCACGGCACCCGCCATCCGCAACCCGCTGTTCAACCTCCTCACCGAGATCATCGGCACCTTCGTGCTGGTCTTCGTGGTCATCGCATCGGGTCTCTACACCACCAACACCAAGGGCGATGCGGTCAACCTCGGCTGGCTGGGTGCGTTCGGTGTCGCCCTGCTGATCGTCGTCATCGGCACCGGCCTCGGCGGCCCCACCGGATATGCCATCAACCCCACCAGGGACCTGTGTCCCCGCATCATGCACGCCATCCTGCCCATCAAGGGCAAAGGCGATTCCGACTGGAGCTACTCCTGGGTCCCGGTCGTCGGACCCATGATCGGCGGCCTGCTGGGTGGTCTGCTGGCAGCCCCGCTGCTGGTTTTCCCGCTGCAGTGATCCAACCCAGCCCCGAAAAGATACCGGCGTTTCACGAAGGAGCCATCACATGACAGACACCAAATACGTGCTCGCCATTGACCAGGGAACCACCTCGTCGCGCGCGATCATCTTCGACCACGCAGGCCGCATCGTCGCCGTGGGGCAGAAGGAACACGAACAGATCTTCCCCCGCGCCGGCTGGGTGGAGCACAACGCCGCCGAAATCTGGGACAACGTCCGTGAGGTCGTCGCCCAGGCTCTCGCGAAGGCGCAGCTGAACAAGGAGAACCTGGCCGCGGTCGGTATCACCAACCAGCGCGAGACCACTCTCGTGTGGGACAGGAAAACCGGTGAGCCCGTCTACAACGCCATCGTCTGGCAGGACACCCGCACCCAGAAGATCGTCGAGGAGCTCGGCGGTGAGCAGGGAGCCGACCGGTACAAGGAGATCGTCGGGCTGCCGCTGGCCACCTATTTCTCCGGGCCGAAGGTCAAGTGGATCCTCGACAACGTCGAGGGTGCCAGGGAACGCGCCGAGGCCGGCGACCTGGTGATGGGCACCATGGACACCTGGGTGCTGTGGAACCTCACCGGGGGTGTGAACGGTGGTGTGCACGTCACCGACGTCACCAACGCCTCCCGCACCATGCTGATGAACCTCAAGACCCTCGACTGGGAGCCCTCCATCGCTGCCGACATGGGCATCCCGATGTCGATGCTGCCGGAGATCAGGTCGTCGGCCGAGGTCTACGGCGTGTGTCGTCCGCAGGGTCTTCTGGCCGGTGTTCCGGTCGCAGGCATCCTCGGTGACCAGCAGGCCGCGACCTTCGGGCAGGCCTGTTTCGAGAAGGGCATGGCGAAGAACACCTACGGCACCGGCTGTTTCATGCTCATGAACACCGGCGAGGAGATCGTCCCCTCCAAGAACGGGCTGCTGACGACGCTGTGCTACAAGATCGGCGACGCGAAACCCATCTACGCGCTGGAGGGTTCCATCGCGGTGGCGGGGTCGCTGGTGCAGTGGCTGCGTGACAACCTGCGGATGTTCGACTCCGCCCCCGAGATCGAGACCCTCGCGGCGACGGTCGACGACAACGGTGGCGCCTACATCGTGCCCGCGTTCTCGGGTCTGTTCGCCCCCTACTGGCGGGCCGACGCGCGCGGCGCGCTGGTGGGTCTCACCCGCTACGTCAACCGTGGTCACATCGCTCGTGCCGTTCTGGAAGCCACGGCCTTCCAGACCCGCGAGGTGCTGGACGCCATGGAGGCCGACTCGGGTGTGAAACTGACCGAGCTGAAGGTCGACGGCGGCATGACCGCCAACGAAACCCTCATGCAGTTCCAGGCCGACCAGCTCGGCGTCGACGTGGTGCGTCCCGTCGTCGCCGAGACCACGGCGCTCGGCGCGGCCTACGCGGCGGGCATCGCCGTCGGTTTCTGGGGCGGTGAGCAGGACGTCATCGACAACTGGGCCGAGGACAAGCGCTGGGGTCCGGAGATGGACGAGGCCGAACGCGATCGCCTGTACCGCAACTGGAAGAAGGCCGTCACCAAGACCCTCGACTGGGTTGACGACGACGTCGTGGAATGAACTGATCACGCACGCACCACGGTCTTCGCCCCGTGCGGTCCCGGCATTGGGACGGCGCGGGGCGAAACCCTCCTCGACGACGTGAACACAATGCGCTCCCGGGACCATTGACGTATTCCTCCCACCCGGGTGAGTGGTCCGGCTGCCTGGCATCGGGCTCGGACACGTCGTCGCAGGTGCTCGGTCGCAGGGGGTGCTGCGATTCTGGTGTGCCATGAGGTGAAGGGACAGTTGTGTGATGGCAGTGATGAGTGGTCGTTGGCGCACGTTCCTTGGTTCGTATGTTCTCTCGATTGCCGGGGACCGGTGGCTCGACACCGCGGTGCCCGCCCTGTCGCTGTTGGTTTTCGGGGATCTGCAGGGGGCTGCGCTGTATCTGTGGAGTTCCGGATGTGCGCGTCCACTGACCAGTTGGGGTGCTGGACGGTGGGTGTCACGGTGGCCCGCCTTTCCATGGTTGGGGGGAAGTAACCTTCTGACAGGCATCGCGATGGCCGGCCTGGGCCTGGTGTTCATGAGTGGGGGCCCGGTGTCGGTGGTGCAGGTGGGGGTCATTGTCGCGGGGGTCCTGCTCGGGGCGGCGGCCGGCGTTCAGACGGTCGTGTTCGGGGCCACCGTCAAGGCCGTGGTGCCGGCGTCATGGATGGGACGCGCGCAGGCCCAGCTCGAGATCGCCGACTCCCTGACCAGTTTCGTGGCACCGCTGTTGGCCACATGGATGCTCCTGTCGTGGCAGCCCGGACTCGCGCTGGTGGTCGCAGGCTCCCTGTATCTCCTAGTGGCAGCCTTGAGATGGCGCTACATGATCGTGGCATCGGTTCAATCCCGACCGCGACCGCGGGGTCGTCGGGGTCTGTCGTGGTTCCTGGTGCCTTTCGAGGGCAGGGAACGTCGGCACGTTTCGGCTGCGGTGCTCACCGTGTCGTTGCTGACGATGCTGTGCGTGCCGGTGGCCTCGGTCCGTCTGGAAATTCTTGGGTTGTCGCCGAGCATGTCCGGGATGGTGATCGCCGCCACCTCGCTCGGCAGCATCCCGACAGCGCTCATCGCGGGGCGGCTCATCCCGCGAATGGACGCATCGCGGCTGATCCTGGTCGTGCCGCTCCTCGGGGCACTCATCCTCCTGGTGTGTCTGCATCTCAGTTCGAGCCTGCCACTCACCCTGGTGCTGGCTGCTGGCTTCGATGCCTGTGCCTGCTGGGTCTTCGTGGTGACTGGGACCGCCCGTACCCAAGGTGAGGAAGCCCTCGACCTGGTACGGATCGCAGCTGTTATGTCCGTGCTCGGAGCTGCTGTGTCCACCCTCGCCGGGGTGATGTTGCTGGGTGTCACCGACCTGTCCGGGCAGGTGGCGGTGCTTGTCGGATGCCTGTTGTGCGTCGCGGCCTGCGGGCTCTCGGCCCACCCATTGACCTCTCTCAGGTCATCCGAGCCGGATCTCCCGGGCGGGTGACGAGGCATCGAGACCCATTCCCGTGCCCGGGGACGTGGGATCATGGCTTCATGTCAGACACTCCCGAGCTCACACCCGCCGAACCGCGACGCGTCGTCGTCGGGGTGGCCGGTTCCATCGCTGCCTACAAGGCCCCTTTCGTCATCAGAGCGCTGCGGGAGGCCGGACACGAGGTCAAGACGGTGCCCACCGAGGCGGCGCTGCGATTCATTGGGGCTCCCGCATTGGCGGCTGTCTCCGGCGCTCCGGTGTCGTCGGGCGTCTTCGACGATCCCGCCGCTGTCGAACACGTCGCGGTGGGGGAATGGGCGGAACTCGTGGTGGTCGCTCCCGCGTCGGCGGATCTGCTGGCCCGCGTCGCGGCGGGACGGGCCGACGACCTGCTCACCGCGACGATCCTCACCACCACCGCACCCGTGATGCTGGCCCCCGCCATGCACACCCAGATGTGGCTCAACCCGGCCACCCAGGAGAACGTCGCCACGTTGCGCCGCAGAGGATTGACGGTGCTCACCCCCGACTCCGGGCGCCTGACCGGCAAGGACTCCGGAGTTGGGAGGCTGCCCGAGCCCGACCGGATCGTCACCGAGGCCCTGGCCCTGCTGGAGAGCTCGGATGTCGAGGGCAGGTCCAACGGGCTGGAGGGTCGGCGCGTAGTGGTCTCGGCGGGCGGCACCCGCGAACCGATCGACCCGGTGCGGTTCCTCGGGAACCGTTCCTCCGGTCGGCAGGGCTGCGCCATCGCCCGGGCCGCAGCGGTCCGCGGGGCGCGCGTCACCCTCGCTGCGGCGCACGTCGATGCCAGCATCCTGGCCCGGCTGCCGGCCTCCGTCGAGGTGATCCCGGTGAACACGGCCCTGGAACTCAACGACGTCGTGCGACACCTCTGCACCGACGCCGACGCCGTCGTCATGGCCGCCGCGGTCGCGGACTACCGGCCCGCCACCGTTTCGGCCGCGAAGATCAAGAAACACGGCCTGGAAGACGACGAGACGGGCCCCGTCCCGCCGCCCGTGATCACCCTGGTGGAGAACCCCGACATCCTGGCCGGACTGGTCTCCGACCCGCCCCGGGGCGAGGACGGACGGACCCTCGTGGTCGGGTTCGCGGCCGAAACCGGCGACGAGGACGGTGACGTGCTGAGCCACGGGGTCGCGAAGGCGTGGCGGAAAGGCGCCGACCTCCTGGCGGTCAACGCCGTCGGTCCCGCCCTCGGGTTCGGTGACGTGCCCAATGCGGTCGTGGTTCTGGACGCCCAGGGTCGCGAGGTGGCCCGGGCATCCGGCAGCAAGGATGACGTGGCCAGGGCGCTGGTGGACCTCATCGCCGAACGCCTGGAAAACAACTGATCACAGTCCCAACCGCGATCGCCCGTCGATCCTGCCCGCGGCTGCGGTGGTCCGCACCGGGGACTTCCTCCATGTTCCCCGGGCCGGGGCCACACCTGGATCGCCACGGATTCTTGCTACTGGCCGCAAGATCTGTGGCGGTTCATCCGTGCATCACCAGCTCTCCCCGGTTTCCACAACCGTTTTGAGGCCGCTGAGCACGAACATCCAGGCTGCCCCGACGTTCTTGGCCGTGTTCGGGGAACTATCGAGGCGGTCATGGATCACGGTGAGACAGCAGTGGCCGCCTTCCTGGGGCTCGATGAGCCAGGTGACACGGCTGGCAGGTTCGTCCACCGAAGGTGGGTGATAGAGCGAACGCCAGGTGATCACGAATCTGTGGTTGGGATCCGATTCCAGTACCTCCCCGTCGACCAGGGGAGCGTCGGTCGAGCGATAGACGCATGGTGAGCCGGGTTGCGTGGTCGTGTCGATGCTGGATCCAAAGAAGTAGCGACGGGTGAATTCGGGTTTCGTGATGGCCTCCCAGATTGCCTCGGGAGCGGCCTTGATGAAGATGCGGTGCACCTGTGTGGATGTCATGAATCCTCCAGCTCTTGTTTCAACTCCACCAGGATGGATGCCTGGTGGGCGGTGTACTTGTCGATCCAGCGGGCATGGATCTGGTGGATCGGAACAGGATTGAGAAAATGCCGTTTGACGCGGCCGTCGCGCTGCGTGGTCACCAGACCTGCTTCTTCCAGGATGTGCAGGTGTTTCGCGATGCCGAATCGCGTCATCTCGAAGTCCTTTTCCAGATCCGTCTGGGTTAGGCCTCCCTCGGTGAACAGCCGGTCGAGCAGTGCACGCCTCGTGGGGTCCGCCAAGGCCTTGAAAACCTCATCCATGTCCACCCCGAGAAAATATGTGACTTAATGGTCACATGTCAAGAGGAGGGCGTGAAGGTTGTGGATCCGCTTGCCTTCTCGTCGTTCGCTTGCGCTCCAGGGGGGCGGGTGACAAGAAAACAAGCGCATGAGGATCTTCTCGAAGCTGGTGAGCTGGCCTGCTCGCTCTGAGAGCTGATTGTGTCGAAACCGTGGTGAGCGTGTCTGGAGACTTGCTCGTCGGGTGCCGGGTGGTTTCGACTCGGACTGCTCGCTCGTCGTGGTCCGGCTCAACCAGCTTCGGAAGAGGTATGCTCACGTGCTGGCTCAACCGGCTCTGAGCCTGATCTCCCGGTCGTAGTGGGCGATCGCCTTTCTGGTAGGTAGTCCGAACCCAGAGCACTGAGGGGGAGAAGGCTCGTCATGGTCGACAAGCTCGACGTTGATAGAGCGCTGGCCCGAGCTGTTCGTGTAGCAGCATGTGTTGTGACCAAAGCCGCTGGAGCAGCGCCCCTCACCGATGTGATGAACCTTGGTCCCGAGGCGTGGAGCATCCAGAGCAAGGACATTTCATTCACTGGGCACCGAATCATTCGTGACGTATCCGCTCCCCCGATAGTTCGACGGTGACACTCCGAACACCGCCTTGAAGTAACGGGCCGCATGTCCACGGCTGCGCCATCCCACTTTGTTCATCGCCTCGGCTATGGGGAGGTCGGTTTCCCGCAACAGTGTGGCCAGCAGACGTGCGCGAAGGTACATAAGGAAACGCATCGGGGTGCGGCCGAATCTGCGAGAGAACATTCGCCCGAGCTGTGACACCGAGAGATGGACCAGCGCAGCGAGTTCGTCCAGTCGCCAGTCGTGTTCAGGTCGCTCAGCCAACAGGCGCGCGGCCTGTTGAGCGGCGGAGAGGCTCATCGTCGCCTCCTGCGGTTTCCTCGTGTGGGCGGGGCAGGCGGCGACGATCCCGTCGTCTTGAACAGGTCCACCCAGGCCTTCGGATGCATCATTCGGGGCAGGGCTGAGGCATCGATGCCGTGTCTTCCGAGCCAGGCCCGGGCCGCCTGCGGTGAAGGGAAGGAAGTGGCGCGAGCAAGGATCTGGGCCAGTCCGTTTCCCGGCCCGGTGTAGATGCGGTGGACCAGGGCGTGGAATCGACACTGCTCAGTCACCGGTAGCAACGGGTGCTCGCGACGGTGGATGGTGAGAATCCCGCCATCCACACCAGGGCGTGGAGTGAAAGCCCGTGCGGGGACGCGACCATGCAGGGTGAACGTGAACCACGGTGCCCATTGCGCGGTCATCATGGTGGCCCCACCCACACCAGCCCTGCGGCGGGCAACCTCCCACTGGGTCAGCAGGACGGCGTCGCTCCAGGCGAAGGAGTGCAAGAGGTGTCTCAGTATCGCGGTGGTCTGGTGGAAGGGCAGATTCCCCACCACCACGTGGGGAGTACTCGGCAGCCGATGGGTGAGGAAATCACCTGTCACCACCTTCACGTGTGAGGGAAGGCGACAGCGCAGCCTCTGCTCCAGGCGGGCGTCGATCTCGATGGCCGTCACAGGGCGGCCGAGGCGCGCCAGCGGTACGGTGAGTGCGCCGTCGCCCGGTCCGATTTCGATGATGGGTCCGCGGGTTGCTGTGACGAGTTCAACGAGGGTGGCGATGACGGCTGGGTCGGTGAGGAAGTTCTGGCCGTGTTCGTGACGGCCGTGATGAAAAGTGGGCACTGCTTGCTCCGTGATGGTCGTGGAGCCGGGCATGCTGAAAGACGCAGCCCGGCATGGGGGGCCGGGACGGGAGCAGCGACGGGGCGCTCCCGCGGTCAGCGGCTGCGCAGACGCAGCAGAGCAGTGCAGAGGATCAACATGGTGTTCAGCATAGGGAGTCCGCCCTTGAGAGAACCAGCAAAAAGCCGCTGTGGAGGCAAAGATGCGCAGATTTGTATCAGTCCCGCGGTTAGTACAGGGCTCTATGTGCCCCCTGCCCTTCCCCTCCGCTGGTCGATGCGGACCGCTCGCTCCGCATCGCAGGCCAGCTCGGCCAGCGGAGGGATAGCTCAGCCCTCGCTCTCTACGGGAGGCCTCCGTAGTCGCCTCCGAGCCACTTGGTCAGGCCTTTGTGGGGGATCACGAAGCCAGGTGAACAGGTGGCTCCGGGCAGCGGATCCGGGGGTGTCGCACCGGGGAGAGTCTTGCGACCACGGGCTGACCGGCGTCCCTGAGCCCACCCCGAGTGTCCCCGGAACCACGACTCCGGCGGCATGTTCATCCTGAAGATGCGGCTATCGTGCCGGTGTGAATTCGAGCACCCTGATCGGACTGATACTGCTGGTGACCTTACTCATCATGGGGTGGGTGACATGGCGGCGTATCCGCCAGGAACCACGGCGACTGGCCAATGCCGGGTGGATCGCCGTCACCTTGCTGCTCGGCATCCAGGTACTGGCGATCCTCGGTTTCTCGGCCCCACTGTTGGGACTGGGTTTCCTTGTGCTCATGTCGCCCCTGCTGGCCATCGGTTTGGCGGGTTTCCTCATCCTCAATGGTTTGGTCATGCTCCGCAGGGAACGTTTCTCCCTGGCCCACTCGTTGTCCCTGCTCGCCGGTGTCGGGCTGGTTGCGGCAATGGTTGTTTGTATCTTTGTGGTTCTTACCGGGGAGCGACGGGCTTTTCCCGTTCCGACGTTCATCATGCTCACCACCGGTTGGGTGGCGTTGATGTTTTTCTGTTTCGTCGGGTACTCCTGGTTCTATCAGCGTATCGTCCGGAGAATCCATCCGGATTTCATCATGGTGCTGGGTGCCGGGGTTCCTTCCGGGAAGGTCACCCCGCTGCTGGCCGGGCGTATTGACCGGGCTCTTGGGGTGTGGCGGGGTGAGATCAAGGCTGGACGGCGTCCGTTGTTGGTGATGAGTGGCGGGCAGGGTCCTGATGAACCCGTCAGTGAAGCCCGGGCGATGGCTGATTATGCGTTGGAGCAGGGTGTTCCGGAAGCGGCTTTGGTGTTGGAGGATCACTCCACGACCACCCGGGAGAATTTCCAGATGTCGACGGAACTGGTTCGGGCCGAGCCGCGGCTGGGGCCACAGGCAACCGGAGTTGCGGTCACCAGCAACTATCATGCGATGCGTGCCGCATTGTTGGCCCACGACCTGGGCACGGGTATTCAGGTGTTGGGGGCGCGTACCGCGTGGTACTACTGGCCCAGTGCCATGTTGCGGGAGTTCGTGGCGGTGGTGCAGAGATCACCCAGGGCCTACGGGCTGGGCCTGGGCTTGGTGACGGTGCCATTGACATTGCTGGTGACACTGGCCGCCTGGCTGTCCTGACGGAAACCGGGCTGCTAAAGGTTTTGTGGACAGTGACGAAAAACCTTGGATCATGGATTGGGCCGCTGTCTTGGTTTGTTTCCATTCCCGTCAGATTTCATTCGGGACGCGGCACCCGATCGAGGATTGAAACCCGGTGTGAATGCAGTCTCAGCTGCGCTTAAAACCGTTGAAGACATCCACAAGTCGATCACTCGACACCTGAAATGAATTAACGGATCAGGACACTGGGAACTGTCACAGAACTCATGCCCGGCTGCGGAACGGTTGGTGGCCGGGGTCGCAGTCGGCTTCCCGTAACTTCCCAGGGCTTTGAGTTGGGTGGGAAGTTCTTGGGGCCGGGGGATCTTCTTGATGCTGGGGTCGTGTCGAAACCATGGCGAGGGTGTTCGGAGGCCTGCTTGTCGGGTTCCGGGTGGTTTCGACTCGGGTCGCTCGTTCCTCGCGATCCGGCTCAACCAGCTTCAGAGAGGGGGTGTTTGCGTGCTGGCTCAACTGGCTTCGGGAGGGGGGAAGTTGGTTGAGCCGGCTTGCTCGCTCTGCGAGCGGGTCGTGTTGAAACCATGGTGACTTGGGGTTGGGTCTGTTTCTCGGCTGCGGGATGGTTTCGACTCAGCCGTTCGCTTCGCTCACGTGCTGGCTCAACCAGCTTCAGAGAGGGGGTGTTCGCGTGCTGGCTTTAGTCGTTGAGCCTGATTTCCCGGTCGCAGCGGGCGATCACCGCCGGGTCGTGGGTGATCACCAACATGGGGATGCGTTTCCTGACCTCGGCCAGGACCTCGCAGATGGCGTCGCGGGTGGTTGCGTCCAGGCTGGAGGTCACCTCGTCGAGCACCAGCAGCCGAGCCCCCGAAACCAGGACCCGGGCGATCGCGAAGCGCTGCAGCTGGCCTCCCGACAGCTGCCGCGGGCGGCGGGTTTCCCAGCCGGGTGGCAACCCGACCAGCTCGGCCGCCTCTTTGACGCCCGTTCCCGCTCCGCCGAGTCGCACTGCCCTGGTCCGGGCGCGCGCCAGGGACCGCCCGAGCGACCACGCCGGGTTCACCGAGGTCGCGGGGTCCTGCGGTACCCACCCGATCGTCCCGCGCGCTGACCGGGGCCAGTCATCCAGCTTCGCCGGCAGAGCCATCCCGGCAACGGTCACCTCGCCGTCGCGCCGCGGCCAGAGCCCGACGAGGGTCCGCGCCACCGTCGACTTTCCCGAACCGGACGGTCCCGTCAACGCCACCGCCTCCCCTTCGAGAACGTCCAGGTCCAGGCCGGTCACGGGGGGATCTGCCAGCCCGGGCGCGCCCGCCGTCAACGACCGCATGCACAACACGGGCTCCGCGTCCCCTCGCGTTCTGCCGTCCCGCGATGCTCCCGGGCGGTCCGCGGTCACGACCTCCCGCGCCGGGACCCCGTTGGTGAGACGCCCGTAACGCATCTCCACCACCCGGCTGGTCAGGCGCGCCGCCACCGCGGGGTCGTGGGTGATCACCAGCAGCGTGGCGTCCAACTCCGTCATGAGCCGTTCCACCAGACCCAGGGCGGCGTCGACGGCCGACGGGTCGAGCCCGGCGGTCGGTTCGTCGAGCACCAGCAGCTCGGGGCGGCGCGCCAGGGCGCGGGCCAGCGCCACCCGCCGCCGCTGCCCGCCCGACAGCTCCGCCGGGAAACGGTTCAGGAAATCGCGGGTCGTCGGCAGCCCGAAGACCTCCAGGGCCTCGTCGCGGAGCCGCTGAGCATCCCCACTCGATTCCTGCGACAACTCCGTCATCAGGTAACCGATGCGGCAGGTCGGGGTCAGCGCCCCGGCCGGGTCCTGGTCCAGCCGGGCGACGCGGCGCCGCAACCCCCGCAACGTCCCGGGGGAGGCCAACCGGCCATCGGCAACGACGGGCACACCCAGCACCGTCACGTTTCCCGCCGCCAGTTCCAAACCGGGCGCCACCGAACCCAGCAGGGCCAGGGACAGGGTTGATTTCCCGGAGCCGGATTCCCCTACGAGGCCGACCCGCTCGCCCCGGTCCACGGCGAGGGCGGTTCCATCCAGGATCGTCCCGGCGGCCGAACGGATCCGCAGGTCGTCCACCTGCACGGCTGGTTCAGTCACGGCGACCTCCGAGGGCATCGACGAACAGGTTCACGGGCACCGTCAACGCCACCATCGCACCCAACGGGGCCAGCACCGCCCACGGGTTGAGACCCAGCCCGTCGAGGTTCCGCGACACCATCGTCGGCCACAGGAAACCGGACTCGGCGGCGGTGGTGCCGAGGAAGGAAATGGTGGCCATCAGGTAGAGGGCGGTGATCGTCGCCAACCCCAGGTCGGCCAGGACGGGACGCAGCAGCACCGGCACCACCTCCCGGACCAGCGCCACCGATGTCCTGTCGCCTGCCACCCGGGCCTGCTCGAAGAAGGCCGCCCCCAGCAGCGGCTCCGCGGCCGCCCGGTAGTAGCGGGATGTGAACGGCAGGGTCAGGGCAGTTGCGATCGGGATGGTGGCGTACAGCGACGCCCCGGCGCGCTGATAAACCACCAGCGAGGCAACGATCATTGGTGTGACCAGGACGACGTCCAGGACGAACCGCACGAACCAGGCCCCCCGGGCCCGGGTGGCGAGCCACAAACCGGCGGCCAGCCCGACGCCCTGCGAGACCACCGCGGTCAGGAGGGCCGCGATCAGCAGCGCCCGGCCGCCCTCCAGGAGCTGGGGCAGCACCGGCCGTCCCAGGTAGTCGTGCCCCAGCCCGCCCGGGCCACCCGTCGAATAGGCGAAGGCCGTGGTGGCCGCGGAATCCCCGATGGCCGGCGCCAGCCACGGGGCGGCCACGGTGACGAGCACCATCAGCAGGGCGATGCCGCCCCAGATCCTCGCTGAAATGCTCACCTCACACCACCGCAACCATGCGTTCCTGGTGCACCGACAGCGCATCCGCGACGGTGAAGGCCACCACCGCGACCACCATCATCAGCGCCCCCGCGGCCATCACCACCGGCACCTCCCTGTCCCCGACGGCCCGCACCAGCGCGAATCCCAGGCCGGGGAAGGAGGTCACGGTCTCGACCACCACGGCCCCACCCAGCAGGTAGGGGATCGTCTGCGCGAGCAACTGCAGGACGCCGGGAGCCACCGACGGCAGCAGGTGCCTGGACAGCACCCGTCGCCGCGTCAGGCCCGCCAGTTCCGCCTCGCGCACGTAGGGGGCGGCGGCGTGGGTGGCCACCAGGGCCTGGACGCGACGGGTCAAGGACGCGGAACACACCAGCCACAGCGACAGCGCCGGCATCACCAGGCAGACGGGGTTCTCCCACACCGTGCGACCCGCACCGGGAACCGACAGCACCGGCAGCCAGCGGGTCCACACCGCCAGGACGGCCAGCAGCGCGATCGCCACCACGAACTCCGGTATCGCGGCAGCGGCCACCGAGATCCCCGTCAGGAACCGGCTGACCGGATGCCTCGGACGAGCCCCGGTGATGACCGCGACGGGCAGGGTGACCAGCACCAACCCCAGCAGCACCACCGCGGCCAGGCTAAGCGACGCCAGGACCGGTTGCGTGATCGTCTCGGCCACGGGCCGGGACGTGATGAGCGTGGTCCCGGGATCCCCCCGCAGGATGCCCGCCACCCATTCCAGGTAGCGTTCCAGGACGGGCCGGTCCAGGCCCATCCGGGCCCTGGCCGCCTCCACCGCGGCGGCCCCGTTCTTTGAGGCGCTCGCAGTCGCCGCGTCCCCGGGCAGGGCCTGGATCAGCAGGAACAGCAGAAACGAGGCCGCCAGGCACTGGGTCGCGGAGCGCGCCAGCCGCCGCAACAACCAACCGGTGAAGGTGGGTCGCTGCGGCGACGCGTCGATGGTTCTTCCCAAGGCCGGATCAGCCGACCGGGTTGAAGGTGGCCTTCGTCAGCCAGGGAACCGACTGGACGGAGGTGAAGTTCTCCAGCCCGGCCCGGTACGCCGAGACCTGCTTCTGGTAGCCCCAGATCAGGTCACCGCCCTGGTCGTGGATCTCCTTGTTGATCTCGCCCACCAGCTTCTTCTGTTCGGCCGCGTCCAGGGTGGCGGTGGCCTTCGCCAGGTTCTGCTGGATCGTCTCGGAGGTGAAACCGGACAGGTTGAAGGGGTAGTCGGGCATGACCTGGCTGCGGAACTCGGTGATGGGGTTGCGGTTGATCCAGAAGGCGGTCGCCGCCTGCGCCTGGTGCAGCTCCTCCAGGTTGCTGTAGTAGGTCTGCGGGTCGCGTTTGTCGACGGTGACCTGCACCCCCACCTCGGCGAACTCCTGGGCCATCAACTCGGCCGAGGAAACCATGCCCGGCATGACGTCGGCTGCGACGATCGTGAAGGACGTGACCCCCTTCTCCGCGAAGATGCGTTTGGCCTCCTCCTTGTTGGCCACAGTCTGGGCCACATCCTCCGGGTAGTTGTCGTAGCCCTTGCCGAGCATGTCGTTGGCGACCTCACCGGTGGATCCGAGGACGGTGTTGACCAGCTTGTCCCGGTCCACGGCGAGTTTCGCGGCACGCCGCACCTCCGGGTCGTTGAAGGGTGCGACGCGGGTGTTGAGGGCCAGTTCCAGGGCGGACGCGGACTCCAGGGTGGCGTCGGCCACCTTGACGTTGGGAGCCCCGGACAGGGTCGTTAGGGCAGCCGAGTTGAGGCTGGTGGCGAGGTCGATCTCGCCGGTGCGCAGGGCGTTGGCCTGGGCCGTGGAGTCGGGGATCGGCACCATCGTGACCTGCGGGATGGACGGGGTGCCGTCCCAGTACTTGTCGTTGGCGTGCAGCTGGTAGCCGGTGCCGGGGTCCCCCTTGTCGACGACGAAGGGGCCGGCGCCGATACCGGTGAACTTGCCCTTCGGAGCGATGGCGGAGAACATTCCCAGCGAGGATTCGAGGAAATCGGATGCGGGTTTCTTCAGTTTCAGCGTCGCCGTCGACCCGGATGCACTGGAGGCCTCGAAGTCGATGCCGGAGTACAGGGTGGCGTAGCTGGGGGACTGGGCGAAATGGGAGAGGGAATCCAGGACGTCCTGCCCGGTGGCGGCGGTGCCGTCGGAGTAGGTGAGTCCGTCGCGCAGCGTGACGGTCCACTCATCGGCGGTGGCGTTGGGTTCGATGGACTTTGCCAGGGACAGCGCCGCCCCCTTCTTGGTCATGACCGCCAGGGAGTCGTAGACGTTGAACGCCAGCAGCATCGAGCCCGGTGAGGTGGCGGTTACCGGGTCGAGGGAATCAGTCGGCGCGAAGAGCGCCCCGATCCTGACCGGCTGTGAGGGGCCCGAGGCCGACGGGGAGCTGCCACCGGAACCGGATGCGCATCCCGTCAGCCCCAGGGCGGCGGCCACTATGACGGCGCCCAGACGCAATCTCCAAGGTTTCATCGTTTCTGCTTTCTCGTGTCGCTGTTGGTTTTCTCTGTTTCGGATTCAGACCAGGGACCATCCGCTGGCGCTGCTCCGGTACTCCCAGAAGTCGCGGTAGGGGCCATCGACGCCCACCAGGTCATTGTGACGGCCCTGCTGCGCGACCCGGCCGTCGGCCCCCAGCACCACCACCTGGTCGGCGGCGGCGATGGTCTCCAGCTTGTGGGCGATGACGATGAGGGTGGAGGAGCGTCTCAACTCCTCCATGGCGGCCACGATGTTCGCCTCGTTCTCGGCGTCGAGGGCGCTGGTGGCCTCGTCGAGGAGCACGATGGGTGCCCGTTTCAGCAGGGCACGGGCGATGGAGACGCGCTGCCGTTCGCCACCGGACAGGGCCCGGCCGCCCTCACCGACCCGGGTCTCCCAACCACCGGGGAGCCGCTCGACGATCTCCGTCACCCCGGCGAGGTCGGCGGCGTGGCGCACCTCGTCGTCGGTGGCGTCCTGGCGGCCCAGGCGGATGTTGGCTTCCAGGGTGTCGTCGAACAGGTAGACGTCCTGGAAAACCATCGACAGCTGCGACATCAGGTTCTCGGTTGTCAGCTGCTTCACGTCCACCCCGCCGACCCTGAGCTGCCCGGAATCCGTGTCGTAGAACCGCGCGACCAGGCGGGCGATGGTGGTTTTGCCGCTGCCTGAGGGACCGACGAGGGCGCACATCGAACCGCTGGGCACCGTCATTGAGATTCCGCGCAGCACCGGCACGTCGGCCTGGTACCCGAAGTCGACGTCGACCAGTTCGACGCTGCCGCCGGAGGGTGTCTCGGGAGAGGTGTCGGGTTCGGGCAGCACGGGGGAGTCCATGACCTGATCGATGTGGTTCATCATCTGCCGGCGCTCCTCGAAACCGATCATCGTGGCCCCGATGTCGTTCAGCATCGTCATGAACCGCAGGCACATGCCGATGGTGACGATCGCCTGGAGCGGGGCGAGTTGCGACGACAGCGCCAGGGCGGCGGACAGGACGATCATGGAGATCACGATGAGCTGGGCGAAGGCGCCGTTGACCATGTTGCCGGCGGCCTCCCACCAGAAAGCGCGCCGCGAGTCGCGGTGGTTGTTCTCGAACGCCGTCCTGAGGCCCGGCGGGTTCGGTGCGTTGCAGGAACGCAAAGCCCCCTGACAGCGGGAGAACTCGATGATGCGGGCCGCCAGTTCGACCTCGGAGGGTTCGGCGATGGTCTTGCCGTGGTTCAGGAGGCGCCGTCCGATGACGAGACCCAGGGCCAGCACGGGAGCCGCACAGGCCAGCAGCAGACCGAGCCGCCAGTCCCAGAACCAGGCGCCGATCCCGATCACGACGCAGGAGGCCATGTTGACCCGCAGCTTGTACAGGAAGTGCGCCACCGACTCTGACAGGGACATCATCTCCTGACTGGCCATCCGCGACATCCAGCCCGCCGACGACGGATCGAACCAGGACAGGGGCAGCCTCGCGACCTTGTCACCGATGCTGTGATGGACGTTCTGCATGAAACCGAGCGCACCCACGTACCCGGTGCGGGTGCCCATGAAGTCGATGACGAGGGTGACGACGGCGATGACGAGCAGAACCACCAGCCAGCCACCGAAATCCAGTCCCCAACTCGGGGCACCCGTCGTCAGGGCGACGGAGGCGGGGAGCAGGGCCAGCAGCGCGAACCCGGCCAGTGCCCCGGCCGCCACACCAATGGTGAGGCCCGTGGACAACTGCCGCCACTGGGGCGGTGTCATGAGGCGGCGGTAGCGGGGCAGCAGCGCGTTGCGGTTGATGTCGCTCATCGGTGGTCCTCCTCGGCTGAGGCGGCGCGCAGCTCGCCGCTCTGGTGCAGCAACGCCCGGTAGTGGGGTTCGTCGAGCAGCTCCTCGTGGCTGCCGACCGCTCGGATGCGTCCTCGCTCCATCACCACGATCCGGTGGGCTCCCCGGATGGCGGCGGGCCGGTGGGCGATCACCAGCACGGTGCGGCCCTTCACCAAGGTGCTCAGGGCCTGCTGGATCTCGGCCTCGGACTCGGGATCCGCGAAGGCGGTGGCCTCGTCGAGGAGCAGCACGGGGGCGTCGACCAGGAGCGCCCTGGCGATCGCGATCCGCTGCTCCTGCCCGCCGGACAGCGAGGTGTCGGTGCCGATGACGGTGTCGTAACCCTCGGGAAGCGACATCACGAAGTCGTCGATCCTGGCCATTCTCGCGGCCTCCCGGACCTCGTCGATACTCGCCCCCGGACGGCCCAGAGCGATGTTGTCGCGGACGGTGGCCCGCAGCAGCTGAGCGTCCTGAAGCACGAACGAGACGTGCGAGTAGAGGGTCTCCTCGGTCAGCTGCCTCAGGTCAACGCCCCCGAGCCGGATGCTCCCGGAATCCGGGTCAGCGAAACGGGCGATCAGCGTGGCCAGGGTCGACTTGCCGGAACCCGAGGGGCCGAGCAGGGCCGTCACGGTTCCCTCCTCCAGGGTGAGGCTGACGTCGTCGACGGCGAGGGTCTGGCCGTAGGAGAAGGTGACGTGGTCGAGTTCGACGGTGCACCCCTGGGGGACCTGCGAGGTCTCGGGGTAGGGCAGGACCAGGGTGTCGAGGATGTTGCACAGCCGGATCGCCGCGGCCCCGGCCATCTGGTAGGACCAGGAGATCGAGGAGACGACCTGCACGGCACCGGGGAGCACCAACGCGATCAGCGTGGCCGCTAGCACCTTGGGCAACGTGACCACCCCGGCCTGGATCAGCAGGGCCCCGCCCCCCAGGTTCACCACGAGCAGCAGCGGAATGGAGATCCACGCCATGGAGACGCAGCTGATCGATACCAGGGGCAGCGCCCAGGCACGGAAGAACCGGGAGAACTCGTCGGCGGAATCCACGTAGGCGGAGTGCGCCCTACCTACCCGCCCGAAGGCCTTGACCACCGAAATCCCGGCGACGAACTCGGCCATGGTGGAGGAGACCTTCGCCAGTTTCGCGTCCATCTCCGCGGTCTTCTCCGGCATGCCCTTCATGGAGACGGCATAGGTGGCCATGTGCAGCGGGATCGTGGCGATGCTGAGCAGCCCCAGCCGCCAGTCCAGCCAGAACGCAAGGCAGAGCAGGGCCAGCGGGGTCACCACCGCGTTGAGGATCTCGACGGGGCCGTGGGCGATCACGGTGTGGACGGCGCGGGTGTCGTCCTGGACGCCCTTGCGGATCAGGCCCGAGGTCGACTCGGTGAACCACGACAGCGGGGCCCGTGCCAGGCGCTGCGCGATGCCGCGCTGCAACTGGTCGCGCAACCTCAGGTCGGCGACGTGGGTGATGAGCAGGCCGACGAAGTACAGCAGCAGCTGGCCGGAGAAGGCACCGATCAGCAGTCCGATCACCGCCCATGCCCGGTCGGCGTCGACGGCGGTGCCGGCGCTGTGGGCGGCCAGCAGGAGGTCACCGAGCTGGACGAGGGCGAGGTAGGGGGCGGTCGTGAGAATGGCCGAGGCGATCACGAACGCCTGTCCCAGCCGTTGCAGTCCGCGCACCGGGGCGGCCAGGCGCTTGATCGCCGCCTGCCCCTCCTGCGCCTTCCGCTTGTTCTCCGCCCTCGGATCTGCCTGTTGGTCCGGTTCGACGCGTTCAAGTTCCTGCGTCGTCATGAGTTACACCTCGAAAGATTGGGAAATGGTCTTCAGTGTTCAATGAGGCTCACCTTAACGCCACGCTGTGACGTGGGCAACGAGTACGTTAACCGCATGAGATCACACGGGAGGCGCACCGGTCCGAAACCGGGCTTCACCCACGACGACGTCGTCACGGCCGCGTTGGAGATCGGGATCCGGGACTTCACCCTCGCCGGGGTGGCCAAACGCCTGGGGGTCGGCACCCCGGCGCTGTACCGCACCATCGCGTCGCGGGACGACCTGCTGCGTGGCTGTCTGAAACGCCTGGCCGAGGAGAACAGGTTCACCGTCCCCGAATGCGGGTGGCGGGAACTGCTGCGGCACCAGGCCGAGTGGTTGTGGGGTCTGGTGGACCGCCACCCCGGGCTCGCGGAGACGTTCCTGGTGGTCACGTGGGCGCACCACTACTTCGTCCGGGGCATGAAAACCTGCATCGATGCGCTGGTCGAGCGGGGGTTCAGCCCGGACGACGCCGTCTTCGCCGTGGACTTCATCGGCGACACCGTGCTGTGCACCCATCTGGTGATCGAGGCGAACCGTGCGATCCTCCCGGGGGAGGACGGTACGGTTGCGACGGGGCTGGAGGTAGCCGTCGAGAACTTCAACCGGGAGAAGTTCGCCGAGGATTTTCCGGAGCAGCTCGTGCCCAACGAGGGCTGGACGGGCCGGGGTTTCCTGGACCGCAAGATCGAGTTCGTCATCGAGGGCATGGCCCGGCGGGTCGGGGGCTGAGCGATGGGCTGGTCCCGTGGGACGATGTCGGCATGTCCCGGAAAAACAACGACGATGTCGAGCCTGACCTAGAGGACAAGGTCATCGAGACGGAAGCGGATGCTCCTGGGAAGGAAACCCGGACTGGGGAAGTGAAGTCCGGGGATGAAGCGGTCCTGCCTCGGCGCGTCCCGGTTTTCAGGGCGCTTCGGGTCGGGGGAGCGCTCACCGTCCTGGCGGCAGTGGCGCTGGCCTTAGCATGGGCGGGTTCACGTTGGGGGCGCACTGATTCGCATGATTCCACGCCGGTGTGGGTTGTCTGTGCGATTCTGTCCTTCGTCTGGTTTTTCGCCGCCGGGAACGGGAAACGGAGGATCGTCCCGGCGGTAATCGTCGGCCTGGGGTGGGCCGCGATCATCGTCTATCAGCTGCGATCGTGGTGGATGCTCTTTGATAAAACCTCGGTTGGTGCTGCCCTGCTGTTGGCGTGGGCCCTGGGCGCGTTCGGTCTGGGAATCGTCGCCGTCTTCGATCTGTTGCTGCGCGGAATACGTGACCAGCGGGGACTTCCGGAGGGCGGCAGGGGTGATCCCGCTGGGATCATGTTCTCCCGTCATGATGGCAGCAAAGCCGGTTCGGGGATTGCCAGAAGGGCGCGTTGGGTAGCTGTTGCGCTGATTCCCGTCCTCGCGCTGACCGGGGCGACCGTTTCGTTGCGTGCTCTGACGGACTTCCCGGTCCATTCGACCCCATTTTCCCACACCACAGCGGCCATGCCAGAAGGCGCACTACCCGAGTTTCCGGCCACGGTGGGGTCCACGGTTGCCTGGACGAGGGATGTTCCCGATCTGCTCGCCGTCGCCGCAGGCGCGGCAGGTCCGATCATCCTCACCACGGACGGGTTGACGGCGCTGAGACCCGATGGAACCACCCTGTGGACCTATCACAGACAAGCCAAGTACGAAGATCCACTGACCAGTCCTGACGGTCGTCATGTTGTGCTGAGAATGTCGGTTCCCCGAGGCGGGCCCGGCCAAGGGAATGGGCATGATCAGACTGACGCTCCGGCCTACGACAGTTTGACCCTGGTGTTGGATTCCCTAACAGGGCAGGTGACCAGCGAACACCCCACAGGGGGTTCGGGCATTCAACTCACGGATTCTGTTGTTCTGGACGGTGACATCGCCTACGATCTGGCCGATGGCAGCCAACGCTGGACGTTGCCGGATGATTTTGAGGTCGCCAAAAACCACACCAAGTCCGCGGGACATGCCTCCCTGATTCTCGAACGCCGACGGGAAAACAGCGATCGGTCCAACCCTGTCCTGCTCGTTGCCCCCGACACAGATCCGTCAGCTGCCGTCGAGGTGCAGGGCATTCCGGCCGAGGACGCGTGCGGACCATTCGAGGGGATTGTCGTGGCGAATGGGTGGGTCGCACAGTATGCGGAGGCCTTGCCGGAGAGGAAGGAAGCGGATGGTGAGAAGCTTACGGAGAGCGCGACCATGCAGGCCGTCACACTCGATTCTCTGGCGGGACTGGAAACGAGCGCGCCGGTCCCGCTGGGCAGGGCGGCCGGAGTCAACTACCGCGCATCCACTGCATCGGGGACACTCGCCCTCTACCCCGAGTACTCCGTGGACGAAAAAAAGAAAAACTGCGAGATGATCTCCCTGGGGAAATCGGACAAGGCCTGGGTGGGTGCTGTGTTCGATCCCGTTTCCCGTACCACGACTCCCGCATCCCAATACGCGGGTGTGGCAGCAGCCAAAATCGGTGTGACAATCATGCGGGAAGGCGAGACCCTCTCCGGGGCGGTGGTCGTGCAGCCCGGGGACGGCTCCGACGGGGCCACGATTCCCATCGCGCCCGGATCCACCTACCTGTCTTTCGCATCGTATGCTCAATATGGGGGAGGAAGCGGTTCATGCTACCTTCATACTCCTGTCCAACTCGCTGGAAGATGCGGTGGCGTAGATGCCGTATTCAAGAACACACCCGGGGTCACAGTGGTTGTTTTTGACCCAGAAAAAGAGATAGGGGAAGTCTCGTCGTACAGATCGAATTACCGCTCCTATCGCCGCCTGTATGGCCTGACGGGAGGTGTGTCGTGAGATCTGGGAAATCGATCCGGTCTTTTGTTGCCGCGGGACTCTTCTTGGCGCTGCTGCTCGGAGCATGTTCGCTGGGTCGGGACGTCCCTCGTGTCCGGATCAGCAACCTCGACGACACATCGGGTGTTGTACAGGCGCCCGAGCCCACCGAGGCTGGCTGGTCCGTCGTTTTGAGAAACTGGGAGAAAGGTTCCGCGACGCCCACCGCTAGTGGGCCGGTCGTCGTCTTCGGAAGTCATGAATCCTTGGGAACGACGGATAGGTTTTCCGTCAATCAGGTCGTCTCCTTGAATCCCGCGGATGGATCGGTCCGGTGGGCCACGACCATCGAGCAGCCGATGGAAAATGGCCTCCAAGATACGTATCAAAAAGCCTTGGATCATGGGAATGGAGATTTTGCGGATCCGGAAACTGTTGTCGCCAGTCCGGATGGAAAGTACGTGGCGATTCAACTCGAACCGTACATGGTCAACGGGAAAGCCAAGGACATTGCCGACCAGCGCATGAACACCGTCGTCCTGGATGCCGAGACCGGGCAGGAGGTCCGCACCGTTCAGGTTTCCGGTCTGGTCCTGGGACAGGCCCTGACCAACGATTCCTTGGTGGTGCAGACCGCTGAGAACTATTTTCCGGCAGGCACCGGAACGCTCCACGTCCATTCCCTGAAGGACGTCCGGGCCGATCCGGTGACGGTGCGTGCCGATCAATGGCTCATCGGAGCCACCGCCAACTCCTTGATGCTGGCTCCAGGAAAACGTCCGAAGCGGGTCAATACGGATTTTCCCTACACCGTGACTCGAATGAGCACATCGGGCGAAAACCTGGGAACCCTGACGGGCATCCTCGATGTTCATCCCGGCGGTTGGGCGGAGCGTTTCAAGGACCCGGCGGCCGCAATCCGGGAACCCCGCGTGAAACAGTCCCGGGAACTGATCAATGTCGAGACCGGTGCGAGCATGGACATCTCCGACATGTCCGTCGATGACGTGATCCTCCCAACGGGGCCCGGCCTCCTGCTGGAAAGAGATGTGCGGACCGAGCAAGGTGAAAAGGAAGTCAAAGTCGGGTGGATGCAAGCGCGCGCCGAGAGCAAGGAAATGAGTGTTGAGAACGTGACGACCATCTTCGTTGACGCATACGCAGGAAAAGTGGAGATCGAGGTCTTCTCGATGGGGAAAGAGTGAGGCAATAAAGTTCGTTCGCAGACGGTGTGTCGACCAGCAAAACAGGGACAAGACCAGCAAACAGTGGGGATGTGAAGAACGCCGGGAGACGGGGAGAGGTCAGAGCCGGTGGGCCGGGCCGCCGGGACGGGTGATCAGGGTGGTGGCCCTTTCCGCGACCTCCGGGAACTCGGCCGAATAGCGCTCCAGCCAGGCAGTGGCGAAATCGTCGGCGTCGGCGGTGGGTACCAGCGCCCACACCGAGCCGCCGAAGCCCGCCCCGAAACTGGAGGCGGCCTGCGCTCCCAGGTCGCGGGCCAGGGCCTGCATCCGGATGGTCTCTCGCACTTGGTTGCCCAGATTGTCGCGGGCGTTGCGCTGGGAGCGTTCGACCAGCCGCCCGAGGGCGTCGAGGTCGCCGTCCTCAAGAGCCGTGACCGCCGCCGGTATCAGCTCCTCCGATTCGGTCAGGAAGGCCCGCAGCCGCGCCGACAGCCCGGGGGAGTGGGCGACGACCGCGCTGAGGCCTTCCCAGGTGTCCTCGTCGCCGGCCAGGATGCCGCCGATCGTGGACTCCTCGGCGCCGGTGGCGGAGTTCCAGGCGGCGACGATCTCCCGGGTCCGCAGCGATGCCGCGTTGTACAGTTCCCGGGCCGCCCCGGTTTTTTCGGCCAGAACCCCGGAGACCCCGATGACGAAACTCAGGTCCCCGGGCAGCGCGACGGATTCGCCCTCCCGGATCGGGCAGAACCGGAATCGCGTCAGCCGGTCGACCTGGCAGCACAGCATGGCGGTGTGGTCCTCGGAGCCGCCGAAGGTGCCGACCCCCCGGACCCCGGTCAGCGACCCGAAACTCAAGCCGTTCTCGAAACAGGCCAGGTATCCGGCCAGGTCGGTCCCGGATGCGATGTTCTCCCGCCACTCGGGACTCTCCCGGAAGCCGTTGTGGTCTATCAGGGCCAGCGCCACCGCCACCACCAGCGCCGAACTCGACGACATGCCGGAGGCCAGCGGCAGTGTCGAGTTGATGACCAGCCGTGCGGGACGCAGCTCACCGAAGTTGAGGGCCAGCCGGTCGATCACCGCCTGCAGGTAGCCGCCCCAGTGCCCGGCGGGAAGGGCGCCCGGGTGGCTGGGCATCAGGGTCAGTTCCTCGTCGGGCGAGGCCGTCGTGACGGCCGAGATCCCGCAGGCCGCATCCTCCAGCTCTACCGTGATTCCCTGCTCCACCGCGGCCAGCAGCGAGTTCCCGCCCGCGTAGTCGGTGTGCTTGCCCAGGACCTCCAGTCGCCCGGGCACGAACCACGCGGTCACAGGAGCACTTCCCGGGCGTGCAGGGTCTCCACCACGGATGCGATGTCCCCGCGGCTCGACATGTCGAGCACCCCGAGGTCCGCTCGGACCAGGCGGTACGGGTCGCCGTCGGTGATGGCGCGGCGCACCGCGTCGGTGATCTCGTACTCGCCGCGCGCCGACCTCGGAATGACGCGGGCGGCCGCGAAGATCGCGGGTGTGCACAACCAGCAGTTCATGGAGATCACGGCCCCGTCTCCCAGGCGCTTCATCGCGGCCTCGTCGGGTTTCTCCACCAGCTCGGCCAGGTTGCCCTCGGCGTCGGCGGTGGCCAGCGCGAACGCGGCGATGCGTTCGGCGGGAATGTTGGAGTGTTTCAGCATGCCCTCGCGGGTGAAACCCACCAGCGCGGAACCGGGCGCCTCGTGCAGCAGCTCGAGCGCCTCGGCGGGGTAGTAGTTGTCCGAGTTGAGCACCAGCACCCGGTCCCCGCCTGCGAACTCCTCCGCAGCCAGCACCGCGTTCGCGGTGCCGAGGGGTTCGGCCTGCACCGCGTAGGAGATGCGCACGCGCTGCTTGGTGATGCCGTCGTAGTGGTCGCGGATCAGGTCGTGTTCGGGGCCGATAACCAAGCAGACCTCGGTGAAACCGGCGTCCGCCAGGGCCGAGATCACGAAGTCCAGGAAGGGCCGGCCGTCCAGGGAGATCATGGCCTTCACCCCGGCGTCGGCGGCCCTGCTCTGCTCTGCGGTCAGCGCGACGTCCTCGGCTGCCCTGCGCATGCGTGACCCCAGGCCACGGGCGAGGACGACGGCTTTGTGCGGTGCAGTGTGCGAAATCATGCGCGAAGCCTATTGAAACTGCGCGAAATGCTCATGCCGGGGCCGGAAATGCGCAGAGATTTCGCAGAGGGGTGATTCTCCCTGCCGGGGGTCAGAGGTGACGGGATGCGCTGTCGAGGATCATCGCCATGGACACCGCCCCCGGATCGAGGTGCCCGATGGAGCGCTCCCCGTAGTGCGCCGCGCGGCCGCGGCGGGCCAGCATGTCGCGGGTGGCCTCGGCCCCCGCCCGCGCGGCGGCGGCGGCCCGGGCCAGACTGGTGGATGCCTCCTCGTCGCGTTCCATGGCCGCGTGTTCGAGCACGTCGACGGCGGGGCACAGGGCGTCCAGCATGGTCTTGTCGCCCGCCTTCGCCCTGCCTCGCGAGGCGATTCCGTCGCGCCCGGCCTTCAGCGCCTGCCAGAGACTGGAGACGGTGTGCGGGGACTGCCAGAGCTGCCCGACCCGCAGGAAGAACGTTCCGTACAACGGCCCCGAGGCCCCGCCGACGGAGCTCACCAGGGCCATGCCGACTTGGTTGAGGTATTCGCGTGTGGTGGTGTTCGGTCCGGGGACGATCGTGGCGGCGGTCGCCATACCGCGGGCCATGTTCGTGCCGTGGTCGCCGTCGCCGATAGCGGCGTCCAGCCCGTCCAGCTCGTCGATGCGGTCCTCGAACTCCGCGGCGGTCGATTTCAGCCAAGCGCTCAGGGCATCAGGGCTGGCAAACATGGGCGTCCTTTCCATTTTCGGGGATTTCCCGCAGAACAGTCGAAGTTGATTTCAGCGCAGGCCGCGCAGGAAGTCCTCGTCGTCGTCAGGGCCGAGCTGGCGGGGCCGGGGACGTGAGGAGGGGCGTCCTGCGAACAACCAGGCGAACGGGCCGATCACCGGGACACAGATCACGACGAACAGCCACAGCCAACGGGGCATTGTGCGCACGCGGGTCCCCTTGGTCTGCGCGAGTTCGACGACGCAGTAGATGGTGAGCATCACCACTGCGACGATCAAGAGCACCCTGAGCACGAGGCAATTCTAGCTCCCGGAATCCGGTTTTCGTTCCCGGTGTTAGGGTCGCGTCGCGACCGAGAAACACAGGTGGTGACCATGAACACGGACGTGTCCCGGATGCTGGATGGCGGGCCGGCGCTGTGGCTGGCGGACGGCCCGGCCCCCCGGCTGCCGCGGGGAGTGGGGGCGGTGGTGCAGACCTCCGGTACGACCGGGTCGGCCCGGCGCGTCGTGCTTTCCAGGGAGGCGTTGCGGGCCGCAGCCAGGGCGGCCCGGGAACGTGTGGGAGGCGACCTGACCTGGCATCTGGCCCTGCCCGGGCGTTACGTGGCCGGGCTGATGGTGCAGGTGCGCTCGGCGGTGGCGGGCCGGAGGGCGCCCGTGGTTCCCACCGACCTCGAAGGGCTTGCCCCCACCGGTGATGGCGACGCCATAAGCCTGGTGCCCACTCAGCTGCACCGCGCCTTGGGGGATGCCGCCGTCACGCAGCGGCTGCGGGCCTTCGATCTGATCCTGCTCGGCGGTGCTCCCCTCGGGGCCGGGTTGCGGGAACGCGCCGGGGACGCGGGGCTGGCCGTGGTCGAGAGCTACGGCATGTCGGAGACCAGCGGCGGGGTGGTCTGGGACGGCAAACCGCTGCCGGGCGTCTGGATCGGGCTGTGTGACGGCCGGGTGAGCATCGGCGGCCCGACGCTGTTCGACGGCTACCTGGACGACCCCGCCGCGACCGCCGAGGCCATGGAAGAAGGCACGTTGCTCACCCATGACCGGGGACGCTGGGAGGGCGGCAGGCTCGTGATCACCGGGCGCGTCGACGACGTGGTCATCTCCGGCGGGGTGAACGTCGACCTGGCCGAGGTGCGGGCCGCCGCGGCCCGCATCGACCCGGAGACCGCGGTGCTGGCCGTCCCGGACGCGGAGTGGGGGACGCGGGTGGTGCTGTTCGCCCCCGGCGGTGATCTGGCGGGCTGGCGCGAAGCCCTCGCGGGCGCACTGCCCAGGACGTGGTTGCCACGGCAGCTCGTCGGCACCCCGATCCCGCGTACCCCCGGGGGTAAACCGGACCGCGAGGCCCTCAGTGGCCTCATCGCGGGCGAGAACCATTAGCATGGCCCCATCATGAGCTTCTCCACGTGGGTGGCCGGTGCCCGGCCCCGGACCCTCCCTGCCGCCGCCGCACCCATCCTGGCGGGAGTGGCGGCAGGGCTCGGGACCACCCCCGCGCCGCCCCTGTGGCGCCTGATTCTGCTTCCCCTGCTCTGCCTCGGGGTGGCGCTGGCCCTCCAGGTGGGGGTCAACTATGCCAACGATTATTCCGACGGCATCCGCGGCACCGACGACGTGCGCGTCGGCCCGGTCCGGTTGACCGCATCCGGGCTGGCGCGTCCCGGAGCGGTGAAACGGGCCGCGTTCCTGTGTTTCGGTGTGGCGGCGGTGCTGGGGAGCGTGACCGTCGTGCTCAGCGGCCACTGGTGGCTGCTGGGGGTCGGGGCCGCCAGCATCCTCGCAGCCTGGTATTACACGGGCGGTTCCCGGCCCTACGGGTATCGGGGCCTCGGTGAGGTCATGGTCTTCCTGTTCTTCGGGCTGGTGGCGACGGTGGGAACCACCCTGGTCACCTTCGACTCGGCCCCACCGGCCTCCTGGGTGGCGGCCACCGGGATCGGGGCCCTGGCCAGTGCCCTGCTGGTGGTCAACAACCTCCGCGACCTCACCGCCGACGCCGAGGTGGGCAAACGCACCCTGGCCACCCGGCTGGGTGATTCCGGAACCCGGGTCTTCTTCGTGGCGCTGCTGGTGGCGGGTGCGGTCTCGGTGCTGGGGGTGATGGCGCTCAGCACGCCTTGGGCGGGTCTGGGACTGCTGGGTTTTGTTCTGGTGCTCGGTCCCGCCGCGCGGCTGCTGGGTGGGGCCATCGGACGTGACCTGATCGCGATGCTCCAGGCCACGTCCTTCACGGAGTTGGCGATGGCCGCCGGGCTGCTGCTGGGGGCGGTGGTCGGCCGGTGATCGTCTTCGACATCCCCCTGCTGGTTCCGTTCCGGGGCGTCACCCGGCGGCAGGGAATCCTGTTCGAGGGCGAGGCGGGCTGGGCCGAGTGGAGTCCCTTCCGGGAATACGGCGACGAGGAGGCCGCTTCCTGGCTGCGGGCCTCCGTCGCGGCGGCCCGAGAGGGTCATCCCGAACCGCTGCGGGACCACGTGGCCGTCAACGGCATCATCCCGGCCATCGGCCCCGCCGAGGTGGCGCGGCGGGCCGCGGAATCCGGGTGCCGCACCCTCAAGGTCAAGGTCGCGGCCCCCGGCGAGGGTCTCGACGACGACGTGGCCCGGGTGGCGGCCGCCCGCGCTGCCCTGCCCGGCGGGGCGATCCGCGTCGACGCCAATGGGGCCTGGACGCCCGACCGGGCCGAGGAGGCGATCCGGGAGCTCGCGCAGTTCGGCCTCGAATACGTGGAACAGCCCTGCGCCAGCGCGGAGGAGCTCGCCGAGCTGCGCCGCCGCCTGGACGGCATGGTCGCGATCGCTGCCGACGAATCCATCCGGCGGGCCGCCGATCCCTTGCGGGTGCGGGATCTCGGCGCGGCCGACGTGGTGGTGTTGAAGGTGCAGCCGCTCGGCGGGGCCGCCGCCTGCCTCGACCTGGCGGAGCGGCTGGGGCTTCCCGTGGTGGTCTCCAGCGCCGTGGAGACCTCCGTCGGGCTGGAGGCGGGGCTGCGGCTGGCCGCGGCCCTGCCGGAGCTGCCGTTCGCCTGCGGCCTGGAGACCGGCCGGCTCCTGGCCCGCGACGTCACCGCGCACCCGCTGCTGCCGGCCGCGGGCCAGATCGAGGTGCGCCCCGCGCACGTCGACGCCGATCTGCTGGCGGCCTGCCGCGCCGACGCGCGAACCGAACGCTGGTGGCTGGACAGGTTGCACCGGGTGGCCGCGGCCGCGGGGATGGAGCTGCCGTGAACTCCCCGCTGCTGGGAAAGGTGATCGTGGAGGCCCTGCTGGCCTCCGGGGTCCGGGACGTGCTGCTGGCACCCGGTTCCCGCAACGCCCCGATCTCCCTGGCCCTCCACGCCGCCGAGACCGCCGGGCTGCTGGGCCTGCACGTCAGGATCGATGAACGCGTAGCGGCCTTCACCGCCCTCGGAATGGCGAAGGCCTCGGGCAGGGTCGTCGCGGTGGTCACCACCTCTGGGACGGCCGTGGGGAACCTGGTGCCCGCCGCCATGGAGGCGCGCGCCTCCGGGATCCCGCTGCTGCTGCTGACCGCCGACCGCCCCGCGCATCTGGTCGGCACGGGCGCCAACCAGACCTGCGACCAGCTGGGGATCCTCGGCCCCGCTGCGGTCGGGGTGCTGCGGCTGGCCTCCGGTACGGGCACCGAACCGGCCTGGCGTGCGACGATCACCCGCGCCTGCGCCCTGGCCGCAGGCACCAGGACCCGCCGCCCGGGGCCCGTGCAGGTCAACGTGGAGTTCGAGACCCCGCTCGTCGACGCCGCCACGCCTGCTCCCGAACCCCAGCAGGTGCGCCCGGTCATGGCACCGAGCACCGGAACCGAGGTGTACGAGGCCACGGGGACGGCCCGCACCGTGGTGCTAGCGGGGGACGCGTCCCCCGCGGTGGGTGCGGAGGCCAGGGCCACCGCGGAGGTGGCAGGTGTCCCGTTGCTGGCCGAGCCCTCCAGCAACGCCCGCACCGGCAGCGCAGTACCCCGCTACCGGGAACTGCTGCCCGTCCTCGGCCCCGAGATCGAACGCGTGGTGGTTTTCGGGCATCCCACGCTGTCCAGGCCCGTTACCGAACTGCTGGGCCGCGGCGATATCGAGTTGATCGTCGTCGCACCGCACGCCGACTGGATCGATCCCGGGCACGCCGCCGCACGAGTGGTCGACCGTGTCCTGCTGCCGCCCGGGGATCCCGCCTGGCTGGCCCGCTGGCGGGATCCGGGGGGCGCGACTCCGCGGGAACCGCGGGAGCTCACGGGGGAGACCGTGGCCGCGGAGGTGGTCGCGGCCACGCGGCCCGGCGAAAACCTGGTATTCGGCGCCAGCTCCAGCATTCGCTACGCGGACCTCGCTCCGGTCAACCCGAACCCCGGGCTCTGCTGGGCGAACCGCGGGCTGGCCGGGATAGACGGCACGGTTGCCACGGCCACCGGGATCGCCCTGGCCACCGGGGCGCCGACGACGCTGCTGCTGGGCGACCTCACCCTGCAACACGACCTTGGGGCGCTGGTAACGCCCGATGCCGGACACGAGGTGCGTTTACGTGTCATCCTTTTGGACGACCATGGGGGGGCGATATTCGCATCCCTGGAGCAGGGGCAACCGGTTTTCGCCGCCTCCTTCGACCGGGTGTTCCGGGCCCCACAAGGGGTTGAGCTGGGTTCGGTGGTCCGTTCGATGGGGTGGCGGACGTCGGAAGTTACCTGCATACAATCGCTGCGTCAGGTGCTTGCCAGGCCAAGCTCTGACCGTGAGTTACTGCATATTGTTCTGGGTCAGGACTAGCCTTCAAGGAGTGGCGAATGAATACTCATTCAGGGAGGGAAGACGAAGTGCGTCAGTTCCACAAGCCGGTGAGACGGCCAAGTGACGTCCTTGAAGAGTTTGATGGTTCCGGGGATCCGGCGGATGAGAGCAGCACGGCCCATGACACTGCCGCTGTTCTCGTTCATCTGGTGGGGGACAAAGCGGTTCCCGCGGTGCGCACCCGGCTGGTTGAATACATCGCCGCCGAGGGCATCGAGGACCTTCTGGAACTCTGGTCCCGGGCTGCGGCGGTGTCGCTGCCCGGGTCGCTGTGGCGGTTGCGGCAGATCGAACGGAAACTCCCCGAGGGTCCCGTCGCCGAGGAGGTCCGAAGCGTTCTCGCCGGGGAGTACGAGGGAGACTTCGGTGATCTGTGCACCCGGGCTGCGATCATCGGCAGACGGCTCGGGCCCCGCTGGGATCAGCTGGCGGCGGAGCTGGAGGGGTGCGCTAGATCCTGGTACGCCGGGACGCTCTGGTGATTCGCGAAGTTCACGCTAGTATGGGTCTCACCGGATCGCGGTAACCCCGGGCTCCACCTTTAGCCGCTGCGAGCGGCCTTTCGCCGAGAGGCGTTCCCGGTCCGGTCCAGACGTTGGGGTGGTCGGCGGTTTCGCCGGCCGCCCCCGTTCCATTTCCGGACACGGTGCCATTCAAACCCCGGGTGTGCGAAACGACCGTGGGACGGTAGCGTGATCCCATGGACGTTGGTGTACCACGGGAGATCGGCGACACGCGTGTCGCGGCAACTCCAAAAACCGTTGCCCAGTTGCGGAAACTCGGCTACCACGTTTTCGTGGAGTCGGGAGCCGGCCTTGGGGCCTCATTCAGTGACGACGCCTACCGTGAGGTTGGTGGGGTGATCGTCGACAACGCCTGGGACCGTGACATCGTGCTCGCGGTCGGGGCGCCTTCGGATACGCAGCTGCTGGACATGCATCCGGGAGCCACGCTGATTTCCTTCCTGGCACCCAGGCAGGATCCGAGTCTGACCAGGAGGATCGCCGCCCAGGGCGTCAACGCGCTCAGCATGGACATGGTGCCGCGCACCTCCCGCGCCCAGGCCCTCGACGCCCTCAGCTCCCTGGCCAACATCTCCGGTTACCGGGCCGTCGTCGAGGCCGCCCACGCCTTCGGGCGGTTCTTCACCGGCCAGGTGACCGCGGCCGGCAAGGTGCCCCCAGCCACCGTGTTCGTGATCGGTACCGGCGTGGCTGGGCTCGCAGCCATCGGCGCCGCCAGCTCGCTGGGTGCCGTCGTGCGGGCGACCGACGTGCGGCCCGAGACCGCGGAGCAGGTCACCTCCATGGGGGCCACCTTCCTGCACGTCGGCCAGGCCGACCAGGGGGTCAGCTCCGACGGCTACGCCAAGGAGGTGGGCGCCGACTACGCGGCGCGCGCAGCCGAGTTGTACGCCGCCCAGGCGCGCGAGGTGGACATCATCATCACCACCGCGGCCATCCCCGGGAAACCCTCACCCAGGCTGATCACCGCCGAGATGGTGGAATCCATGAAACCGGGTTCGGTGATCGTCGACATGGCGGCCATCGGCGGCGGAAACTGCGAACTCACCCGGCCCGGCGAGAGCTACGTCACCGAAAACGGGGTGACCATCATCGGCTACACCGACCTGTCCTCCCGGCTGCCCGGGCAGTCGTCGCAGCTCTACGGCACCAACCTCGTCAACGCCCTCAAACTCATGACCCCCGGCAAGGACGGGAACCTCGTCATCGACTTCGACGACGAGGTGGTGCGCAACATGACCATCGTCCGCGACGGGGAGGTGACCTTCCCGCCCCCGGAGATCAAGGTCTCCGCGGCGCCCGCACCGGCCACCACGGCCAGGCCATCGACGCCCGCCACGCCTGCGAAACCCCCGCGTCCCTGGTGGCACCAGGTGGCCTGGGTCGGGGCCGGGTCGGTGGCGTTGATCGCGCTGCTGACCCTCGCCCCGTCGCCGCTGGTGGGCCTGATGGCCGTTTTCGTGCTGGCCATCGTCGTCGGCTACTACGTGGTCTGGAACGTCACCCACGCCCTCCACACCCCGTTGATGAGCGTCACCAACGCCGTCAGCGGCATCATCGTGGTCGGTGCCATGACGCAGCTGCCCAGCGACAACTGGGTCGTGAAGATCATCGCCTTCGTGGCGGTGCTGATCGCATCCATCAACGTCTTCGGCGGGTTCACGGTGACCCACCGCATGCTGAACATGTTCCGGAAGGGCTGAGCCGTGCTGACCAACCTCGTCAACGCCACCTACATCGCCGCAGGCCTGATGTTCATCCTCGCCCTGGCCGGTCTCAGCAAACACGAGACCGCGAAGAAGGGCAACGCGTTCGGCATTCTCGGCATGGTCCTCGCCTTGGTGGCAACCAACTACGCCATCGCCCAGCCCGTTGACGGGAGGGGCTTCGACTGGACATCCGCTGCCCTGCTGTACGGGGCGATCGCCATCGGCGCGGTCATCGGCGCATGGAAGGCCCGCAGGGTGGAGATGACCGGGATGCCGGAGCTCATCGCCCTGCTCCACAGCTTCGTCGGGGCAGCCGCGGTGCTCGTGGGTTTCAACGTGCACCTTTCGGCCACCCACACCGACGTGCTGCACGCCGTCGAGGTGGTGCTCGGGATCTTCATCGGTGCGGTCACCCTCACCGGTTCGCTGGTGGCTTGGGGCAAGCTCAACGGTCGCATCGCATCGAAACCGCTGACGCTGCCCGGCAGGAACTGGCTCAACCTGGCGGCGCTGGTCGCAGTAGCCGGGTTCGGCTGCTGGTACGTCGCGACGCTGTCGCTGATCCCGCTGCTGCTGGTGACCCTGATCTCGCTGGCGCTGGGCTGCCACCTGGTGGCGGCCATCGGCGGCGCCGACATGCCGGTGGTGATCTCGATGCTGAACTCCTACTCCGGCTGGGCGGCGGCCTTCAGCGGATTCATGCTGGACCAGACCATCCTCATCATCACGGGCGCCCTGGTCGGAGCCTCCGGCGCGATCCTGTCCTACATCATGTGCCGGGCCATGAACCGTTCCTTCGTCTCCGTGATCCTCGGTGGTTTCGGTGACGCCCCCGTGGCGGACAGCGGCGAGATGGGTGAACACCGGGAGGTGACCACCTCGGATGTGGCGAAGATGCTGACCGGGGCCCGTTCCGTCGTGGTCGCGCCCGGATACGGGATGGCCGTGGCCCAGGCCCAGTACCCCGTCGCGGAACTGACCGCGCGGCTGCGGGAACGCGGCATCAACGTGAGGTTCGCCATCCACCCAGTGGCGGGCAGGCTGCCCGGGCACATGAACGTGCTGCTGGCCGAGGCGAAGGTGCCCTACGACATCGTCCTGGAGATGGACGAGATCAACGACGACTTCACCGACACCGACGTGGTGCTGGTGATCGGGGCCAACGACACGGTCAACCCGGCCGCGAACGAACCCGGTTCCCCGATCTCCGGCATGCCCGTGCTCAAGGTGTGGGAGGCGGCCCAGGTGGTGATCTTCAAACGCTCCATGAGCGCCGGGTACGCGGGCGTGCAGAACCCGCTGTTCTTCAACGAGAACTCGGTGATGTGCTTCGGCGACGCCAAGGCCACGGTCCAGTCCATCCTGGACGACCTGAGATCCGCCACCGGCTGACCCCTCCGGTCGCCCACCCCGGGAGGCGGGAAGGCCGTGGCCTCATAGCCGCCGCCGACCGGTTGGCGGAGCGCACGGTGCTGCCTGTCAGGTGGCCTGTGCGTCCTCGTCGGACTGGGAGTCGAGTCGCTCCATCCACTCCCTGACGTGCCAGGTGGCCCGGACGTCGTCCTCGTTGTACTCCAGCACGCGCCTGCGCGCGGCCTTTCGCTCCGCGGCGTTGCCGCCGTCGACGGCGGTGGCGAACCAGGTCTGCGAGTTCAACCCTCCCGGTTCCTCGTCGCGCCACGAGAAACCCGCCCCCTTGGCCGCGACCACTTTCAATCCCAGGCCGTCCACTGCCACGAAATTGTCGCGGACCAGCTGGAACAGGTCCACGAAATGCTCCTTGACGAGGTCGCAGGCGGCCAGCAGGTCGGGATGTCCGCTGCGCTGGGCCATGCGGCGCAGGTGCACCACCTCGTAGTCGGAGTAGTGGTAGACGAGCAGGCCGGGATGTTTCCTCGCCAACCGCACCAGCCAGCGGGCGAAGTCGGCGGCGAGATCCAGTTCCCCGCTGGGGGAGAGGTAGCTGAAGGTGCTGAAGTGCTGGTACTTCTGTTTTCCGGTGGCGCGGTCGGTCAGCAGGACACCCCACAGGTAGGTGCGGTCGCTGTCGTCGGTCTCGATGTCCAGATCCACCTCCACCGGCGCCCGGGGCACCCCGATGGGGTCCACCGACACCTTCTCCAGGGCGACTCCCCGTTTCAGCATCCGGGCGCGCCGGGCGGCGGTGCGCAGCCTGGCCTCCGAGCGGTCGCGGTGGGCGGTGAGCGGCAGGTAATCGGGCAGCAGGGCCTCGACGTCGGCGTCGGCCAGTTGCGAGACCGTCGTGATGCCGAGCCCCATCAGGGTCTGGAGTTCACGGACGTCGAGGGGGGTCTTGGAAATGCGCAGGGAGATGTCGTCGTCATCCATGCGGGGGCGGCACGTCTCCCACCAGGCGCACCACTCGCACTCCGGCACCCGGATGGGGCGTACCGCCGGGGGGCGGGGATCGTCGGGTTCGCGGACCATAGCCTGCTGGGCGACGTGCACCCGGAACCCGTGCTCGTGGTCGTAGCGCTCCAGCGCCGAACGGAGCCGGTACCCGTTGGCGGAGGTGCGGGAGAAGGTGCGCAGGAACCGCAGTTCCAGGGGCACCCAGACGATCATCCCCTTGCGGTGGTCGTCGAAGCCGATCACCCCCGCGACGGGGGTGGTGGCCGCGCGGCCGCACGCCTGGAGCAGCCGCCAGTGGTGGGCCAACTCCAGCAGCACCCCCTGCCGGTAGGAGCGGAACCGGAACCCCGGGAGCGGCTCCAAGGTGGTGGGGGAGCCGATGGCGGAGGCGCGCAACTCCTTGGCGTTGTGCTGTTTCTCCAGCAACCGGTAGGGCTTGACGCGCAACGGCCAGTAGCCGGGACGCCCACCGGGTCGGTCGTCGCCGCGCACCAGGGCGTCGGGACACCCGGTGCGGTGCCCCGTCACGTCCACCGGCAGGCAGCCTCCGACGATCACGGGCGCCCCGGTCTCCATCGCGGCCAGGGTCTTTGCGGGGTTGTGTCCCTCGTCGTGCAGGTCGACCACGTCATCGGCGCGGCAGAGAGCCTCCAGCATGGACTCGCGGAACTCCGAGCCGCCCGAGAACGCCTCCAGCAGCGACTCGTCCAGGGGTTTCTCGGGTTTCGGGGTGCCGGGATCGAAGGCGTTGAAGGTCTTGACGGGGCAGCTTCGCGCCGCGTAGGGGTCCAGTAGAAAAGTCATTTCCAAGCCCGGTGCAGAGCCACTATGCCGCCAGTCAGGTTCTTCCACTCGACGCTCCGCCAGCCGCAGTCCGCGATCAGGTCCGCCAGCTCCTTCTGCGCGGGCCAGGCGAGGATCGACTCGGCCAGGTAGCCGTAGGCGACGGGGTTGCTCGAAACCCTTGCGGCCACGGGCAGCACCCGCAGCGCGCCCTGCGCGTAGGCGAACCGCAGCGCCCGGTTCACCGGGGTGGAGAACTCCGCGATCACCAGGCGCCCGCCCGGGCGGGTCACCCTCAGCATCTCTCGCAGCGCGGCGGCGGTGTCCTCCACGTTGCGCAGGCCGTAGCTGATGGTCACGGCGTCGAAGACCGAATCGGCGAAGGGCAGGGCCAGGGCGTCTCCGCGCACGAAGGACAACCTCGGCTGCTGCTGTTTGCCGACTCTCAGCATGCCCATTGAAAGGTCGGTGGGGAAGACGTGCGCACCCGCCTCCAGGAAGGGCAGCGACGACGTGCCGGTGCCGGCGGCCAGGTCCAGGACGCGTTCCCCCGGGCGGGCGGCTACGGCGGCCACGGTCTCCCGGCGCCAGCCGCGGTCCCTGCCCAGCGACAGCAGCGAGTTCAGCAGGTCGTAGCGTTCGGCGACACCGTCGAACATGGCCGAGACCTCGGCGCGTTTCTTGTCGAGGTCGGCTCGGGTCTGGTGCATGCGCACACCTTAGCGCCCGGCCCCGACAGTTCTCAGTGCAGAACCGCCAGCAGGTCAACGCGGTCGATGCCGCGGTGACGCCACTGGCCCATCAGCTGGCCGACGACGTCGTTTATCGGGGCGCGGTTGAGTTTGTGCACCACGTGCGGGTACCCGGATGTCTCCCCGGCCACCAGGCCGCTGCCGAAGACCTTGATGTTCTTCGGGCATGGCGTGTCCTTCCCGGCCTCCACGATGTCGGCATCCGAGTCCTTCTCCCGGATCACCCGCACCAGCTCATCCAGGTAGACCGGGTCGGTCTGGGCGTCGTAGCAGTACCGGGTGCCCAGCTCCGAGTGCTGGAGGGTCCCGATCAGTGCGCCGCCGTCCAGCGGATGGGGCCGCCACGTGACTGGGATGTGGTAGATGGCGTCCGTGGAACGCACCAGCATGCAGTCGAGCCCCACCACGTCGTCGGGATCGACGAACCGGAACTTGGCGACGATCTCCAGGTCCGAGGGGTCCCCGTCGAACCACCACTGGTCGGGAAGCCATTGGGCGAGCAGTTCGAGCTTGCCGGGATGCAGTGTGGCTTCGGGCTGGACGCGGGCGATTCCGCTCATACGGGCTACCTCCGTTGGTAATTTCCTGCATCCTACACAAAAAGGGCAAATGGGGACAGTGGGGGTCTGAGATGTCGCATACTGCTGCGGGGCTCCCCTCCGCCCGACCGGGATGCGCAACAATGGTCGCCGTGGCGAAGAAGGACATCGTTCTCAAGGTTGAAAAACTGAAGAAGGCCTACGGGCCCGTGACCATCGTGGAGGGTTTCGACCTCAAGGTGGCCGCGGGGGAGGCCGTCGCGCTCACGGGCCGCAACGGCGCGGGCAAGTCGACGGTGCTGCGGTGCCTGGTAGGGGCCGATCGCCCGGACGAGGGCACCGTCGAGGTGCTGGGCGTGAAGATGAAGGAAACCAGCCCGGAGATTCGCCGTAACGTCGCCACGGTCATTGACGATCTCGACTTCTTCCCCGACCTGTCCGTCGTGGAGCACCTCGACCTGCTGGCGCGGGCCCACGGAATCGCCGACCCCGACGATCTGGTGGACGAGATCCTCGATGAGGTGCAGCTCGTTCCCCAGGCCGGGCAGCTGCCCTCGACGCTGTCATCCGGTCAGCGGCGGCGCCTGGCGCTGGCCACCGCTTTCGTCAGGCCCCGGCGCCTGCTGGTCCTCGACGAACCGGAGCAGCGGCTCGACGTCGAGGGCGTCGAATGGCTGGGGACCCGCCTCAAGGCAGAGCTGCAGGACGGCCTGGCGATCGTGCTGGCCAGTCACGAACCCAGCCTGCTGGCCGCCATCGGCGCCCGCGAGGTGAGGCTGGGGGAGCGCCGATGAGCGACGAACGGTTCGGGGCCATCGGGGAAGTCGATGAGAAACAGCTCCGTCTCCTCGTGCGCGACTGGCGGCGCGGCAGGGCGGACCGTAACCTCCTGCAGGCCATGCAGGACGCCTACGTGATGGTCTTCGCGCTCGTCCTGATCGGGGCCATGGTGATCAGTTCCATCATGCAGGCCCAGCACAGCGTGGCGGGCTGCTCGGCCGAGTCCTGCCTGGCTGCGCGGGGCCTGCTGCCCTGGGCCGCAGTCGCTGGTTTCCTGGCCATGGCCCTCGTGGCGGCGCGCATGTTCGGTCCCGTCGTGGCCTCGGCCGCCGAGGGTTTCTGGATCATGGACGGCAACGTCGACCGGCGCAGGGTGCTCGCCGGACGCCTCGTCGCCTCGGTGATCGTGGCCCTGGTTCTCGGCGCGGGACTCGGTGCGCTCGTGGCGGCCCTCGTCGGCAGCGGCGCCGCGGAGATTCTCACCTGGGGGTTGGCATCCGGTCTCGGATGCTTCGGGCTGGTGGCTTTCGCGGCCGCCGAGCAGGGTGCGGAACGGCGCTGGGTCATCACCGCGCTGTTGTGGCTGATCGGGATCATCGCCTTCGCCGCCCTGCTCGTCCTGGTAGCGATCTCCGCCAAGATGGCGCCGGTTGGTCTCGTGGCCGCGCTGAGCGTCGATTTCGCCTGGGTGGTGGCGGGCGGTGGCCTGCTGCTGGGGCTGGTCTCCGTCGTGCCCGCCTGGCTCCGGCTGCGCCACATGCGCCGCCAGCGGCTCACCGCGGGCTCGTCGCTGCTCGCGGGCATGCAGGGCGCCGCGTTCGCCCTCGACTTCGCCCTGGTCCGCGACATCCTGGTCGATGATCAGGCCCGGCGCCGGGGACACGTCCGCCCGACCCGAGGGTCGGGCAGTGGCGTGTGGGCGATCGTCCTGCGCGATCTGCAGCGGTTGTGGCGTGCCCCCAGGCCGTTGGTGTTCTGGCTGGTCTCGATGGCCGTGCCCTACGCCGTCCACGCGCTCGGCATCGAGGTGCTGAACCCTTCGATCTCCGCCCTGGTGCTGATGACCGCCCTGATCGGTTTCTGCAACACCCTGCGGGTGCTGACCCGCACCAAGGGTCTCCAGCGCTGCTTCCCGTTCTCCCCGGGCGAGGTCAGGCAGGCCGCCATGGCGGTGCCCGCCCTGCTGGCGCTGCTCTGGGCGGCCGCGGCGACGCCCGCCTTCGGTGGGGTTTTCGACGGCGGTGAGCTGGATCTGGTCGCCGGGTTCTCGACATCCCTCATCACCGCGCTGGGTGGTCTGCTGGCGGCCTTCCGCTGGGTGTGCGCGAAACCCCCGAACTACGGCGGCCCCATGGTCTCGGTCGGGATCGGGGCCATGCCGCCGGGCATGATGTTCTCCTTCATCCGAGGCGTCGACATCGTCGCGCTGATCACCCTGCCTCTCGTCCTCGGCTGGCCCTCCTGGATCTCGCTGGTCATCGCGACGATCACCTGGCTGGTCCTGCGCTCCGGATTCGACCAGCAGGCCCTGATGGACGAACGCGAGGAACAGCAGCGCTTGCTGGCGGAGCAGAGGTCCGGGCGCTCCGGCCGCGGCGGGGGCGGCCAGAAGGTGAGGGTGCAGCGGAAACGCTGATCCCGCGGCACTCACAGGAGGGCAGGCATTCCTTCACAGTTTTCGGTGCGCTAGGCTGACGTTAATCAAGCTGGAAGGCGGGCGCGGATGGCCACTTCACCGGAGGTTTCCCAGGACTTGTGTCTTGAGCGCACGCGCTCCCTGGCGGGACGGATGCTGGAGGGAGGGGCGGCCTGCACCCTGGTCGCCTGGCGGATCGGCAGCCAGTACGATTTCGTCGCCCACGGGCTGACCGCCCAGGGGGACATCGTGGTGGCGGTCAGGCCCGATGAGGACTGCATGCTGTCCACCCTGCCCGCAGGGGTCGGGACCGTGGTGCGGATGGACCTGGTTCGTCACAGCCACGACGTGATGCTCTCGGTCATAGCGGCCTCCGCTCACCTGCTGGGAGAGCTCGTCCTGCTGCCGAACGCGGCCGTGGCCCGCCTGCTCGCCGAGGACCAGCTTCCCGAGCGGATCGCGGAACTGGCGCGGATCAGTGGAACCCGGGTCGGGCTGGTGGTCACGGACCGGATCCTGGTGCACGACCACGGCGGGGTCACCCCGATCCCGTGGGAGGACCTCGCGGATGCCAGGGCGGAGGGGACCAAGGCCTGGTGCGATGACTTCGAGGCGCACGACGTCGTGGCATCGTGGGGATGCCCGGCCCTCCGTCAAGTGTGCCGGGCCGTGATCGAGGGCAGGATCCCGGGACAGGCCAGCCTCCGTCCGAGCGCGCCCGGGCTGTGCGGGCACGTGCTCGACAAGGTTTTCTGCATAGACGTTGATCGTTCCGGGATCACGTTGATGCACGTGGGGGAACACGAGACCGCAACGGTCTTCGCAGGTTTCGAGGCGCCTCCCTCGACGCTGTCGGCGTTGACGGCGCAGGTGGCGCGCCTCGTCGATGACTCGGGACCGGTGCACCCCCAGCGGTGCATCTGACGGCTGGCCCCGAGAACCACTCAGGCCCCGCTCGATGCGGGGCCTGAGCCTTTTTGCTTTCAGACGTGGTGGCCCTGTGGGCCGTTCAGGGGGTCAGCGGGCCTCGTAGGAGGTGCAGACGCCGTCAACCACGGTGACGCCGGAGGCGCTGCAGAGCAGGTCCTTGTTGTGGGCGCATTCGAGACGCTGGCAGGCGCCGACGCGGCCATCGGCGGTGGGCAGGCCACCGCGGGCGTCGAGGGTGATGAAAGTGGTGCAGGCCGAGGTGCCGTCGACGGTGATCGCGAAGGCGGTGCAGCCCTTGTTGTTGAAAGCGCAGGTGGTGGTGCTGCAGGACTTGATGGGAGCAGTGGTGGGCATTTCTAGGACCTTTCGTCTGTGGTGCATCTGACGAGAAATACGTTACGTCCGTTCCCAACCCCCCGCAAGCAAGAGAAACCTTTGCTGACTTGGGTAAATACACAAAATCGACGCGTATTTCCTTGGCTTTAGTGGCCTTTTGTGTTTCGAAAATCGAGGGCTTGCGAAATGCTCTGAGGCAGTTGTTCGGGGTGTCTGGAGAAACTCCTTGCGAGGGAAGAGGGGCAAGGAAAGGCTCGCCTCGATTCGAATGATTCGGGCCGTGTCGTTCCTTCCGCGGTCCGCTTGCCTTTCTGTTGGAAATGCTTGCCTTACGTCCGTTCGCCTGCGCTACAGCGCAGGCGGCTGACTGCAAGGCAGGCGGATGAGTGTGGGGCGGGCGGGTCGTGTGGGGTGAAGGGATCAGGCCAGGCCGAGGGCCTGGAGCATGGGCTTGAACTTGGCCTCGGTCTCGGCCAGTTCCGCCTGCGGATCCGAGTCCGCGACGATCCCGGCGCCCGCGAACAGGCGGATCTCCTCGGGGTGGGCGGGGTTGACGAACCCGCCGCGCAGGGCGATGGCCCACTCGCCGTCGCCGTCGGAGTCCACCCATCCGACGGGGCCGGCGTAGCGTCCCCGGTCCATGGATTCCAGCTCCGCGATGACCTCCCCGGCGAAGAAGGTGGGCGTGCCGCAGACGGCCGCCGACGGGTGCAGCGCGCCCGCCAGTGCCAGGGAACTGATGTCGGGTTCCACCACGCCGGTGATGTCGGTGGCCAGGTGCATGACGTTGGGGAGGGTCAGCACGGAGGGGGCCTCGGGCACGTTCATGGCCGCGCAGTAGGGTTCCAGGGCCTCGGCGACGGAGGCGACGGCGAACTCGTGCTCGGCTATGTCCTTGCCGGAACCGGCGAGCTGCTCGGCTCGGCGGAGGGGATCGGTGTGCCCGGGGTCCAGGGAGACGGTGCCCGCCAGGACGCGGGACGTGATCAGGGTGCGGTCGCGGCGGACCAGCAGTTCCGGGGTGGCGCCGACCATGCCGTCGACCAGGTAGTTCCAGGCCATCGGGTAGGCCCGCAGGAGCCTGCGCAGCACGTGGCGCGGGTCGATGGGGCCGTCGGTGACGGCCCGCAGGGAGCGGGCCAGCACCACCTTGCTGATCTCGTGGGCGCGGATGCGCTCCACGGCTTCGGCGACGATGTCCACCCAGTCCGGGCCGGACAGGCCGTCGGGGGTCAGCCGGACGTTCTCGGGGGGCGCGACGGGCTCGCCCATGGCCGGCAGGTCCAGGCTGAGACGGCCCTCGCTGATCCTGGTCATCCAGGCCTGCCCGCTGCGCCTGCCGATGATGGTTTCGGGGACGATCAGCACCGAGCGGACGCGGGAACGATCCGGGTCGAAGGCGAAGGAACCGACTGCCAGGGGACCGGTTCCCCAGGCCCCTGGCAGCTCCGAGTCGTGGTCTATGTGGGCACTGACCTCGCTCCACCACACATCGGCGGCGTCGGGAGAGTCGGTCTCGAAGCGGGCCACCTCGCCCAGCGTGACGAATCCCTCGCCCCTCCTCAGGAACGCGGTGGCCCGCTCGGGGGTGAGGAAGTGCGCGAGATCCCCCGGATCGTCGATGGCCACGGTCGTTGCGCGCAACCGTTTCGTCGCGAAGTCAAGGCTCACCCGGGGAACGATAGCTGAGGCGGGCTCACGGAGGCCAGACGGGTCAATCGTCGAGATTGGGACATCGAGTCGGATAGTTGCGAATAACGAACGCTTTACGTTGTTAAAAAACAGTGCATCGTCCCTAGTCAGACGGGATTTGCGCGGCATCTCCGGGTGGTTGGTGAGAAGGGTGTCCCACCCCATAGACTGAGGCCTGAAGTCCGGTTCAAAGCGAGGCGAACCGGTTTCCTGATATGCAAGACGAGGAGAGTCGAATGCCAAAGGCGGAAGCCGACGTCATCGTCGTCGGTGCGGGCCCCGGCGGATCCGCGGCAGCGGCAAATCTGGCACGGCGGGGAGTGGGCGTCCTGCTGCTGGAGAAGAGCCATTTCCCGCGTGAGAAGGTGTGCGGAGACGGGTTCACCCCGCGCACCACCCGGGCCTTGGTGCGCCTCGGCATCGACACCTCCGAGAAGGCCGGATGGCTTCACAACAAGGGGTTGCGTGTCTACGGCGGGCGGGTTGAACCCTTCCAGCTGGACTGGCCGAAACTGGCCGACTTCCCCTCCTACGGACTGGTGCGAAAACGCGCCGACTTCGACGACCTGATGGCCAGGCACGCCGTCGGTTGCGGGGCCGAACTGGTCCAGGGGGCCAACGTGACCGAAGCGGTCCTGGACGACCGCACCGGCCGCATCGTCGGGGTGAGGACCCGCGACGGCGACGAGTACCGCGCTCCGCTGGTGGTGGCCGCCGACGGCAACTCCTCGCGCCTGTCGGTTTCCATGGGCCTGAACAAGCGTTCCGACCGCCCGATGGGGGTGGCCTACCGCGCCTACTACCGTTCCCCGCGCAGCGACGACGACTACCTCGAGTCGTGGCTGGAACTCTGGGACGGCAAACCCCGCGAATCCACCCTGATGCCCGGCTACGGCTGGATCTTCGGGATGGGCGACGGCACCTGCAACGTCGGTCTCGGCGTCCTCAACACCTCCAGGTCCTTCCAGAAAACCGATTACCGGGAGCTGATGAAACGCTGGCTCGCAAACACCCCCGGGGAGTGGGGTTTCCGGGAGGAGAACCGGCTCGGGAAGATCCAGGGGGCGGCGCTCCCGATGGCCTTCAACCGGCAGCCCGTCTACGGCCGCGGCCTGCTGCTGGTCGGCGACTCGGGCGGCATGGTCAACCCGTTCAACGGCGAGGGGATCGCCTACGCCATGGAGTCCGCGGAACTGGCCGCCGACGCCATCGCCCAGGCACACGCCCGCGGGGTCGGCACCGAGTCCGCCGAACGCGCCCTGCACGGCTACCGCACCCAGCTGAAGGCCCGCCTCGGCGGCTACTACCGGCTGGGAACCATCTTCGTGAAACTGATCGGCGACCCGCGTGTGATGCACCTGTGCACCACCTACGGGCTGCCCCGCAAGACCCTGATGCGTTTCGTCATGAAGCTGCTGGCGAATCTGACCGACAGCCACGGCGGGGATGCCATGGATCGCGTCATCAATGCCCTGTGCCGGGTGGCGCCGGCGGCGTGAGCAGACAGGTGGAAGGGAAGGAAGCGCAGTGAACCTCTACATTCCAATCGTCGGGATGGTGGTGCTGGCCACGGTGTTCGTGGCCGTGTCCATGACCCTGAGCGTCCTCATCGGGCCCGGTCGCAAGAACCGCGCCAAGTACGACTCCTACGAGTGCGGCATCCAACCCACCCCGCAGCCCGTCGGCGGGGGACGGTTCCCCGTGAAGTACTACGTGATCGCGATGCTGTTCATCGTCTTCGACATCGAGATCGTCTTCCTCTACCCGTGGGCCGTCACCTACCACCAGCTCGGGCTCTTCGGGGTCATCGCCATCATCAGCTTCATCGTGACGGTGCTGGTGGCCTACTTCTACGTCAAACGCCGCGGCGGCCTGGACTGGGACTGAACAGGAGGACCACAGATGGGTATCGAGGAGAAACTTCCCTCCGGGATCCTGCTCACCACGGTCGAGGGGATCTTCGGCTGGGTGCGCAAGGCGTCGTTCTGGCCCGTGACCATGGGCCTGGCCTGCTGCGCCATTGAGATGATGGCCTACGCCACCCCCCGATTCGACTCGGCGCGCTGGGGGCAGGAGGTTTTCCGCGCCTCGCCGCGCCAGGCCGACCTGATGATCGTCTCCGGGCGGTTGTCGCAGAAAATGGCACCCATCGTGCGGCAGGTCTACGACCAGATGCCGAACCCCAAATGGGTGATCTCGATGGGCGCCTGCGCGTCCTCGGGTGGCATGTTCAACAACTACGCCATCGTCCAGGGCTGCGATCACATCGTGCCCGTCGACATCTACGTGCCCGGCTGCCCGCCCCGCCCCGACATGCTGATCGACGCCATGTTCAAGCTCCGCCAGGAAGTTTCCTCGCGTCCGATCGGCCCGAACGAGGCCGCCGCCATCGCGGCCCGTGAGGAGGCCGCCCTGACCGCGCCCGCGACCCACGAGCTGAAGGGACTCATGCGATGACCGAGACCCCCGGCGAGATCACCCCGCAGCAGAACACGCCCCAGGCGCCGGTTTTCGAGACGAAGGTGGGCATGTGGAGCCGCGGCTCCGGCGACACCTCCGGATACGGCCGCATCCAGCGGCAACTCTCCATGCCCGGCCGGACCGAGGGGCCCTTCGGGGAGCCCTTCGACACCATCGTCGCCCGCGCCAGGCAGCTCGTGCCCGCCCTGACCGGTGGCCTGGTGCTGTTCGACCGCGGCGAGCTGACCATCTTCGTGCCCCGCGAACACCTCCGCGAGACCGTGAAGGCCTTCCGCGACGACGCCCACCTGCGTTTCGAGATCTGCGTGTCCGTCAGCGGGGTGCACTACCCGCAGCAGACCGGCGCGGAACTGCACGTGGTCTACCACCTGCTCTCGATCACCCACAACCGTCGCGTCCGCCTCGAGGTGACGGCCCCCGACGACGACCCCCACGTTCCGTCGGTGGTGGCCACCTACCCGATGGCCGACTGGCACGAACGCGAGACCTGGGACATGTTCGGGATCCTGTTCTACGGCCACCCGTCGCTGACCCGCATCCTCATGCCCGACGACTGGGTCGGGCACCCGCAGCGCAAGGACTATCCGCTGGGCGGCATCGACATCCAGTACAAGGGCGCCACAGTGCCCGCCCCCGATCACCGGAGGACGTACAACTGATGAGCAACGACATCTTCGCCGCCACCGGCGAACCCGAGGCCGACCGGGTCTACCTGGCGCAGGGAGGCGACTGGGAACAGATCGCCGCGGAGCAGGCCGAACGCGGGGACGAGACGATCGTGGTCAACATGGGGCCGCAGCACCCCTCCACCCACGGGGTGCTCCGTCTCATCCTGGAAATGGACGGCGAGACCGTCACCCACATCCGGCCCGCCATCGGGTTCCTGCACACCGGCATCGAGAAGAACATGGAGTTCAAGACGTGGACCCAGGGGGTGGCGTTCTGCACCCGCATGGACTACGTCGCGCCGCTGTTCAACGAGGCCGTCTACTGCCTGGCCGTCGAGAAACTGCTCGGCATCACCGACGACGTCCCGGAGCGCGCCTCCGTGCTGCGGGTGCTGGTGATGGAACTGAACCGCATCGCCTCCCACCTGGTGGCGATGGGCACGGGCGGCATGGAGATCGGCGCCCTGACGGTGATGACCATCGCCTTCCGTGAACGCGAGATGATCCTCGACTTCCTGGAGGGGCTGACCGGCCTGCGCATGAACCACGCCTACATCCGTCCCGGCGGGGTGGCCAACGACCTGCAGGACGGCGGCCTGGAACACCTGCGCACAGTCATTGCCTGGCTGAGGAAACACCTGCCCGAGTACGCGACCTTCTGCAACGAGAACCCGATCTTCAAGCTGCGCATGCAGAACCTCGCGAAGATGGATCTCACCGCCTGCATGATGATGGGCGTCACCGGCCCGATCCTGCGCTCCACCGGCTACGAGTGGGACCTGCGCCGGGCGCAGCCCTACTGCGGCTACGAAACCTACGACTTCGACGTGGTCACCTGGGACACCCAGGATGCCTACGGGCGGTTCCGCATCCGCCTGGAGGAGACCTGGCAGTCGCTGAGGATCGTGGAGCAGTGCCTGGAGCGCCTCGAACGCACCCAGGGCCAGCCCGTCATGGTGGGCGACGCGAAGATCGCCTGGCCGGCGTCGCTGGCCATCGGGCCCGACGGGCAGGGCAACAGCCACGAACACGTCAAACACATCATGGGCGAGTCGATGGAGGCCCTCATCCATCACTTCAAGATCGTCACCGAGGGATTCAAGGTGCCCGTCGGGCAGGTCTACCAGGCCGTCGAATCGCCCAAGGGCGAGCTGGGCTGCACCTTGGTCTCCGACGGCGGCACCCGCCCCTACCGCGCCCACTTCCGCGACCCAGGGTTCAACCATCTGCAGTCCGTGCCGCTGATGTGCGAGGGCGGGATGATTTCCGACGTCGTGGTGGCCGTGGCCAGCATCGACCCCGTTCTTGGAGGTGTGGACCGATGAGCGGTCATTTTGTCAGCGATTTCCCCGATTCCGGTTCGGTGGACTACTCGGACCAGTCCACCAACCTCGACGAGACCGCGATCGCCGAGTTGAACGAACTGGCGGGGCGTTACCCGCACCCGCGTTCCGCGCTGCTGCCGATGCTGCACCTGGTGCAGTCCTACGACGGCCGCATCAGCCCGCGCGGCATCGAGCTGTGCGCCGAGATCCTCGGGATCACCACGGCCCAGGTCTCCGGGGTGGCCACCTTCTACACCATGTTCAAGCGCAGGCCCGCCGGGCACCACCACCTGGGGGTGTGCACCACGGCCCTGTGCGCGGTCATGGGCGGCGACATCCTCCTGGAGCGGGCCAAGCAGCGGCTGGGCATCGACGAGGGCCAGACCACCCCGTGCGGACGGGTCTCGCTGGAACGCCTGGAATGCAACGCCGCCTGCGACTACGCGCCCGTGGCGATGGTCAACTGGGAGTTCTTCGACGACATGACCCCGGAGAAGCTCGACGAACTGATCGACGCGCTCATGAACGACGATGAGGTGGTTTCCCCGCGCGGGGCCACCATCACGTCCTGGAAGAAGGCCGAACGGGTGCTCGCCGGGTTCCCCGACGGGCGCGCCGACGAGGGTCCCTCCGCCGGGCACGCATCCACCCTCGGCAGGCGGATCGCCGCCGAAAGGGGCTGGAGCGCCCCCGATCCCGACAATCTGCCGGCCGCACCCGAGGAGGAGACGAAGTGAGCGACCTGCTCGCCCCGGTCCTCAGTGACCAGTGGGGCCAGGACAAGTCCTGGAAACTTTCGCGCTACGAGGCCGCGGGAGGATACCGGGCGCTGCGCAAAGCGCTGCTCGGCATGACCCAGGCCGAGGTGATCGCCCTGGTCAAGGACGCGGGTCTGCGCGGCCGGGGTGGCGCTGGTTTCCCGACGGGCATGAAGTGGAGCTTCGTGCCCCAGGACAACCCCAACCCGAAGTACCTCGTGGTCAACGCCGACGAATCGGAGCCCGGCACCTGCAAGGACATGCCGCTGCTGATGGCCTCCCCCCACACCCTCGTCGAGGGCGTGCTGATCGCCTCCTACGCCATCGGTTCCCACCAGGCGTTCATCTACTGCCGCGGTGAGGTGCTGCACGTGATCCGGCGGCTCCAGCAGGCCGTCAAGGAGGCCTACCGGGCAGGCTACGCGGGAAGGAACGTGCTGGGATCCGGCTACGACCTCGACGTGATCGTCCACGCCGGGGCCGGGGCCTACATCTGCGGTGAGGAAACCGCGCTGCTCGACTCCCTGGAGGGCAGGCGCGGCCAGCCGAGGCTGCGTCCCCCGTTCCCGGCCGTCGCGGGCCTGTACGCCTCCCCGACGGTCATCAACAACGTGGAGTCCATCTCCTCGGTGCCCTCGATCGTCAACAACGGGGCCGCCTGGTTCCAGGCGATGGGCACGGAGAAATCGAAGGGCATGACGATCTACTCGCTGTCCGGGCACGTCGCCCGGCCGGGGCAGTTCGAGGCCCCCATGGGCATCACGCTGCGGCAGCTGCTGGAGCTCTCCGGCGGTATCCGCGCGGGTCACGAGCTGAAGTTCTTCACCCCGGGGGGTTCCTCCACCCCGATACTTACCCCCGAACACCTCGACATCCCCCTCGACTACGAGGGCATGGCCTCGGCGGGCACGATGCTCGGCACCAAGGCGCTCCAGGTCTTCGACGAGACCACGTCCGTGGTGCGCACCACCCTGCGGTGGGTGGAGTTCTACAAGCACGAGTCGTGCGGCAAGTGCACCCCGTGCCGTGAGGGGTCGTGGTGGCTGGTGCAGCTGCTGATGAAGTTCGAGGCCGGCACCGCCGAGGAGGGCGACGTGGACAAGCTCCTCGACGTCTGCACCAGCATCGGCGGCCGCTCGTTCTGCGCCCTGGCCGACGGCGCCGTCGCCTGCGTGACCAGCGCGGTGCGCCGCTTCCGCTCCGAGTTCGAGCAGGGCTACCACACGCCCGCCTGGGAACTTTTCCCCTACGAACGCAGCGCGTTGTTCGCCACGGAAGGAGGTCTCCGGTGAGCCAGCCAACCGACACCGCAGCCAAGGTGGCGCCGAAACCGGATCTCGTCACCCTCACCATCGACGACGTCCCGGTCAGCGTCCCGAAGGGAACCCTCATCATCCGGGCCGCCGAGATGATCGGCACCGCCATTCCCCGGTTCTGCGACCATCCGCTGCTCGACCCCGTCGGGGCCTGCCGGCAGTGCCTGGTCGAGATCCCCGACGCTGGCAACGGTCGCGGTTTCCCCAAACCCCAGGCCTCCTGCACCATGCCGGTTGCCGAGGGCATGGTGGTGCGCACCCAGGTCAGCTCGCCCGTGGCGAAACGCGCCCAGGAGGGCATCCTGGAGCTGCTGCTGATCAACCACCCGCTCGACTGCCCCATCTGCGACAAGGGCGGCGAGTGCCCCCTGCAGAACCAGGCGCTCAGCAACGGGTACGGCGAGTCGCGTTACGGCGGGGTGAAACGCACCTACCCGAAGCCGGTCAACGTCTCCGCGCAGATCCTCCTCGACCGCGAACGCTGCGTGCTGTGCGCCCGCTGCACCCGGTTCTCGGAGCAGATCTCCGGCGACCCGTTCATCGCGCTGGTGGAACGCGGCGCGCTGCAGCAGGTCGGGTTCTACGAGCAGGACCCCTACGACTCGTACTTCTCCGGCAACGTGGTGCAGATCTGCCCGGTGGGCGCGCTCACCTCGGCGGCCTACCGCTTCCAGGCGCGGCCCTTCGACCTGAAGTCGACCACCACCTCCTGCGACCACTGCGCGGGCGGCTGCGAGATCCGCGCCGACCACCGGCACCACCAGGTCAAGCGCCATCAGGCGGGCGATGCCCCCGAGGTGAACGAGGAATGGCTCTGTGACAAGGGGCGTTTCGGTTTCGTTTCGGGACGCGGCGAGGACCGCCTGACCCGGCCGCTGGTCAGGCGCAACGGGGTCCTGCAGGTCGCGAGCTGGCCCGAGGCCATCGACGCCGCCGTCGCCGGGTTGAAGGCCGCGGGAACCGCGGTCGGTGTGCTGCCGGGCGGCCGGCTGACCGTCGAGAACGCCTACGCCTACTCGCGGTTCGCGCGCACCGTGCTCGGCACCAACAACATCGACTTCCGTTCCCGGGCCGCATCCGAGGAGGAGGCCGAGTTCCTGGCCTCCCGCGTCGCGGGACGGGGAATGGACGTCACCTACGCGGATCTCGAGGCCGCCAAGCACGTGGTGCTGGTCAGCTACGAACCCGAGGACGAGACCTCCGTGGTTTTCCTGCGGCTGCGCAAGGCGGTGCGCAAGCACGGCCTCAAGGTCACCACGCTCGCGCCGTTCGCGTCCCGGGGAACGCAGAAACTCTCCGCGACGCTGATTCCCGTGGCACCCGGAGCCGAGGCGCAGACCCTCGAGGCCATGGACCTGGGGGAGGGCACCATCATCCTCGTCGGTGAGCGAGCCGCCTGCCAGCCGGGTCTGCTGTCCGAGGTTTCCTCCAAGGCGATCCGCAGCGGGGCGCGTCTGGCGTGGATGCCGCGCCGCGCGGGCGACATGGGGGCCATCGCGACGGGCTGCCTGCCGGGTCTGCTGCCGGGCGGCCGCCCCGTCTCCTCGGCGGAGGCCCGGGTCGACATGGCCGCGGCCTGGGGGGTGGGTACGCTGCCCACCGAACCCGGCCTGAGCGCCGCCGAGCAGTTCGCCTCGGCGCAGGAGGGCTACCTCAAGGCGTTCCTGGTGGCGGGTGTCGATCCCTACGACATGCCGGAGGCCGACTCCGCCCTGCACGCGCTGCGCAAGAGTTTTGTGGTGCACGTCTCCACCCGCGCCAACGCCGTTACCGAGGTGGCCGACGTGGTCTTCCCCGCCTGCCTGATGGAGGAACAGGCCGGGCACTTCCTGAACTGGGAGCAGCGCATCCGGCCTGTCGCCCTGGTCAACGAGGGAACCAGGCATCCCATGAGCGATCTGCGGATCCTCGCGGCCCTGGCCGACGCCATGGGGGCCGATCTCGGGTTCCGCACCTCCGCGGCCGCCTGGGCGGATTTCCAGGAACTCGGTGAGTGGGAGGGCGAGCGGGTCGCCGTCCCGCGCAAACTCGACGCCGGTGTGACCCAGGGCGGTGTCGTGGTCGCCTCCTGGCGGGAGGCCCTCGACGCCACCAGCGGCATCGACTTCGAGATCGCGCTGCGCAGGACCGCTCGGCCCGCCGTCGCCCGGATGTCGCCGGCGACGGCCGCGGCGTTCGGGATCGGCGAGCTGTGCCGCATCGAGGCCCCAGGGTCCTCGCAGTTGTTGCCCGTCCAGCTCACGGAGATGGTCGACGGTGTGGTGTGGGTGCCGATGAACCCCGGGGAACCCGGCCGTCTCGGCGTGGTGCCCGGTTCCATCGTGACCGTGGCGCCCGCCTCCAGCGATGAAGGAGATCAGGAATGAACGTGTTCTTCCAGGATCCGTGGTGGCTCATCGCCATCAAGGTCCTCGCCCTGTTCGTGATCCTGCTGGTGTGGACCATCTTCAACGTCTGGTACGAGCGGCGTCTCGTCGGCAAGATGCAGCACCGTCTCGGACCGATCATGAACGGACCCTTCGGTTTGGGCCAGGCGCTCGCCGACGGCATGAAACTGCTCGTCAAGGAGGATTTCCGGCCGAAGCACACCGACAAGTGGGTGTTCAACCTGGCCCCGATCCTCACCGGCATGGCGGCCTTCACCACCTGGACGGTGATCCCGTTCGGCGGCCAGGTGGAGATCTTCGGGGTCTCCACCCGCCTCCAGGTCACCGACCTGCCGGTGGCGGTGCTGTTCGTGCTGGCCATCGCATCCATCGGCATCTACGGCATCGTGCTGGCGGGGTGGGCGTCGAGTTCCACCTATGCCTTCCTGGGTTCGATGCGCAGCTCAGCGCAGATGATCTCCTACGAGATCGCGATGGGGCTGTCCATCGTCGGGGTGTTCCTGCAGGCGGGCACCATGTCCACCTACGGCATCGTCGAGGCGCAGCGCACGCCGATCATCTTCCGGTTGCCGTTCGTGGAGGGCGAGGCGAACATCGGGATGATGGGCTGGTACGCGCTGCTGCTGGCGCCGTCGTTCGTGATCTACGGCATCGCGATGGTGGGTGAGACCAACCGTGCTCCCTTCGACCTGCCCGAGTGCGAGTCCGAGCTGGTCTCCGGCTACCTGACCGAGTACTCCGGTTTCCGCTACGCCATGTTCTTCCTGGCGGAGTACATCAACATGGCGACGGTCTCCGCGGTGTGCACGACCCTGTTCCTGGGCGGCTACCTGCCCTTCTGGCCGCTCAACCTCATCGAGCCCCTCAACAACACGTGGTTCGGCCCGATCTGGTTCGTCATCAAAGTGCAGCTGCTGTTCTCCGTGTTCGTGTGGCTGCGCGGCACCCTGCCCCGGTTCCGCTACGACCAGTTCATGGACCTGGGGTGGAAGCGGCTGATCCCGATCTCCCTGCTGTGGATCGTGATGATCGCGTTCGCGCCGCGCTACACCCTCGCGCTGGCCGTCGCGCTCGTTGCGATCCTGGTGGCTTTCGCGCCGAGGAAGAAGGAACCCGAACGGGTGCCTCCGGTGGATCCGAACGAGCCCTTCGACGCCTTCGCGGGCGGCTATCCGGTGCCGCCCAGGCCCGGGCAGGTGCTGCCCGAGCTGGCGGGGGTGATCCGGTCCGAAATCATTGCGCCGACCGAGAACGAGGAGAAGTAATGGGAATCTTCGATCCGTGGGCCGGATTCGGCATCACCCTCCACACCATCTTCCGCAAGACCTTCACGCAGGGCTACCCGCAGAAGGGCAAGGAGAAGGTGACGTTGCCGCGCTTCCACGGCCGGCATCAGCTCAACCGCTGGCCCGATGGCCTGGAGAAATGCGTCGGCTGTGAGTTGTGCGCTTGGGCCTGCCCCGCCGACGCCATCTACGTCGAGGGCGCCGACAACACCGACGAGCAGCGGTTCTCGCCGGGGGAGCGGTTCGGGCACGTCTACCAGATCAACTACCTGCGCTGCATCTTCTGCGGGATGTGCATCGAGGCCTGCCCCACGCGCGCGCTGACCATGACCAACGAGTTCAAGCTCGCCGACAAGACCCGCGGGAAACTGATCTACGAGAAGCAGGATCTCCTGGCACCGCTGGTGGCGGGTATGGAGCAGCCACCGCATCCGCGTCGCCTCGGCGACAACGAGAAGGCCTACTTCCTGGGGCTGCCGCCCACCGGCCAGCCCGACACCCGAACGGCACCCGAACAAGGAGCGGTGAAATGATTCCCCTTCCCCCGCTGACGGGTGAGGTCGTCGCCTTCGTGGTGTGCGCGCCGATCATGGTGCTGCTCGCCATCGGCATCGTCGTCGCTCGCAAACCCGTTCACTCGGCCCTCTGCATGGCTGGAGTGATGGTGGGGCTCGCGGTCCTCTACGCCGCCCAGGACGCCCCGTTCCTGTTCGTGGTGCAGATCATCGTCTACACGGGCGCCATTTTGATGCTGTTCCTGTTCGTGGTGATGCTGATTGGCGTTGACAGCCGCGACTCCGTGGTGGAGACCCTCAAGGGCCAGCGGGTGGCGGGCATCCTGGCGGTGCTCGGCCTGGCAGGTCTGCTGGTGTTCGCCGTCGGGCAGGTGGTCTTCGCCGGTGGCCCGGTGGGGCTGACGCGGGCCAACGAGGCCCAGGGCGGCAACGCCCAGGGCGTGGCGGCGCTGCTGTTCTCCCGCTACGTGGTGCTGCTGGAGGCCACCTCGGCGCTGCTGATCACCGCGGCGGTGGGTGCCATGGTGCTGGCCCACGGCGACCGGCTCCGCAAGCCGAGGCACCAGGCCGAGCACATGGAGGCCCGTGTCGAACGCTACGCGGTCGGTGGCGTGCACCCGGGTCCGGACCCGAACTCCGGCGTCTACGCCCGTTCCAACGCCATTCACGCGCCCGCGCTGCTTCCCGACGGCACCGTCGCCGAGAAGTCGGTGAGCCACGCCCTGACCACCCGTGGCGCGGTGGTGGCGGTCGACGACCTGCGCAACCCGACGACCACCACCTTCGGTGAGATCGAGAAGGTTGCCGCTGAACTGGAAGGAGAGGCCAAGTGAGCACCGAAGCCTACCTGGTGCTGGCGGCGCTGCTGTTTGCCGTCGGCGCACTCGGATTCCTGCTGCGCCGCAACGCGATCATCGCCTTCATGAGCGTGGAGCTGATGCTCAACGCCGCGAACCTGGTGTTCGTGACCTTCGCCCGCCAGCACGGCAAACTCGACGGTCAGGTGGCGTCTTTCTTCGTCATGGTGGTGGCCGCCGCCGAGGTCGTGGTCGGCCTGGCCATCATCGTCGCCGTCTATCGCGCCCGTCGCTCGGCCTCCGTCGACGACGCGAACCTGCTGAAGTTCTGAGGAGGCTGTCGTGCTGTTGTTGGAAACCATGGCGACGGTACCCGCAACGGGGCTGTTCAGCCTCGCCTGGCTCCTGATCGTGATTCCCTTGGCCGGGGCGGCGTTGCTGCTGGTCCTCGGGCGTTTCTCCGACTCGTGGGGTCACTGGCTGGCGACCGCATGCTGTCTGGCCTCGTTCACCATCGGGGTGCTGCTGTTCAGTTCGATGCTGGGAGCTAACGAGGGGCAGCGGGCCGTCACCGTTCACCTCTACGACTGGATCAACACCGGGTCCTGGAACCTCAGCTTCGGGATGTTGATCGACCAGTTGTCGATCCTGTTCGTGTTGCTCATCACCGGCGTCGGATCGCTGATCCACATCTACTCGATCGGCTACATGGCCCACGACGAGCGGCGCCGCAGGTTCTTCGCCTACCTGAACCTGTTCATCGCGGCGATGCTCACGCTGGTGCTGGCCGACAGCTACCTGGTGCTGTTCCTCGGCTGGGAGGGCGTCGGCCTGGCCTCCTACCTGCTGATCTCCTTCTGGCAGCACAAACCCTCCGCGGCTGCCGCGGGACGCAAGGCGTTCGTCGTCAACCGCGTCGGTGACCTGGGAATGTCGATGGCCATTTTCACGATGCTGTCGCTGTTCGGCAGCACCGCCTTCTCCGAGGTCAACGCCGGCATGCCGCGGGCCGACGTCGCCACCGCGACGCTGCTCGGTTTCCTGCTGCTGCTCGCGGCGTGCGGCAAGTCGGCGCAGGTGCCGTTGCAGTCGTGGCTGCTCGACGCCATGGAGGGCCCCACCCCGGTCTCCGCCCTGATCCACGCGGCCACGATGGTCACGGCGGGTGTCTACCTGGTGGTGCGCAGCCACACGATCTATGAGATCAGCGAGGCCGCGACCCTCGCGGTGGCGATCGTGGGTGTCGTGACGCTGCTCGCCGGCGCCTGGATCGGCACCGCCAAGGACGACATCAAGAAGGTCCTGGCCGGTTCCACCATGTCGCAGATCGGCTACATGATGCTGGCCGCGGGTCTCGGGCCGGTGGGTGCGGCCTTCGCGATCTTCCACCTGATCACCCACGGCTTCTTCAAGGCGAACATGTTCCTCGGCGCCGGGTCCGTGATGCACGGCATGAACGACGACGTGAACATGCGCAACTTCGGGGCCCTGGCCAGGGCGATGCGGTGGACCTTCCTGACCTTTGCGATGGGGTATCTGGCCATCATCGGTTTCCCGTTCACCGCGGGCTACTACTCCAAGGACCACATCATCGAGGCCGCCTTCGAACGCAACATCGTCCTGGGTGTCCTGGCGCTCATCGGAGCGGGTATCACCGCGTACTACATGACGCGCCTGATGATGATGACCTTCCTGGGGCGCAGCCGCTGGGAGGAGGACGTGCACCCGCACGAATCCCCGGCCGTGATGACCGTCCCGCTGGTGATCCTGGCCATCGCCTCACTGGGCGCAGGTCTTTTGATGAACAACTGGATCCAGGGCTGGCTGGCACCGGCCACCGGGTCGCATCCCCACGAGACCGGCCTGCTGGCCTTCAGCTGGATCGGTGCGGTCACGCTGGTCGTCGTGGCGTTGGGTGTCGCGCTCGGTTGGTGGCTGCACAGCGGCCTCATCCCGAAGCGGGCGCCGCGGACCCGCAACCCGCTGGTGCTGATCGGCCGCAACGACCTCTACGGGGACGCCATCAACACCTACGCGGTGATCTGGCCCGTGAGCGGAGTTGCGACCGCACTGAGCCTCGCGGACCAGGGCGTGGTCGACGGTCTCGTCCGTGGTTCCGGATACGGGGCGAGAGGTTTGGCGGGTCTGTTGCGGAAAGCACAGAACGGCTATTCCCGCACCTACGGCCTCACGCTGGTGATCGGCGTCGTGATCCTCGGTGCCATCGTGGTTTTCGGGCAGCTGGTCTGAGGAAGGAAGAATTCACGTGATCAACGACTCGATTCCCCTCCTGAGCATCCTCGCGCTGCTGCCACTGCTCGGCGCCCTGGTCCTGACGTGCGTGCGCGGCGCAGCCGCCCGCGTCGTCGGCCTGTGTTTCGCGTTCGCCACCACCGCTCTCGGTGTGTTCGTCTTCGTCCTGGGGCTCGGCACCCACCTGTCGGAGACGCTGCCGTGGATCCGGGTGATCGGGGCCTTCTATGCCCTGGAACTGGACCCCATGAGTGCCGTCATGGTGCTGCTGACCGTGATCCTCACCCCGTTGGTGCTGATCGCCGAGTGGCATGTCGGCGACGCGGAGGGCGCCCGCTGGTCGACTCGGACCTTCTTCGCCCTAGCCCTGGCCCTCGAAGGGCTCTCCCTCTTGGTGTTCCTGGCCAGCGACGTGCTGCTGTTCTACGTGATGTTCGAGGCCACGCTGATCCCGATGTACTTCATGGTCTCGGGTTTCGGCGGGCCGGAACGGGCCGCGGCGGCCGTGAAATTCCTGCTGTTCTCGCTGGCCGGTGGGCTGGTGATGCTGGTCGGTGTCGCCGGGTTGTACGCGGTCTCCGCGGGGGCGGGGGAACCCAGCTTCCTGATCCGCGACCTGATGGCCCTCGACCTGGGGGGCGGTATCGGCCACTGGCTGTTCGCGGCCTTCTTCTTCGCGTTCGCGGTGAAGGCGCCGATGGCCGGTCTGCACACCTGGTTGCCGGACACCGCCGAGCAGGCCACCGCCGGTTCGTCGACGATGCTGGTGGGCATCCTCGACAAGATCGGCACTTTCGGGATGATCAAGATCTGTTTGACGATCTTCCCCGAGGCCTCGCACTGGGCCACGCCGGTCATCCTGGTGTGGGCGATGGTCTCGATGTTCTACGGCGCCCTCATGGCGCTCGGCAGCCCCGACCTGCTGCGGTTCGTGTCCTACACATCCGTCAGCCACTTCGGTTTCATGGTGTTCGGGGTGTTCGCTCTTACCACGCAGTCGCTGAGCGGGTCGATCTTCTACATGCTGAACCACGGTTTCTCCACGGCAGCGATGTTCCTGGTAGTCGGTTTCCTCGTGAAACGCCGCGGCACCGCCGCCATCGAGGCCTACGGCGGGGTGCAGAAAACCGCTCCGGTGCTGGCCGGTTTCCTGCTGCTGTCGGGACTGTCGGTGCTCGCCCTGCCCGGCATGTCCAGCTTCGTCTCGGAGTTCTTGGTAATGGCCGGTTCCTGGCAGCGTTACCCGGTGCACACCGCGGTGCTCACCCTCGGAATGGTGCTGGCCGCGGCCTACGTGCTCACCGTCTACAAGAGAACCATGACCGGTCCCGTGCCCGACGACGTGCGCAAACACGTCTCCACGGACCTGAACCTGCGTGAACGCCTCGCGGTGGCGCCGTTGCTGGTGCTGCTGATCTTCTTCGGTTTCTTCCCGAGGCCTCTGCTCCAGGTGGCCGATGATGCGGCACGCAATGTGATGCAAACCGTCGGCGAGACCGATCCCGCCCCCACGATCCAGGGAGAGAACTGATGAGCCCGCTTGAGATCACCGTTCCGGTCATGGAGTGGATGCTCGAGGCACCCCTGATCGTGCTGCTGGTCGGCGCCACCCTGGGGGTGCTCCTCGAGGCCGTGGTTCCCCGCGAGTACCGCTACCCCGCGCAGACGGGGCTGGCGATACTGACGGTTCTCGCTGCCATGGGGTTCACCGCGTACAACTGGGTGGGTGGGGACTTCAAGATTGTCGCTCCCGGAAGCATCGCCGTGGACGGGCCGACGTACTTCTTCTGGTCGCTGCTGCTGCTGGTCGGCCTGGGTGGGGTTGCGTTGTTCGCCGAACGCGCCGTCGCGGGCGGGGTGTCGGCCTTCGCCGCATCCGCCGCCACCGTACCGGGGTCGCCGCTGGAGCGGGAAGCCGAACGCCAGCACCGCGAACACACCGAAATCTTCCCGCTGATCCTGTTCGCGCTGTTCGGGATGCTGCTGTTCGCGGCCGCCAACGACCTGCTGACGCTGTTCGTCGCCCTGGAGATCTTCTCCCTGCCGCTGTACCTGCTCTCCGGGATGGCGCGGCGCCGCCGTTGGCTGAGCCAGGAGGCCGCGCTGAAGTACTTCCTGCTCGGCGCGTTCAGTTCTGCGTTCTTCCTGTTCGGTGTGGCGCTGCTGTACGGCTACGCGGGTACTTTCTCCTACGCCGGTGTGGCGCAGGCCATCGTCACCGATGAGTCTCCGCCGGTGCTGTTGCTGGCCGGCCTGGTGATGCTGGCCGTCGGGCTGCTGTTCAAGGTGGGTGCGGTACCGTTCCACACTTGGACCCCGGATGTCTACACCGGCGCCCCGACCCCAGTGACCGGTTTCATGGCGATCGCCACCAAGACGGCCGCCGTGGCCGCGCTGCTGCGGGTGTTCTACGTGGCCCTGGGTGGGGCGCGCTGGGACTGGCAGCCGATCATCGCCACCGTCGCGGTGGCGACCATGGTGGTCGGTGCGGTGGTGGGCCTGGTGCAGCAGGACATCAAACGCCTGCTGGCCTACTCCTCGATCGCCCACGCCGGGTTCATCCTGGCGGGTTTCGTCGCCGCCGTGGGTGCCACGGCCAAGGGCGGTGTCTCGTCGGTCGGGTCGATTTCCTTCTACCTGCTGGCCTACGGCTTCGCGACCCTCGGTGGGTTCGGGATCATCACGATGGTCCGGCGCGCCGGGGGAGAGGCGAACGGGATCGCCGCCTGGCGGGGGCTGGGCCGGACCAGCCCGTTCGTTGCAGGGGTCATGACCTTGTTCCTGCTCAGTTTCGCCGGTATCCCGCTGACCGCGGGTTTCGTCGGCAAATTGGTGGTATTCGCCGCCGCCTGGCAGGGCGGATACGGCTGGTTGGTGTTGGTCGCGGTGATCGCGAGCCTTGTGGCCGCCTTCTTCTACCTGAAGGTCGTGGTGGCGATGTGGTTCAAGGAACCCGAACGCGGCCAACAGGGCAGGGTGGCCGGGGCCTCCGGGTGGACCTGGATCGTTGTCGCCGTGTCCGCTGTGGCGACGATCGTTCTCGGTTTGGTTCCGGGTAGCATTCTTGATCTGGCGGCTGGAGCCGCCCAGTTCATCCGCTGACCCCTGGAGTCATCTTGACCCTCGACATCGAAGCCCTCTCAATCCGCTTCGAGGAGCGGCTGCGGCAGGTCGCCGTGGCTGACTCCCCGTTCGTAACCGAGGCCGCCAGCCACCTGATAGCTGCCGGGGGAAAACGGTTCCGGCCCCAGCTGGTGTATCTCGCATCGGGGTTCGGTGGTGAGGTGGATGAGGAGCAGCTACTCAAAGCCGCCCTCGTGATGGAGCTGACCCACGTCGCGAGCCTCTACCACGACGATGTCATGGACGAGGCCGATGTACGCCGTTCCGCGCCGTCCGCGAACTCCCGGTGGGGCAACTCCATCGCGATCCTGATCGGCGACTATCTGTTCGCGAAGGCGTCGATCCTGGTGGCGGACCTCGGCGCCGACTACGTGCGGCTCCAGGCGGAGACCTTCACCCGGCTGGTGCAGGGACAGATAGCGGAGACCCGCGGCCCGGGGACGGGTGAAGCGCCGCTGGAACACTACCTGCAGGTTATCGCCGACAAGACGGGCTCCCTGATCGCCGCCTCCGCGCTGTTCGGGGCGATGATCGCGGGCGCCCCGCAAAGCATTCGGGAAGCCCTGGCGGCCTACGGCGAGGAAATCGGGTTGGTGTTCCAGCTGAGCGACGACATCATCGACATCACCAGCGACGTCACCGGCAAAACCCCGGGCACGGACCTGCGCGAGGGGGTACCGACGCTGCCGACGCTGCTGCTAGAGGCCTCCCGCGACCCAGCGGACCAGCCCCTGAAGGACCTTCTCGCGGGGGACCTGAGCGACGACGCGGCCCTCGCGGAGGCGTTGGCGGTGCTGCGCGCCCATCCCGTCGTCGAGAAGGCGAGGGCCGAGGTTTGCCGCCACGCCGATCTGGCGAGGCAACACTTGGCGCCACTTCCCGAGGGGGATGCGAAACAGCTGCTGCTCCAGGTCTGCGACGACCTGGTGAAGCGTTCCGCCTGATCCCGCCCGCAGGAAATCAGGCCAGGTCCCGGCTGGCCGGAGTCGCGGCGCCGCCGTGGGCCGGACCTGCCGGAAACGGGGCGGGCTTGCGGTCCACGACCACCCCGGCCCGCAGCGAGGGCCGGCGGCACCACGCCGCGGCGGCTGCGCGTGTGCCCGGGGCCGGGAGAACCCTCCGGGGCCGCGTTCTCGACTGCGTGGTGACCTTGCGGTATCTCCTCTTGCGGTACCTCCTTTCGTTTCTTTCGTTTCGGCAACCTCGGCGAAACGATTTCTGAGGGTTGCCTAAGTCGATTGTGGCGAGTTCTCGAGATGTTCCCCGGGGCCTGGACGGCGAACGGCCGGACCTTTGCGTTTCAAGCGCCTGTTTCCGGGCTGTGACGCGACGGAGAAGATCCCGGGGTGGTCGCTCATGAGTGGTCGCCAAAAAGGCTTGTGTGTGACGAAAGCAAGGGTCCCGCCCAGCCTGCGAATGTCCTAATGGTGTGAATCCCGACCAACTTGTGTTAACGTTCGTCAGCCCCCGAGTGGTCAGCCGATCGGAGGACAAGAAGCACAAGCATGATTTGGGAGGGAAACTACGTGTTGAAGAGGATCAAACCTCGCAGCGAGTGGAGGCCGATGGCTTTCCTGCTCGCATTCCTGATCGGCGTGGCCGGTCTGGTCGTCGGGAGTCCTGCTGCGCAGGCCACCGAGGTGGACGCCATCGATCCGGGAAGCATCCGCATCACGAGGGTCGACGAGGAGAGTTCCAAGCTCTACCTCTGGACCGCCATCAGGATCGACGCGAACTGGAGGATTCCCGACGGCACCGGAAAAGCTGGGGACACCTTCAAACTCGGCCTGCCCGGGGAACTCGACGGCACCGTCGGAAGCTTCGAGCTGAAGGGCAAGGACGGCGATCCGCTGACCTACGGCACCTGCGAGGTGGCGAGGGGCGAGGTCACCTGCACCCTGAACGCCAACGTCGAGGGCAAGAACAACGTCGGCGGATCGCTGTGGGTGCGGGCCCAGGTGGTCAAGCGCACCGATGCTGACAAGCTCACCTTCGTCCTCCGCAACGGCGTCAAGGCCGAGGTGCCGCTTCCCGGTGGGCAGAAGGGCATCGGCTACAACCCCACGCTTCCCACCGTGACCTTCAAGTCCGGTTGGTTCCCCGGCGATGACCAGACCGCCATCCACTGGCGGATCGTGGTTCCCGGCTCCAAGGTCGCCGACCGTTCCCGTATGACCATCACCGACACCTACCGGGTGGAGGGCACCAAGTTGACCCTGGCCGAGGGCAGCCCGAACATCTATTGGATTCCCAACACCCCGGAGTGCTGGAACGAAACCTATGCCCCGAGCTGCCTCCACAAAATTGACAACTCCACCACCCCGTCGCTGACCCTCACCCACGACGAGGACAAGAATGTGGTCAAGGCCGTCATCGACAACAAGGGCCAGAACTTCCAATCCGACCGGATCTTCATCTTTGACATGCGGGTGAAGACCGAGGGGACCATCGCCCCCGGGGCGCAGTACACCAACAAGGCCACCGTGGATGCCGAGCAGCGCACCGCGACCGCGGTCAAGAACGTCTCGGGCGGCGGCACCGGCTCCGGTGACACCGTCGGGCATCTCGCCGTGAAGAAGACGGTCGTGGGTGGCCAGGTCTCCGGCGACACCACCTACCCGGTGGCCTGGTCCTACCAGTACAAGGGCCAGACGCGCAGCGGCGAGCTGGCTGTGAAGGCCGACGGCACCCTCGAAACCCTCAACAACGTCCCGAACGGCACCGTGGTCACCCTGACCGAGAAGGTTCCCGCCGGCGGCGACATCGACTACGGCGACCCGGTGTTCTCGGGTCAGGGCGTCAAGGACGGGGTTCCCGACGCCAACAGCGCCCAGGTCACCGTCGAGGGCCTCAAGACCGTCGAGGTTTCCCTCACCAACCACGTGAACCCGAAACTGGCCCCGGTCGAGGTCACCCCCGGCGTGTGCAAGCCGGGTTCCAGCGAGCCCTCCGAACCCACCGTCAAGGTGGGCGAGACCGACGGCATCACCTATTCCGCCCCGAAGCTCACCACCTCCGGTGACAAGGTGACCGTCGAGGTCACCGCCACCCCCGCATCGGGCAAGGAGATCGATGACCAGCACCTGCCGGAAGGCTGGAAGGCCAACGGTGACGGCACCTACACCTTCACCACCACCATCACCCAGCCGAACTGCGTGAAGACCGTCACCCCCGTGATTCCCACCGTCGGTGCGCAGGTGTGCCCCGTCGACTCCACGACCCCGGTGCCGCCGTCGGTGACCGGTGTCGAGGACACCGACGAGATCGACTACAGCGAACCCCAGGTCACCAGCAGCAACGGCCAGGTCACCGTCGTCGTCACCGCCACGGCGAAACCCGGCTACCGGATCGACACCGACAAGCTGCCCGAGGGTTGGAAAGTCGTCAACGGTGTGGTCACCTACACCAAGACCATCACCCAGCTCGCGTGTGACCTCCCCGTGGCGCCCACCATCGATCCCGGCGTCTGCAAACCGGGTTCCACGACCCCGTCGCAGCCCACCGTCAAGGTGGCCGAAACCCCCGGGGTCACCTACGGCAAACCGGAGATCAAGGTCGCTGACGGCAAGGTGAACGTCACCGTCACCGCCACCGCCCAGGACGGCCACGAGTTCGGTGGCCCGATGCCGGAGGGCTGGAAACGGATCGACGCCAAGACCGCCGTATTCACCGGCGAGCTCAAGGCGCCCGTCTGCGATGTCCCGGCCGCGCCCACGCCGAGTCCCTCGGTCACCCCGACCCCCACGGTGACCCCGGCCAAGCCCGTTCCGGTGAAACCGGGTCTGCCGAAGACCGGCTCCTGATCCCGCGCCTGTGCTGATCGGGCCCCGATCCCCTCTGGGATCGGGGCCCGATCGCTTTGGAAACGACAACGAGAGTTTTCCCGGATGTCGCATCGGAATCTTGTTCTTCATCAATGTGCCAAAGATGGAGATGAGGGAAACCCGCCGAACCGCTACGCCTGCGCGGGTGCGCGGTACATCGTGCGATGCCGGGGATTTCTGCCCGGCGGCGCCACCCACGTCTGGAATCAGACCGGGATGAGCGGCCGATGGGTGATCGACGATCCGTTCCCGGCCCCACCCTGGCCGTCAAACCGGGCGAGGTGACCCTGTACCGGTTTCCCAACCACATCCCTTTGTGCTGGAACGCGACCTGGCGTACCGACTGCCGGACCGTGACCTACAAGCAACGACGCCGCCAGCACGGTCCCGGCCGAGACCGTACTCCCCGTGGAATCCGGCTGCACGGCGGGCGGCCGGGCCAGGACCGGCAACCCGAACGTCAGGGCCGACGGCTGAGGCTGGTCCCACTGATGGGATCACGTATTCGGCTCCGGAGTTCATCAGGGCCGGGCAATCGATCCAGTCATTCGTCGACGTCCGTGCGCTTTGGCCCATGTCTTCGCAAAAACCCCAGTCATTTCCCATTCAACAGGCAATGAGCAAAATATTTGCTCATTGCTGTCGCTCCTCCAGATTGACTTTCGGGCCGAAAACACGGGGTTTCCTGGACGAACGGCCAGAGTTTTCAAGCGTCGCCCGTGCGGAAACGGATAACTTCTGTTAGGGTGCGTGCCGTTCAAAGTTTCAACTCCTTGGAGAGATGGGGGCGGGTTGAAGTTCGGGGGCAAACGCAATGTCCGCAGATCCGGTGGCCTTCCGGGAATGATCGCGGCCGGTGTTCTGGTTGCAATTTCGGTTGTCGGGACGTGGGTCGTCACCGAGAGCAGGATCGCTCCGGGGGAGGCGGAACGGCATGGGGAATCTACCGTCTCGGGGAGCCGGCTGGGTCTGTGGTTGAATCCCGTGGATACCGGGGAAAGACTCGCATCCAGGAACGTTATTCGCGTCTCTCCGAGCATTCAATCCCCCCGGGTGGGTGACGATGAGGGCGACGTTTTCCAAAACCATCCGCCGGTATCGAACCTTCAGGCCGGCGTGGCCTCGGTGAGGAAGGCGTCCCGCGGCGAGTGGGAAACGAACTCTTCCGGAATCCAGAAAGGGGGGCATGCTTTCCTCGTGAGTGGCGGGAGGATTCACTCCCGGGAAAATTCTTTTGTTCTTCCGGTTTCCGTGGCGAACGATTCCCCGGCTTCCGGTGTGCGTCAGGAGGCCGCGGCCGAATTGTTCTGGTTTCTCCTCCCCGGAACTGGCGAGCGGGCCGTGCCCGTCTCCCCGGGGACGGCCCCCGGGGCGCTCGTATCCAACCAGCAGAGGCAGGGCACCCCGGGCTCTCAGGGCGCGAATACCGAGGAACCGGCCCAGCCCGGCCTGGTGGCGGGGCTGCTGGGCGTGGTCGCGGTGGCCGGCGCGCTGGTCGGCAGGTACGCCGGATACCCCGCAGGAAAACGGGAGGGCCGGAAATGACCCGGTCCGGTGTCGTCGCGGCATCCAACCCGGGGTTTCTCCGGAACGCAGATATTTTCTCGCCCCCGTACCGGTGCGGTGGCCCGGGGTGTGGGGAAAAGGTCCGGCAGGAGCTCTTGCCCGGGTCAATGCCATCTTTCCCGGGGAAAGGCAATGCCGGGTGCGAAACGTGAAGAATCCAGTGCAAACGCGAACCCGGGGTCTGCCCGGCGGGTGATGCCATCCCTTTCCCCGCTGGGTCAGAATTATCCCGCGCAATTCATCCCCGACGGGAAGCCGTCTCGGATGACGCGTGGAATCCCTGAACCGTGACGATCGAGAATTGAAATCCCCGGGAAGAGCTGGAACTGCCCGCGACCATGACGATCCAATCCTGTCCCGGGAAAATGATTTCAACCAATGATTCCGGCTCCTCGGTGAGCCACTGGAACGGGGCGCCTTGTGCGCCCTGGGGGTGGAGAGCCGCGTCCCCCCGCGGCAGGCGGCGCAATGGCGCGTCGCGCCCCCTGTGGGGGGTGGGATTCAGCTCTGCCCGAGGAATCCCGCCCCTCCAACCGCTTGGCCGTTCGGCAAGTAACCGGTCATTGTCGTCCTTTCGGAGGACAAATTTTCCTGATAGCTTCAACGCGCTGCCGATTCACGCGAGTGAGTTCAGGGGGATTCCGGGATGGGGAAACAGGCCGACACGTGGGGTGCGTGCATGGTCGCCATGGGGGTGGCCGCCATGCGTGGCCCGTCGACCGTCCTCGCGGGTGCACCGGTGGTTCACACGGGAACCGGTGGACCTTCGGAAAGGAACCTGAACGGCAGCGAGCCGGGGGCCGATTCTGGTTCTCCCGTCCGTTTTCCGGCGCCATCGGCACCGGAAAACGGACGGGAGACCGCGTCGGACCCACGGCGTAAATGACGCGGGGGTGCGTCCTGGAGGAGGGGCCTGTGGCTGGATGGGTCTGGCCCCTCCGCAAGTTTTCGTGTCAGTTCAATACTCGCTGAGCCGCAACCAGGCCCGGGCCAGGGCGTCCGGGTCCTGCGCCCAGGTGCCGTCGAACCGGCGTTGGCCCCGCGTCGTGGCCTCCGCCAGATCAGTGAGCAGCCGGGAGGCGAAGGGTGCCCCGGCCGCCTTGAGCCAGGCCGTGTCCTTCGCCAGCAGCGGCGAGGAAAGGACGCCGGGCCCGGCGTCCAGGACCCGCTCGCACCAGCGCCTCGTGGTCTCCGTCACCTGCGGCGAATCAACTGTCCAACTGGTGACGTCCCCGGGTTCGGGATCATCGGGGAGAGCGGGAAGATTCCCAACCCAGGATCGCGTCACCGCGTCCAGGCCCGGCCACCAGAGCCCACCCAGGGATCCGGGGATCCGGATCAGGCCTTCGGCCGATGCGCTCAGGCCCAGCAGTTGATTCCCGCGCGCCAGGCAGGTGACGAAGGTACCGGTGGCGGCGCCGAACAGTTCCGTGGCCAGCCCGGCCCTCAGCACCCGGGCGGCGGGAAGCAGCTCCAGCCGCCGCCCGGCGACGAGCAGCCCGCGCCTGTCGCCGGCTTCGATCCCGCCCGAGACCACCTCGAAACCTTCCGGGACGTTCTTCCATGCGCTCCAGGGGGCCTGCACGGCGGCCCGGACCTGCTTCCCACCGCCCAGGCGGCCGTCGAGCCGGGCCGTTGCGTCCGCCACCAGCAGCCGGTGCCGGGACAGGGTGAAGGGGGACTCGCTGATCCCGCCCCAGGCCTCCCCGGCCTCGTAGCGGGCTGCGATGTCGCGGGCGGTGCCGGGGCACACCCGGGCCAGCGACCAGGTGTTTTTCCACTGGTCCTGGAAGGTGACCTGCGTGCCGGCGAACCCCGAGGCGGTGATCACCGGTTCCGCGAACAGCGGCGTCAGCGTGAGCCCGCCGATGTCCTGGTACGGCTGCCGGGGTCTGCCCAGCAGCTCGTCGGCGTCCTGCCCGTCGGCCAGCCCGCGCAGCCGGTGCAGGTTCAACAGGGCCGCGGAGAACGCCGCCACCCGGGGGCCCGGGGCCTGGCCGAGGGAACGCACGAAACCCGTCAACGCCCGGTCCGCGACGACCAGCCCGTGGACGCGCATCCGGTGCAGGTCGGCGGCCAGGCCCGCGCGCTGGGCGGCCCCCAGCCTTCCCGCGCCCCTCAGCAGCACCTCGGTCAGGTGCTCCCAGGCCAGGTCGGCGGTGGCCGACTGCTCCCAGGTGATGGCGCGCGCACCGGCCCGGGCGGCCTCCTCCGCGAGCCTACGCAACCGCTCCGCCGGGTTGCGCAGGTCGATCGACGGGGCGGCCGGGGTCTCGTCGTCGGCCACCTCCAGACTGAGCGCGACGGCCGCCCGATGGGCGCAACCGGGGGACAGCAGACAGTTACAGGTGATGTGTTCCTCCGATGTGGCGACCTCCACGTCCGCCAGACGCACCGTCGCGTTCCCGAAACCGATCTCGGGACCGATCAGCACCGGATCGGCCAGCAGGGCGTCCACCCGCCTGCGGACCCGCGGGGCGAGCGAATCGGTGATGGACGCCATCAGCGCGGGGGAGATCCTCATCGCGACCCCTCCCTGATCACGGCGCCGACCCAGCGCGCCAGATCCAGCGGCGAGACCGCGGCGACTCGCATCCCGGCGCCGGCCACCCTTGCCGCGATCCCCGCGTTGTAGACGCCGGTGCCGGTGTCGTTCAGGGCCGCGCAGCCAAGCAGCGTCACCCCGGAGGTGGCCAGGGCCTCCACCTCGGCCAGCAGGGGGACGTCGGAACCGAACTCCTCGAAATCGCTGATCAACACCAGCAGGGTGCGGGAGGGCACCCTCACCCGTGATCGAGCCACCCGCAGCGCGGATGCGATGTCCGTGCCTCCCCCCACCGAGACCTCCAACAGCAGCGCCAGGGGATCGTGGACGTGGCCGGTGAAGTCCAGCACCTCGGTGCTGAACGCCAGGAAATCGACGTCGAGAGCGGGCGACTCCGCGAGGATCGCCGCGGTCAGGGCCGAATAGACCACCGATTCCGACATGGAACCCGACACGTCCACCAGCACGATCAGGTGCCAGTCGATGTCGCGCGCCATCGGGGCGTGGAACACGGGATGGACGGGCACCACCTGGGGTCGCCCGTCGAGGGGAACCACGTGCCGCAGGTTGCCCCGGATGGTGCGATCCAGATCCAGACTCCCGGTGCGACGCCGGGTGGGGCGGCCCGTCGCCAAGCCGCTCAGGGCCGGGCGCAGCCGGATCGCCAGCTCCGCGCCCAGCTCCTTCACCAGCCGGGCCACCAGGGGACGCAGCCTCGCCAGCCGCGCCTCCGGCAGCGCCCCCCGCAGCGACAGGGCGGTGGCCAGCAGGTCCACCGACGGGCGCACCGAATCCGGATCGAGCCGCTCCACCACGTCGCCGCGTCCCCTCGCGGCGGCCTGTCCGAATATCTCCTGCACCTCGTGCTCACCGAAGAGGACCTCGATCTCGTCCCGCCACTGCCGCACCCCCAGCTGCGACGGACCGTTCCCGGAGCCCCGCCGCCCGCCGTCCAGGGAGTCCGAGTCCGGGCGGCCGTACAACTCGTCCAGGGCGGAGGCCATCCGGCGGCCCCGGTGCGACAGCCTTTCCCGTTCGGTGCCCAGCACCAGCCGCCACCGTTCCGCCGGAGGGAAGGCCAGATCGGCCAGCCCGAGAGCGGCCAGGCGGTCACGGGCCGCGGTGTCGTAGCGGGTGGCGGCCAGGGTCTCCTCGGGGCTCAGCACCAGGTCACGGGCACGCCCGAGTTCGCGGGCCAGGTCGGTCAGGAGGGCCTCCCGTGCCTGCTCGGGCAGGACATCGAAGCCGCCCCGCAGCGCGGGCAGCAGGGAGACGAACTCGTCGTCGGGGATGCCGCCCACCCGATCCACCAGGGCGATCGTCGCCGGGGACGAGTCGAAGCGGGGCAGCGCAGTGGTCAGCAACCCGACCAGCCTCCGGCGCAGGGCCCGGCGCGCATCCGGGGTGGGGGCGTCCAGCCAAGACGCCACCCGGCCGGCGGAATCGTCGTCCAGCAGCAACCCGGCGGCCGCCCCCTGCATGAGGGGGGAACCGTCCCCGGCGAGTTGCTCCAGGGCGTGCCCGAGGCTCAGGGCGTGGGAACCGCCCTGAGCGACGAAGACCGCCAAGGCCCTGGCGTCCTCGGGATCGTCGGAACCGCGGATGCCGCGTAGTTCCCGCACCGCGGCGGAGGTGAACTCGTCGCGCAGCTCGGCGGCGCGCATCCGCTGCTGCTCCGGCAGCAGCGAGGCCCCGGGAATGTGCGACGATGCCACCTCCGCGAGAGCGACCGACAGCGCGACGGCATCCGTGAAACCGACCCGCCCGGCCAGCGGGCCCACGAGCCGGAAGGCCCGTTCCATCGCCGATTCCAGGGCGCACCCGGCGGCCTCGGTCAGCAGCGCCGTGGCCTCCTGGGGGGTTTCGACCTTCCGGGTGAGCAGCACCGTCGCCGCCACCTGCTCGGGGGTCAGGCCGCGTGGCGCGGCCAGCTCGATGCTGGCCTCCGTCGCCGTACTCCACCTCAGATCCCAGCTCAGCCCCACCATCTCCGCCCCGCGAGACAGACCCTGGCTGACGGGGGAGGCGAAGGTGACGCCGCCGGTGAACAGGCGCATCAGCAGCACGTGGCGGCGCAGGTCCCGGGGGTTGCGCAGCGGTTCGAGATACAGCTGTTCGTTCTTTTCCAGGGGAATCCGCAGGGCCTCCAACTCTGCCAGGATATTCGCCCGCAGCGCCGAGACGGGCGTTCCGGGTGCCACCTGGCCGGAACGATCCCCGATCAGCACCTGCTCCAGGGCCTCGGCCACCACCCGGCCCCGCCCCAGCACCTCCCCCTGGGCCAGCACAGTGGTGGCCGCCTCGATCAGTTCCCGGCGCGACGGGGCCGCCAGCCCCCGCAGGGCCGCCAGGTCGAGGGCCATCCGCGTCGTCTCGGCAGCCTCCCCGGGGCCGGCGGGATGCCCGGCGGCACGCAGCCGCCGGGTGATTTCCGTGATCAGCCGGGTGGCCTCGTCACGGAGACCGCCGGGGGCCAGTTCCGAGGCGAGGACCACCTGCTGCCAGCCGGGGTCACGGATGCCGGCGGGATAGCCTGAACGGGAGTCCAGCTGAGCGAAGGTGTAGCGCACCAGGCAGCCCGCCACATCGGGGCCGGCGGCGTCGAGAGGGCCGGGTTCCGGGGCCAGCAGGGCGGCGGCATGGAACGAACCGACCATCGCCGCCACCCGGCGGCCCGCCGACAATTCCCGGCCCAGCACCCGGTTCATCCTTTCCTCCCGGGCCCGGGTGTGGGCGTCGATCCTGCCCTCCGCCCTGCGGAGCGCCCAGCCGTGGGCCAGTGCCGCGACCCGCAGCTGTTCCGGGGCGGAGCCGGGAGCCGGGGCCTCGACGAGCCGGTCCCAGGCCTCCTGGGTGTCATTTGCCCGGGCCCGTGCGAACAGGGCGTCGCGGCCCCGGGAATCGCCGGGGGATTCCTCGACTGCCTCCTCGGGTTCCGGGGCCGTGACCGGAAGGTCCAGGCAGACCACCGGCACCGAGTTGGCCCGCGCCCAGCGCAGCGCCACCAGCTCCGGGGAGAAGTCCGCGAACGGGTAGAAGCTGAGCCCCTCGCCCCGGCTGAAGGCCATGGCCAGCGGAGCTACGGCCTCGGGATGGGTGAGCCAGTCCAGCCAATCGGCGGCCTCCGCGGGCAGTTCGACGGCCAGCACGTCCGGCGCGAACCCCTCCAACAGGTGGGGTGTGGCCACCGACATGGCGGGGGAGTGGTGCCTGATCCCGATCAGGAACGGAGCCCGGCAGCCGGTCAGCTCCGCGAGCTCGGTTTCCGTGGTCATGCTTCGAGCACGTGCCGCTGCTCCCAGAGCTGCACCCACGTGTGGCGGCCATCGGCGGCGCGGCGCTTCACGACGGAATCCCAGTAGGCGAGCAGACGCGCGCCGTCCTCCGAATCGTCCTTGCGGACAGCGCCGAGGAGCTGTCCCGGGATCAGACGCACCCCGTCGCGGGCGTGCGGGAAGAACGCCCCGGCCAGCGCGATGGAACCGGAGATGGCCACGGCCTCGGCGGTGGACAGCACCGTAGACGGTTTCTCCACCGCCCAGCCCTCCTGGCTCACCCCGGAACGCAACTCCCGGAACGCCGTCACCAAGGTTTCGACCACCACCTCGTCGACCTTGGATCCGGCGCCCGCCGCGGCAAGGGCCTGGCGGGTGCGTTCCATCACCAGGGCGATCTCCGCGCCCGCGTCGGCGATCGGCTCCACCGCCTCGAAGTTGAAACGGCGTTTCAGGGCCGCGCTCATCTCCGAGACGCCACGGTCCCGCAGGTTCGCCGTCGCTATGACACAGAAACCCGGGGCGGCGTGGACGGCGTACTCGCCGAGCTCCGGCACCGCCAGACGGCGTTCCGAGAGCACCGAAACCAGCGCGTCCTGGACCTCCGGCAGGCAGCGGGTGATCTCCTCCACCCGGGCCACCCGTCCCGTCCGCATGGCCGCCAGCACCGGTGAATCCACCAGCGCGTCCTCGCTGGGGCCCCTGGCCAGCAGCTGCGCGTAGTTCCAGCCGTAGCGGAGCTGGTCCTCCGTGGTGCCCGCGCTGCCCTGGACCGTCAGGCCACTGGTGCCGCAGATCGCGGCCGACAACAGCTCGGACAGCATCGACTTGGCCGTGCCCGGTTCCCCCACCAGCAGCAGCGCCCGCTCACCAGCCAGGGTGATGACACACCTCTCCACCAGGGACACATCCCCCACGAACTTCCGGCTGATCTTCAACCTGTCGTTGCCGCAGACGAAGGCCACCACCGCCTGCGGGGTGAGCAGCCAACCCGGTGGCCGGGGTCCCTTCTCCTCGGCGAGCCGGGCCAGCTCCTCGGCGTGACGCACCTCCGGTGGCGGCACCTGCTGCACCTGCTCCATGGGGACCTCCTCGGGTTTCCTGACGTGTGCGATCAAGCTAGCAGGAGGCCCCGACAAAACCGGCGCCCCGGGGCACGCGGGTGCTTCACCCTTCCGGGGTTTGCCGGCAGGCGGTGAAGCGCCGGGAAGCTCAAGCGGATGAGATCGGGTTCGTCCACCATTCCGGTTCCTCGGTGCCGGTGATCACCGGGGACCGGGCACGTCACCCGAGGCGTAGCGTTCCCAGGTTTCGCGGAACAACTGCCCACCGGGGACCCGGGGCAGCTGGGGGCCGCCGTGGCCGAAAAGGGCACCGAGCCTGGCGGCGGCGAACACCGGCGCCTTCCACTCCTCCAGCGGAAAACTTGGGGCCTTCTCCTCCTGCCACCCGCCCGGAAGGAAAAGGGAGCGGCCCGCCCGGGGTCGTTTCGCCTCCACGACCAGGCCCCGCTTCAGCAACTCGGCGCCCGCCCGGGAGCGTTGCGCCCTGCCCCAGCCGTTCCAGGTGCCGATGTTGCGATCCGTGGGTCCCGGCAGCGCGAGCAGCTGGAGGAAGTAACGGGCCGCGTCCTCGCTGATGCAGCAGGAAGCCGCCGCCGAGGCCACCGCATCGGGGGCGGTCACGAACGGATCGAAGCCGTATCCCGGTTCCAGGACGCGCAGGTCCGCGGCGATGGGGTCGAACAAGCCCTCGATGACGCAGATCACATCCATCAGTTGTTTTCTCATGATGCCCCGGTCCGGCAGGCCCGAGACCAGGTCCCGTTCCGCCCGCCAGTCGGTGATCTCAGCGGGGTGCCAGTGAAGATCGAAACCGGACCTGCCCCTTCTCAGGTGCCAGGCGCCGGCATGATGGGTGTCTCCTTCCGGGTCCAGGCCGAGGGCGCGGAACACGCTCTCGGCCTCGGACGGCAGGAGGGGGAAACGGTGACCCCTCCCGGCGCAAGCGGTTTTCAGGGCGTCGAAGCGCCCGGCCAGCCAGGGACGCAACGGGTTGGAACGCTCCAGGTGGTGGGCGAGCCAGAGCATGCCCGAGGTCATCCGCGGCTCCACTTCCTCGCCCCGGGCGAGCCTAAGCAACTCGTGGCCCCCGGGGGCACGGAAGGCCTTGTCAGCTTCGGCGAGTGCTTCCTCCGGAATGAGCACGCGGTTCCCCGATTCGCTGCGCCAGACCGCGATCATCGCCTCGACGTCGAGACCTTCTTCGACCACGCGCTGCGGATCCCGGGCGCCTGCGACGAGAAGCCGCACCAGCAGGTCGGTGTCCAGGTCGATGAGGAACCTGCGGGCAGATGCGAGCTGCGCCGCGGTGCATCCCACCAGTTCCCGGATTTCCTTTTCGAACCCCGGGTTCTCGTCGCGGTAGGGGCGCCGATCCGGCAACGCGGCCAGCATCAGGGAGGAGGCCGTCTGGGACCAGCCCGTTCCCTCCGCCAGGCGCGCCGCCCGGGCCGGATCCCAAGGGGGCGCACCCCGCGCCAACAACTGCTGGAAGGCGGCCACCACGGCTTCTCCCGGAACCGTGCCGGCGGTCGCCCTGATCCTGGCCGGGGACCCGGCCACCTCGTCGGGGGCCGTGCCCTGCTGGCTGAAAACCAGCAGGGTTGTGGGCGCGTGGCCGCGGGCGGCCAGGACGAGGTCCCGCCCGGTTTCTCGCTCAACGATTTCCTGGCCGGGTCGTGCGGAAAGGTATGAGAAATCCTTCCGGGACTCGAATTCGTACAGCACGTTCCGGGGCGAGCAGAGCCCGTTGTCCACCATGGAGGCCAGCAGGCTGGCCGCCCCGCCCGCCTGGTCCCGGGAAACCAAGGGGCTGGCCGCCAGGGCCAGGAAAACCTCCGGGCGGGTCAGGGGTAGGCACAGGGCGGAGAGATCCAGCAGCGGCGCCGGGCCATCACCCCGGAGCGCCCCGGCGAACGCGTCGATGTCCGCGCGGGAAATGCGCCGGTTTGAACCGAAAGGACTCGCCGAGAAGGCCAGCTTCGCCGACGGCTCCCACCGCTCGAATGGCCCGGTGGGCCCGGACTCGTCTCCGCCGGTTCCCTGCGGCTGGCCGAGATGCCCGATCAGCCGGGTCACCTCGCTCCTCAACTCCGGGGGCGCTGAATCGGATTCGACCCAGCGGGCGGCCAGCTCCCGGGTTCCCTCATGGGACAGCAGCGTTCCCGCATCGCCGCGCCGCAGCCGCCGTTCCAGGCTGCGCATGACCAGGTCAGCGTGTTCGCTGCGGGCCAGGAAACTGAGTTCACCGCGTTCGGGTTGCTCCAGCCACCGGTCGAGTTCCAGGCGGTCCTGATGCCCGGTCCTCGTGATCGAGACCCGCGCCCCGGCCTCCAGGAGGGCGTCGAGGAGTTCGGGTTCCAACCGGCGCATCTCCACGGCCAAGTGGATCGGTGCGCCCCGCAGCCCGGGGAGCCCGCGGATCAACCCGCACAGCCTCCGCGGGTATTCGCTGCGCTGGCGGGAATGGTATTGGGCCAGGTAGGACCGCACCCAGGAGGCCGCGTCGTGTTTTCCGGTGCGCAGCTCGTCGGCGATGCCGGTGGCCTCCAGGAAGAGCATCCAGTCATCGGATTCGACGTTGCCGGGTGACAGCTCCAGCAGTGCATCCCGGATCTCGGGGCGGCGAACGGCCACCCGCGTGAAGAACCCGAGGTTGGCTTTCCAGAACTCCCGGGTGGCCCTGCCCAGGGTGGGTGAGGCGAGTAGCCCGGCGCACACCCGTTGCTCCACCTCGTCCTGGTCCACCCCAGCGGCCCGCACGAGAAGTTGTATGTCGGAGCCGAGCCGGGTGTGGGGTGGCAGGCCGCCCCTAACCCGGTCAAGGGCGAGTTGCAGGAAACGTTCCAGAGCTTCCCTCGGCGTTGTGCGTTCCAGCAACGAACGCGCCTCGGCGGAGAGCTCCTTGGCGTTGACGGCCCCGGCAAGGGAGAACTCCAGGAAGACCCGGCGGTGGCGTTCCTCGTCGATGGGCAGGGCGTGGGTTCGCTCGGCCTGGCGGGCCTTCCCGAAAAGAGAGGCCGCCATCTTGGGATTGCCCTCCCTGATGAAAATGCGCCCCGCCTCCTCGAGGAAGGTCGGTACGAAATGCGGCACCGAACGCGCGAGCCTCCTGGCGAGCCGGGTCAGGTGATCCCGTGTGTCCCCGGCCGAGTTCCGTGCCCTGCGTTCGGCGTTCCTGAGCTCCACGACGAGATCCAGGGCCTGCCCGGCGTTGGCGGGGTCGTGGGCGATCGGCCAGGCCGGGAAACCGATGGCGGCATCGCGAGCGAATCCCACGGACCTTGATCCCTCCGGGGCGAATCCCGCGGCTGCGAGACGGGAATCCTCCACCGCCACGGCCCCCACACCCACCAGCCGCACCACTCGACGGTTCCCGATGGCGGGATGGGTGTAGGTCCTGGCCACGACCGGGGCGGTGCCCGGCGTCGCCCCGGCGGCGATGCCACCCAACTCGATAATCCGGGAATCAGTGGTCATGGTCTCCTTTCCACCCGACCGGTCAGCGGCGGCGGTGGCGTTCCGTGCGCAACTCCTCGTAACCCGGGACGTCGCCCTCGCGATAGCGACGCCAGGCTTCGACGAACAGCTGATGGTAGGGGACCAGCGGCACCACCACGCCCTGCTTCGGCTCCACCTTCAGGGTATCCAAAAGGTCGTAGAAGGGGGCCTTCCAGACCTCCATGGGCAGGTGTGGGGAGCTGGCCTCCTGCCAACCCCCGGGCAGGAACAGGGTACGTCCCGCCCGGGAGCGTTTGGCCTCCAGGACGAGGCCTTTCTCCAGCAGCGGGGCCGCCGCCTCGACCCGGGCGGTTTTCTTCCAGGCGTTCCAGCCCTCGACGTTCCTGTCGGTCGGGTTGTGGAGGGCCAGTAGCTGCAGCCAGTAACGGGAGGAGGCCTCCGGCAGGCCGAGGGTCTCGGAGACCTCGGCGACCACCCGGGGGGCGGAGACGAGCGGGTCCTGCTGGGGCCCGGGGATTCCGGAACGCAAATCCTTTTGGATGGCGTCGAAACCGCCCGTCAACACGCTGATCCGGCCGAGCAGGTTGTCCCGGAAATCCAGGTCCTCGGGGATGCCCGCCGCCAGGGTCGCCTCCGTTTCCCAGTCGGTGACCTTCGCCGGATCCCAGGAGATCGTGTCGTGGTGGCGGGCGGCGGTGATGGTCCAGGCCCCCTGGGAGACGATCGACCCCTCCGGGGTTTGTTTGGTGCGTTTCGACAGGCCCAGGAGGACCCGCATCTTCCCGTCGTTCGTGTAGTCGTTCCAGCCGGGCGACGGTTTTCCGCAGCCGGCCCGGATGACGTCGAAACGGTCGGCCAGCCACGGGCCGAGCGCATCGGAGCGGTCCACCTTGGTGGCCGCCCACAGCCAGATGCTCAGGTGGCGCTCGTCCAGTTCCTCCTGCTCCGCCAGTTCGCGGAGACTATTTGCCCCGCCCCAGCGGAACTCCTTTGCGGCCGCGGCCAGCAGCTCCTCGGGAAGCTGGATGCGGTCACCCCGCCAAGTTTTCCACCATTCGATCATGGCCTCGACGTCGAGGCCCTCGCGGACCGTCCTGACCGGATCCTGGGCCCCGGCCGCGAGCAGTTCGACCAGGACCCACACGCCCAGGCCCTTCAGGAACTCACGCGCACCGGCCGCCTCCGTGACCTTCAGGCCCAGGAGCTCCCGCACGGGTTTCGGCAGGTAGTTGTTGTCCCAGCAGTTCAGGTTCGGCAGGCCCGCCAGCAGCACACCGGCCGCTGCCGGCGACCAGCCCAGGCCCTCGGCCAGCCGGTCCCTCCGGGCCGGGTCCCACGGGGCAGGACCGTCGGACAGCAGCTTCTCGAAGGCGGCCACCAGTGCCTCGGGGGAGAGCCCCCGGGAGCGGTGGCGGGGCGTGGTTTCGTGTCCGCCGAGGTGGGGTGGCACCCCGCCCGTGGGCGAGAACACCAGCATTCTGTTGTCATCGAGCCCCAGGGCGGTCGGCGAGAACACCGATGTCCTGTCGTCGTCGAGGCCCAGGGCGATCGCGGCACCGGTGGGTGTCTCGACCAGGGTTCCCGTCTCGCAGCGGAACGGGTCATTCCGCGAATGCGGGAAATCGAAGACGCAACCCTCCGGCGTGTAGAGGCCCGCGTCCAGCACAGCGGCGACGGCCGCGGCGGCCCCGCCGATCCTGTCGCGTTCCCGGAACGGAGTTGCGGCGCAGGCCAGCAGCACCTCCGGGTGGGTGAGCAGCAGGTGCAGCCGGGAATGAACCGCCTTTACCCTCACCTGCTCGCCGGCCAGGCGGCGGGCCAGGGCCAGCACGGTGGAACGCGACGTGGTCGCCCCGCTGCGCCACCCCAGCACGTTCCAGACGGCCAATTCGTCAGAAGGTTCCCACTCCGCGAAGGTGCCCGGCACCGTCTCCTCTGCGGCTTCCCGGGCCAGGGCCCGGCCCTCATCGACGATCCTCTTGACGCGGCCCGTGAGCCAGATAACCGAATCCACCAAGGCCGGGTCGGCCGTTCCCAGGAGGGTCTCGGCTGCGGCGCGGGCCTCCTCGGTGATGAACTGTTCATCCACCTCTGCGTCGGTGTCCTCCAGCAGGAAGTTCAAGCCGTCGGCGTCGCATCCCTGCTGCTGGTTCGCGGCGGGCGTGGCTGCCAGCAGGGCCGTGGCCATCTCCGGGGTCACCGAACGCAGCCCGGCGCTGGCGGCCTCGTCGCGCACCTGGAGATGGTGCCACCCCACCCGGGGCAGCCGCGACAGCAGATGCGGCTGCCCCAGCGCATCGGATGTGGACAGGAAACGCTCGCCGGTGGGGTCGCGGTGAAGACCGTTCGATTCGTCGACCAGCCAGTACCCACCGCCCGGGCGGCGCACCCGGGCGGTGAAGAAACCCCCGTCCGGGCCGGCATCCAGCCGGTAACCGTCGATTCCCAGGAAACGCCGATCGCCCTCCCTCGAGAGCACCACCCAGCCGTGCACGCCCTCCTTCTGGGGCAGCGGGGAACCGGGAACGGTCACCGGGGCCCACAGCAGGGTGCTGGCCAACAGTTTCCAGCCGTCGCGGAGGTGTGGTTCGACCAGCTCGGCCAGGCCGCTCGGCAGCGATTCGCGTCCCGGATTCCCGGTTTCGGGATCGACCTCCCGGATCCCGTCGCCGTCCACCCAGTAGGTGTTGCCGTCGTGCAACACCTGTTTCAGCTGGTTGAACGGTGATTCCTGGTCCCCGACCCGCAGCACCCGTTGCCCGATCAGGCGTCCGGAGGCGACGGGGAAGGACTGGGCGCTCCGGGGAATCCGCCAGACGTAGGATGCCTTGTGCGGGTGGGCCGGATCATTGGACCAGACGAACCACTCGTCGTAGGAACTGTCCCGGTAGTAGCAGCCCGTCACCCCGTCGACCAGGACGTAGCGCCAGTCCTCGGGACGGAAGCCCTTGGGAATGGTGAACGTGGCCTCCGCGACGCGCCTGTCGCCCTCCACCCAGATGACGTGGCCGTTCCTCGCGACACCGACGGCGGGCCAGGATTCGTGCAGGGTCACGTCGTCGCCGAGTTCCGCGGCCGCCTTCTCCAACTCGGGCCAGGTGTATTCGGTCAGCACCCCGTCGCGCAGTGCATCGGCCAGCAGCCTCGGGGCGTCCAGGTGCGAGACGAAGGCGGCGAACTGGTCCGGATAGGCGGCCCGCCCCTCGGAGGTGAACAGTGGCCGCAGCCGTTTCAGTTCCGCTGCCACTTCCAGGGCGGTGGCGTCCTTCCCCAGCCTGGGGGCGGCCCAGCGGCCCAGGAGTTCCCGGGTGCCGGAATGGGACAGCAGCAGGTGCAGGTGCCCCTGCCCGATCATCAGTCCCATGTTCTCGAGCCCGAGCGCGGCGTGTTCGCTGCGGGCCAGGTGTTCCAGATCGGGGCGTTCCTGCTGCGCGGCCCAGCGGCGGAAGTCCAGTTTCCTCCAACCCGGGTCCTCCTCGAAGACCACCCGGGCTCCCGCCGCCAGCAGCGCATCGAGCACCTCGGGTTCGAGTCTCCACAGGTTGTTCGACAACGTGACGGTGGTTCCCCGCAGGCCGGGCAGCTGCCTCAGCAGCAGGCACAGTTTCCTGGGATAATCGGCGTTCCACTGGTCCTGCAGCATGCGGATGTAGCGTTCGGCCCAGGCAGCCGCGTCGTGTTTTCCGGAACGCAGCTCGTCGGCGATGCCGGTGGCCTCCAGCACGTCGACCCACATGTCGGGACGCATCCTGTCCGGGGCCATGCCGAGCAGCGTCTGGCGCACCGACTCGTCCCGTTTCGCCAGCTGGATCAGGGGCTTGGAGTAGCCGTCCCAGAAAACGGTGGGGGCGTGTTCGATGGCGGGGGAACCGAGCAACGCGGACAGCAGCCCGGTCTCCACCTCCAGCCGGTCGGCCCCGGCGGCCCTGATCAGGCGGCGCATGTCCGTCGGGAGACCCGCGTAGGGCGGCAGGCCGCCGCGGACCCGGTCGATGTTGAACTTGAGGAACAACTCAAGGGCGTCCGCGGGGGCGTGACGTTCGAGGAGGGTCTTGGATTCGTTGGTGAGCTCCTTGGCGCTCAGCGCCCCCGCCAACGCGAACTCCAGAAGCACCTGGCGGTGGCGTTCCTCATCGATGGCCAGACCGTGCACCCGCTCGGCCTCGCGGGCCTTGTTGAAGAACTGCATGGCGTAGCTGAGGTTGTCGTTGCGCAGGAAGATCCGCGCGCCCTCCTCCAGGAAGGTGGGGAGGAAGTGCGGGGCGGAGTTCCCGAGCCGCCCTGCCAGCTCGTCGAGGAGCTCCTTGGCCGGGCCGGCCTTGCTGCGAGCGAGTTTCGCGGCCCGGTTGAGATCACCGACCAGGTTCAGGGCGTGCCGGGAATTGGCCGGGTCCGTGATGATCGGCCAGGCCGGGAAACCCATGGCGCGGTTGCGGACGTGCCCCACCCCGGCGGCCCCGTCCGGGGTGAAACCCAGCACGCCGAGACTCAGGTCCTCCACCTTGGCGAGGTTCTCCCGGACCAGGCGCACCACGGTGCGGCCCTCGAACTGGGGATGGGCGTAGCGACGCGCCTGCAGGGCCACGGTGTCCGAGACGGCGGCGGAGGAAACACCGCCCAGTTCTGCGGCTCGGGAATCTGTGATCATGCGGGGAACCTTAGGGTGGGGAACTGACAATTTTTCTCCAGGTCACGGATGCGGGCCGCCACCTGGAGCGTCGACCCGGCCGGGACCGGGCCGGGATGGATGTGGCGGTGGGAGTGGCGAGCGACGGAACCCCCGGCGGGGATGCGGCGACGCCGCCGGGCCCGGCGATGCGGGAATCGGGGATCACCGCTCGTCCTTGTCCGCCTTCACCTTGCGGCCAGCGAAGATGTGCGCAGCCATGCGCACCCCCTCCGAGTAGGCCAGCGGGCCGACCTCGGCGACGGGTACGATGCGGTCGTTGCGCACCCAGTGCAGGTCCCCCGTGACCGTTTCGCACTCCGGAGACTCCGCCCCGATCCAGTACCGGGCCATGATCGGTTCGCCATCCTCGAAGCACAGGCAGGTGGCGTAGCCACCCGACACCTTGAAACCTGCGGAGGAAGCGCGGCCAGCGGCGAAACGCAGCTGCTCGAACTCGCCCCCCGCGTACTGGGTGAGTTCGACGACCTCCGGGGCGATGCCATCGGGGCGGCGGTGCACCTCGCGGAACAGCTGGTCGAAACGCTGCTTGATGCCCAGTTCGACTGCGAACTCACGCAGGTCGTCGAGATCGGCCAGCAGCGCGGGGTGGGGGAGCAAAACCCGTTCGGCAGTGATGGTGACGGATTCACCGTCCAGATCGACCACGCCCAGGCCGCAGGGGTCGGCGGCACGGAGGAAACCCGCCACCTTGCCGTCGTCGGAGGCGACCACCAGGTCGGTGAGCCAGGAACGCCACGCCTCATCGGCCCATACCTCGGCCAGCACCGCCCGCGGTACCGGCAGGGAGCGCAGCAACCAGCGTTCCACCTCCGCACCGGCCTCGGCGTCGTGGGTGTGCAGGAAGGACAGGGCCGCGTCCAGGTCCTCCCACGCCGAGGTTTTCCTCGCGGCTGGCGGCACCGAGGCCAACTCCTTGCCCTTGCTGTTCCGTGCGACGATCACGCCGTCACGAATCGCCAGTTCATGTCCGGTGCCGGTTGGGATCCACTGCATGCGCCACAAGGTATCGGGTGCCTCTGACAAAACTCGGCCCGGGCCCGGCCGGGATCTTGTTTCGTCAGCCCGTGGGTTCGTTCGAGGCCGGTGATGGGGTTCCGCTGGGTGGTCACCGCGAAATCCTGTTCCGGGCCGCCGTGGTCACGGCGACCCTGTCTGGTCGGATGGATCCGTTCATGGCGGGTGGGGGCGACCGAACCGTTCGGAAATCCCGGGGCTGGATTTTCGAAAACCTTCTGCGAAGGGGGTCGCTCGTTGTAGCGTGTCGGGGTGGAGACGAGCAATGATCGGCGCACGAACCCGATTCGATGACGTATCGGTTCTTGCGAGCCGAATGAACCGCTCCGCAAGCAGGTGAGGAAGGAAACACGATGTCAACACCGAATGGGCCGGGAACCCCCAACCAGCCCGGCGGAACCGGAGGACCCGCCCAGCAGCCGGGGGCACCGCAGTTCATTCCCCCGGGACAGGGGCAGCTCCAGGGACACCAAGGACCTCCCCAGGGGCATCCGGGAAACATGAACATGCCGCCGCAGGGACCAGCCACACAGGGGCGGTCCGGGCCGCCGCAGGCCCCGCAGGGACCGCCGGTGACACAGGGACCGCCGGTGATGCAGGGACCGCCGGTGGCGCAGGGGCAATCGGTACCTCCCCCATATGGGGCGGGCTACACCCAGCAGGGGGCGGGGCAGTCCCCGAAGAACTCGAAAACCGGTCTGTGGGTCGGGATCGGGGCCGTCGCCGTGGTGGTGGTCGTGGCGCTGGCGCTGGTGCTCTCGGGCGTCTTTTCCGGCGGTTCCGGTGGTGGAGCCGCCGGTGGGGCGGGGGGATCCGGGAAATCGGCGGATCCCAAGGAAACCGCCAAGACCATCGCCACGAACTACCTCACCGCGATCTCCGAGGGGCGCGCTACCGACGCCAAGAAACTCCTGTATTCCATTTCGGACGATGATTCACTGCTCACCGATGAGGTGCTGAAGGATTCGCTGACCCGGGCCCCGATCACCGACATCAACGTCGGTGAACCCACCGGGGAGTACAGCAGTTTCGATGTTTCCGTCACCTACAAGGTGGGCGACGAATTGGCCAGCGACGAGTACAAGGTGAGCACCGGAAGCGGAAAAATACTCACGTCGCTTCCCAGCCTGAGGCTCTATTCCCTCAAGGGGGTCGACATCACCGTGAACGGCGTGAAGGCGAAGAGCGGTGAGAGCAGCCATGCGGTGTTCCCGGGAAGCTATGTCGTCGCCTCCGCCAACAAGTACCTCGAGGTCGACGGGAACACCACCGTCGTCGTCACCAGCGGGAAAGACCACACCTCATCGTCGGATCTCAAGCTCAAGGTGAGCCAGGCGGGCATCGACCTGTTCCGTGAGAAAGTCGTTGCCGAGGCAAAGGCGTGCCTGGCCTCCAAGGCCCTCGACCCGGGGTGCAACATCGCAATCAGCGCCACCACCCAGAACGGGGGAACCGTCGCCGAGGGCAGCGTCACACGCACCCAGAACTCCGAGAACGCCGCCAAGCTGGAAAACGCCGTTCCCAAACCCGGCACCTCGGTGCCCACCATCATCTCGGCCCGGGATCTCGGCGAGATTCAGGTCACCGCCACCTGCACCGATTCGAGAGGATCGGGTCCCTGCAAACTCCTGTCCGGCAAGGGGGCAAGGTTCCCGACGGCATCGCTCAACGTTGCCGAGGAAAACCCGAAGGTGACGTGGGAGGAGAGATAGGAGAAATCCCATCAGAATCGTGGCCCGGCAACCCGGAAAGGAATGCCGGGCCACGCCCTTTCAATGGGTTTTCAGGCGATTTCCCAGAAGGTCTTTCCCGACATGGCGGCCTGCAGTGCGTCGTGCGGATTTTCCGCGCGGGCCTCGGCCACCTGCGCGCGCAGCAGGTCGTCGTAGGCGGGACGCTCCACCTGCCGGAAGATCCCGACCGGGGCGCGGTGCATCACGCCGTGGTCGGTGAGCTGCGCCAGGGCGAAGGCCTGCGACGGGTCCCGTCGTCCCGCGTCGTGGACGACGATCCTCTCCGGGGCGGCGGTGGCGGTTTCGGTGACCCGCAGTCCCCCGTCGGGTTCCCGGACCACGCAGAACTGCTCCTCGGTGCCGAAAACCACGGGTTCGCCGTCGCGGAGCCGGATCAGTGCGTTCGCCGACTCCGGGCCCTTCAGGGCGTCGAAGGCCTCGTCGTTGAAGATCGGGCAGTTCTGGTAGATCTCGATCAGGGCGGCGCCGCGATGCCGGGCCGCCGCGTTCATGACCTCCGTCAGCTGCGCGCGATCGGAGTCGACGGCGCGCGCCACGAACGACGCCTCCGCGCCGAGCGCCAACGCCACCGGGTTGAACGGCACGTCCAAGGAGCCGTAGGGCGTGGACTTGGTCAGTTTGCCCTGCTCCGAGGTGGGGGAGTACTGCCCTTTCGTCAGTCCGTAGATGCGGTTGTTGAACAGCAGGATGTTGATGTTCACGTTGCGCCGCAGCGCGTGAATGAGATGGTTGCCGCCGATCGAAAGCGCATCACCGTCGCCCGTGATCACCCACACGTTGAGGTCCTCGCGGGCCGCCGCTACCCCGGTGGCGATGGCGGTGGCACGGCCGTGGATGGAATGCATCCCGTAGCAGTCCACGTAGTAGGGAAACCGCGACGAGCACCCGATGCCGGAGACCACGACGGTGTTCTCCCGGGCGATGCCGAGGTCGGCCATCATGGCCTGGAAGGTGGACAGGATCACGTAGTCGCCGCAGCCGGGACACCAACGCACCTCCTGGTCGCTGGTGTAGTCCTTCCGGGTCTGCGGTGCCTGCGCGAGGGGAATCCCGGCGAGCCCGTGCATCACTCCACCTCCAGCGAGTCGATCTCGGCGGTCAGGTCGGCCTCCAGCTCACCCACCGAGATGGGCAGCCCCCGCACCCGTGAATAACTCTGGACGTCCACCAGGTATCGGGCGCGCAGCAGGAAGGCCAGCTGCCCCAGGTTCATCTCGGGCACCAGCACCCTGTCGTAGCCGCGCAGCACCTCCCCCAGGTTGGCGGGCATCGGGTTGAGGTGACGCAGGTGCGCCGTCGCCACCTCGCGGCCACCCAGCCGCACCCGGCGCGCGGCGGCCGTGATGGGCCCGTAGGTGGAACCCCACCCCAGCACCAGCAGCCGGGCCCGTCCCGAGGGGTCGTGGACCTCGACGTCGGGGATGTCGCGGACGATGCCGTCGATCTTCGCCTGCCTGGTGCGCACCATCAGGTCGTGATTGTCAGGAACGTAGGAGATCGCCCCCGTGGCGGAGTTCTTCTCCAACCCTCCGATGCGGTGCTCCAGCCCCGGGGTGCCGGGCACCGCGAAGGCGCGCGCCAGGTTCTCGTCGCGCAGATACGGATGGAAAACGGGTTTCCCCTTCGGATCGGTCGCGTTCGGTTCGGTGGCGTAACCGGGGACGATCGGGTTGATGTCGTCGAGATCCGGGATCCGCCACGGCTCCGCCCCGTTGCCCAGGTAGCCGTCGGTGAGCACGATCACCGGGGTGCGGTACTTCACCGCGATCCGGCAGGCCTCGACGGCGATGGCGAAACAGTCCGCGGGGGAGCGGGCCGCCAGCACCGCCACCGGCGATTCACCGTTGCGACCCATGACCGCCTGGAACAGGTCGGCCTGCTCGGTTTTGGTAGGCATGCCCGTCGACGGCCCAGCGCGCTGCACGTCGACGATCACCAGGGGCAGTTCGGTCATCACACCCAGGCCGACGGCCTCCATCTTCAGGGCCATGCCGGGACCCGATGTGGTGGTCACCCCGAGCAGGCCCGCGTAGGAGGCGCCCAGCGCGGAACAGATGCCCGCGATCTCGTCCTCCGCCTGCACCGTGACCACGCCGACGTCCTTGCGGCGGCTCAGTTCGTGGAGGATGTCGGAGGCGGGGGTGATCGGGTAGGACCCCAGGAACAGCTGCATCCCGGCGCGGTCGGCGCCCGCCATCAAACCGTAAGCGGTGGCGAGGTTCCCGGTGATCTGGCGGTAGCGGCCGGGTTTCATGGGGGCAGAGGCCACGTGGTAGCGGTGCTCGAAGACCTCGGTGGTCTCCCCGTAGGCGTGCCCAGCCCGGAAGGCCGCCAGGTTCGCGTCGCGGATCTCGGGTTTTGACGCGAACTTGGTCTTCAGGAAGTCGATGGTCCCGGAGGTGTCGCGGGAGTACAACCAGCACAACAGCCCCAGGGCGAACATGTTCTTCGTGCGGCCCGCGTCCTTGCGGCCCAGCCCGAAGGGTTTCGCCGCTGCTGTCGCCATGCCCGTCAGGTCCAGGGAATGAACCTTCCAGTCGGCCAGGGAACCGTCGGTCAGCGGATTCGCGTCCCATCCGACCTTCGCCAGGTTGCGTTTCGTGAAATCGCCCTCGTCGACGATGATCACCCCGCCCTTGGGCAGATCGCCGAGGTTGGCCTTCAGCGCAGCCGGGTTCATGGCCACCAGCACGTCGGGCCGGTCGCCGGGGGTGACGATGTCGTAGTCGGCGAAGTGCACCTGGAAGGAGGAAACCCCGGGGAGGGTGCCCTGCGGGGCGCGGATCTCCGCGGGATAGTTGGGCAGGGTGGCGATGTCGTTGCCGAGCGAGGCCGATTCGGCAGTGAAACGATCCCCCGTCAACTGCATTCCGTCGCCGGAATCCCCGGCGAATCGGATCACCACCCGATCCAGCGACCGCGTCTCAGCCACGAACAACCCTCTCAGTCTCAAAGCTCCGGGCAAGTGTATAGCGGCACATCCTGTTGCTTCTCAGCCCGAACGGAACCAACCCGTACGGGCGGGGCTCCGGGAACGAGGAACCCTCTTGATGTCGCCGCCCCGTAGTATGCCTTCCATGACCCGGACGAACGACTTCCCTCGTGAATCGCCGGTGCGTCCCCTCGACGCGCCGCGCGGGAGGAGCGTGACATCCCGCGCACCGGGCATCCGCGCTGATCGTCTCGCCCACCGGACGCGGCAGCGGGAGAAGCGTTGATGCCGGTGGTGCTGGCCGCGGCGTCACGAGGGTTGAAGGCGTTCAGGGACGCCTTCAGTGCGCGTGCGGTGCTGGTGGGTTGTCTGGGTTCGGTGCTGCTGGTGCTGGGATCGCTGACCCCCGCATACCTGCCGCGGGTCTCCCCCCTGACCCGGGCGATGGCGTCGTACGGACTGGCCGGCGTCGAGTGGACGTGGATCGGCACCGTCATCACCATGGCCGGGCTGGCCCTGATGCTCGAGTTCTGGCTGAGGGTGCGTCCCGCGCGGCGGGAGTCGCGGGGGCAGCCGCAGCTGCGCCACTGGGCGATGCTCGCGATCGTCGCCGCCCCCATGCTGGTCGCCCCGCCGATCTTCAGCCACGACGCCTACTCCTACGCGGCCCAGGGGTGGCTGCTGAACAACAACCTCAACCCCTACCTGGTGGGTCCCGGGATCCTGCCCGGACAGTTCGCCGACCAGGTTGCCTGGGTGTGGCGCGACACACCCGCCCCCTACGGACCCCTGGCGCTCAGGATGAACCACTGGCTGATAGTGCTGGTCGGGTTCGATCCCTACTGGTCGACGGTGATCATGCGGCTGCCCGCGCTGATCGGTGTGGGGATGATCGGCTGGTGCGTGCCGCGGATCGCGGGACGCTTCGGCATCAACCCGGCCGCTGCCAGCTGGTTCGTCCTGGCCAATCCCATCGTCATCATCGACTTCGTGGGTGGTGCACACAACGACGCCCTCATGATGGGGCTGGCGATGATGGGGATCTGGATCACCACCAAGTGGCGCACCTGGTGGTGGGGGGCGGTCGCGGTCGGGATGGGGGCGGCCATCAAACAACCCGCGGTCTTCGTCGCGGTGGCCCTGCCGTTCATCACCCACCCCTGGACGTCGTGGAGACTGCGTCCCCTGGCCGCCGCAGCGGCCCGGGCCCTGGCGTCGCTGGCGATCTCGGTGGCGGTGTTCGCGCTGCTGAGTGTCGTGACCGGGCTCGGATTCGGATGGGTGAACGCGGTCGACGTTCCCGGCAAGGTGACCAGCGCCTCACCGTTCAACCTGCTGGGGGAGGCCGTCGAGTACCTCCTGAACCAGGTGGGCATCGACCAGGGTGGCAAGATGGCCGTGACCGTGATGCGTTCCCTCGGGCTCCTGGTGTGCGCCATCGGGATCGTGTGGCTGGCCCTTAGGCACCTCGGACGCCGCCCCCTCAACTTCACCGGGTGGGGACTGCTGCTGTCGGCGTTCACCCTCCCGGCCCTCCACTCATGGTACCTGCTGTGGGGCGGGGTGTTGTTCCCAATGACCCGTCCCAACACCCGCCGGCTCCGGATCGCCATCATCATTTCCGCGGTCCTGCTGGCCTACGAGGCCATGGTCTTCGCGGTCCGCAACGGCACCTGGCTGGTCGCGTTGCTGCTGATCTGGGCGGTCTGGGAGTCCGTGAAGGCCCACGAACTCACCCAGAGATGGGACGCCAAGGCCCCTCAGGAGAGCCTGGCCGCGTCGTAGTCCACGGCGACCGGGCAGTGGTCGCTGACCCGGGAATCGTAGTCGGCCTCGCGCAGCGATTCGGCCCTGACCGCCGCCCGCGCCAGCTTCGGCGTCGCCAGGTGGTAGTCGATGCGCCAGCCCGCGTCGTTCGCGAACGCCTGGCCCCGCCACGACCACCACGAGTAGGGGCCGTCCTGGTCCGGGTGCATGGAACGCACCACGTCGACCAGCCTGCGGGGACCGAGCTGGGCGGTGAACCAGTCGCGTTCCTCGGGCAGGAAACCGTCGGTGCGCTGGTTGGAACGCCAGTTCTTGAGGTCATACCGGGTGTTGGCGATGTTGAAATCCCCGACTATCACGTACTCGCGCCCGGCCTGCGCCGCTGACCTGCGGGCCTGGGTCAGGTGACGTGCCAGACCCGAGAGGAACTTCATCTTCCGTTCGTACTTCGGGGTGTCGGCCTCCTCGGGTTTCCGGGCGTGGTGTTCCGGGACGGCGCCCTTGGGCAGGTAGAGGGAGGCGACGCGGATGGGCAGCCCGGCCAGGTCCACCTCCACGTAGCGGCCCTCACCGGCGAAGGCCGCCAGGTCGCGGTTGCCCACCCGTTCCACCTCCGACTCGGTGGGTGTGCCGTCAGGCGCGACGATCACCGCGGTGCCGTCGAGGGTGGCGATCCGCTCCGGCGCGTCACTGGTCAGGACCGCCACGCCGTTGCGACCCGCCAGCTCGCCGATGGACCAGGCGACGTGATGCCCGGTGAAGGCGCCGGCGGGCAGGTCCCTGAGGCGGCAGCGCACCTCCTGCAGACACAGGATGTCGGCCTCCTCGCGTCGCCACAACTCGTGCAGGCCCCGGCGCAGGGCGGCGCGGATGCCGTTGACGTTGTGGGAGATCAGACGCAGGTTGCTCATGGCGTCGCATGCTAATGCCGGCGGGCATGGATGGCTGGGATGCTACCTTCTTTGGCGACCCGAAAAGTTGGAGGAAACACATGGCCGGAGGCCTGGCCGCGCTGCTGGACGACGTGGCGATGATCGCGAAACTGACCAGCGCAACCAGCACCAAGGCAATGGCGGTCGTGATCGACGACGCCGCCGTCACCCCCCGCTACGTCACAGGCCTGAGCCCGGCCCGGGAGCTGCCGATCATCTGGCGGATCGCAAAAGGATCGCTGCGGAACAAGGCGATCATCCTGGTGGTGGCGCTGGCCCTGAGCCAGTTCATTCCCTGGATCCTGACCCCGATCCTGATGCTCGGCGGCACCTATCTGTGTTTCGAGGGCGCCGAGAAGGTCTGGGAGGCCGTCTCCGGGCACCACGGCGAGGAAGAACCGGCCGCGGATCGCGGCGAGAAGGATGAGAACACCTTGGTCGGCGGCGCCATCACCACCGACTTCATCCTGTCCGCGGAGATCATGGTGATCTCCCTGAACTCCCTCGCCGAGGAGGGTTTCTGGCGCCGCGCGATCACGTTGACGCTGGTCGGGATCCTGATCACGGCGCTGGTCTACGGTGTGGTGGCGCTGATCGTGAAGATGGACGACGTGGGCCTGAAACTGAAGGAGGGCAAGGGGGCGGGCCGTGCGCTCGGTGGCCTCCTGGTGGCCGCCATGCCGAAGCTGCTGGCCGCACTGTCCGTGATCGGGATCGCCGCCATGCTGTGGGTGGGCGGGCACATCCTCCTCGACGGCGCCGCCAAGCTCGGCTGGGGTGCGCCCCTGGGGCTGGTCCACGGCCTGGCCCACGCCACCGCGTCGGTGCCGGTGGCCGGCGAGACCCTGGAATGGGTGGTGGAGACCGCCTGCTCCGCGGTGCTCGGCCTCGCGGTCGGAGCGGTGATCGTCGCGGTTGTCCACCTGATCCCGAAGCGGGCCGCCGAACCCGCCCGGTAGGCTCAGGCCATGGGCGAAGATTTTGACGAACGGGCCGCCACCTGGGACGACGACCTGGAGCGGATGGCCAGGGTCCGCAGGGTCGCTGCCGTGGTGCGTTCGGTGGTGCCCCTCGACGGGCATCCGGTGACCGTCGAACTGGGCTCCGGGACGGGCATGCTGGCCCGCTGCCTGCACGACGTGCTCGGGCCCACCACCCTGCTGGACGCTTCCCCGGCGATGGTCGAGGTCGCGTCGAAGGCCTTGGCATCCGAGGGGCTGGGGGACTGGAGCGCCGCTGTGGCCGACCTGTCCGAGGGGATCCCGGGCGGACCCTACGAGCTGGCGCTGGCGCAGATGTTCCTCCACCACGTCGAAGACGTGCCGGCCCTGCTGAGGGCGCTGCGCCGGGCGATGACCCCGGGCGGTGTGGTGGTGATCGCCGACCTCGACCACGACGCGGCGAAGCGTTACCACGCCACGGCCGTCGATTTCCACGGTCATCACGGTTTCTGCCGCGACGAGCTGCGTGGCTGGCTGGAGCAGGCGGGATACCACGACATCTGCTTCCACGACGCCGGGGTGGTCGGCAAGGAGGTCGACGGCGAGCGCCAGGACTTTCCGATGTTCCTGGCGGTCGCGAAGGTCTGATGGACCAGAAGGCCGTGGCACGGCTTTCGCAACAGAGCATAGGCTCGGGGCATGGCTGAGAACTTCGACTCGCGGGCCGCGTCCTGGGACGACGACCCGGCGCGACTGTCCCGGGCCCGTCAGGTGGCGGAGACGATCAAGGCGAACCTGCCACTGACCGGGCGGCCGATCACCGTGGAGCTCGGTGCCGGGACGGGGTTGCTGTCGCGTTGCCTGGCCGACGTGCTCGGGCCCACCACCCTGCTGGACTCCTCGCCCGCGATGGTCGAGGCCGCGTCGAAGGCCCTGGCGGCAGCTGGATTGAAGGACTGGAATGCCGCTGTGGCCGACCTGTCCGAGGGGATCCCGGGTGGACCCTACGAGCTGGTGCTGGCGCAATTGTTCCTCCACCACGTCGACGACGTGCCGGCCCTGCTGAGGGCGCTGCGCCGCTTTGTGACTCCTGAGGGCGTGGTGGTGATCGCCGACCTCGACCACGACGCGGACGGCCTCTACCACTCGACGTCCGTCGATTTCCACGGCCACCACGGCTTCCGACGCGACGAACTGCGCGGCTGGCTGGAGGAGGCGGGATACCGCGACATCAGCTTCCACGACGCCGGGGTGGCCAACAAGAAGGTGGTCGGCGGCCAGCGCCTGGACTTCCCATTGTTCCTGGCGATCGCGAGACACTGACACCCGCAGGAACCATGAACGCCAGCGGCGCGACTTGGCGCCGTCGCTGGTGACCCCGCTGGTTCAGCGGTAGTTCACGAACTGGACGGCGAAGTCGTAGTCGGCCTCCTTGATGAGGCGCTGGACCTCCTGGAGGTGGTCGCGTGACTTCGAACTAACCCGCAGTTCGTCGCCCTGGATCTGCACCTTCACGCCCTTGGGGCCCTCGTCACGCACCAGCTTGGAGATTTTCTTTGCGTCCTCCTGCTTGATGCCCTGTTTGGTGGTGCAGGTGATCTTCCACTTCTTCCCGGAGATGCGGGGTTCGCCGGCGTCGAGGGCCTTCAATGAAACCCCGCGTTTGATCAGCTTCGACTGGAACACGTCCAGCACCGCCTTCGCGCGCTCCTCACCGCTCGACTCGATCTCGATGGCATCCCCGGACCAGCGGATGGAGGAGTCGGTGTTCTTGAAGTCGAAGCGTTGCGACACCTCCTTGGCGGCCTGGTTCAGCGCGTTGTCCACCTCTTGGCGATCAACTTTGCTGACGACGTCGAAAGAGCTGTCCGCTGCCATGGGTTCCTCCTCGGATCGTGGGCCACCCATTGTGCCAGCCCCACCCGGTCCTTCTCCCCGCCGCTCCGTCGCTCCACCGCTCGCGAGTTATGTCATTTGGGAGGAATGTGTGGGGTGCGCGGCACAAAACCCCTCATCACGGCCTCAAAACTTTTCATGGGAGCCCGCGGCCACCCCGGGTTGGACGTATCCGTCCGGCACTGATACTCTTTCCGTCGCTGGTCAGCCAGCGTTCGGCAGGTTGCCCGAGCGGCCAAAGGGAGCGGTCTGTAAAACCGTCGGCGTTGCCTACGTTGGTTCAAATCCAACACCTGCCACTGCCCCGGATCGGATGGATCCGGGGCCTGAACTTTCTCACGACCCGGTACCCGCCCCGCGACGATGGCAGCGGGCCTCGCCGCCACCCGGGATCCGATAGGATTCGGCGGCCACGAATCCGAGTCGCAGCGCCAAGCGTTCGGATCGGGTGTTCCCGACCGCGATCATCGCGGTGAGCGGCAGATGTGGGACACCCGAGAGTACCCTGCACGCCGCGTCGAATGCGATGCCCCGGCCCCAGTAACGCTTTCCGAGCCGGTATCCGAGCTCGACGGATCCCGTCGGCCCCCACTCCGCGTTCCAGTCGTGAAGGCCCGCGAAGCCGGCTACCCGGCCCTCGACGCACAACGTGTGGAAGCAGTAGCCCTTGGTGTGGAACAACTCGCGTTGGTGGTGCACGAAATCCTCGTAGTACGCGAGATCCCGCACCCGCCCATCCCCGATCCAACGCATCACCTCGGGGTCCCGGAAAAGCAGGTGCAGGGGTTCGGCGTCGGAGGGTTCGGGTGGTCTCAGCACCAAGTCGCCGGTGACATCCATCCGGTAATCGTACGTGGCTAGGCTCTTGTCATGTCTTCAACCCCACACTTCTCCCGTGAAATCGGTGAGATCGCCCCTCTGGTACTCATGCCCGGTGATCCGCGTCGCGCCGAACACATCGCCCGGAACCGGCTCGACGGCGCCCAGCTGGTCTCCGACGTCCGGGGCATCGGAACCTGGACCGGCACCCTCGACGGGGTTCCCGTCACCGTGACCGCCTCCGGGATGGGGGTTCCGTCGATGTCCATCTACGCCACCGAACTGTTTTCCCGCCACGGGGTGAGGCGCATCTGCCGAGTCGGCACCTGCGGGGCCTTCTCACCCAGGGTGCACGTCCGCGACGTCGTGATCGCCTCCGCCGCGCACACCGACTCCTCGGTGGCCACCGTTGCCGTGCCCGGGGTGACGTTGTCGCTGGCACCTACCTTCGACATGCTCGCCGCCGCCGTGGCGCAGGCGCGACGAGGCAGCGATCGGGCGGTTCACGTCGGTTCCGTTTTCACCAGCGACTACTTCTACCATCCCCGCACCGACATCACCCCGGAGCTGTCCAAGCTGGGCACCCTCGCGGTCGAGATGGAGGCCGCGGGTCTGTACGCGGCGGCCGCCCGCAACAACGCCGAGGCCCTGGCGGTGCTGACCGTCTCAGATCACATCCTCGACCACTCCGCCGACCTCACGGCCACCGAACGCGAAACCATGTTCGAAGACGCCCTCGAGATAGCGGTGGCCGCCCTGCTGGCCCGCGAGTAGAGCGTCGCAAGAAACCGGCTGAGCCGGCCTGCTCGCTCGGCGAACTGGGCGTGTCGAAACCTCTTGCGCGTGGTTGGGTGGCCGGGGTCGGGTCTGGTTACCGGGCGCGGGGTGGTTTCGACTCAGCCGTTCGCTGGCGCTCACGTGCTGGCTCAACCGGCTTCGGGGAGAAGGGCGCTCACGTGCTGGCTCAACCGGCTTCGGAGGAGAAAGGCGCTCGCGTGCTGGCTCAACCGGCTCGGAAATGGTGAAGCTGGTTTGAGCAGATCCTCACGAGTGTCAGCGATTGGGGTGTGTCGAAACCAGGGCGAGTGTGGTCGGGGAGATGGATTCGCCCCGGGGGAGGGGAAATCGTCAGGCGGAGGTTTCCCCGCCCTCCAGTTCGGCGAGGATCTCGGCGTAGCGTTTCTCGTCGAGCCGGTACCCGACGCGCAGGATCAGCCAGCTTGCCGCGATCAGCACCATGGGAATCAGCAGCATCACGGACTTGAACGCGGCGACGCCGGCGGCCGTCACGTCCTCGACCACCCGGGCGCCGCTGATCCCGGAGACCAGCAGCGCCAGGCCGACGAAACCGCTGCCGATGGCGTTCGAGGCCTTGTAGATGAACGGCTGCACCGCCAACGTCACCGACTCGTTGCGGCGCCCCAGCTTCCACTGCCCGTACTCGACGCAGTCGGCGATGAACATCAGCATCAGCAGCTGGATGAACGCCTGCCCGGTGAACAGCAGCACCCCCGCGACCGCCACCACAGTCAGCGACGAACCCGCGAACCAGAACACCACCAGCCCCACCAGGCACAGGAGGGTGGCCAGGGTGTGGATCTGGAAACGACGCAGGAACTTCCGAACCAGCGGGAAGAGCGCCAATCCGGCCAGCTGCGTCACCGCGAGGATGGCGGCGAACACCGAATAGGTCGCCTCGTCGCGGTAGACGTACTTGAAGTAGTAGATGCCGAGGCTCGTGACGGTCATGTAGCCGCCCATGAAACACAGCATCGCTCCCGCCGCCCACAGCAGCTGGTCGTTGCGGCCGATCACCCGCACCAGCTCCCAGAACGGGGTCTGCGAGGCGGCCACCGTCACCTGCTGCCTGGTGAACAGCAGCGTCAACGACTGGAAACCCAGCATCAGCACCACCAGCAGCGCCGCGAAGGCCAGCCACCCCAGCTGCTCGCTGCCGAGCAGTCCGCCGAGTGCCTTCGTCGCGGGCACCACCGCCACCACCACCGAGAACAACCCGAGGTTGGCGCAGATCCTGGCGATCACCCCGATGCGTTCCCGCTCCTTCAGGTCCTGGGAGAGGGCGGGCAGCATGCCCCAGAAGGAGATGTCGTTGATGGTGTAGGCCACCGACCACACCAGGTAGACCACGGTGAACCACACCAGGAAGGCCGCCCCCGAGATCCCGAGGTCCACGAAGATCCCCAGCGTGGCTGCCCCCCACAACACCGCACCCAGCGCGATCCACGGTTTGAACTTGCCGAACCGGGAGCGGGTGTTGTCGACGATGACACCCATGAAGGGATCGTTGAGGGCGTCGAAGATCCGCATCGCCACCAGAACCACCGTCACCACCGCCGTCGCCGACTGCGAGATGTGCAGCACCTCGGTGAGGTAGAACATCAGGTACATGCTGACCAGCGCGGCCGACATGTCGCGGCCGAGCGTGCCCAGCCCGAAACTCAGCCGATTGCGCCAGAGAGCCGGATTCATGGCGGAGAGTCTTGCAGGTTGCGAGGCCGGATGGGGAATCCGGCCCGGTTGACCCTGACACCGTGTCAGGTCCCACGATGGTGTCATGACCGAGACGAGACTGATCCGCATCGGGGAGTTCTCCACCCTCACCCGGCTGTCGGTGCGGATGCTGCGCTACTACGACGCCAACGGTGTCCTGAGCCCGGCCGCCACCGACGATTTCACCGGCCACCGGTTCTACGCATCCTCGCAGGTGCGCGACGCGACGCTGATCCGTCAGCTGCGCGACGTCGGGTTCTCCGTCTCCGCCATAGCCGCCCTGCTCCCGCAACGCGACGACCCGGAGGCGTTGGGTCGCGCGCTCGCCGTGCAGCGCGATCAACTCGTCGCCGATGCCGAGGCGGCCCGCCGCCGCATCGCCGAGATCGACCGACTCATCTCCCACACCACGAGGAGGGCCACCATGGCCGACATCACCATCACCACCCATCCTGCGCAGCTCGTCGCCGCCCTGCGCACGAAGATCGACGCCTACACCGACGAACACAAGGTGTGGGCGAAGCTCATGGAGGCGTTCGAGGCGCAGGACCTCACGTACACCGGTGAGCCCTGCGGGACCACCTTCCACGACCCCGAGTACCGCGAATCCGACATCGACATCGAGATCTGGGAGCCCGTTTCCCCCGGCGCCACCGCGTCCGAACCTCTCGTGGTCCGGGAGCTGCCGGAACAGCGGGTCGCGGTGGCGGCCTTCCGTGGCGGCTACGACCAGTTCGGCCCCGTCAACGAGGAACTCGCCGAGTACATCACCCGCTCCGGGCTGAAGATCACCGGTCCCATGTACAACCGCTACATCGTCGGCCCGGGCAAGACCGATGATCCGGCGCAGTACCTCACCGAGATCTGCATCCCGGTCGCCTGAGAACGGATTCTGCAAATCCACGTCCACAACGTCTGCAAACTGATGCCTAGAATGTCTGCAAATTGATGCCTAGGATGTCTGCGGAATCAAGGCCAGGGAGGTGGACGATGACCGGGGCGTATCTTCCACGCGTGATGGACGGCGCGATGAGGCGCGCGCTCGGGATCTCCGGAGCGGTGATGCTGGAGGGCGTGCGCGCCTGCGGGAAGACCCGAACCGCCCTGGAAGCGGCGGGATCGTCGGTGCTCATGGACGATCCCGCCGCGCGGGCGCTCAACGATCTCGCTCCGGGGCAGCTTCTCATCGGTGCCCGTCCCCGCCTGCTGGACGAATGGCAGATCATTCCTGAGGTCTGGGACCAGGTGCGGCGCGCCGTCGACCGGGAATCCGCCCCCGGGCAGTTCATCCTCACCGTATCGGCGACCCCGGCGGACGATCACACCCGGCACACGGGAGCCGGACGTTTCATGCGTCAGCGGATGCGAACCCTCTCCTGGTGGGAACACGACCCCGGGTTCGGTGCGGTCTCCCTGTCGGGGCTCTTCGAAGGTGAGCGGCCGGCTGGGGAACCGGATGCGCTGACCTTCGAGGAGGTTCTAGGCCGGCTTCTGCGCCCCGGTTTCCCGGCTTGGCGTGAGGCCCCGCCCGAGGACGCGACCCTGCTCCTGCGTGGGTATTTGGACGAGGTCATCCGCACCGATCTGTCGAGGCTCGGGGGGATCCGGAACTCACCCGCGGTGGTCGAGGCGCTGCTCACCGCCATCGCCGCGAGCAGCGCCTCCGCCGTCTCCTTCCAGACCCTGGCCCGGGATCTCGCGCCGATCGCACCGGACCTGTCGGCCGCGACCGTCAGCCGCTACGTGGACCTGCTGGCCCGGATTTTCGTCGTCGAGCGGCAACAACCCTGGGCGCCGAAGCTGCGCTCGCGGGCCAGGCTCCGGACCTCCCCGAAACTGCACCTGGCCGATCCCGCGCTGGCCGCGGTCGCCCTCCAGGCGCCACTGTCCTCGTTGCGACAGGACCCGGCGACCGCGGGCGCCCTGTTCGAGAGCGCGGTTCACCACGACCTGGCGGTGCTGGCGGTTGCTTTCGGGGGAAGGATCCAGCACTACCGGGATTCCAACGGGTATGAGATCGACGCCGTGGTGGTGCATCCCGACGGTCGCTGGGGTGCGGTCGAGGTCAAGCTGTCCGGGGCCCGGATCGCGAACGGGCACAGGGCCCTGACCTCCGCGCTGGAGCAGATCGACGGGGAACCGTCGTTCCGCCTGATCATCACCGGAACGGGCCCGGTCCTGACCCTGGACGATGGCACGGTCACGTGCGGGCTCCACCGGCTGTGCCCGTAGCCGGGTCCTGGTGCGGAAGTCATGCCCGGCTGCGGCGCGCCGGATCGGGCGATCCGACGTCCCGTCCGGCGCTTCCTCGCCCGGGCGACACTCTTTGCAGCAAGTCCTAGGGGACTTGCCGTCGCCATGACCCTCTATCCTTGGTCTCCGACCAGGAGGACCAATGATCCAGCACCTCGCCGTACAGATGCGCGCGGCCATCGCCGAGCATGCCGACCGTCCAGCCACCCGGATCCGGGTCGGCGACGACTGGTGCACCCACACCTTCCGCGAGTTCGGTGAGCGCATCGACGAGGCGGCGCAGGGGCTGCTGAACCGGGGAATCCGGCCGGGCGACCGCATCGGTTTGTTCGCGAACAACTGTCCCGAGTGGTCGGAGATAGACTTCGGCGCCGCCACCGTGAGGGCCATCCCGGTGCCCATCTACGCCACCTCCACCCCGGAACAGATCCGGCACATCGCTGCCGATTCCGGGCTGCGGATCCTGTTCGCAGGCGGGCGCAGCGAGTGCGAACGCGTCCTGGAGGTCGCCGATGACCTGCCCGAACTGGAGCACTTGGTGATTCTCGAACCCTGGGAGGGCATGCCGGAACGGGTCATCACCTACGACGACTTCCGGGCCGAACCCGAAACCCGGGCCCTGGAGGCCCGTCTCGCGGAGGCAGGCCCCGATGATCTGGCGTCGATCATCTACACCTCCGGTACCACCGGCGACCCGAAGGGGGTGATGCTCAGGCACTCCGCGATGATCGCCCAGAAAGAGGCGATCGAGGAAATGTTCCACTTCGGGCCGGAGGATCACTCGCTGTGTTTCCTACCCCTCTCGCACGCGCTGGAGCGGGCCTGGACCAGCATCATCCTGCTCAAGGGCTGCATGAACACCTACGTTCCCGACGCCCGCACCGTCGCCGATGCCTTGGTGCAGACGAAACCGACGCTGCTCGTGAGCGTCCCCAAGCTGTACGAGAAGGTGTTCGCGACCGCTCACGCGAAGGTCGCTGCCTCGGGGATCAAACGTGGCATCTTCAAGTGGGCGCTGCGGGTGGGGGCCCGCAACCAGCGGGCCTACCGCAAGGGAAGGCGACCTGCGTGGTTCTGGCGCGCCCAACTCGGCATGGCCGACCGGCTCGTCCTGTCCTCGATCCGCGTCGCCCTGGGCGGCAACAAGGCGGTCCTGGCCTGCGGTGGGGCGCCGCTGCGCAAGGAGATCGAGGAGTTCTTCTCGGCGGTCGGGATGCCCATCTACACCGGCTACGGGCTGACCGAGGCCTCGCCGCTGGTGACCTTCAACTCGCCGGGCGGGTTCAAGATCGGCACGGCGGGGCGGGTGCTCAAGGGCGGGCAGCTGCACATCGGCGAACACGGTGAGGTGCTGTTCCGCGGCCCGAACGTGATGGCCGGGTACTGGAACAACGAGGAGGCCACCGCGGCCGCCATCGACTCCGACGGCTGGCTGCACACCGGGGACGCCGGATATGTCGACGTCGACGGGTTCCTGGTCATCACCGACCGCATCAAGGACATCATCGTCACCCTCGGCGGCAAGAACGTCGCGCCGCAGCCCATCGAGGGCCTCATCCTCGCCGACCCACTGTTCGAGCACGCCGTCCTGCTCGGCGACAACCGGCCCTGCGTGACGCTGCTGGTCAAACCGTCGCTGCCGCACGTGGAGGAGCTCGGGAAACTGATGCAGTGGCCGGGTGAGGTGGCCGACTGGCTGAAGTCCAACGAACTGGCCGAGGAGTTGCGCCGACGGGTCACCGCCCTGACCGACAAACTCCCGAGCCAGGAGAAACCCCGCGCCACCGAGCTGATGGACGGCGACCTCACCACGGACAACGGCCTGCTCACCCCGACGTTGAAGGTGCGTCGCCGGCAGGTGGAGGAGCGTTTCAAGGAACTCATCGACGGCATGTACGAGGCACTGGAACGGCGTCGGCGCTCCAGTTGAGCCATCAGCCGGACGAGTTCTCGCCGGATGAGCTGGAGATCACCCCTCATGAAACAGGTTGAGTCCGCCGAAACGATCGCGAGTGCCGGGAACGTTCCGATCATCCCGCATGAAGCTGGTTGAGCCGGACCGCGACGAAGGAGCGGTCCGAGTCGAAACCACCTCGAGTCTGCTGCCATCGATGGTCTGTGTGAGTATGATGACTACAAGGTCCACGAGGTCTTTCACGGGTTTTCATGAACAGCTGCCCTCGAGTTCGCCTTGAATGAGAGTTCTGCGGCGGCCCATGCCCGTGAACAAGCCTCACAGATCCGCCGACATCGACCTGGCGATGTCCCAAGAAATCTCCGCCCGGGCCTCGTAGCCATTTTCTTGAAACCACATCGCGTCATCCACGCTGCGCACGAGAGACCACCAGCGCACGGTCATTGGCTCCAGCTCAGCCATTCCGGCGAACCGCTCCATCCGTTGCTGTACCATGGTGTTCGTTTCGTCACCGCCCCGGATTTCGCCCCAGCGGTTGCGCAGCAGCGGAACCACCTCATACGCGGGGTCGCCTTTCAGTGGCTTGGGGTCAATGGCGGCCCACGCATCCTTGCCACGCCCAAGGATATTGGCGTAATGGAAGTCGCCGTGCAGCAGCGAGGGTTCCGAAGGCATGACGGCCAGCTCTGCGCACACATCGACGGCAGAGGAGACGAGCTTCTCGGGGCACGGTTCGCCGAGCCGCCGCCACTCCTCAAGGAACTCCGTGCCCCACCGGGCAGCGATGTCACCGACGCTGCGAAACCCAGCGGGCGCAGGAACGCGCAGTTCGCGAAGAAGATCGGCGGCAGTGTCAAGCGCTTCCTGAATCGGGACGTCCAGAAGGACCCGCCGCTCATCCAGCCGCTCCAACAACATGGCGCCGGCCCCCTCGTCGGTGTGCAACACCGAGACCGCTCCATGACCGCCCCACGTGCGTAAAGCAACGGACTCGAGTCGGGTCTCGTCGTCGACCCAACTCACTTTCAGGGCACCGCGTTTCCCGTCCTTGCAATGAACAGGCAGAACCACAGCGCACATCCCGTACATCGGCGGTCCCTCCAGGCGAAGGTGCCACCTGTCGAGCAAATCTTCCAACGTATACGGCAAGGCCTCCAACCAGTCTCGGGCAGCCTCGCCCTCTCTGTGCAGGATCATGGTAGAAAAGTCAGTAGAGATTTGAATCAATTTGACTCTCGCTTTCCGGTGCGATTGAAGGCGGGGATGTCGCTCACTTGCATTGAGTCTAGGTATCCTCAAATCCCCCGTACTCACTACCTCAAGCAGCGACAAGGGGATCGGTCGCTAGTCATGCCGTGCGGAGCTCCTCGTGTTCCGCTCCCAGGCCGGCTCAAACCCATGCGCGAATCCCGGGATCCCACCGTAGGCCCTTGGCCTTCCCGGCAAGCACCGGTTCCAACAGCGCATTGACGAGGCTCGTGGCCAATGCGACGGTGAGGTGGTCCTTGCAGTCCGGGATGGGGGAGGCGAGTCTTCTGTAGGAGGCATCCCAGTCCGGAGGTACCGTGAAGGTCTCCGGGAGCGGCAACCCTCGGGAAGCTGCTTCTCGGGTGATGGCCACCTCAAGGCTGCCGCCATCGATGGTCTGTGTGAGTGTGAGGACAACAAGGTCCACGAGGTCCTTCACGCGTGTCGAAGAATGACCGTTGTAAAGGGAAAGTGTCGCACAAACCTTGTCTGCCATCTGGTCGACCAAAGGGTACAGGCGATACTCGCACTGCGGGAGTTTGGGGAGTGTCAGGACATTCGACGGGATGATGGTCTCCGGGGTCTCTGTCGTAACGGCTTTGACAACGGGATCGACATTCAGCCGGTCCTTTTTGTTGACGCCGAGGTAGACGTCAAAGCTCACGCGGATGCCTTCGGTGTAGGCCTGCTGTTTACCGCCGAGTGAATCCGTTTGGCTGACATACTCGAAGCGAAAGAAATCTCCCAGGTCAAGGGCCGCAAGGCGCCGAAGCTCAGTCAGGGCTGCGGCCAGTGAGTGACGCCGATTGAACAAGTCGACATCACTGGTTGCTCGCGCCGATGGGACCCTGGCCAGCAGGGCCGTTCCGCCCTTGAGAAGCCATGCGTCGGTTGGCGTCTCTGAGAAGATCCGGCACAGAAAACGGTGGAAGTACTCCAGCCGGATGCGCTCCTGGGTGCTGAGGGACTTGTCGTTCTGGGCTGCTTTCTGAGCGGCTGATCGTATTGCCGACTCGACTGCTGCCGGTGTCTGGTAGGGATCTGTCATCTAGGATCCTCGCATTCGTGTGGCATGTCGGACTCCAGTGGCGGAGGAGTGGGATGTGATGCGCTTGCCATCGGGTTAACCAGCTGATTGTGAATCGTGTTCGCGAGCAGCTCGGCGGTTTCAGAGGTGGAGATTCTGGTTTTCCAGGTCTGAAGTGAGTTCCCGAGTACTTGGCTCGCTGCCGTGAGGAGTTCTTGGTTTGCTGGGGTGAAGACTTTTTGGAACTTCGATGTATTAAGAAGATTGTCGACTGCGATCGAAAACTTCTTGACAGCAGCTTGCATCTGGGGAAGGTGGGTGATTTGCATCTGGGGAAGATGAGTGACGCACTGGCTGAGGATCTTTGCCATGAGGGGTCCGTTTTCTGCGATGCTTCTGGCCCAGCTGTTCTCGTCGATTCCCGCCGACTGGGCGAGTTTTTCCAGCAGCGCCGCGCCGTCACCTGCCGCACAGCCGTTGCGGCGCGCCAGGGGAGCCAGGAGTTCGGTGAGGCGTTCGGTGTCCAGGGCGGACTGCCGGGTGGCGTCCCGGAGCGCGTCTGCGACGGTGCTGAGGTCCTGCCGATCTTCGACTAGGTCGGCGATGGTGCGTTCCCGTGTGGTCGTGGGCAGGCCGTGCCGGACGGTGATGTCCTCACGGGGAAGGTCTCGGGTGCGGTACCGGACATCGAGTCGCTGGCTCTGTCGCCGTGTCGGCGAGGTGAACTCGCTCCGAGCGGCCCGGAGGTCTCCGATGCCGTGGAGCCGGGCAGCGGATTCCCCGGAGATGACGATCCCCGGGCGGTTGTCGTGGAGGCGTTCGAGAGCGAGCCTGCGGGGTTCGGCCGCGAGCCACGCTGCCCGGAGTTCCTCGTGCTCCGCGCTCGGGGCGCCGGCGTTGCGGTAGACGCCGTGGATGAGCCGGATCAGGTGGCCGTCATCGTTGAGCCGCTTGAGGGTCATGTGGTCGATGCCTTGCGCGCGGGCCTGGGCGGTTGTGACCATGCCCCACTGGGATTCGGTCACCTCCGCCAGCTGCTGCAGCGCCACACGTGACTTCATGCTTGAATACTAACTTTTTGAGTATTAGTTTCCAAGCGAAATCTGCATCAGGGGATGGTTGGGAGCGATCCACGAAGGAACTGGACTGGTCGAAGCCCTTCTGATCATCAGCCGCGGTCCCTCACCCACAGCGACTCGCTGCCCGATGTGTTTCCCGTGTTTTTCCGCTTCTCCTCGGCGGACCACGGTCCCCTCGGCCCATCCTCAAGGTGCGTCGCCGACGGCATGCACGAGGCGCCGGAGCGGCGTCGGCGCCCCGGCCGAGGTGCCAGGACGATCACGCAGGAGATGGTTTGACCGCCCTCCCCGAGGCCGCGGGAAAGGCGTCGCTAGGGTCTTCCGCATGGATCTGGACTGCCAGGAAGCTCTCAAGACGATCATCAAACGCCGCCGCGACGTGCGCGCCGAGTTCACCGGCGACCCCCTGGGCGAGGAGGAACTCGCCGACCTCCTGAACGCGGCCCACGCCGCCCCGAGCGTGGGCAACAGCCAGCCCTGGGACTTCGTCGTCGTCCGCGACCCCGCCACCCTGGACGCCTTCGCAGAGCATGTCGCGCAGTGCCGACAGGACTACGCCGACTCCCTCGACGGGGAACAGCGGGAGAAGTTCAATCCCATCAAGATCGAGGGCATCCGCGAATCCGGGATGGGAATCGTCGCCACCTACGACCCGACACGCTTCGGGCCCAACGTCCTGGGACGCCACACCATCAGCGACGCCGGGGTGTTCTCGGTGGTGTGCGCCGTGCAGAACCTGTGGCTGATGGCCACCGCCCTGGACCTCGGGGTCGGGTGGGTGTCGTTCTACCAGGAACCCTTCCTCAAGGAGCTGCTCGGGCTGCCCGAACAGGTGAGGCCGGTCGGCTGGCTGTGCGTGGGCCGCGTGACGAAACTCCAGGAGGTCCCCGACCTGATCCGTTTCGGCTGGAACCACCGCATCGCCCTGGAGGAGGTCGTCCACCACGACCGCTGGTGACCTCCCCCTCAGCTGGTTGAGCCGGGTCGCGAGGAATCAGCGGTGTGCCGGAACCGTTCCTTGGTTGAACGGTAGACCTGACTGCGAGTCATCGGATACTGGCGGGATGGTTTCGGAATGACCGGCTCGTAAAGCCCGCAGGTCAGCTCACCCCCACTGTGAGTGCAGCGGGATCAGACCGGTTGACGCAGATTCTCCATCACCGGGCGGCGGTCGAGCTGGGCGGGTAGCCACGTGGTGGTGATGGCCAGCACGAGCGATGCCCCGATCGCGGGCAGCAGTGTTGTGACCGGGATGGAGCCGATGAAAACCTCCATCCCGCCTCCGGACATCAGTGCAGCGGAGATGGCGCTGAGCAGGGTCATGGCCAGCCCGAAAAGGATTCCGGTGATGGCGTAGATCGCGCCCTCCAGGACTGTGGAGCCAAGGATCGTGCCCGACCTGGCTCCGATCACTCCGAGCAGGGCTCCCTCCTGACGGCGGGTCCGTCCCACCATCGCGATGTTCGCCACGCCCCCGGCGCCGGCGACGAAGAAGATCGGGACCATGATGGTCAGGAAACCGTTGACCCCGCCATTCATGCCGCCGGCAGCCCGTCCAGCATTGGCCACGGTGTAGAAGACTCCGGTCATGGCGACGGCGATGGCGAAGGGCACGATCGTCGTCAAGCTGAACGCCGAGCGGTGCCGGGCGTTGGCGCGGGCGGCGAACCAGGCCGGGTTGCGGCCGGGAATCAGGCTCGTCCACCCGATCAGCAGCGGGCGGAGGGTCCAGTTCGGGATGAACAACGCCGCCAAGGTGGCCATGAGTCCGATACCCCCGCCCAGGACGGCACGGTCGCCCGGGGACTCGAAATCTGGGGAGTTCGCCTTGGCAGGCAAATTGGGCATCCTGGGGGTGTTGTCACTTTGCAGGGTCTCGGGGGCAAAGTTGATGAGGATTGGTATCAGAATCACGGGAATCAGGAAGAAGCCGGCTGCGATCCACTGCCACAGTTTCGTCCGGGTCCTGGGGGATGACGCCTCCCGCAGCGCTTGCATCTCCGGGATGTTCGCCGCCCGGCGCGCGGCACTCAATCCGCCGAGCACGCTGAACAGGGCGGTGACGAGTATCGTCGCAGGAACCCCGAAAAACGGCATCGACAGGGGTAGGTCATCCGAGAACAGGCTGAATTCACGCCACGTCAACAGGTACACACGGGCCGTGGGCAGGGCCAGCAACCCTCCCAGCAGCCCACCGACCAGACCGACGGCGCAGACCTGCCACAGGATGACCGAACGGATACGGCGACCGGGTATGCCGAGTACCTTCCACAGCGCGTGGGAACGCTGCTGGGCGGTGACGGTCAGGCCAAGGGTCGTTGATATGACGATGGCGGTTGAGACTCCTATGTACCCCACCATGTTGCTGCCGAGTATGTTGCTCGCGAGCATGTACGGCCCATCCGGGTGGGCCAGGGACCACTGCACGGCGCTCCACCACGAGGTGATGACGACGCCGATGATGGTGCCGCCGACGGTAGCCACCAGCAGCGACCACAACCACTCGCTGGCATGATGACGCAGGTCTTTCCAAATCAAGGTTGACATCTTTCCACCTCCTCAGAGTGCGCGGACCGTGTGAACGAGTTCGGCTATCACCCGGGCGTCGCGGGTGGTCGACCACTCCGCGAGCCGGCCCTGGCTCATCACCGCGACGGAGTCCGCCAGGGCCGCGGCCTCGACGTCATGGGTGACCATGACCACCGTCGTTCCCCGTGAGGCGAGTTCCCGTAGCCAATCGAGAACCAGGCCGGTGGAGTCGAGATCGAGGGCGCCGGTGGGTTCGTCGGCGAAGACGATCCTGGGCTGGCTGGCCATCACCCGGGCGATGGCCACGCGCTGACGTTCACCGCCGGAGAGCTGATGGGGTTTCAAGTTGGCCCGGTGCCCGAGGCCGACGGCCTCGAGGGACTCCCGGATCTGGCTGTCCGGGAGCGGATTGCCGGCCAGCCTGGAGGGCATGGATACGTTCTCGGCGGCGGTCAGTGATGCGATGAGGTTGTACTCCTGGAACACGAACCCGGTGTTGGCGGCACGGAACGCGGCGCGTTTGGCAGGTTTCAACTCCGAGGTGGCGGTGCCGAGCATGGATACCTGGCCGCTGGTGGGCTGGTCGAGGCCTGCCATGCAGTGCAGCAGCGTCGACTTGCCCGAGCCGGAGGCGCCGACTATCGCGGTGAAACTGCCGGTGGGGAAGTCAGCATCGACGTGGTCGAGCGCGACCACACGGGCGTCGTCGCGCCCCGGCACATCGTAGACGCGGGTCAGGCCGCGGATGGAGATCGAGGTATTGAAGCTCATGGTCTCCAGCCTTCTGGGCCGTGATCTCGTGTCCCATCCCGCTACCCGGCCAATCCGGGGTGGGGATAGCCCCACAGCCGCGTCCTGCTGGGAATGTGTCGTTTGAGCGAGGATGTGCCGGAAGGGGTGGAACCACGTCCCTGCCGTGACCATCCCGAACAGGACCGGCATGGCTCGGTCACTGCTCGGGGGAGCCGTGGAATCATTGATCGCATGGGTCTGTTCGACTTCCTGAGCAAACGCTCCTCCGGGCTGAGCGTCGAGGACGCGGTGCTGGCGCTCAGCAAGGGCGCCGTTCTGATAGACGTCCGCTCCAAGGCCGAGTACGAGGCCGGGCACGCACCCGGTGCCAGGCCGGTCGATCCCAAGGACCTGCACGACGACCCCCTCGACGCCATCCACGGCGGCGATCCCCTGGCCGAGGTCGACTCCGCCGTCGTCGTGATCTGCGACAACGGGCTGCGCAGCTCGATCGCCGCGGCGGAACTTCGGGAGAAGGGCATCCTCGCGGAGTCGGTCGCGGGCGGTCTGATCGCCTGGGGCCGCGACGGCAACCCGATCATCCCCGGCCCCTACCGCCGCCGATGAAGCGCTGGATGGGTGCCGCCTTAGCGGCGGCGGGAATAGCACTGGGCGCGGCCTATGTCATGGGACGCGCAACGATCAACCGCCACGCAGTCGACTACGCCGAGCACTGGCGCCGGGCAGCCACTGACGTCCCTGAGGACGCGATCCACTACGTCGCGCTTGGGGATTCCGCGGCCCAGGGTGTTGGGGCGAGCCGGGTGGAGACCAGCTACGTCGCGTTGCTCGCGGAGCGGATCTCGCAGGTGAGCCGACGGAAGGTCGTGGTGACGAACCTGTCGGTGTCGATGGCCACCAGCCGCGACGTCGTCCGCTACCAGCTGCCCCGGCTGGCGGAACTCGACCGCGCCCCCGACATCCTCACCCTGGACATCGGCGGCAACGACGTGGTGCTGCCGGGAAACACCCTCGAATCCTTCGAGAAACACTTCGCCGACATCCTCACCCAGCTGCCCCCGGGCAGCTTCGTCGCGGACGTGCCCTGGTTCACGCTGCCAGTGCTGTCCCGGCGGGCGGAGAGGTTCAACGACGCGGTGGCCGACCTCATCACCCTCCACGGCCATCACCGGGTCCATGTCCACGACGCCACCCGGGGCCTCGGGCCGCTGCGCTACCACATCAACACGGCGGCGGACTGGTTCCACCCCAACGACACCGGCTACCGGGCCTGGGCGGACCTCTTCTGGGAGGCGATCGAATCGTCCGGGCACCCGGACCTGCCGGGTTTTTCCGAGACGGGGCCGCTCGGGTAAACTCGGCCCCCGGCTGACCACCCGGTCGGTCATGCCCTCCTGCCGCGGGAACGACCCGTGGCCGCCAGTCCGAAGGAGGTTGGGCAGTACCCATGCGCAAGTACGAGATCATGGTCCTCGTCGATTCCGACATCGACGAGCGCCAGGTTCCGGGCCTGATCGAGAAGCACCTCGAGGTCATCACCGCCGGTGGTGGCGCGGTTGACAACGTCGACCACTGGGGTCGCAGGCGTCTGGCCTACGACATCAACAAGAAATCCGAGGCGAGCTACACCGTCGTGCAGGTCTCCTGCGACCCGGCGCTGGTCCAGGAGATGGACCGCCTGATGGGCATCGACGAGCGGATCGTCCGCACCAAGGTGCTCCGCCTCGAGAAGTGAGCTTTCAACACTGACGCCGAATCCCCGGCCCTGAAGATTTCTGTCGGGGGAAACGGCCATAGTGTTGACGAAAGACAAGTCCGATCCCGGAGGAAAACATGGCAGGCGAAACCCAGATCACGCTGGTGGGCAATCTCACCGGAGACCCGGACCTCCGCTTCACCCCCAGTGGTGCCGCGGTGGCCAATTTCACCGTCGCCTCGACGCCCCGCACCTTCGACCGACAGACGGGTGAGTGGCGCGACGGCGAGGCCATGTTCATCAACTGTGCCGTGTGGCGCCAGTACGCCGAGCACGTCGCCGAGTCCCTCACCAAGGGAATGCGCGTCATCGTGCAGGGCAGGCTGAAGTCCCGCAGCTACGAGACCCAGCAGGGCGATCGCCGCACGGTGTTCGAGATTGATGTCGACGAGGTCGGTCCCTCCCTGCGGTACGCCACCGCGCAGGTCACCCGCACCAGCGGCGGAGGCCAGGGCGGTGGGAACTGGCAGGGCAACCAGAACCAGGGTGGCGGACAGAACTACGGCAACCAGGGTGGCTACGGCAATCAGGGCCAGCAGGGGCAGGGTGGCTACGGCAACCAGTCCCAGCAAGGTCAGGGCGGCCAGGGCGGCGACCCGTGGGGCAGCAGCGGCGGAGGCTACGGCGGCGGGAACCGGGGCGGCAACGACCCGTGGAACCAGTCCGCCGCGGAGGAACCCCCGTTCTGATCCACCCGCACAACCGACCCGCCGGGTCGGCTGGCACATTCCGTCTCACGACGGGCTTCCCACTGGGCCGGAAAGGCCCGCAAGACTAGGAGAGCACCACAATGGCCGGTCCACAGCGCAAGTCTGTGAACAAGAAGAAGATCATGCCGGTGAAGACCACTCGCGTGGCCAACATCGACTACAAGGACATCGCGACGCTGAAGAGGTTCATCTCGGAGCGCGGCAAGATCCGCGCCCGCCGCGTGACCGGGCTGTCCGTCCAGGACCAGCGCAAGATCGCGCTCGCCGTCAAGAACGCGCGTGAGGTGGCCCTGCTGCCCTACGCCTCGACCGCCCGCTGATCGGAGGAAGAACAGATGAAACTCATTCTGACCAGCACCGTCGACAAGCTCGGCATCGCAGGAGACGTCGTCGAGGTCCGCAACGGCTACGGCCGCAACTACCTCGTCCCGCAGGGCAAGGCCATCGTCTGGTCCCGTGGCGCCGAGAAGCAGATCGAGGGCATCAAACGAGCCCGTGACGCCCGTGAGGTCCGTGGCGTCGAGCACGCGCAGGAGCTCCGCACCCAGATCGAGGAACTCACCATCAAGGTTCCGGCCCGCGCCGCCGAGTCGGGTTCGCTGTTCGGTGCCGTCACCGCCGCCAACCTGGCCCTGGCCGTGAAGAAGGCCGGCGGTCCCGCCATCGACAAGCGGTCGGTGTCGTTTGCCAAACCGGTCAAGACCGTTGGCAACCACGTCGCATCCGTCAAGCTGCACCCCGCGGTCACCGCGCGGGTCGGCTTCGAGGTGATTCCCGCCTGAGGCGGGGCGAAAACGGCCGGGGCCCGGTTCCTTCGGGGACCGGGCCCCGGCGTTTCTTCTACTACTTTCCGGTCTTGGGCAGGCCGGGTGAGGCAGGGAGCACCGGTGGGCGGGGTAGGGACGGGGCGGGCAGCTCCTCGGCAGGGGGCGTCACCGCTTGTTCGTCGCTGCCCAGGGGAGCGGTGATTCCCCAGGCCGTGGGGTCCTGACAGGAGTCCCCGACGCCGTCGCCGTCGAGGTCGTCCTGCATCGGGTTGGGGTGCTCAGGGCAGTTGTCGAACTCGTCGGGGATGGTGTCGCCGTCCCGGGTGATGTCCAACAGCGCGGACGTTGTTGCCTGGGCACCGGATTCGTCCGTGACCCGGACCCGAACGTACCCGCTGATCTGCTGCGGGTAGTTGTGCAGGACGTGTCCGTCGCCGGTGGTTGCGTCAAAGGTGCCGTTACCGTCGAAATCCCATTCGAACCGGGTGATCCGCCCCCGCGAGGGGAGGCTGGCGCGGGCGTCCAGCATCAGGTTCTCACCGATCTTTCCCACGTACGGGCCCTGCAGCGCCGCGGCGGGGGAGTCGGGTGTCTCCGTGGCGGAACGTGCACTGGTCAGGTTCGACGGATCCTGCATGAGCTTGGCGATCCGACGATGCCCTGCCAGGTTCGGGTGGTACCAGTCGGTGCTGGAACCGGACCGGGGACCGCTGATTCCCCCGTTCTGCCCGTGGTCACCCGAGGTTTCCAGGAACTCGTTGATCCAGCGGTGTTTGTTCCTGGTGAACACGCGCGGGTCCGGTTCGTGTCCGTCGAAGGCATCCGCGACTTCTTCGATGAATTTCACACGGCCGGGGAAGTCGTTCTCCAGTTCGTCGATGATTCGTCGCTGCTCCCTGATCGCGGCCCGTCCCAGTTCCCTCACCCCCCGGGCGGCGTCGTAGGACACCGCGCCGTCGGGCAGGTGATAGGGGCGGTCCAGGGACAGCAGGGGATAGGCCAGCAGGATCACCTGTGATTTGGGGTTTCCGGTCATCCGTTCCGTGATCAGCCGGGAGATCTGCGACTTGAGCCGGTCCAGCATCTCAGGGAGCCCGGCCATGGTGGCCGCCACACCCTCGCGGCACCTCGTCCCGTTCGCCCCCTCCAGCGCGCCGGGGATCCGCGGTCCGAAACAGTTCGCGATGATGTCGGTGAATCCCAGCTCGTTTCCCCCTGCGGTCAGCAACACCAGATCCGTCTGGGGCCCCACGAAATCGGTCTGAGCGCGGACGGTCAGCTGGCACTCGTAGGTGTATTTCTTCGCCCACAGCGACAGGCCGTCGCTTTCCCGCAGGTGGTGGTCGACGGACAGGAGGTCGTCGCCGGCCGCCCGGGCGGAGCAGGCGTCGGTCTCGTCCAGCTTGGCCCGGGCCTCCTCGATGGAATCGGCGGCCACCTCCTTTGCGGGCTGTTTGGGGAGCGACCGCGGCGAGAACAGGTCATCGATGTTCCCGCCGGAGCAGGCGCGGTTCTGGTAGCTGGTGGCCACCCCCGGGAGTTCGCCCAGGACGCGAAGAGGGAGCCCCAGTTGTGGCTGCTGCGCAGGCAGGGGGCGGGGCCGTGATGGTTTCCGATGCCGTTGCCCGCCGAGTAGGAATCCCCGAGGTGCACGATGGACAGGCTCTTGGATTCCCCCGTGTCCGGGTGGGCGGGCACCGGCGGCGGGAGCAGCACGAGAAAGGCAACGCCCAGGATCAGCCACTTCCTGAGTAGGCCTCGCATTCCTTGCCCTTCCGTTCGAGGGGTGGTGTCAGCAGGATTCGATGGTTCGTGGCCGCGGGGAAACGATTGACCACGCCTCGGGCCACGGCATTCCCCGACACGTCCTCCGGCGGGAGAGCGGGCGCCGGGCCGTCACCCCGCCCCGCCCGGGGCGTCCCGGCCGGGAACGGCATCAAGCGGTGTTCTTCCGGACGGTCAGCTGACTGGCATCGGAAAGGCTAGCACGGGATCCGGAACCGGGAACCGGAGCGGCCTTGGCCCGGTTCCGGCGGGGAATTGGGCCAAGGCGTCAGGTTTCAACCTTCAGAAGCCGAGACCTCGTAGCCAGGCCAGGAGGTCGTCCTCCCGTTGAGTGGCTTGTTCAGGATGCCAGCGTTCCATGGAGCGCGAGTCCACGAGCCGCCCGTCCCTCAGGTACACCACCCGGTCCGCGCGGGCCGCGCAAGCCGGGTCGTGGGTGACCATGACGATGGTCCGCCCCTCGGCGTGAACACCGGACAGGGCGTCCATGACCTCCGCCGTCATGGAGCTGTTCAGCGCTCCGGTGGGTTCGTCGGCGAACACGATTGCCGGTTCACCGGCCAGCGCCCGGCAGATGGAGGCGCGCTGGAGCTGCCCACCGGAGACCTCCGTGATTCCGTGCTGTTTGACGTGCCCGATGCCGAACCGGTCGAGCAGCGCATCCACCCGGGAGGCCGCTTCGCCGGCTCTTCTCGGATCGGCCTTGAGCGCGGGAAGCAGCACGTTGTCGCGGATGGTGAGATTGGACAGGAAATACGCCTGTTGGAACACGAAACCCATGCGGGTCAGACGAACCCGGCTCATTTCCTTGTCGCTGAGACCGGTCAGTTCCCGCCCCTCGAGACGCACTGTTCCTGCGGTGGGCCGGTCCATGCCACTGATGTTGTAGAGCAGAGTCGACTTGCCGGATCCCGAAGCTCCCATGATGACCAGGAATTCCCCTTCGGGCACCTGGAGATCGACCCCGTGGAGAACTTGGGTCGGTGGGTCGGTGGTGGTGTAGGTCTTGGTGATTTCAGTGCAGTCGAGCGTGATGGTTGGCATGATCGTCTCTTTTACTTGTTGAGCCATTCGCTGGATTCGCCGCGGCGCAACCCGGCGGTGAGCGGCACGGAGGCGAGGAAGCCAACCGTGATGAGGAGCAAGGGGTAGCCGAGGTAGACCAGAAGCGGATTGGGGATGAAACTCAGACTGGTCAGGCCGATGCCGGTCAGCGAGATCAATCCGCTGATCAGTCCCTCCCCGAGGGTGGCGGCGAACACCGTGCCGACGGCGGTGCCGGCCGCCACGGTGAGCACCGTCTTGAACCGGACCTGGCTGATGAGTTCGTTCCTGGAGAACCCGAGCGCGGACAGCACACCCATTCGGCGGCGTTCCCGGGTGAGTCGCAGTTTCAGGAACAACCCGGTGATCAGGGCCGCTACGGCCAAGCCGAAGACGAGCGACAGCAGAGCGGCGCTGCGGAACGCGTCGGTCACGTATGACAGGGTCTGCTTCACGTACTCCTGCATCGGGACGATGCTCGCGTGCTTGTACTGTAAGTCGTATTCCGCCGCAATCGTCATGGGATCAGCGCCACCGACCGTCTCGGCGTAGATGACGTAGCTTGCTGCTCCCTCCGTGACGGAGCCCTGCATCTTTGCGGTGTGGCCGCCGCTGGTGACGTCCTGGTAGGTGCCCGAGATCGTGACGGTGCTCGGTTTCCCGTCGAGCCTGATGGTCATGGTGTCACCGGCCTTGACGTTGTATTTCTTCGCGTTCAACGCGGACAGTGCGATTTGACCGTTTTCCGGGCGGCTGCCGGTGAGGAACTTCACGGTGTTGGCCGAGTAGTCACCGACCTCCACGCGCAGCGTCTCCCAGCCTTTTTTTCCTCGGGTCTCGTACAGGACGTTCGCGTAGGTCCGGATGTTGGTGAGGCGTTGGTCGTTCTCCAACGCCCTCACGAGCTTGCCACGTGTGGCCTCGACTTCTTTCGAGAACTGCACGTCGGCGCGGATGTCCGATTCGGGAGCCCCCATGTAGGTGACGAACCGTGGGCTGGAGAAGGTGCTGAGCAGGTTCATGGGGAGGATCAGCAACAGCGAGGTCAGGAAGAACACCAGGGGAATTAGGATCCACTGTCCCATCTCGGCGCGCAGATCCGCCAGGGACAGGCGCCGGTTGATGCTGCCTCGCCCCGCACCCAGGGTGGTGCGGAGCGCCCTGCGGGCCTGCCCAGCGGCTTTCCTCGCGGTCTGCCGGTCATTCAGGGTGCTGCCGTGCACCAGAGCATTCACCACTTCGATGCGACGGATCCCGCGCAGGATGCCGCGGCAGATTCCGACGACGAGGAGATACACCAGCGCCAGGGCGATCAAGGGTGTCAGTACGGTGGCCGGGCCGGGAGCCGAAGCGGAGTAGTTCTTGACGATGCTGGTCGTCAACAGATTCGTGGCGAAGCTGCCGAGCAGCCCGCCGATGACGCACGCCAGGAACGCCATGATGCTGTACTTGCCCAGGTAGAGCCCCGTGACCGCTCGCGCGGGGAGCCCGATGGCTCGCATGACACCTATCTCACGGACCTCGTCCTCCATGGTTCCCCGGATGACGAAACGCAGGTTGATCAGGGCGATCACCACCAGCAGGAGGCTGGCGAAGACCAGCGCCACCGCGACGAGCCCGTCGCTGAACGCGTTGATCAGGCGGATCATGTCGAACGTGACGGCCGGGCCGTTGCGGGGAAGGGAGTGGTCCGAGTCGTATGCCGTCTGCAAGGCGCTGGCGTTGGAAGCATCCGCGAGCCGGTACTCAACGATGATCTCGCTGCTCCCCCCGCCCGCGGAACCGAGGGCGGCGAAGTCGTCGGGGGAGATGACGAACCGGGTCGCGGAGGACAGTGAGGAGGCCATCTGGGAGTCGCGGACGAAACCCGAGATCGTGAAGTCGCGGGGCCCTGTGTCCGTCTGGACCGAAAGGGTGTCGCCGACTTGGAGGCCGAACTTCTCCTGGTAGGCAACGGGGACGTAGACCTCCCCGTTGCCCGGTTCCACGACGGTGCCCGAGCCGTCCAGCAGGTGGTCGAATTTCTTGTTCTGCGTGATGAACAGGTTGTCGATGAGGCTCGCGGCCAGGCTTCCGGATTCACCTGTCGAGGACCGGGACCATGTCAGGGAGGGGGAGTCGTAACCCACCATGTCCTCGATGAACCACGACTCGATCTCGGGATGTGCGGCTGCGAAGTCGTCGAGAGCCTTGGTGTCGTAGTCCCCGGTGTGCATCTGCAGGAAGTGAGGTGGTTTGGCCTCCTCGAAGAGCTGGTTGATGCCGCCGAGGAGGCGTTCCATCACCATGCAGCCGGTTGCCATGAGGAAGGCGCTGAGGACCAGGATGACCATCAGGGCCGTGTTGACACCCCAGTTCCTTTTCAGATCGTTGCGGGAGTACCGCAGGTACAAACGGTCTTTCATGCCAGGCTCCAGACGCCGGGGATCAGCAGGGACATCCACGTCAGGAGGACGTGGTAGATCACGTCAAGCACTATGTTGCCAATTTCTGCCCAGTCCGTGGTGCCGTTTTCACGATGTTTCCGAACAACTTCCTGGGTGTGGCTCCACATGCCGCTCGCACCGTGGATGTAGAGGGTGATGAGCGCGGCGGCCCAGAAGTTTCCCTGGAACCAGATGGTGAGGACGCCGATGACCCCGAGGCCGAGCCGCTGGAAACCGTACTTGATCTGGTAAGGGCTGGTGGCCCAACCGAGTTTCTCCGCCGTCTGTCTGGGTGTGATGACGTTGGTGAAGAATCCGATGACGGCCAGGAGTCCGTGGGTCACCGCGAACTGGTGCAACAACAGCGTGTGCATGATGATGGCGGTCTCGGACGGGAAGCCGGCCAGGGCCAGTTGCGCCAGGCCGGTGATGACGCCGAGCCCTATGAGTACGAGGATCCACATGTCACACGCCCTTCTTCTCGGTGAGGGGCAGGTTGTTCTGGAGGGAGCGAATGCTGCGGGCACGGGGGATCGCAACCGCCATGCCGATCAGAAGGACTCCGACGATCATGAGCATGAACCCGATGCCGCGCGAGGTGCCGACTCCGATGAGGGCACCCAGGGAGTCCGCAAGCGCGCCGCCCTCACGGAGCAGAGGGTTGAAAACGCTGTCGGCGAGAACACCGGAGACCGCGTAGGCCACGACGTAGCCGAGTTGGGAGATCAGTCCCATGAGACCCCAGACCTTGCCCTGGGTCTCGTTGGGTATGGAGGACCTGGCGATGACCTCGACGCTCGTGTTGAGCGGGGGGAGGGTCATGAAGAAGGCGAAGGCCAGCACTCCGATGGCCAGGATGCTGGTGGTGGTTCCCAGGAGGAAGATGAGAACACCACCTGCTGCCAGGAAACACGTGATGTAGGTGAGGTGGGCCCCCTTCATGTTGAACACGCCGATGATCAGGCTCGCAACGATCATGCCCACGGCAGCGACGGAACGGACCGCACCGAGCGTGGACTCGTCCGTGAGATCGAGCAGCATCGGGGTGAGCAGGGTCTGCAGGAAGCCCATGCAGAAAGTGACCACAGTGATCAGGGTCATCAACACGGTGATGCCTGAATGCTGGCGCAGAAAGCTGATTCCTTGCCGGAAGTCAGCCCAGAAGCCGGTTGTCGTCCGGCGGGGCGGGGTTTTGACGGTCCGCCACACCAGCAGCATGCACGCCACTGTCAGAACCATGGTGGCGATGTCGATCGTGAGTACCGTCGTGATTCCGGAGGAGGCCATGAGCAATCCGGCAATGGCGGGGGAGATCAGGTATTGGGATGCGGAGGCCAACTGGACCAGCCCTCCTGCCCGGGCGTACTGCTCGGGGGTGAGCAGGTCGGTGACGGTGGCCCGATAGGCGGGATCCATGACGGAGCTGAACACGGAGCTCAGCGCCACACAGGCGCAGATGACGGGAACACTCGCGAAATCGGTGTGGAAGGCGACGATCATGGCGAGAAGACCGAGTGCGGAGAAGGTGTCGCCGAAGATCATCAGGAGGCGGCGGTCATATCGGTCGGCGAGCACACCCCCGAACGGGGACAACAGCAGCGACGGCAGGAAAGCGGCCAGCGTGACGAGCGACACGGCGGTGCTCAGGCCCGACTGCTGATAGACGTAGACCCCGAGCCCGAAGGCCGTGAGTCCGTTTCCGACCCTGGCCACCAGCTGAGCTGCCCAGATCACCATGAAACTGCGGAAATGGCGGCGGGAGCGGGTATCGGTGGATGGGCCTGGAGAAGGGGTGCCGGACAGGGTGTCAGCATCCTCGGGTAGCTGGGTGGCGGCGCTCATGGGTGTTCCTTTCGGTGGATCAGCAATGTCAGATCCTGTTGAGAATCTGGTTCAAGGCCTCGGTGGTATGGAGAACGAACATGTGTTCCTCCCGCTCCAACACATGGGTTTTCACAGGAGAGGCGAAGTATTTCTGCCAGGCCGCAGGGGTATCCTCCGGAATCTGGGGGTCCCGTCCGCCGAACACGAGGCGGGCACGTATCGGTAGATTTTCCGTGGGGGTTGTTCTCATTTCCTCGAGAACCTTGTAATCGGCTCGGAAAGCAGGCACGAACAGATCCATCAAGGACTTGTCCTTGACCACTTCATCGGGAATGGCTCCGAAGGATGCGAGATGGAGCACGAGATCGGTGTCGGCCAGGTCGGCCTTGCCCGCCATTGGAAGGTGATGTGGGGCGCAGGAACCCGACAGCACCAGATCCGACGGCATGCGGTCAGCGAATGCCGGAAGACGGTGCATGCAGGCCAGGAGGTGGTAGGCGACCACGCTGCCCATGCTGTGACCGCAGAACACCGCATCCGGTTTCAGGATGTCGCGCAGCGCGTCCAGGTAGTGGGTTCGCAGACTGGCCAGATCGGTCAGCGGCGGCACCGGGCTGGGTCCGTGCCCCGGTGGGTTCGCGGTCCAGACGTCCCAGCCGCCGTCCAGATCGGAGATGAGACGGTTGTAGGAGGCTCCGAAACCGCCAAGAAACGGGAACATGATGAGTTGACGCCCGGTCTCGGAGTGACGCAGGTTCCAGAAGGTGCTGTCCATCACAGTGCTCCCTTGGTGGCGAGGTTCCGTGCCGCTGGTGTGTAGCCGGTTGCTGTTTCGGAACTCCTGTTGCCCCTGCCCGGGAGGATGGCCCCCTCGCGGACGGTGTAGTCCTGCTCGAGGTATTCGGGGAACGTGTGAGGAACCGCCATGTTCCCGCTGGCCTGATGGCGCAACACCAGATACAGAATTCCGGTCAGGGCCAGCAGCAGGGTGATCTGGACGAGCTGGGTTGCGGCTGCGAAGTAGTACGCGCGCCACAGGCCGCCGGAGGCCGAGACCCAGAAGGGGATCAGGAAGAACAACGTGTTCCCCTTCATGCGGGAAAGCAGAAGACTCATGGCCACCCCGAGGATGACCAGCTGCAGGGCGTAGAGGGGCCACACCATGGCCAGGTTGAATGATGAGAACAGATTGCCGGGGGCGGCGAACACGGCGACTCCTCCGCCGGTTGCGATGCCCGACCACAGATGGCTTCCCGTGAGGCGGTGCATGAGGGGAAGGAAGATCCCGAACCAGCCGATGCCGATGGCCACCATGCCGACCTCACCCCAGTCGCGGACCCTCAGACCGGGTGAGACGTCAATCAGTACCGGAAGTGTTCGGATGAAACAACCGATGCTGTTCTCCATCTCCAGGTGAGGGCGATCCATGAAGGGACTTGCGAAGGAGACCTGGTCCTCACCGGCGTAGTGCGCGAGCAGTGCTCCGAAGGCCGCCAGATACACGGTGAACTCGGAAACCTCGGCCTCCTGCGCGGTTTCGCGGACGGCTTCGGGGGTGTCGTGGGGCACGGTCAGGCGGAACTCCCGGGCTGCGTCCTCGTGTGGGGAGGCGAGCAACCAGTGATCGAGCTGCGGGATCCGGTGGCGGGGTAGGTTTTCGGACCAGAAACTCTCGCGCCGAGCCAGTGTCTCGGGCGATGGCCGGCTGAGCTGACCGTTCTGATGGGTGAACAGTCCCTGGTCGGTGCGTGATGCGGTGATCTCCCGGGTTCCCCGGGCCAAGTCGATGATGCGGTCGGTGAGGATGCTCACCGACTGTCCGTCGGCGATGAGGTGGTGGCACACGACCAGCAGACGGTCTCCGTCGGGCAGACGAGCTGCCACCACTCGGAACAGAGGGGCGGTGTTCAGCTGGAAAGGCGCGTGCCGGGCCGTGTGGAAGATCTTGTCCAAGTTCTCCTCAGCACCTGTCAGGTCGTGGTGACGCACAGGTGCCTCGACCGATTCGGCGATCATGTACACGGGCCCGGACTCGTTTCTGGCGACTGACGCGCGCAATGCCGGTTGTTCCGCCACGACTGCGCTGACCGCCTGGGTCAGACGTGAACGGGAAAGACGCTCTGTGTACAGCTCAATCGCGATGTGATAGTCAGCGGACTGTCGAAGCTGGCTGTCGAAATACATGCCTTGCTGGGCAGGGGACATGGGAAGGGTGGGTTCGGTCATGGGAGAAAAACTCCTAAAACGGCGTCTGTGACATTCAATGACTAAATCGCCGGGTGTGTTTGATCGAGAGGCGAGGCGTGGCGTCGCGGTCAGACCTCGGAAGCCATCAAACATTTGTAATTGTGATTGATTTTTCAGGTGCATCAATCATGGACGATGCGTTGCTCGACAACTTCTCGAATCTGCGGAGGCTTCCGTCGTCGGGCATGCGGTCAGGAGAGATGTTCCTGTCCGATCGGGTTCTGAGTGGTAGGTTTTCTCTTTGCCCGTCGCGAAGTTGATCTGGCAGAAGAGCGGGTACCATTCAGGCTTGCACAAGACTCGCTCGAGGTGTGTCGAGTTGTCTTCCGGATTCATTTGGATGTGTATTTCTTGACCATGAGATTACGGAGCTGTCCGGAAGGCGTCAAAGCAAATACTCCGAAAGTTGACGGCCTCGCGGACGGCGGTGAGGGGCGTGTGCCCTGGGGGCGGGGTGCCTCGGGATGACGAAGGGCGGCCCGGCGGTTGGTGGCGTGCAATCCCGTGGTGGAGCAGGGGTGCGAAGCGGGGGCGGCCGGGGTGGCTTCCCGGGGTGGCTTCCCGGGGTGGACGATCGTGCCCGGTTCAACTCGGCAAGGGAGGAGCAATTGAAATTGTGATCATTTCCCGGCTCGGGTTTCTGTGCCGAGGGCCCTGCCGAGCGGTGTTTCCCGCGTGCTCGACCTATTCGTCGGTTCTGACGGTCAGCGGTACCCTGACCTCGGCATGCCACTGATGTCCCTTGGGGGCGAAGGAATGTGTGCCGTTCAGCAGATCGACCCTTTCCTTGACGCCGAGCAGCCCATGGCCTCCGTTGCTCTTCGCTGGAGTTGCGGTGCCGATGTCGTTGATCACCCGCAGCATGACGCAATCGTCGTCTTCGCGGGCTTCGATGGTGCACGTTCCGGGAGCTCCGTGCCACACGACGTTGGCGACAAGCTCTCCCAAAATCTTGGACATGCCGTATTCGAGGTCGGGGGAGAGCTTGTCGCCAGGGATGTCGAAATGAGTTTCTGTATTGAATCCGTTGTCCTGAAGGGCGCTCAATGCCTGGGTCAACTGTGTGTCGAGGGAGTGAGTCGACTGGCGTCCGAAAGAACTGAAGTCCTGATCTACGTTTCGAAGAGCCGCCATGGCGGCGCGGAGCTCAGTGGTGGCGCGGCGCGACAACTCGAGTGTGTCGAGTAGGTCGGGGATCAGTTCCCCGGGAAGTCGCGGGTCCTCCGCGAGGTCCTCGAGGTTCATCACCACCAAGGTCTGGGTTTGGGCGACGCTGTCATGGAGCTCGCTCGCGACGAGGAGACGGGTCGAACGCAGTGCTTCTTCGCTTTCCCGATGAGCCTTCTCCTCGGCCCGGCGTCGCTGATTCGAGATTGCGCCGGCCGTGGCGCTGAACAGAGTGACTCCGGTGAAGAAGATGAGATTGATTAGAGTGTCGTTCCACGAGTCGCGAATCTCCCAGGTGATCAGCAATAACAAAGGGTAGATGATGGCCAGTGTCCAGCGACCGGTGCGGCGATTTTTGAACCAGTTGTATACGAAAGCTCCTCCGCACAGATTCATGGATACCCCGGGGATGTTGAATGTGCTCCACAAGCCGAAGTAGCACATTGCTAGTGCAAGGGCTGGTAATGGTTGCCAAGGAAGTAAGAAAGAGGCTGCAACCATCACCAGTGCAACTCCTGTAGAAGTCGGTCCCGATGTGCCCTGTGGTGTACCCAAGGTCATTGCGAATAGCGCAACGCCGATCACCGGCTCCACGGGCATTTGTTTGATGAGGGAGAGGGTCAGACGGGCGCGTCGCAACTTCACCAGTCAAATGATACAGCTGTGCCATTGAGGCTTATTCACGGGTGAGGTACCCGTCGGCACATTCTTCTGGTCGGGGGTGCAGGTGAGGGGTTGTGGTCAAGGTTTCGAGGAGCGGAAGCTGGTTGAGCCGGCCTGCTCGCTCTGCGAACTGACCGTGTCGAAACCCCCGGCGACCACGTCCAAGGAATTGCAGCGGCCTCTGCTGTGCGGCTGCCGGGTGGTTTCGAGGTGGACCACTCCTTCGTCGCGGTCCGGCTCAACCGGCTTCGGAGAGGCTGTGAACAAGCCTCATTGACTTCGGCAGTAACCCCTCCAGATGTCAGGGCCTCGGCAAAGTCGTGGTGTCTGGGGTGTGACTAGGGGTGATGGGGGCGTGGGGCCTGCGGATTCTGGGATGATGAGGGTTCCTACACACCTTGTCATCACCAAGAAATCACGAGGCCCCACGCGTGTGTTCATCATCCCTCACCATGCCTGTCTGCGGCCAGTCGCTGTTGGGCGTGTTCGCCACCATCGCTGACCCTCGGGGACGTCGTGGTCGCCGCCACGACCTGGCCGGGGTTCTTGCCATCGCCACAGCGGCGGTGTGTGCCGGTGCGAGCAGCCTGGTCGCGATTGCCGAGTGGGCCGCTGATGTCCGGCCGTGATCTCCTGGCCAGGTCGGGGCTGCTGCGCCCGGGACGTCGAGTACCGTCGGAATCCACGATCCGCCGAATCTTCCAAGCCCTCGACGCCGACGAACTGTCCGCGATGGTCGGGGCGTGGCTGCTGGCCCGTGACGCCACCCGATGGAAGGGTCGCATGGTGGTGGCGGTCGACGGCAAAACCCTGCGTGGAGCGAAAACTTGTGACATGGCAGCGCCGCATCTGCTGGCCGCTGTCACCCGCGGCGGGATCGTGGCCGGACAACACCAGCTCTCCGCGAAGACCGGCGAGATCGCCGCCCTACCGGTTCTGCAGGGATTCCCTGCCAAGCAACAAGATCGTTGTCACCGCTGATGCGTTGCACACCCAGCGCTCCACTGCCTGCACCCTTACCGGGCAGGGTCATGACTACGTGCTGACGGTGAAAGGCAACCAGCCCCGCCTGCGGACCGCGCTCAAGGCCTTGCCCTGGAAGAACATCCCCGCCCACCACAGCACGACCACCGGTCATGGCGGCGCGTGAGGCGCACGATCAAGGTCTGTCAGGTCCCTGACTGGATCGACTGGCCGGGTGCCCGTCAGGTCGCACAGTTGCGCCGTACTCGCACCATCGACGGCCGCAAGACCGTGGAGGTGGTCTACCTGATCACCTCCCTCGATGCCCGCCAGACCAGCCCCGTTGACCTCGCCGATCTCATCCAGAGTCATTGGGGTATCGAGAACCGGCTGCACTGGGTCAGGGATGTGACCTTCGACGAGGACCGTCACCAGTTCCACACCGGGTACGGCCCCGCCGTAATGGCCACGTTGCGCAACACCGCGATCAGCCTCCATCGCCTGGCCGGAGCTGTCAGCATCGCCACAGCCCTCAGACGCCACTCCAGAGACCCTCTGCGACCACTCCAACTCATCACCCAACCCCGACAAAACCCCTAGCCAACACGGAGAATGAAGGACTTTGCCGAGGCCCTGGGGGGCGGGGTGCCTCGGGATGACGAAGGGCGGCCCGGCGGTTGGTGGCGTGCAATCCCGTGGTGGAGCAGGGGTGCGAAGCGGGGGCGGCCGGGGTGGCTTCCCGGGGTGGACGATCGTGCCCGGTTCAACTCGGCAAGGGAGGAGCAATTGAAATTGTGATCATTTCCCGGCTCGGGTTTCTGTGCCGAGGGCCCTGCCGAGCGGTGTTTCCCGCGTGCTCGACCTATTCGTCGGTTCTGACGGTCAGCGGTACCCTGACCTCGGCATGCCACTGATGTCCCTTGGGGGCGAAGGAATGTGTGCCGTTCAGCAGATCGACCCTTTCCTTGACGCCGAGCAGCCCATGGCCTCCGTTGCTCTTCGCTGGAGTTGCGGTGCCGATGTCGTTGATCACCCGCAGCATGACGCAATCGTCGTCTTCGCGGGCTTCGATGGTGCACGTTCCGGGAGCTCCGTGCCACACGACGTTGGCGACAAGCTCTCCCAAAATCTTGGACATGCCGTATTCGAGGTCGGGGGAGAGCTTGTCGCCAGGGATGTCGAAATGAGTTTCTGTATTGAATCCGTTGTCCTGAAGGGCGCTCAATGCCTGGGTCAACTGTGTGTCGAGGGAGTGAGTCGACTGGCGTCCGAAAGAACTGAAGTCCTGATCTACGTTTCGAAGAGCCGCCATGGCGGCGCGGAGCTCAGTGGTGGCGCGGCGCGACAACTCGAGTGTGTCGAGTAGGTCGGGGATCAGTTCCCCGGGAAGTCGCGGGTCCTCCGCGAGGTCCTCGAGGTTCATCACCACCAAGGTCTGGGTTTGGGCGACGCTGTCATGGAGCTCGCTCGCGACGAGGAGACGGGTCGAACGCAGTGCTTCTTCGCTTTCCCGGTGAGCCTTCTCCTCGGCCCGGCGTCGCTGATTCGAGATTGCGCCGGCCGTGGCGCTGAACAGAGTGATGCCGGTAAACAGAATGAGGTTTGCCAAGACGTCATTCCACGAATCGTGAACCTTCCATGCGACCACCATGAGAATGGGGCATGCCACAGCTATTGTCCAGCGTCCGGGTCGGTGATGTTTGAACCAGTTATATGCGAATAATCCTGCGCATAGTACCATGCCAACTCCGGTTATGTCGAGAAGGATCCAGGCGCCGAAGTAGCATAATGCCAAGGTCAAGGCCGCCCAAGGCTGCCAAGGGAGCAGGAAAGAGGCCGCGAGCATCACCAAGGCGACAGTTAGCGAAGGTGCTGCCGCTGTTCCCCTTGAAACTCCCAGAGTCATTACGAACAGCGCCGCGCCAACCGCGGGTTCGACGGGAATCCGCTTGATGGAGTTGAAAGTCGATGAAGCAAGTCGCTGCCGCATTTGCAGATGATACACCCTTGGTGTAGAGACGTGCTACCTTCCGCGCAAGCCCGGGATGAAGGAACTGATGGAGAATTCGGAGGTGTTGGTGCTGGATGTGGTGGCGGAGTTGGCCTCGGTCGGCAGAGCGAGTAGGGGCGTTGAGAGGGCGAACATGGCTGCGAGGGTGATTATGATCTTGTGCTTCATGGTATGCTCCACTTTGAACAGGGATTAGAGTTTAAGTTTCAGCGAGCAGCCCTGCCCTGATTGCAGACTTTGGGAGAAGAGTGATTCCGTTTCAGCATTGATTCAGTGTGGGCTGATCTCGTTGATCCCAATAAAACCCGACCCGTCGCATCAAGGCACGCGTACGTCAACTTTGGGAGATCGACGCGGCAGACGGTCCGGGTCGAACGACTAGATTGCGTGACATGAACGAAGCCGAGATCCGTGTTCTGATCGCTGAGGACCACGACCAGGTGCGCGCCCGCATCCAACGCATAGTGGACGCCATGCCCGGGATCGTCGTGGTCGGGGCGGCCGCGAACGGGCTGACGGCCGTTTCCACTGCCAAGCGCCTCGACCCCGATGTGATCCTGATGGACATCAGCATGCCGGTGCTCGACGGCATCCATGCCACCCGACAGATCGTCGACCTGGGACTCCGAGCCCGTGTCATCGCGCTCACTTCGTTGGAGGACGACTACACCTTCCACGATGCGCTGCGTGCAGGGGTTGCCGGTTTCCTGCTCAAAACCAGCTCCCGTGGCGAGATCATGCACGCCATCCAGCAGGTTCACCTCGGTGAGTCCATGCTCTCACCCAGCCTCATCACCCGGGTCCTGACCAATTATGAGCGAGGACATCGTCCGTCGAAGGCCATCAGCGAACTGCCCGAGAAGGACCAGGAACTGCTCCGTCTGATCGCGCAGGGCCTGAGCAATCTCGAAATTGCGGAGGAACTCTCGCTCTCGCCCGCGACGGTGAAGAGCTACGTCTCCAGGCTGTTGACCAAACTGGGTGCCCGCGACCGCGCCCAGCTCGTGATCCTGGCCTACCAGAACGGGCTCGTGGAGAACTGATGAAACCCGGGACGGAGTCCCTCTGGGAGCAACGTTACAGCGACCGGAGCCGGTTCCCGTCGAGCACCGGAAGTGTCTCACGAGTAACGGCGACCCGCTCCGGATCGACATCGACGAAGGCCAGATCGGGTTCCGCGCCCAGCTCCAGCAGGACCCGCCCGGTGGGATCCACCGCCATCGAGTGGCCGATTCCCGTCGGGCCGCCGGGTGCCTCCGCATCGCCTTGGAGCGCCTGATCCACCGCGACCACGAAAGAGACGGAATCCATCGCCCTGGCCGTCGTCAGAGTTCGCCACTGGTGCAGCTTCCCCGGGCCGGGCGCCCAGGATGCGCACACCACCATGACCGTTGCTCCTCCCAGCGCCAGGTCGATGAAATGGGTGGGAAACCTCACGTCGTAACAGATGGCCAGCCCCAGCCCGTGCCCGGTGACCTCGATCGACGTCGACCGCAGCCCCGGTGCGACGGTTTCTGACTCGCGTTGACCGAGAGCGTCGAAAAGATGGATCTTGTCGTAGCGACCCTCGGATTCGCCCGTCGCCAGGAGCGTGTTGTGCACCCGGGCGCCGGGCGCCTTGGTGAACATGCCCGCAATGATGGTGATCCCGAGGTCACCGGCCAAGCGTCGTACGGCCGAGGCCCAGGGCCCGTCGAAGGCCTCGGCGACCTGGGTGGGTGCCCGGAGGAAGGAACACATGGTGGCCTCCGGGAACACCACCACGTCGGCCCCACCGCGGGCGGCGCGGCTGGCCGCGTCGGTGACCAACGCCAGGTTTTCCCGGGGATCGATGGTGGAACGGAGCTGTGCCAGGGCGAAACGCATGTCTCCACTGTGACTGTGCGATATCCGTTGCACGACCCCGGGGTCTTCATCCGACGGAGGCGATAGGCTCGCTGCGACCCTGAATGAAGGAGCCCAGATGTCGCGACTCACGTTGCTGGCCACCACGGACGTCCACGGCGCCGCCCTGAACTGGGACTACTATCGCGACCAGCCCTGGACCGGTGAGGCGGAAGCCGGGCTGGCCCAGTTGTCCACTGTCGTCGAACGCATCAGAGCCGAGCGTGGGGCGGAGAGCGTGGTGCTGGTGGACAACGGCGATACCATCCAGGGAAATCCCCTGTGCACCTTCTTCGCCCGGCACGAATCCGGGACCGAAAACCTGGTTCACCCGCTCGCGGCGGCGTTCAACGTCATGGGCTACGACGCGGTCAACATCGGAAACCACGAGTTCAACTACGGCCTCGATTTCCTCTACTCCTTCGAGCAGCAGCTCGACCCGCTGCTGCTCGGAGCCAACGTCGTCGATCCCGGCTCGGGGTTGTCGGTGTTCCCGGCCTTCACGCCCCTGATCCGCAGGCTCGACGGGCGGGAGATCCGGATCGGGGTGCTCGGCCTGACCACGCCGGGAGCAATGATCTGGGACCGCCAGCAGCTCGCCGGGAAGGTGGACGTCACCGACATGGTCGCCGCCGCATCCCACTGGGTGCCGAAACTGCGCGAGGAGTTCCTGTCCGACGTGGTCGTCGTCCTGTGCCACGCGGGGATCGGGCAGACCACCTACGCCACGAACGCCGACGCGCCCGCCGAGAACCCGGCCAAGGAGATCGCGGAGCAGGTGCCCGGCATCGACGTCATGGTGATCGGCCACACGCACCGCGACGAACCCGAGCGGTGGGTGACGTGCGAGGCCACGGGCCGTCCGGTCCTGCTCACCCAGCCGAGGGCCCACGCCGCAGGACTCACGGAGACCGTCATCGAGGCCGAGCACGACGGTGACTCCTGGCGCATCGAGGTACTCGGCGCCACCCCCCACCACGCCCGAGGGGAGGTGCCCGACCTGCGGGTGCTCGACGCCGTCGCCGAGGCCCACGCAGCCACCCGCGCCCACGTGAACCGGCAGGTCGCGGTCTCCCCGCGGGAACTCAGCACCGCCGATTCCCGGTGGCGCGCCACCGGGGTCATCGACTTCATCCAGCGCGTCCAGGCCACCACCGTCGCCGAGGCGCTGGCCGGTGGGGAGCACGAGGCTCTTCCCGTGGTCAGCCTCACCGCCCCCACGTCACGAACCGCCGTCATCCCGGAGGGCCCGGTCAGCATCCGCGACCTGGCGGGCGTCTACGTCTTCGACAACACCCTCGCCGCGGTGCTGCTGACCGGGGCCGAGCTGCGTGCCCACCTGGAACACGCCGCCCGCTACTACGCCGACCTGCCCCGCGGCCGGTGTTTCGACCCCGCCACCATGACCGGCGCCGAACGTGACGGCCAGACGATCTGGGACTACCAGTACGACATCGCCTGGGGCATCGACTACGAGATCAACCTGAACGAACCGGTCGGGAGGCGCATCGGGGAACTGCGCCACCCGGACGGCCGTCCGGTCGCCGCCGCCGACCGGTTCGCCGTCGCCCTGAACCACTACCGGCTCAGCGGGGCCGGCGACTACCGGCAGGTCGCGAACGCTCCCGTTCTCTACAACGACATGCTCGACATCCGCCAGCTCCTGATTGACTGGGCTCTGACCCGCGGCATCGACGTCCCCGAAGAGGAGAACTGGCGTCTCGTCTTCGACGAGCCACTCGATAGCATGAACCCGTGAACGACTGGTTCGCATCCTGGGGACGCCTCCTGGCCGACACCGGCCGGGTCCTGCGCGACCACTGGCCGCAGCTCGTCGGCCTGTGCCTGATCGGGATCATCGGGCGCATGGGGTTTTTGTGGCTGGCAGTGTGGGCTTCGGGGATCAACGGAACCCTCGGCGCGCTGATCCTTCCCCTGGCACCGCTCAGCACCCTCATCACGCTGATCCTCATGCTGCGGGTGGCCTCGGAAACCCTGCCTGCCTTCAGCCACACCTACCGGGGCAACACCTTCCGGGAACGGTGGCGCCACCACCTGCTGGTTTCCATGGAGGTCCTGCTGCCCTTCCTGGCGGCCTACGCCGCCCAGGGCCTGGTGAGCCAGGATTCGCGTCTCTACGTTTACGACATCACCTACGACGATGGCATCATGCGCCTCAACTCGGCGAGGTACAGCTACGGGGAGGGCTGGTACCTGGCGGCCATGGTCATAGGGGCGATCCTGATCCGCAAGACCATCGCCCTGACGGAGGCCTTCCGCCGTTCCGTCGTGATCGCCCTGATCGCCATCTATCTCGAGGCGTTCTGGATGGTCACCCTGACCAACGTCTTCATGGGGCAGGTCAAGGAGATCGGGCAGTGGCTCCGGGACCGGGCCGTCGTCGACGCCGCCATCGTTCAGCTGGAAGGATTCATGTCGTGGCTGGGACCGGTCCGGGATTTCCTCCTGCCCGGCTGGGACTGGCTGGTGAAAACCTGCGCGGGTCTCGGCCCCTTGGTCGTGCTGCCGTTGGCATGGCTCGCCATCGGGGCATCCAGCTATCAGACGGATCTCGTGACGGGCACCGGCCGCTCGCCCGCTTCGCGCCGCCTGAAGGGGCGTATTGAACGGGTCCCGGGATTCTGGCGCAGGGCGTTGGAGGAGACCGGAGAACCCATTCTGGTTCCCCTGCAGGCCCTCTGGGGAGCCCTGTCACGGGTGTTCATCGCGGGGCCCGCCCCCATCGTGATGTTCTGTCTTTCCTTCGTGGCGGTCGGCCAGATACAGGTCGGGGTCGCGTGGCTGCTCCGGGAAGCGGTCGGCCCGCGTCCCTACGGGCTCGACATGGCTCTGCGACCCTACCTGGACTCGGCCTCGCAGCTCGTCTACTCCGTGCTGGCCATGGCCCTGCTCGCGGCCTCCGTGAACCTGGTGGTCGGGGGCAGACGGATCGCGGTACCCCGGCCGGACCCTTCGGGAAACCCGATAACCGTTCCCCGGCGGGCCCTATAGCGGGATGTACAGATAGTCCGGGGCGTACCACGACAGGCGCAACGCCTGCGGGGTGACGCCCGTGGGCAGGGCGAAGGTCAGGCTGATCGACCAGTTCCTCGGACGGGGAGGGGTGGTTTCGGTGAGCGTGGTGCCGTCCAGGCTGAACGAGGGGCCGGGGGTGTCGGACGGGGTGCAGGTCTGGGAATTCGAAGAGGAAAAACCGTTATCGCTGGCGGCAATCTTGCCGCCGCCCCCTCCGTAACGTACCCCGTCCGTCTCCAGTTCCGCGGTGCATCCGACCAGAACCTGATCCGGCTCCGCCTCGAAGTCCAGATCGACCCGCCATAGTTGCGCTCCGGTATCGGCGCGGACTTTCTCGTGTTGGTCGACGGCCTGCACGTCCCTCACGCTCACGGTCACGTCCAGGCTGAAGGCGGTGCCTGATTCGGTGTATCGCTGGTGCAGTGTTCCTTGCCTGGGCTGTGTCTCGATGCGGTTGAGGGGGTTCCGGGGCAGGTACTGGTTGAATGTGCGCTGCGAGCATGCGAGCGTTGCACAGATCAGGAGGGGGATCAACGCGATCACCCAGCCGATGTTGCGCCTCCACCAGGGCGACCTCATGCTTTCCCCTTGGTGCGCGGGACCGCGATGGTTATGCGTTGCGTCTCCGCCCCCAGTTGTTCCGCCCGGGCCTCGTCGATCTCCAGATCGATCACCGCCACGTCGTCCGGGAGTTCGGATCCCGGCGGGTTCGTGGACAAGTGGAGTTCCGCATCCGGCAGGGCGTCCTTCGGCACCTCCAGGGCAAATTCGCACCCCAGGATCAGTCCCGGCTGGGCCGGTCCGCAGGCTCTGGAGAGACTGTTCGCATGGTTGAAGACGCGGTCCCTGCCATCCTTCAGCTCAAGTTTTCTCAGGAGTCGTTGTTCCCCCTTCGGTATGAAGTCCAGGGTCACGACGAGCCAGATCCCGGAGGTGGTGGCGACGGAATCCAGTTTCACCTCGGCGGCGGAACGCACGTTGGTGACTTTGACCGTGCCGGTCCTGAGCTCCACATCCTGCCCCACCTTCCCGGGGCGGAGGAAGGGGGCGGCGGCCACGGTGTCGCGGTCCGGCAGCTGGGTGGTGAGCCACGAACCGAGCAGCAGCGCCACCGTCAGCGACAACACCGTGAGGCATCGGGGGAATCGCCGCCGGGAAACCATGTCCGGGCCCGGCCCCGTGAGCACCCCGGGGGGGATGTCGTGGCCCGGCGGCGCGATCCGGCTGTGTGCGGGAAGTGTCATTGCTGTTTCAACTCCTCCACGGTGAGGGTGGCGGAGAATTTCTCCTCCGGATCGAACCAGGCCTTCTCCCCGGTCAAAGAGCTTTCGCGATAGGAGTTCTCGGACAATGTCACGGTGAGTTCCTTAGGCAGGGGCTCGGAATCGTTCTGCTGCCAGGCCGCGACGATTTTCTGGGTTAGGCCGGGTTGGAAGAAATCCGGGGACAGGCCGTCCGGCAGCCGGTACAGCGCCGGGTCGCTGGGAGTCGAACCGAATTCGGATGTGAGACCGTCGGCCTTCAGAGACAGCGACTTGACCAGGAGAGCCCGGTGGATGGACTGCTGTGTGGCGTTCGTCACCTCCATGGTGATGAACAGCCAGCGCTTTCCCGGCCTGGACCGGAAAGTGGGTTTGGCCTCCACGGCCTGGAACGCCTTCAGGAACTTCACGTCGAAGGGTTCGGCGTGCACCGTTTCCCCGGCGGCCACAACCGGGAGGGCCTTGTCGCGTTCGGCCAGGATCGTGTCCCAGCCGCCGAACAGGCTGATGAGCCCAGCGGTGATCAATCCCGCGACGAGGGTCAAGCCCAAGCAGGAGACGAATCCCGAACCCTTGCCCTTGATGCGGGGGGTGGGCAGCGGTTCACCGGAAACCGGATTCCGTCCGGGCGGTGGGACCTGCTGCTTCGTCATGCACAAGGATTCTACGGCCCACCCGCCGGCTGGGTCCGGGACAGTCCAGCCGGCGGGGCCCGGTCAGCTGCCGCGGACGCTCGCCCTGCGGATGAGCGCGGCGGTCCCGGTCAGCGCCAGAACGGTTACCAGGGCCAGGGAACCCGCCAGCCAGCCGACATTGAAGTGTGCGGCGAACCGGGCCCAGTCCCAGCAGAGGCTGATGAGCCAGAGCGTGGTCATGAAAATGGCCATGGTGGTTGCCGCGTGGAGCAGCAGGCCGAGCGTCCCCCGCCAGAGCCAGGCGGCGCCCACCGACGCCCCCATGGCCATTGTCGCCAACAGCGACAGCGGGGTGAACCACCAGAAGGTGAACCAACTCCCGTGATCCAACAGGCCTGTTCCGAAGATGGGCTGATTGATGAACCATCCCCCGGTGGCACCCTCCAGCACCAGCATGCCGGCCAGGAGCAGGGTGTTGTAGACGACCGCCTGGAGGTGGTGGAGCAGATTTCCCAGGACGACGTCACACCGGGTGATACCTACGGCTGTCGCCAGGGGGAAACAGGTGGCCAGGGCGGTGATGGCGGATGCCAGCAGGGAGACGGCGATGGCTGTGCTGCCGCCTCCCGCCGCGATGTGGAGTTCCTGGCCAGTGGTCAGCAGAAGGGACCGGAAAACCAGTATGAAGGCCACCATGCCGAAGGCGATGATGGGGCTGAGGTACCAGCAGGTCATGCGGCGCGACAGGATGATGCGCGCCATGACGAGTGAGCGTTTCATGCCGTCACCCCCGTGCCGTCGAGCCCGTAGGCGGCCACCAGGGTGTGGAGATCCGTCGCCTCCACGGTGAGGCCGGCGGCCTTCGCCTGTGTGGCGAGGCCGGGGCTGTTCTCGACGATGACCGTGCTCATAGCCCCCACCCGGGTGCTGCGCAGGACGGAGCGTCCCGGCAGCAGCGCATCCACGCGCTCCCGGGAACCGGTCAGGGTCAGGGCCCTGGAGCGGAAGTCATCGATGTTTCCGGTGGTCCGCACCCGGCCTGCGTGCAGGAGAACGACGTCCTCGAACAGGTTCTCCATCTCGTCGATGAGGTGCGTGGAGATGATGATGGTGCGGGGGTGTTCGGTGTAGTCGGCGAGCAGGAGGTCGTAGAACAGGGTGCGGGCCGTGGCGTCCATGCCGAGGTAAGGTTCGTCGAAGATCGTGATGGGCGCGCGGGAGGCAGTTGCGATCAGGACGGCGACGGCTGAGAGTTGGCCGCGCGACAGTTTCTTGAGCGTCCGTTTGCGGGGGATGCCGAACTCCCCGGCGATCCGATGCGCCAGGCCGATGTCCCAGCTCCCGTAGAGGACGGGGCCGAGCCGCAGGATGTGTTCCAGCCGGTACTCGTCGGGGTAGCGCTGGGTGTCGCGGATGAAACAGGTCCGGGCCAGGACGGAGGCGTTCTCGCGCGGGTTGCGCCCGAACACCCGGATGGTTCCGGATGTGGGGCGTTCCTGCGCGGTGACCAGCGACAGGGTAACGGTCTTGCCTGCGCCGTTGCGTCCGAGCAGACCGGTGATGACGTCCTGGCGGAATTCCAGGTTCAGGTCGTCGACGGCGGTGACGGTGCCGAAGCGTTTCGTCACGCCGTCGAGGGTTATGGCGGCGGTCATGGGTTGACCTCTTTCTGGATGAGGGCGATCAGTTCCCGTCCGCTGATGCCGAGGGTTGCCGCCTCGGCGATCAGCGGGCGGACGTACCGGTCAACCAGGGCTTGGCGCCGCTCCTCGATCAGGTGGAGCCTGGCGCCGTCGGCGACGAACATTCCGATCCCGCGGCGTTTGATCAGGACGCCCCGCTCTACCAGCAACGCGATTGCGCGGTTCGCGGTTGCCGGGTTGATGCGGTGGAACACGGCGAGTTCGTTGATCGACGGTGCCTTCGCGCCGTCGGGGTAGGTGCCCGCGACGATCTCGGCACACAGCTGGTCGGCCAGCTGCATGAAGATGGGGGTGGAATCGTCGAACACATACCCTCCTGGTTAGTTAGTACACCAACTAACCTACTAGGTGCCCCCGTCCGGGTCAAGGGACCAGGGGACGGAGCCGCCTGCGACTCCGTGCCACGAGCACGATTCCGGCACCGGCGCCCGCCAGCGCGATCACCCCGAGGGTGAGCCACAGCCAACTCAGGTCCGGGTCGGCGGATGCGGTGGCCCGCAGACCCTCCTCGAGGTACATGTCCTTCGGGTCGGACCACGTGACGGTGTTGCCCTCGATCCTGCCGCTGCCGCTGGCGCTCAGGACGCGACCTGGAAAGGTCACGCGGACCTCGAAGTCGGTGAATATGCTCGCCGATTCCGTTGAGGCGTTACCGGATCCGCTGGAATACCTGAAGGTCCATTCCCTTCTGGTCTCGTCGTAGGTGATGATCTGGGCCTGGTCGGGAGCCGGGCCAATCAGTCTCTTGTGGTTGATGGGCAGCTCACCCGTGAACCGGCAGGCGTGGAACAGATCATCCTCGTACGGGGTCTGCGCGAGTTCCTCCGGGGTCTGCGCGTGTTCCACGACCGTTCTGCAGATGTTCTCCACCGTGAGGTCTTCGGGAGCTTTTACACCGTTCTCCGGTTTCCGGACCCCGATGTTCCAGTTCAACTTGACGTGTTCCTTGTCGACTATGTCGTACTCCACCCGATACCTGATACAGGAGGTGAGTCCCAGTAGGAGAGGAAGTAGCAGAAACAGGATACAGAATCGTCGTTGTTTCGTCATGACCAGAATCTACCGGCAGGAAAGACGTGCGGGACGCGGTCCGCGATTTGTCCAACTGCGCGAAACGCCGTGGAGAACGGTCCCGTGACGCTCCGCCGCCGGGCGCCGGTTCCACGGCGTTTCGTGAACGGGCGGGTTCAGACCCAGATCTTCTCGAACACCTCCGCCACCAGGTCCTCGAACAGGCCCAGCTCCCAGGCGACGTCCAGGGCCGTGTAGCGGGAGCGGTAGTACATCGCCCTGGGGAACAGGGCCCGCACGTCCTCGCGCGTCACCCCGATGTCTTCTGGGCGCGACGGGGCGCCCGCGCGGCGGAGCCGGTCGGCCAGCATCCGCGTCGGGACGAGCTGCGCCCGCAGCCGCTCGGTGACCTCGGGCCATCCCGCGACCAGCGGTCGCAGCCGGTCGGCCAGTTCCGCCCCGGCCAGGTACTTGGCCCTCGTCTCGCGCACCGCGTGATCGGCAAGGGCCCCCTCGAAGCGGTTCCGGATGTCGGTCTCGATCCCAGGCCACGGTGCACGCCGCGCCGCGACGGCGTCGACGTCGATTCCCGACAGGTCCCGGCCGATGAGGGCCTCGTAGAAGGCGCACATGGCCAGGGAACCGACGGCCACCTTCGCCCCGTGCGACAACGGCACCTCGAGATCGGCGCCCAGGTGGGCCAGCTCCCACAGGTGGCTGAAGTAATGCTCGGCTCCCGAGGCGGGGCGGGTTCCGCCGTAGGCCTGCATGGCCAGCCCGGACAGGCACAGCCCCTCCACGAGACCCCGGAAGGCGTCGGGTTGTCCCGCGGCGAGGGCGTCGGGATCGGACAGGGCCGTGGCCACCCCCGACTGCACCAGGCGCCACACGTCGGGGTCGATGGGTTCCACCCCGGTCACGTCGGCCAGGATCCAGTCGGCGCCGCCGGGGATCTTCGCCGCCAGGTCGCCGTAGCCCGAGGCCGTCAGGTACGCCGGGGCGGCCGCCGCGACGTCCAGGTCCATGACGATCACCGCCGGGGCCTTGCAGGCGCGGGTGACCTTCACCCCCTGGCTGCTCATCGGCGCCCCGGAACCGGTGTAACCGTCCATTGACGCGGCGGTGCCGACGCAGGCGTAGTCCCGGCCCAGTTCGAAGGCAGCCAGCTTCACCAGGTCGTTGAGGGTGCCCGCCCCGACCGCCACCGGCACCGCGTCCCCCAGCGAGTCCCGGATCCGGTCGGCGTTGTCCTGGGCCGCGTACAGCACCGGGCGGCCCGGGAAAACCAGCGGCTCGGCGACCGCGGCTCCGGAACCACGCAGCGATTCCTGGACGGCCTCCCCGGCCACCGCGAAGGTGTTCTCGTCGGCGACGACCTTGAAGGGCCCGGGGCCGAGGTGGGCGGTGATCAGCTCGCCTGCCGAGGCCAGCACCCCGCGGCCCACCGACGCGGCGACCGTGTCGGTGGCGCGGGCGAGCGCGTCGCGCAGGACGTCGTCAGGCATTGCCGATCACCAGCCGTGTGCCCGCGGCCAGGGCGGGTTCGGGATGCGATCCGCTGAGGTGCAGCGCCCCCGGCAGTCTAGGCTCCGATGCGCCGTCGAAGACCAGGGTGACGTGTCCGAGCGCGCCCAGGTTCTTCTCCGCGACATCCCCGATGGCGGTGATCCGCCATTCCTGGTCGCCGATCAGCACCGGCTGGCCGACGGCCAGCGGGCTCGTCAGTTCCGACTTGTCGATGACGAAGCAGTACGAGCGCAGCTCCTCGGGGGCGTTGCCCGCGAAGGTGATTGCCATCTGCTCCGCGAGGAAGTCGCTGGCGTCCGGCCCGACTTCGATGATGGTGGTTGAGTAGCCCATGGGAAAATCCTTTCAGGTTGTTCGGTTCGGGTGGTCAGGACTGCGGGTAGAGGCCGATGCTGGCCAGCCAGGCGATGGCGACGCGCGGAACGCCGTTGAGGAACCGCGAGTACAGCACCGCGGGAACGCCGACCTCGATGGTTTCGGGTTCCGCCTCCCCGAGCCCCATGCCGACGGGGATGAAGTCGCAGGCGTTCTGGGTGTTGATGGCGAACAGCGCGGGCAGCGACAGCTGGGGCGGGATGTTGCCCTTTCCGATCTCCACACCGATGAGGGTGCCGATGATCTGGGCGATGACCGCTCCGGGGCCGAGCAGCGGCGACAGGAAGGGCAGGGAGCAGATGAGCCCCAGCGCCATCAGACCCCAGCCGCTTCCGGCGAGGGGGGTCAGCAGGTGGGAGAACCAGTCGCCCAGACCCGAGGCCTGGATGATGCCGATCAGCATCGCGACGAAACCCATGAACGGCAGGATGGTGTTGATCATCATCTGCACGGCGTTGCGGCCGGCCTGGTAGAACACCGCGATGACCTTGCCCGCACCCAGCCCGATCTTCTCCAGCAGCGACTTCTTCTGTTTCGTGGCCATCTGCTCGGTGAGTTTCATGGGGCGTCCGTCCTCCCTGGTGGGAACGGACTTCTGCGCCGACTCAGCGGTCGCCGCTGCCTGCGCCCCGGCGGCCTCGTCGGCGTCCGCGGGACGCACCTGGTCCATCCCGACGGCGGAGACGTAGATGCCCTCGTGGATGTGCTGGGCCAGGGGGCCGGTCTTGCCGGTGGGCACGACGTTGATGGTGGGGATGCCCTTCTTCGGGTAGAGGCCGCAGCGCAGCGACCCCCCGCAGTCGATGACCACGCAGAAGTGTTCGTCGTCGGGCACCCGGGTGTTGAACCCGTTGACGGCCTCCGCGCCGGTGAGTTCGGCGATCCTGTCCACCACCTCGGGTTTCTGCCCGCCACCGACGATGTAGACGACCTTGTTGCGTTTCTCGTCCGGGGTGATGGTCAGGGGACCGCCGTAGCCGCCGGGACCCTTGGAGACGGTGATCGTGCGGAACTCAGACATGAGCGTGCACCTCCTTCGACAACGTGACGCCCTGCTGCTTCGCGACGTAGGCGGTGGTGAAGTCCGTCACCCAGCCGCCGAAGAAGTTCAGGACGGCGCCGAGCAGCAGGTAACGGATGGCGAGGTCGCCGGTGGGCAGCTGCAGGGTGACGATGCCCTGCGCGATGCCCGCCCACACGAACAGCTCCCCCGGGTTGTTGTGCGGGAACAGGCCGTTGTTGGTGTGCACCATCTGGGCGACGGAGGCGTAGTAGCCGGGTTTGTAGGCCTCGGGCAGGAAACGGCCGAGGGTGAAGGCCGCCGGATTGGTCAGGAAGAAGGCCCCGATCCACGGCAGGATCAGGTAGCGGCTGATCACGTTGCGGCCGGCCTTCGCGGCGAGCTTGTTGATGCGCTCCTCCCCGATCAGGGCGATCAGGGAGTTCATGGCGATCAGCAGCATCAGAACGAGCGGCACGATGTTGGTCATCCAGTTCAGGAACGTTTCTGCTCCCTTCCGGAACAGCCCGACGAACCATTCCGCTGCCAGAACCATCCCGTCCTGGGCGGCGGCCATCCAGTTCAAAAAGTCGGACATCTCAACTCCTTTCGGGTGTTTTTGGGCATGACGGACCTGTCAGGCCCCGGTGGGACCCGGGCTGGCATGCCCGGGGTGTGAACAGGAATGAAGAAGAGGGGTCGTCAGTCCGTGGCCGGAGTGGGGGTCCGGCGGCGGAAGGTTCCCCTGACCTTCTTGACGGTGCGGGCCAGGGCGCTCGGCGGTTCGGGGGCCTGGCCTCCGGCGGTGATGATCCGGTAGTTCTCGCGGGCGTTCTCGACGGCTTTGCGGACCTGCCTGCCGTGGTGGGCGGCGTCGGCAGGGTCGATGTCGGTGATGCTCTGGCCCGTGAAATCCTCGAATCCACGGAACCGGGCCATCACCGTGACCCCGTTCAGCCGGTGGCCCTCGGTGATCACGCCGTCGGCATCGATGCCGAACAGGACGATCGCGCCCTGCACGATGCCGCCCTTGAACCTCCCCATCGCAACCCGCCCGCGGCGGCGCATGGCGACGAACAGTTTCGTGAACGACTGGGTCTGTTTGAAGGACAGGTAGGACTGCAACACCCAGGCGGCGCCCAGGGCGGCGAGAAAGATCCAGAACGTCATCGTCTCAGCTTTCTGTGAGCGGATTGGTGGCGAGGAAGTAGTAGAACTCCTCGAAGGTGGTCAGGTGCGAGATCCGTGTCAGCAGGTCCCGGCGGGTGCCGAGCCGCAGCACGGCGTCGTAGACGGGCACGAGAACGCTCTCGCCGCGGCGCGGATCCTGCGGAACCCCCAGCAGGACGATCAGCCGCACCCCGTCCTCGTCGGGTTTCCGGGGAACCACGCCGACGGCCAGCAGCACTCCGGATCCAGTGGTGAGGGTGGTGTGGGGGAACCCGACCCAGGAGTCGAGCTGGGTTGGGGAGAGGCGTTCGCGTTCCCGGATGCGTTCCCCGAAACCCTGCTCCGCCAGGCCGCGGGCCTCGAGGTGGGCGGTCATGTAGTCGACGGCGTCCGCGTAGTCGGTGCCGGGCGGCAGCGCGAAGAAGTGCTGTTCGTCGAGGGCGCTGGCCAGGATGCCGCCGTCCGAATCGGGGAGCCGCATGTGGTGGCGGTCCAGTTCCCGGGCCAAGGCGCGGCGATCCAGGATGTGACTCACGCGCAGGACCGGCACCGGGGCGGAAACCGGGCGGTCGTCGGTGGTGACCACCAGATCGACCCCGGCGAGTTCGTCTTTCGTGACGGCGGACGTCAACATCAGGTACTGCGTCGCCGAGGGCAGCAGCCTGGACAGCTGGAGGCGCACCAGCTCGGCCGTGACCCGGCCCGTAGAGGTGATGACCGCGACCCGCAGCGGCAGCCGTGGGTTCCGGTCCACGGCCTCCAGGAACACCTGGAAGTAGGCCGTCAGGAAACCAAACTCCGAACCGTCGACGGGCAGCCCCACCCGCTCCTCGATCACCCGCGCGGCCACCGTGGCCATGCGGTGGGCGACGGGGAACTCCTGGCCGATGCTGGCCACCCCCGAGTCGTCCACCCAGATCCGGTACCGCATCCGGTTGATCATGTATGCCAGGTGCCTGGTGAACTCGGTGAGCTGCGGGGCACCCGTCAGGTCGATCTGCATCTCGGTGTGGATGGCGGTCAGGGCTCGTTCCACCAGCTCCTCGATGGGTTCGCCGTGGTTGCCGAGGTCGGTGGCGAGTTCGCTGTCGCTCGGGGCGCGCATGCCCGCGATCGGGAGCGCCAGGAAGGTCACCTCGTCGCCGGCCAGCTCAACCCCGTCGTCGGCCAGGCGTAGAGTGAGGCGCTCGGCGAGCGCGTGGGCCGGGGTGCCCGGCAGCTCCCGGTACCGGGCGGGCAATATCCCCAGGGGACGGGACTGGCGGGTCCGGTCCGTGGCCACGACGGCCCAGCGGGTCAACTCGGGAATGTGGACGGGATCCAGCCCGGCCTCGGCGGTCAGCCCGGCGACCGCCTGCTCGATCCGTTGCCAACTCGGGTGGTGGTCGTAGGCGGTGGGGTAGTGGTGCCGCAGGATCAGCAGGCGTTGCTGCAGCTCCGGGCCGCGCAGCACCAGACCGACATGGGTGCGTCCCTTGATCTCCAGTTCCCACTCGCCGACGTGTTCCCGGACCCGGTTGAGGTCCGCCACCACCGTTGTGCGGCCCACCGACATCTCCTGCGCCAGTTCCTCGATCCTCACGGGCTGGGTGGCGCGGAACAGACGGGCGACGATGAACGAGGCCCGGGCGGTGGGGTCGTTGAAGGAGGTGCTGGAGGCCAGCCCGGAACGGATGGCCCGGTAGCGGGGCGGGTCGGCCACCAGCAGGCGGTAGCGGCCCTCCACCAGGGTGATGGAGGCGGCCTGGCCGAGCAGTTCCTGCAGTGAGGCCACCTCACCGGCGACGGTGCGACGGCTCACCCCGAGCAGGGCGGCGAACTCGTCGGCCGAGGTGGCGCGCGTGGATTCCAGCGCGTTGAGGATTTGTGCTGCCCTGCTCACCTCGGCTCCTTTGCTCGTTCGTCGTTGGGGTGGGTATCGGGTCAGGCCTGGCCGGAGCCGTCGCCGCCGAAGAAGCTGTCCCAGGGGACGGCCACGGGCTGGTCCAGGCCGACCACCTCGTAGAGGTGACGCAGCAGCGGGAACCTCTCCGGGGGCACGATGCCGCGTTCGGTCAGGCGGACCACGGCCCTGCCGATCACGACGATGGCCGCGGCGCCCTCCAGGGTCACGCCGGGCATCTGGGCGCGGGCCTGGCTGAAGGTCATCCCCGATCCGACCAGCCGGCCGCACCGCACGTTGCGGCCGCCCATGGATGTGACGAAGCAGTCGCCGATCCCGGGCAGCCCGATGGGGGTGGTGGGTTTGCCGCCCAGCAGCTCCATGAACTGGATCATCTCCACGGAGGCCTGCCCGAACAGGGCCGCCCCGTAGTTGTAGTTGACGTAACGGTCCCCGGCCGCCTCGCCCATCGCGTCGAGCAGGCCCTGCATGAAACCGGCCCCGAAGGCGTAGCAGTTCTTCGTAGCCGCACACACCTCGACGCCCACGAAGTCGGTGTTGGTCCACACGTGGTAGTGCTCGGTGGCGAACAGCTCGCGCCAGCGCGTCAGGACCTCGGGATCCTCGCCGGTGAACACGACGCTGGTGTGGCGGTGCACCGCCACCTCGCCCGCGATGGAGGGCCCCGCGATCGCGGAGACGCTCACCCGGGAGCGCAGCTCCTCGGGGAGGCGGGAGGCGAGTGCCCGGGGCAGGATGGTGAGGTTGCCGTCGTCGTCGGCCTGCATGCCCTTGGCGAGGGCTATCACGTGCATCCCGGGACGCAGTAGGGAGGCGAACTGGTCGCCGGCCCAGTCAACCCCGAACGAGTTGACCCCGCTCATCACGAACTCGACCCCCTCGAAGGCTCGCGGCGCGTCCTCCAGCTGGTGGGCGGTCACCCCATCGGGCACCTTCAGGCCCAGGTTCGGGTGGATGCCCGTTTCCTGGATGGATGTGATGATCTCCCGGTCGAGGTGGGTGCCGACTAGACGCACCTCGTGGCCGTTGTCGGTCAGGGGAGTGGCCAGGGCGGTGGCCATGATTCCCGAGCCAAGCACGGTGATGACTGCCATGGTTCCTTCTTCCTCGCGCTGCCTTGCGCGGATCGGCTGGTTTTCCCGACGCTAGTCGGCACAGCCGGAGAAAATCCATGGGAATTGGGCCGGGGTTCTGCACACGGGTTGCGATGAGTTGGCCTAATCCGTCGTCACCCGACCCGGGGAGGTGAGGTCACAGGTGTTTGAGGGCCTCCCGGCGGCTCAGCCCGCTGAGCCGCGGTCCGCGCGTCTCCACGAAGGCCTTCACCCAGTCCGGGTCGACGCGGGCGTGCTGCCGCAGCGCCCAGCCGATGGCCTTGCGGATGAAGAACTCGGAGCCGTGCTGCGACCCCTCCAGGTTGGAGTCGATGGCGTGGCCGAGCAGCTCCAGGTCGGTGGAGGTCTTGCGCTGCAGCTGGCAGATGATGGAGATGCGACGCAACCACAGGTCGTCTCCCGTGGCCCAGTCCCACACCACGGCTCGCGCCCCGGGGGTGGTCGCGACCACGTTCTCCACGAGGGGAGAGGCGATCCCGTCGACGACATCCCACCACGCCCCGGTCGTGGCGAGGTGCCGGTACAGCTCCAGGGCGCCGAGGTCCTGCCAGTCGCGGGCGTCGCGGTGGCCCGCGATCTCAAGCGCCGCGTACCAGTGTTCCCGGTGCGTGACCTCGTCCCACAGTTCCCGGATGGCCCGCTCCCACTGGTCGCGGCCGGCCAAGGGGTGTTCCTTCAGCAGCCTCTTGGTGATGCGCCGCACCTCGGGCAGCCGCACCCCGTGGAAGGGCAGCGCCGACTTCATGTAGGCCTGCTCCCGGACAGCCTTCCCGGGATCACCGGCGGCAGCGAGCGCGCCGCGGATCTCGTCGACGAGCTGTACGGAGGTCATGGGGGTCAATCTACCCGCGCGGACATCGATTGCCGCTTTCCTCGACGAACCGCCGGCGAGGATCCGAAGGGCCGGGACCGGGCGGTTTCGCTTGCCCACTCGTCATCTGCCTGCGCTGTAGCGCTGGCTTTCGACGGTTGGGCTGGCGGATGGCGGGAAGGCCAGCCGATCGCGTGGCTTGATGCGCCGGTCGTGAACCGGGGTCCGTGATCCGGAGGGCCCGGCGGTCCGTTCAACCGCCTGCAAATCCTGTAAAGCCGGTCTTGACAGAAGCGGTGATGTAAACCTAGCCTTTACGCATGTTGACCGACGATGTGACCGCCGAAGAGCTAGTGAAACGTCTTCGGAAGATCAGCTCCCTGGTGGCGGCGGAACTCGCCGCCGCCGACGATCCGGACGCCCCCGGGGGCGACATGACCCATTCCCTGGCCGCCGTGCGCTCGCTCCAGTCGCTGACCGACGAGATCCTGGCCCGGCTCGTCACCGCGGCCCGCGGGAGGGGGGTCACCTGGCAGGCCATCGGCGATGCCCTGGGAACCAGCCGCCAGGCGGCCTTCCAGCGTTTCGGAAACCCGACCGACCCGAGAACAGGAAAACCCATGAAGAAACCCACCGATTCCGAATTCCGCACCGCCGTCGAGAAGGCGGAGGCATTCCTCGACGCCATCGAGAAACACGAATGGCAGAAAGCAGAAGAATTGGCCGGCCCGCGCGCCGGATGGCAGCTCGACGCCGAACGGCTGGCCGACGCCTGGGCGCAGGTGATCGCGCTGGGCGGGGAGCTCGAACGGCGCGGCACCCCGACCCCTCTGGCCCTGTCGGGAGGGGTCGTCGTGGTGGAGGAACCCCTCCACATGGAGGCTGCCGACCTCGTGGCCCGCGTCAGCTACAACCGCGACGGCGACATGGTTGGCCTGTGGTTCCTGCCCTCCGGGCAGGCGCTCGCGGGAGAGGAACGGCAATGACCGCTGCCGGGCGACGGGGCGTTCACGTGCGGGCGGTCGGCGTGTTCCTGCTGGTGAGCTTTGGGGCGGCCCTGCTCCTGGACTGCGTCGTGGCCGCGACCGGCGGGCTGGGAACACCACAGGCCAAGGTGATACTGACGCTCCGGATGTTCACCCCCGCCCTGGCCGCCTGGGTGGTCTGCCGATTCGTCACCCACGAGTCCTGGCTGCGGGAGAGCGGGCTCGCCCGGCGACCACCCGGTTCCGGGGGGCGTCCCGGTTGGCTCCGGATCCTCGGTTTCGCGACGATCGGGGTCGGCGTCGTGGTGGCCGCGCTCGCCCTGCTGCTGACGCTGGTCATCGGCGCCGGGGGGTTCAGTCCGGACTGGGCCCTGACCTCGTTCACGAACAATCTGCGCGGCATCGCCCCGGGAGGGCCGCCGCCCGTCGCGGTGATCTGGGTCCTCATGGTGGTGGCGAACGTGTTCGCCGCGTACACGGTCAACGGCCTGGTCGCCCTGGGGGAGGAGACCGGGTGGCGTGGCTGGCTCCAGTCGGCCCTCGAACCCCTGGGCCGAAGGCGGGGAATCGTGCTCACCGGCGTGATCTGGGGTCTGTGGCACGCGCCCCTGATCGTCATGGGCTACGAGTACGGCGGCAGGCTCCCCGCGGCGGCCGGCATCGCCCTGTTCACCTGCCTGTGCGCAGGACTCGGAACGCTGCTGTCCTGGCTTCGGGTTCGCTCCGGCAGCGTCCTGCCGGCCGCCATCACCCACGGTGCGTTCAACGCCTTCGCCTCCCTGCCCGCGATACTGGTGGCGCCCGGCGACGGCCTGGACCCGGTCCTGGTGGGCCTGATCGGCTGGCCCGCGGTGGTGCTTTTCGGCTTCCTGGCGGTCCTGTTGCTGAGCGGTTCGTGGGCCGGGCGAACCGGTGCCGTACAGGGGGCGCCGTCCTGAGGGTCGGGCCTCGGCCGTCGACTTGTGCTTCTCGCGAAGGGCCGTGTAGAGTTTGCCGACGGCTGGCCCCTATAGCTCAGTAGGCAGAGCGTCTCCATGGTAAGGAGAAGGTCTGCGGTTCGATTCCGCATGGGGGCTCTGTTCTTGCCCGGGAGTTCTTGGGCGAGAACATTCGACGGGGTAGCTCAGTCGGTAGAGCAAGCGGCTCATAATCGCTGTGTCGCGGGTTCAAGTCCCGCCCTCGTCACCACACAACCGAAGCCAGCGCGCATCCGCGCCACTACACCGAGGGAAACTGATCATGGCCAAGAAGGGGCAGGACGTCCGTCCGAAGATCACGCTTGCCTGCACCGAGTGCAAGGAGCGCAACTACATCACCAAGAAGAACCGCCGCAACGATCCTGACCGGATCGAGCTCAAGAAGTACTGCCCGCGCTGCCGCACCCACCGTGCGCACCGCGAGACCCGCTGAGCCGCACCCTTCCGCTGAGGGCCGCACCCGCAAGGGGCGGCCCTCGACGTTTTCCCGGTAACCTTCCCCCATGCCGATTTCCGCCGAGCACGCGGGCCGGACCTATCCCCCGGCTCCCGCCTACCGCGTCAGCCGCGCAAAGATCGCAGAGTTCGCGCGCGCCATCCAGGACGAGAACCCCGCCTACTTCGGCGACCATCCCATCGCCCCGCCGACCTTCGCAGCCGTCATCGCGGCCCAGGCGTGGGGCTCCCTCTTCGGCGATGAGGAACTGGGCCTGGCCCTGCACCGCACCGTCCACGCAGACCAGACCTTCGACTTCCACCGTCCCCTGCGCGAGGGCGACGACGTGGTGGCCCGGCTCACCATCGAACGGGTCCGCAACCGCGGCAACCTGGACATGGTCACGATCCTGGTGGCGCTGACCGTCGACGGCGAGGCGGTCTGCGACGCCCGCTCCACCCTGATGCACACCCGCGAGGAGGCCCCCCATGACTGAACGCGAGATCCAGGTGGGTCAGGAACTCCCAGCCCTGGAGATCCGGGTCACCAGGTCGGTGGTGGTGCGCTACGCCGGCGCCTCCACGGACTTCAACGAGATCCACTTCTCCGACCGCCACGCCCGCGCCATTGGCCTGCCCGGGGTGCTGGCCCACGGCATGTGGACGATGGGCGCCGGGCTCGGTCTGATCACCCGCTGGATCGGCGACCCGGCCCGCATCGGGCGCTACTGCGTGAGGTTCACCCGTCCCGTGGTGGTTCCCGACACCGACGAGGGCACGCTGGTACGTTTCACCGGGACCGTCGCCGCCGTCGCCGACGGGGTGGCCACCGTCAACCTGACCGCGACCTGCGGCGGTGACGCGGTGCTGGGGGCAGCGAAGGCGGAGGTGCGCATTGACTGAGCCGCTCGCGAACCACACCACCTTCCGGCTCGGCGGGCCCGCGCGGCGCTTCGTCGAGGCGACGACCGAACAGCAGCTCATCGACACCGTCGCCGACTGTGACTCCCGGGGTGAACCGGTCCTGGTCCTCGGCGGCGGCTCCAACGTCCTGATCGCCGACGAGGGCTTCGACGGCACCGTGGTCAAGGTCGCCACCCGGGGGGTCCGCGCCGAGGCCGCGGACTGCTCCGGGGCCCAACTGGAGGTCGCCGCGGGGGAGGTCTGGGACGATCTCGTCGCCCGGGCCGTGGCTGCCCAGTGGTCCGGGATGGAAACCCTCTCCGGGATACCCGGGTCCGTGGGGGCCGTTCCGATCCAGAACGTCGGTGCCTACGGGGCCGAGGTGGCGACCCTCATTCAGCGGGTCCGCACCTGGAACCGGGCGGAGGGAGCCATCCGCACCTTCGCGGCCGCCGAGTGCGGCTTCGGCTACCGCGATTCCCGCTTCAAACGCGAGAAGGGACGCCACCTGGTGCTGCGCGTCGACTTCCAGCTGCCGCTCGGGGAGCTGGGACAGCCCGTCCGCTACCCCGAACTGGCCCGTGCCCTCGGCGTCGCGGTGGGGCAGCGCGCCCCCGCCTCCCGGGTGCGGGAGACCGTGCTCGCCATCCGGCGGAGAAAAGGCATGGTCCTGGACGCGAACGACCACGACACGTGGTCCGCCGGTTCCTTCTTCACCAACCCGATCCTCACCCCGGAGCAGGCGGCCTCCCTGCCCGCGGAGGCCCCCCGTTTCTCCGCGGGGGAGGGGGTCAAGACCAGCGCCGCCTGGCTGATCCAGCACGCGGGATTCCCTGCGGGCCACGGTTCAGGCCCGGCGCGGCTGTCCACCCGGCACGTGCTGGCGCTCACCAACCGCGGGCACGCCGCCACTGCCGACGTCCTCGCCCTCGCCCGCGAGATCCGCGACGGGGTTCGGGAACGTTTCGGCATCACCCTGGTTCCCGAGGTGAACCTGGTCGGCGTGAGTATCTGAGCAGGGATTTCGGACCTTGCCGGGTATGCGGTAGGGTATGGGTCTGGCGAGGTCGGCCGCGCCTCGTGTCAAGGCGTGCGGCCGCGTCGAAGGGTAGTAGCTCAACTGGCAGAGCAGCGGTCTCCAAAACCGCAGGTTGGGGGTTCGAGTCCCTCCTGCCCTGCGAAGCAGATGCTTCCAACGCCTGCCACCCAGTGGGTGGGCAGGCATTTCGTTTGTTGACCGAAAGGGACCGCGCGTGAGCGACGACAAGACTCGGCAGGACGGGGACGAACTCCCCGAGGCTGACCCCGTCGCCGACGACGAGGTGATCGACGAGCTGGAGGACCAGTTCGACGAGGACTCCTCCGAGGACGGCGCGGAGGACGCCGACCTCGAAGACGACGCGGACAAGGACGAGTCCGGGAAGGCCGGCAAGAAAACCTCGAAGGTGGTGGCCCGCAAGACCGCTAAGGCCCCCGTTAAGAAGACTGCGGCCACCAGGAAACGCTCCGAGACGGAGCGTGGGGAGCACGACCCCTACCGGGCGAAAAACCCAGCGCAGTTCGTGCGCCAGTCCGTGGCCGAACTCAAGAAGGTCGTGTGGCCCAGCTGGGGGGAGCTCACTGCGCTGTTCTCAGCGGTCCTGCTGTTCGTGCTGTTCATAATCGCCTACGTCATGCTTCTCGACAACGGCTTCGGCTGGGCCTTGCTCAGCCTGTTTGGAGGAAACCCCCAGTGAGTGAGAACACCGACGACTTCGAGATCGACCTGGGGGAGCTGCCCACCCCCAGCGACGAGGTCGAGATCGACCTCGGCCCACTCGGCGAGGAGAACGAGCCCCGTGAGGAAATCGCCCTCGCCGACGAACCGGAGGAGGACGAACCCGAGCAGCCGGAAGCCGACGACGCCACCGCGGCGGCCGTTGCGAAGCTCCGCGAGGAACTGGAGTCCAAGTTCGGCGAGTGGTACGTCATCCACACCTATTCGGGCATGGAGAACCGGGTCAAGCAGAACCTCGATTCCCGCGCCACCTCCCTGAACATGGAGGACTACATCTTCGAGACGATCGTCCCCACCGAGGAGGTCGTCGAGGTGCGCAACAACACCCGCAAGACCGTCACGCGCTGCGTGCTGCCCGGCTACGTGCTGGTGCGGATGGAGCTGACCGACGACTCGTGGGCGACGGTGCGCCACACCCCCTCCGTGACCGGTTTCGTCGGCCACGGCCAGACCCCCGTCCCGCTCAGCCTGGACGAGGTGGTCAGCATGCTGACTCCTTCCGTCGTCGCGAAGGTGGCCTCCGAGGCCTCCACCGCCGTGGCGCGCGCGAAGAAGAAAGTGGAGGTCGTCGATTTCGCGGTCGGCGACTCCGTGATGGTGATCGACGGCCCCTTCACCGGGGTGCACGCCACGATCACCGAGATCAGCGCCAACCAGCAGCGGTTCCGGGCTCTCGTCGAGATCCTGGGTCGCGAAACCCCAGTCGACCTGGAGTTCAAACAGGTCGAGAAGGTCGGTTAGATTCCCGCCCGTCCGGGACCCTACAATGGCGCGTTGCGTCGCGACCCGGGTGCGCCCGGCGTGACCGTTCCAAACCCAAAACCATAAGGACCCAACATGCCTCCCAAGAAGAAGGTCGCAGCCCTCGTCAAGGTTGCCCTGCAGGCTGGCTCCGCCACCCCTGCGCCGCCGGTCGGTACCGCCCTCGGCCCGCACGGCGTCAACATCATGGAGTTCGTCAAGGCCTACAACGCCGCGACGGAGTCCCAGCGTGGCAACGTCATCCCCGTCGAGATCACCATCTACGAGGATCGCACGTTCACCTTCATCACGAAGACCCCGCCCGCCGCCGAGCTGATCAAGAAGGCCGCCGGAATCCAGTCGGGTTCGGACAACCCGCTTAAGAACAAGGTGGGCAAGCTCACCAAGGATCAGGTGCGCGAGATCGCCACGATGAAGCTGCCGGACCTCAACGCCAACGACGTTGACGCCGCCTGCAAGATCGTGGAGGGCACCGCCCGCTCCATGGGCGTCACCGTCGAGTGACGCACCCCCTGGCAGGGAGCCCACTCCCACACCAGAACTGGTGGATCAGCCTGCGAGGCTGACGACAAAGAACGGAACCAGAGATGAAACACAGCAAGGCTTACAAGGCCGCCGCCGACAAGCGCGACGGTTCCCAGCTGCACACCCCCGAAGCGGCGGTGAAGCTGGTCAAGGAAATGGCTTCGGCCAAGTTCGACGAGACCATTGAAGTGGCGGTGCGTCTCGGCGTCGATCCCCGCAAGGCGGATCAGATGGTGCGTGGCACGGTCAACCTTCCCAACGGCACTGGCAAGACGGCTCGGGTCCTCGTCTTCGCCTCCGGTGAGAAGGCCGAGGCCGCGATCGCGGCGGGCGCCGACGAGGTCGGCGTCGACGATCTCGTCGAGAAGATCTCCGGCGGTTACCTCGATTTCGACGCCGTTGTCGCCACCCCCGACATGATGGGCAAGGTCGGCCGGTTGGGCCGTATCCTCGGCCCGCGCGGCCTGATGCCGAACCCCAAGACCGGCACCGTCACCATGGATGTGGCCAAGGCCGTCTCCGACATCAAGGGCGGCAAGATCGAGTTCCGCGTGGACCGGCACGCCAACCTGCAGTTCATCATCGGCAAGGCCTCGTTCACCGAACAGCAGCTCGTCGAGAACTACTTCGCGGCGCTGGAGGAGATCCTGCGTCTCAAGCCGGCTGCTTCTAAGGGCCGCTACGTGAAGAAGGTCGCTTTCTCCGCCACCATGTCGCCCAGCGTCCTGGTCGACGGCACGGTCACCAAACCGGTCGAGTGAACCACTGACGGCGAAGGGGACGGACACCATGCGGTGTCCGTCCCCTTCGCCGTCGCCCGGGCAGGAAATGGGCGAGCCGGGAAGATCAGGGTGAGATCCCGGAGGCGGGGTTCAGATCGGTGTGGACGAAGTCGTTTCCCTTGAACAAAAGGGGTTCCCCGGTGTCCTTGGCGAGGGCGTAGCTGATGCAGTCACCGAAGTTCAGCCTGGCCGGATGGCCGCTGCCCCTGCCGAAACGCAGGTGGGCCTCCTGAGCCAGGCGAGCCTGTGACGGCGTGAAAGGCACCACCTCCACGCCGAGGCCGAGCAGGATCGCATCGAGGGTGGCGACTGGGTCGGTGACTCCCCGCGCCGTGAGCACGATCGACAACTCCAGGTAACCGGGGGCGGACAATTGGCCGCCACGCCTGCCCAGCAGCTCACGGAAGCCGCTGCTCTCCGGCTCCTTCAGCAGGATGGCGGCAATCGCAGACGGGGCGACGATCATCGCGGCAACTCCGTCTCGGGGTCGTAGAGGGCGTCGAAGTCCAGGGCGCCGCCGGAGGCCGTGAGCTCGGCATGCACCCGGTCCAAGAGCTGATCGAGACCGGAGGCGGCGGCTTCCGCTTCCAGGGAGGCCAGCAGCTCAACCACGGCCCGTTCGACCACGCGGGTCTGACTCAGCCCCGTCCGGGTGGCGGCCCGACGGACCAGGTCGTGGATGTGCTCGTCCTTGATGTTCAAACTCACACAACAATTCTACCTTCTCGAAGTAGAATTCCACCCTCCCGGGTTGATTGGTTCATGAGTTTCCGGGCGGCGCTCCCGGGAGGCTGATCGAACCGCTCTGTGAGTTGTTGGTGACGGACGCTCCGGTCGGCGTGTTCCTTTCGGGGCGGGTCCTGTGGTGCGCCGCCGGGGTGTCATCCACGAGGGTTGCGGGGTCACCTCGTCCTGCCGTAGCGCTGCTGGAACTTCTCGACGCGTCCCGTGATGCTGAGCCTGCGCGCCTTGCCCGTGTAGAAAGGGTGGCTGTCGGCGGTTATCTCCACATCGACCAAGGGGTAGGTGTTCCCGTCGCTCCACTCGATCGTCTGCCTGGAGGTCATCGTCGAACGGATCAGGTACATGGTCCGGGTGGTGATGTCGCGGAAGACGACGGGGTGATAGTCGGGGTGGATGCCTGGTTTCATCATGGGCCTTCCGGGATCGGATTTGAACTTTAATTGCGACTCATTATCATTATCGGTGAATGTTCGTGCAACCCGAGGAGTCCCATGTCGCGTCATTGCCAGGTCACGGGGGCCACGCCCGGTTTCGGGCGCAACGTCCCCTGGTCGAAGAAGAAGACCAACCGCCGTTTCAACGTCAACGTCCAGACAAAGCGTTACTGGGTGCCCTCCTTGGGGCGAAGGGTCAGGCTCACGGTCTCCGCCAAGGGCATCAAGGTGATTGACGCCCGGGGCATCGACGCGGTGGTCGCGGACCTCATCGCCCGGGGAAGGAAACTCTGAGATGGCCAAGAAGAACGATCTGCGTCCGCTGATCAAGCTGCGCTCCACCGCGGGAACCGGCTACACCTACGTGACCCGGAAGAACCGCCGCAACGATCCCGACCGGATCTCGCTGCGCAAGTACGACCCCATCATCCGGCGCCACGTCGAGTTCAAGGAGACCCGCTGACGGCCCGGCCCTTGGGGCCGCCCAGAACGAACGGCGCAGGCGGATGCATCGCACAACCATGCGGCCGACCCGAAGCCCAGCGCGGAGACCTTCACCCGTCCGATCTCTTGTTTTGCGAGTCTGGTCTCCCACGGTCTCACGCGCAGTATGAGGAACAGCCTGGCCAACGCGTCCAGATAACTCGTCACCGACGGCGAAACCGCAGATTTGCTGTGATGCAGGTCATCGTTTCGCTGTGATCGATCCCGCAGGTTTGCTTGCCTTTGCGTATCGCTTCGGCAGGCTCGCTGGTGGCTGGCAAGAAATGAGCCCGGCGTAGTGATCGAGGAAGGTTGGGCAGGTGCTTGGGACGGAGGCGTGATGCGGTGTGCCTACGGCCCGAGCAGCGCAAGGGGGATCACCGCCACACCGTCTCTCCGCCGGTAGGCGGTGGTTCCCGTTGTGAGAATTACCAGGTCGGACACGTCCTCGGGCAGGCGGGAGCGCAGCCAGACGAGGTGCTGAACATCCGGGTCCGTCACCGAGGCGGCCAGTTTCACCTCGATGGCGACGATGCGCCCGTCGCGGGTCTCAGCGATCAGGTCGATTTCGTGATCGCCGTTGCGGGTGCGCAGATGGCCCACGCGGGCCCGTGCCGCCTCGGCGGCCACCCGTACGGTGAGGGTGGCGAGGGCCTCGAACAAGGGGCCGGCGAGGTGGGAATGGCGAGGGGTGGTCATGGAGGAGGCGGTCGCGCCCAGCAGCGAGGCCGCCAGGGCGGGATCGGCCAGTTGGTGTTTCGGCGCCTGCTGCAATCTGGTGAAGGGGCTGCGGCTGGGGCTCCAACCAGGAACCGGGTCGAGCAGCCAGAGCTGGGTGAGGTGATCACGGTAGGTCTGGGTGGTGTCCCGGGCCGGTTGTTGACCGTCGCCGCAGGTAGTGGTGTCAAGAAGCTTGGAGTAGCTGGTGGTGGTGGAGGATGCGGCGGCGTATGCCGCGAGCCAGCGGCGCAGCGTTTCGGGCCGGCGCACGCCATAGCCCAGATCCGGCAGGTCACGATCAATCACGCGCTGGATGTAGGTGGCGAGTTGTTCGGTTCGCAGGTCGGGACCAAGACTCATGATACCGGGAAACCCGCTTGCCGCGATGGCGTCCAGATAGTCCGCCAGGCAGTACGACGTGTGGCCTTCGATCTCGGCCGAGCAGGGTGGTTCTGCCGTCAGCAGGGAGGTGAGTGAGACGGTGGGGACGAGCTGCCCACGTTCGTGGAGGGCCATGGGGCGCATGCGCAGCGACAGGATGCGCCCTGCGCCGCTGTGGGTCCCCTGCGCCGTGGCGGGGGTGGCGGATCCAGTGAGCAGGAAGCTGCCCGGACCTGCTCCGTTGTCCACCTCCCTGCGCACGAGATCCCAGACCTCGGGCATCCGGGACCATTCATCGAGCAGCGTCGTTCCCGGCCGGCGGATTCCGTCGGGATCGGCCTCGACGAGGGCGCGTTGGTCTGGGCGATCCAAGAGGAAAACCTTCGTGGCGCGCTGAAGCGCCGTGCCGGTCTTCCCGACCCCTTTCGCCCCGTCCAGCGCAATGGCGGGCGCTTGGGGGAGGAACGTGTCCAGCAGCTCGTCCACGGTGCGACGAAGATACATGACCACCCTTACTCGACATCCAGCAGGTAATCTAGTCGACATTCAGCAGGATGAATGTCCTTTTGACGCGTGATGCCGGGCCACTGGAGGCGGATCGGGGTACGTCAGATCAAGCCGGAGGATGGGTCGGGGGGCGTAGTGACGCCGTCAAAGGTTCGTCGTGTCGGTGGCGCAAACGCGGAGGCGATGCCCGTCGGGATCGGTGGCGACGAAGGTGTAGCCGAAGGCGAGCTCGGTGGGTTCCAGGGCCATGGGGAAGCCGAGCTCGCTCCAGGATCGGTGAAGGCGGTCGACATCGTCTCGGGTGGCGTTGCTCATGGACAGTTCGACGCTGCCCGGGGCACCCACGGCATCCGGATCGATGCCGTCGCGGGCCTGCAGGCCGAGGGTGACATCCTCGGTCAGGGCGAAAACCGCGAAGCCCTCGAAGGTTTCGACGGGTTCCTCGCCGAGGGCCCGGCGATAGAACGCGGTACTGACATTCACGTCCTCGACGTAGAGGATGACACTGGTCGGGGTGAAGACCGTCATGAGAGATTTCCTTGTCGCTCGGGATCTGGGTTGTCGCCTGAGAAGGTACGGGCCGTTGGTGACATCTCCTGTCATGTTCGTGTGACAGCCTCGGTTCCATGAGGGCGGATCGGTTGTTGTCGATGATCTGGTTGTTGCGTGCCCACGGCGGTCTCTCGACCGGGGAACTGGCGCGACGACTGGAGGTCTCGCGCCGCACGATTCTGCGGGACGTGGATGCGCTGTCGGCTGCCGGGGTCCCGGTGTACTGCCAGCGCGGTCCCGGGGGAGGGGTCAGGTTGTTGCCGGGGTATCGCACCGATGTGACCGCGTTGAGCGGGGATGAGAGCCGGGCGCTGTTCGCGGCGCTCTCGTCATGGGGTGCTGACGCGATGGGATTGAGCGCGGCCTTTGTTTCGGGGGTTCGCAAGCTGCTCGCCGCTGTCCCGGATGCCCATCGCAACCGGACGGCGGCCGCGGCGTCGCGGATCGTGATTGACCCGAACGGCTGGCTGCCCCAACCTGATGCCCTGCAACCCGGTGAGGCGTTCGCGACGTTGCAGGCGGCCGTGTTCGCGCGGAAGAAGGTGCGTCTCGATTACCGGTCGTCCCGGGCGGTCGTGCAGGATCTTGTGGCGGAGCCGCACGGGCTGGTGAGCGCGGGCAGCGACTGGTACCTGTGCGCAACCAGCGACGAGCGCATGCGGTTCCTCAAGGTGGCTCGCATTCGGACCGCCACCCTGCTCGCAACGCCCTGCGCGGACGATGCAGTGGATGTTGCCGCGGCCTGGAAGCGGCATCGTGCCCGCTTCCTCGACCGGTTCACCCCGGTGGTCGTGACCGGGTGGCTCCGGGCGGATCGGTGGGAGGATGCCCGGGAGTGGGCCATCCGCGTCAACGAAACCGAACTGGGTGACGATCCGCCCGCGGGGAAGTGGCGTCCCGCGAGTCTGGAGTTCATGGACGATCTCCATGCGCTCACGATCCTGCTTCGCCTTGGCCCCGGCATCCGCGTCGAGGCGCCGACTGAGATCAGGACCAGGCTGCTGACCCACCTGGACCGGATCACGGAGCTCTACCATCACTGAGCCACCCGTGAGACGTCCGTGCCTGGGCTTCGTTGCGTGGGTTGCTCACCGTGTCCCGGGAGAAAAAGTTTCTTGCTTTCCGGCTCAAATCCGATCGGGAAATATGACGTAAAAGGTTGCCGTCAAAGAACCACGCTGTAATGATTGAAGCGGAGGTGGCCCGACGAAAAGTGGCGCAGACGGTTAGGTGGCAGGGCCGTCGGACCAGTGAGGTGACCTCTTGTTTGAGAAGGCAAACACCAGATCGATCGAACCCAGTGCAAGGAGGCAAAATGAAGGGTTACGCGATGCTCAGGATCGGTGAGGCCGGGTGGATTGAGAAGGAGGACCCGAAGTGCGGGCCGATGGACGCGATCTGCCGCCCGGTCGCCCTGGCCCCGTGCTCCTCCGACATCCACACCGTCTACGAGGGTGGCGTGGGGGAACGCCACAACATGATGCTCGGCCACGAAGCGGTCGGTGAGGTCGTCGAGGTGGGATCCATGGTCAAGGATTTCAAGGTCGGCGACCAGGTGATCATCCCCGCCATCACCCCCGACTGGTCCTCGGTGGCCGCCCAGGAGAGCTACGCCATGCACTCCGGTGTTCCGCTCGGCGGCTGGAAGTTCTCCAACATCAAGGACGGCGTCTTCGCCGAACTGATCCATGTCAACGACGCCGACGGCAACCTGGCCCACCTGCCGGAGGGGATCTCCCCCGAGGTCGGCGCGATGCTCTCCGACATGGTCACCACCGGACTTCACGGGGCTGAGCTCGCCAGCATCGAACCCGGTGATGTCGTAGCGGTCATCGGAATCGGTCCGGTGGGCCTGATGTCCGTGGCCAGCGCGTCCGTTCTCGGCGCGGGCCGCCTGTTCGCCGTCGGATCGCGGCCCAAGTGCATTGAAGTCGCCCAGGAATTCGGCGCAACCGACATCATCAATTACCGCGAGGGCGGGATCGTTGAACAGATCATGGAGGCCACCAAAGGGCAGGGCGTCAACCGGGTGATCGTCGCCGGGGGAGACCTGGACACCTTCCAGCAGGCCTTCGACATCCTGAAGGTGGGCGGTCGGGTAGCGAACGTCAACTACCTGGGGGAGGGCGAGAACATCAAGATCAGCCGCGAGTCGACCATGGTGGGCATGGGCCACAAGCACTTCGTCGGCGGCCTCACCCCCGGCGGTCGCAACCGCATGGACAGGATGGCCAACCTCGTTCTGGCCGGGCGCATCCACCCCGAGAAGATGATCACCCACCGCTTCACCGGGATCGAGCACGTAGAGGACGGCGTGGAACTCATGCGCACCAAACCGCGCGACCTCATCAAACCCGTCATTCTGGTGTGAGGAACTCCTCCCGACGAGGGGCTTACCGGAGCCCGTCAATCCGGGCCCTGAGACAGCACCCAGAGACCGGTTGGGCCGGCCCACTGAAGCCTGTGGGCCGGCCCAACCGGTTTCCGGGGACAGCGGCCTGTCAGGGGTTGCGGTTACCCGCGGCGTAGGGGGCCTCCGGGCAGATGTCCAGGACCTCCCGTTCGGGTCCGATCAGGGCCTCCTCGTGCTGGCAGCGCCAGCGGCTGCCCTCCTGGATGCCCGGGACGGTGTGACCGTCCTCTATCACGTCGCCCTCGCGCATCAGGTAGACGCCAGTGTTGTACAGCAGCCTCGAGACCTCGTCCGGGTCGAGCCCCCGGAAATGGCATTGGAGATCGGGCACCCCGAAGATGCCCAGCCCGCGGGTGTCCATGAGGGAATCGTCGTCGCTGTTGCTGATCCTGAACAACCGCACGTTGAAGAAGCCGTAGTAGGTGTAGCCCTCGCGCTGGACCTCCAGCCAGCGGCGGGGTTCGAAGAAGGCGTCGGCGGTGCTGGAATACAGTGCGATCGGGTCGGTGAGCTCCACCAGGGCCGAGGTGAGGGCGCGGAACAACCGCAGCCGGTCCTCAAAGGCCAGGGAGCGGGCCAGGAACTCGAAGGTGGCCAGGAAGTGATGGCCCCGCGACAGCACGTCCTTGATGTCGGGGAAGTCCCAGCTCTGCTGGAGTGCCGTCTCGTAGTTGGCGAGATCGGAGAAGTCCTTGGAAGCGGCGAGGAAGGCCTGCGCCGGAACTCCCGACCGGTCCTCGTAGTCGAAGCGGTGCTCGGTGAAGGCGAAGAAGACGGGAGGCTCGCCGTCGCCGATGATGTCCGTGGGACCGAACTCGCGGGACAGGTACTCGCGCCAGGCTCCCACGTCGATGGCCGGTGGGGTCGCGTAGATGCCATTCATGACGAACGGGTCGGGTGGGAAGCGGAGGGAATCCTGCATGGCTCCTTCCTAACAGACGAAGGGTTCCGATGCGCGGCCCACCCTTCTGATTGAAACCGCTAGCATGCTGCCCCGATCGGAAGGAAGCTCATGCTTGTCGACCACATCGTCGTATCCCGCGAGTCGATCAGGAACAGCGACGTGTACGCCGTCATCGAGTCCAACATCTCCGTGGTCAATTACCTGCTCGAAGAGGGCGCGGAGCCCGGTGAGCTGAGTCCTGATGCGCTCGGCTCCTATTACGTCGACTATTACTTGGCGGAGGTCATGAACGGCGGGATCTCGCAGTTTATGTTCAACTGCAGCGGCGATCACCAGGTCCTTGACCACATCACCTACGCTCTGCCCCTGCTCGGCGCCACCGGGCACGCCGGGCTGTTCTCAGAGGTGCGGGCCAGGTGGGATGCCATGGATGCAGAGGAAAAACGGGTGTTCTTCGACGGGGGGCTCTTCAACTCCCCGGATCCCTTCGAGGGGATTTCCGACAGGGTCTACGAACTCAACGGCTCTGAGGATCTGATTGAACTGAACTCCGCTTTCATCAGGAACCACCCCAACCTGGAGGTGATCCGGTTGAAACGCCTGGAGGCTCACCTGGCCGGGATCATCCGGACCATCCCGGACCTGGCGGCCCGGCTCGCGGAACGGGAACGGCTCGCCGAGGAGAACAAACCCCGCTACGCCCGGATCATCGATGTCATCTGCGAGGAATACGGAATGGAACTGGTGCGCATCACCGCCGGGGATCCGGGCTTCATTCACGAGGATGAGGAACGGGTGGCCTGGCATTTCCTCACCGATCATGGGCATTACTCGATGGTGGACATGGGGGAGAGGGCAGTGGTGTTCGACGATGACGGCGATGAAATCGCCGTGGTCGACATCGCCCGGGTCCCGGCCGGGTGAGGGGCGCCAGGGCGGGCATCGTTGGCCTTTGCCCGGGGATCTGCACTCACCGCGGCACGGCCCGGGCGACAACTCGTCCCCGGTCGAACTCGAAGACCCGGTCCGCCGAGTCGAGGTGCTCCAGGCGGTGAGTGATCTCGATGATGGTCAACCCGGGGAGGTCGCGTTCCAGATTGGTCCGGATGCGGGCCTCCAGGTCGGTGTTCAGGTTGGCCGTGAACTCGTCCAGCACCAGCACCCGCGGGTTCACCAGCAGCGCCCTGGCCAGGCAGAGACGTTGCAGCTGCCCGCCCGAGAGCTCCCGCCCGTCACGGCCCGTCCGGGTCGCCAGGTCATGCGGCATGGCCCGCACCTCGTCGGACAGCTCGGCGATCGCCAGGGCATGCCACAGGTCCTCGTCGGTGGCATCGGGGGCACCCAGCCGCAGGTTCTCGGCGATGGTGGCATCCAGTACCTGCCCGCGCTGCGGCACCAGGACGATGGCGCGGCGCAGGGACTCGAGGGTGTATTCGCGCACGGAGATCCCATCGATCAGGATGTCGCCGCCGCTCAGCTCGTCGTAGCGGAGCAGCAGCTGAGCGGCCGTAGACTTGCCCGACCCGCTGGCACCTACGAACACCGTCCGTCCGCCCGCGGCCGCGGTCACCGAAACCCCCGAAAGGGCAAGGTTTCCGGGCATGGCGCCCGGGTAGCGGTAGTCGACGTCGCGCCACTCGATGCTCGGCGGCGTGTCCAGGCGCAGCTCCCGCGGGCCGTCCGAGACCGCTTCGGGGGTGTGACACAGCTCCCAGAGCCGCCTGGCCGCGCTCAGCGAGTGATCGAGGTATCCGACGGCGTCCTCCACGCCCCGCGGCCCCTCGAACAGCCGCAGTGACGCCGCTGCCAGGGCGGCCACCAGCAGCGGATCGAGGTGCGCCGAGACGCCGGTCCACACGATCGAGGCCGCGGAGACCAGGGTCAGCGCCAGGTTCGCGCCGCGTCGCAGACCCTTGAAGACCAGCGGCGGCATCGCCGCGTCGCGCACCCGGCAACCGAGTTCGTCGAGTTCCTCGATCCGGCTGCGCTGATGGCCGTAGGAGAGGACCTCGTCGATCCCGTAGACGGAGTCGGCGGCGTGCGCGGTCAGCTGCCCGCGCAGCCGCAGCCCCTCCGCGGTCGAGCGGAGCGATCGCCGCAACCCCACGAACGGCACCACCAGCAACGCGACCGCAACGCAGACCGCCGGGATCGCGACCAGACCCCAGCCCGCCAGCGAACCCACCGTCACCAGGGCGGCGGTCGGTACCACGAAGGCCGATACCACCGGCGCGAAGGTGTGGGCGTAGACCACCTCGATGCGGTCCACGTCGCGGGTCAGCGTCGGCAGCAGGTCGCCGGAACGGTTCCGGAGCACCACGGCCGGCGCCTTCGGCCACAACGACGCGAAGGCGTGACCTCTCAGCAGCTCCAGGGCCTTGAAGGCGACGTAGTGGCCCGTGAACTGTTCCGCGTAGTAGGCCAGCGCCTTGGTCAGCGCGACCACCACTATCCAGAGCAGCAGCCCACCGATGGGGTGGCCGGATGCGAAAGACGCCACCAGCAGCCCGGCCAGCCCGAACAACACCAGTTCAAGGCCCAGGTTGATGCAGCGCAGCACTGAGGAAACCAGCAGCGGCGGATGGACCGGACGGGTGATGCCGGTCAGCCAACGGATCACTCCAAGGGTGTTGGGGGTCTTCATCGGGCAACCGCCGTTTCGAGAGGTAGCAGGACGCCGTCGCGCAGTTCGTGGGCCGCGTCGGCGATGGAGAGGAGGGAACGGCGATGGGTGACCATGAGCACCGTCCATTCGGGGCCGATCCCGGCCAGGGCGTCGATGATGGCCGCCTCCGAGACTACATCAACCTGGCTGGTCGGCTCGTCCAGCAGGAGGATGCGACGACCCGACAGGAAGGCCCGGGCCAGGGACAGGCGCTGCGCCTGCCCGCCCGAGATCAGCTGACCGCGCTCGCCGACGTCGGAATCCAGGCCCTGCGGCATCCGCTCCACCTCATCGGCCACGTGGGCGCGGCGCAGGGCCTCCCACAGCTCCTCATCGGTGGCCCCGGGGTTCGCGATACGCAAATTGTCGGCGACGGTGCCCGAGAACAGCCACGTGGACTGTGCGACGCAGGCCGAAATGCGGCAGACCTGTTCCGGTTCGAGTGCCCCCAGGTCCCGGCCGTCGAGCACGACCGCTCCCCGCTGGGCGGGCAGAGTACCGCGGAGCAGCGACAGCAGCGTCGATTTCCCGGCCCCGGAAGGCCCCATGATCGCCACTTTGGCCCCGTAGGGCACCTCGAGCTCGAGACCGTTCAGGACGGGCCCGCGACCGTAGTCGTGGTGGACGTTTTGCAGGCTGATGGCGGATTCGGTCGGTGCGGTCCCGGAGGCCGCGGTGGGACGCTCGGCGGGGATGTGCGATAGCTGCTGCTCGATGGCGCGCTGCGAGGCCATCCCGCCCATGCCGATGTAGAAGAACCCGGCCACCTGCACCAGGGGCTCCAGCATCAGGGTCAGCAGCAAGGCCACCGAGAGGCCCTGCCCCGGCGTGATCGCACCCGCCGCGAGGCGGGAGCCGATCAGGTGCACGGACCAGCAGATCAGCAGCAGCGAGAAGGCACCGTCGAGGACGATGATCACCACCTGGTTGCCCGCCAGCAACCGCATGATGGCCCGGCGGTTGGTCTCGCCCTGAGCACGCAGCCGTTCCTCGGTCCGCCTGCCCGCGTTCAACAGGCGGATGGGGATCAGGTTGCGCAACGCATCCAGGTACTGCACGGCCAGGCGGCCGCGTTCCTTGCGGGAGGCCGCCGAGACCTTGCGGAACAGGCGCATGAATCCCCAGATCGCCAGGGGAACCAGGGGGCAGGCGGCCATGATCCCGAGGCCGAGCAGCGGATCCAGGGATGTGACGTAGGCCAGGGTGAGGAAAGGAATGGCCAACGCCGCGAGGGTCGCGCCCAGGTAGACCTGGCGGTACTCGGACATGCGCTCCGCGTTGTCGGTCATCAGGGTTACCAGCTGGGCGGGGGAGGGTCTGCCCGTGGGGACGGGGCGACGGTGTCCGCGGCCGCGCCACGGCCGGGGGCCGGGGGCGGTGTGGGCTACCGGCGTGGCGGAAATGTCGGCCGGAGCGGCGGGGCGCACGGCGGCACGGAAATGGGCATCCAGCAACCGGGTCCTTAGACGGCGTTCCTCCTGGCGGGCCGACCAGCCGCCGAGCAGCACCTCGGCGAAGGCGCAGCACGCGGCCGCCAGGGCGGTCAACCCGGCCCACGGCCAGCTGGCCGCCTCCACGGGCCCTCCCCCGAGCGCTTCTCCCCAGGCCCGCCCGATGATCACGAGGGTCGTTCCCGTGAATGCCGCGGATCCGATCCGGAGGGCGCCGACGAGCCACGTCGCGCACCTCCCTGATTTCGATATGGATACGTTGCCCAATTCAGTTTCCTTAGGCACGCTTAACCTCCTGCAACACGGTGTCCCAAAGATAGCCGATGCGGTCGTCCAAGCCAATACCCCGGAGTGTCCAGGAGTTCGGGAGTCGTACGGACGGGGTGGCTTCGTGGGGTGGGTGATTCGGGCGTCGGCGAACCGGGCGTGCCGGGGCCGGGCGACGGGCCTCCGGGACTTGCGGCCGGTCCAGCCGTCTTCTGCTCGGCGCGGGCTTTGAAGTCTGAATTTGTGGCCTGCTGGATTGTCACCTAAACTTCCTCCAGCCAAAGACCGCAGGTGACGCAAGTCTCAATTCCTCCGCATGGGGAGCCCGCGCAGGTGACAGCGAGCCGAACGGGCGTTCCCGTGCCAGCCCCGCGCCACCGGCGTCGGGGTTTCTTTCATCTCCTGGGGTCGAGGGCGACAACAGTTATGGAAGGAGACCCAATGGCGAGGCCGGAGAAGGCTGCCAAGGTAGCGGAGCTGGGACAGAAGTTCACCGACTCCGCCGCCGTGGTGCTGACCGAGTACCGCGGTCTCACCGTCAAGGACCTGCAGGATCTGCGCCGGTCCCTCGGTGGGGACGCCACCTACGCCGTTGCGAAGAACACCCTGGCCCTGCTCGCGGCCCGGGAAGCCGGTATCGACGGCATCGAGTCGACGCTCGTCGGACCCACCGCGTTCACCTTCATCACCGGCGACATCGCCAAGGTGACCAAGGGACTGCGCGACTTCGCAAAGGCACATCCGTTCCTGGCTATCAAGGGAGGCGTTCTCGAGGGCAAGTTCCTCGACGCCAAGGCGGTTCTCAAGCTTGCCGACCTCGAATCCCGCGAGGTCCTGCTGTCCAAGATGGCTGGCGCCATGAAGGGCAGCCTCGCGAAGGCCGCCGGCACCCTGGCAGCTCCGCTGTCGAAGAGTGCCCGCCTGTTCGGTGCGCTGCAGAGCGCCGCCGAGGCGAACCCGGACCTGATCGGTGGAGCCGGCACGGCGCCTGCCACCGAGGCCACGAACGAGGACGCCGCCGCTGGCGACGTCACCCCGGCCGAAGAGGCCTGAGCAGCAGCCGCTGCGGAAAAGAAATCCGTCGCAGCGTGACTGCTTGCGATGCTTGATCGAAAGGAACGCCCATCATGGCGAAACTCACCAAGGAAGAGCTCCTTGACGCTTTCAAGGAGATGCCCCTCGTCGAACTGTCCGAGTTCGTGAAGCTGTTCGAGGAGACCTTCGACGTCACCGCCGCTGCCCCGGTTGCCGTCGCCCAGGCCGCTGCCCCCGCCGCCGGCGGTGGCGACGAGGCCGCCGAGGAGGCCGACTCCGGCAAGGTCGACGTCATCCTCACCTCGGGTGGCGACAAGAAGATCGCCGTCATCAAGGAGGTGCGCGCCCTCACCAGCCTCGGCCTGAAGGAGGCCAAGGACCTGGTGGAGTCCGCTCCGAAGCCCGTTCTCGAGCAGGTCGAGAAGGACGTCGCGGAGAAGGCCAAGGCTGCCCTCGAGGCCGCCGGCGGCTCCGTCGAGCTCAAGTGATCCCGGCCGGGGAACCGGCATTGATCATCCAGGAGGCCCGCCCCCGACGGGGGCGGGCCTCTGTCGTGTGCGTCGCGGGTACGGTCTAGGGATGGGATGTCGATTGGCCTGGGGAGTCGCGGTGGGCCTGTGGGCCGCGGCCGAGATCGTTGAAGCCGTGGCGGCGCGGTGCCTCGTGAGGGACGCCACCCGGGAGGCAGTGGTGGTGCTTCCCGGTTTCCGCAACGAGGATCCGGCGCGGATCAACGGGATCAACCGGTGGCGGGCCGGCGTCGCGCTGCGAACGGCCGGACGCCTGGGGCCGGGCACCTGCATCATCGCCTCGGGCGGGGATCCCGCTGGGGTCGGGGTGGCGGAGGCGGATCTGCTGGCCGCCGAGCTACGTCGCCGGGGATTCGCCGGCGAGATCATCACCGAGACGCAGTCGCGTACCACCCGGGAAAACGCCCGACAGGTGTTGCCGCTGCTGGATCCGGCCCGCTGCATAGCGGTCGCATCCAATCCGCTGCACGGGCTGAAGCTGCGGCTCTATCTCGCGGCCCTGGAACCGGGACTCCGCCAGCGTTTCGTCGCGGCGCAGGACTACCGCCCTTTTGAGCTGGGCCCGCTCCGAGTGCTCTCAACCGTCATTGGGGTGGGAGACCTGCTGCGGCTGCTCCGTGACAGGCGCCGGGATCTTTCTGGACAGGGGACCCCCAGCTTACCCCGCCGTCTTCTGGCACGAATCGCGGAGGTTCGACGGTTCAGCGTCACCACGCGACGGCGGTTTCAAGTGGTGTGTGCAACGTTGAGTAGTTGTTCCATTTTCTCGGCTGGTGTGGCCCAGTCAAGTACTCGGCGGGGTCGGGTGTTGAGGAGGTCTTCAGCGTGTTGGACCTGGGTGTCGGTGATGTGGGTGAAGTCGGTGCCTTTGGGGAAGAAGTCCCGGATCAGGCCGTTGCTGTTCTCGTTGGTGGGGCGTTGCCAGGGAGAGTGGGGATCGCAGAAGTAGGCCTGGCAGCCCGAAGCGAAGGTGAAGCGGGCGTGTTGGGCCATCTCGATGCCCTGGTCCCAGGTGAGGGTCGTCATCAAGGTGGCCGGGAGTCGGCGGGCCATCTGGATCAACGCGTCGGTCACGGTGGTGGAGTCACGGCTGGTGACCCGTTGGATCATGGTGTAGCGGGTGGTGCGTTCGTTGAGGGTCACCAGGGCCGAGGTGCCGCCCTTGCCGATGATGAGGTCTCCTTCCCAGTGCCCGGGAACTGCCCGGTCCTCGACCTCGGCCGGACGGTTGGTGATGGTGGCCTCACCGATCCAGCTACGGCTACCCCGCCCGGACAGCCGTGACCGGGGACCTCGGGTGGTACGTCCGGAACGCAGGGCTTTCTCGACGGTGAGTTCATGACGCAGCCCGCCGGCGGCCTGGACGTAGAGGGCCTGGTAAATCGTCTCGTGACTGACCCACATCGTGGGGTCCTCCGGGAAGTCCTGACGCAGCCGGTGAGCGATCTGCTGCGGGGAATGTTTGTTGTTCAACCGTGTCACCACCTCGTCCCACAACGGTGTCCCGAGTACCAGCTTCCTGTCCTTGGGACGCCGACGTGACCAGTCTGCCAGCCGCTGCGCCGGCTGGGCCCGGTACCGGCCAGGACAACGCTTCATCTCCCTGGAGACCGTGGAACGGTGGACACCGAGTTCTGCAGCTATCTGGGAGGGCGGAACCCGGTCACCGACCCGAACCTCGATCAGGATCCGCCCCGCCAGGGTCAACCGGCCCTGCCCGTCACGCCACTGCGCTGGCTCTCCCACTTCCAACACCGGGTTCTCCCGTAACCGCCGCCGACGCCGCCGCGGACTGTAACGATGCTCGTTCAACCCACCAACCCCTCCCACCCGGCCCCTCGACAACACCATCCCCGCCTCGACAGCCACCTTCCTCACAGTGGAAGGACTACCACCCAACTCCCGCGCGATCGAATGACACGACCGGCCCTGCCCCAACAACACCAACATCAACCCACGACGCTGCTCATCCAACCGCACAACACACCTCCAGAAACTGTTGTTGCGCACACCCTCTGAACCCGCCGACATTGAACCGTCGAACCTCCGCGATTCATGCTTGGGGGAGGGGGAGAGAAGGGAGGGGAGAGAGGTAAGGGAGCAGGGGGCGGGTGGGGCATGCTCTTGGCGTGGGCGGCTATCATGTTCGCGACAACGGCTATGCTCGTCGTTTGCGCATCGCCTGGATTCCGTCTACAGTGGTTTGTTGCCCTGCTCTGCAATCGTGCCCGTGATTTGACGCGGGTCCTTTGTTGTGCGACGAACCAGCCGCGTTCCCGGAAGGACCGAATCTTGGCCGCCTCGCGCTCTGCGTTGAAGAACACCAATGTTGTCTTGCCCAGTGGTCGGATCTCATTCGCGAAGATCCACGAACCGCTAGAGGTCCCCAATCTGCTCGATCTCCAGATCAACTCCTACAACTGGCTCATCGGAAACGAGGCCTGGCAGGCCGATGTCGAGGAGCGCCTGGCCGCAGGCCGCACCGACGTGAACACCCGCTCCGGGTTGGAGGAGATCTTCTCCGAGATCTCCCCCATCGAGGATTTCAACGAGACGATGTCGCTTTCCTTCCGCGATCACCGTTTCGAGGAGCCCAAACACTCCATCGAGGAGTGCAAGGACCGCGACGTCACCTACGCCGCCCCGCTGTTCGTGACCGCTGAGTTCGTCAACAACGAGACGGGCGAGATCAAGTCGCAGACCGTGTTCATCGGTGACTTCCCGCTGATGACCGACAAGGGTACCTTCATCATCAACGGCACCGAGCGCGTCGTCGTCTCGCAGCTCGTCCGCTCCCCGGGCGTCTACTTCGAGATCACCCCGGACAAGGGATCCGACAAGGACATCTACTCCTGCAAGGTGATCCCTTCCCGCGGCGCGTGGCTGGAGTTCGAGATCGACAAGCGCGACATGGTCTTCGTGCGCCTCGATCGCAAGCGCAAGCAGAACGTCACCGTCCTGCTCAAGGCCCTCGGCTGGAGTGAGGACCGCATCCTCGAGGAGTTCGGTGATTTCGAGTCCATGCGCATGACGCTGGAGAAGGACACCGTCAACACCCAGGATGAGGCGCTGCTGGACATCTACCGCAAGTTGCGTCCCGGCGAGCCCCCGGCCCGCGACGCCGCCCAGGCGCTGCTGGAGAACTACTACTTCAACCCGAAGCGCTACGACCTGGCGAAGGTCGGCCGCTACAAGATCAACAAGAAGCTCGGGCTCGACCTGCCCTTCGACAGCCAGGTCCTCACCATGGAGGACATCGTCGCGGCCATCAAATACGTCGTGGCCCTCCACGAGCACAAGGAAGAGTTGAACGGCCTGCCCATCGAGGCCGACGACATCGACCACTTCGGCAACCGCCGGCTCCGCACCGTCGGTGAGCTGATCCAGAACCAGCTGCGCACCGGCCTGGGGCGCATGGAGCGCGTCGTCCGCGACCGCATGACCACCCAGGACATCGAGGCCATCACCCCGCAGACCCTCATCAACATCCGCCCCGTGACGGCGGCGTTGAAGGAGTTCTTCGGAACCTCTCAGCTGTCGCAGTTCATGGACCAGAACAACCCGCTCGCGGGGCTGACCCACAAGCGCAGGCTCTCGGCGCTCGGCCCCGGTGGCCTCTCCCGCGACCGCGCGGGAATGGAGGTGCGCGACGTCCACAGCTCGCACTACGGCCGCATGTGCCCGATCGAGACCCCCGAGGGTCCGAACATCGGCCTCATCGGTTCGCTGGCCTCGTTCGCCCGCGTCAATGCCTTCGGGTTCATCGAGACCCCATACCGGCGCGTCATCGACGGCAAGGTCACCGACCAGATCGACTACCTGACTGCCGATGAGGAGGACCGGTTCTCCATCGCACAGGCCAACGCGGTCCTGGACGCCGAGGGCCGCCTCGCCGAGGAACGCGTCCTGGTGCGCATCAAGCACGGCGACGTCGACACCATCCCGGCGGCTGACGTCGAGTACATGGACGTCTCACCCCGGCAGATGGTCTCGGTGGCCACCGCGCTGATTCCGTTCCTCGAGCACGACGACGCCTCCCGGGCGCTGATGGGCGCGAACATGCAGCGCCAGGCGGTGCCGCTGATCCGCAACGAGGCCCCGTTCGTCGGCACCGGCATGGAATACCGCGCCGCCGTGGACGTCGGTGACGTGACCCTCGCGAAGAAGGCCGGTGTGGTCTCCTCGGTCACGGCCGACATCGTCGAGATCGCCAACGACGACGCCACCTACTCCTCGTACCGGCTCGAGAAGTTCGTGCGCTCCAACGCGGGTACCTGCATCAACCAGCGCCCGTTGGTCGCGGCCGGGGACCGCGTCGAGGTCGGCACCCCGCTGGCCGACGGCCCCTGCACCGACAAGGGCGAGCTGGCGCTCGGCAAGAACCTCCTCGTGGCGTTCATGCCGTGGGAGGGCCTCAACTACGAGGACGCCATCATCCTGTCGCAGCGTCTCGTGCAGGACGACGTCCTGACCTCGATCCACATCGAGGAGCACGAGGTCGACGCCCGCGACACGAAACTGGGTGCCGAGGAGATCACCCGCGACATCCCCAACGTCTCCGACGAGATGCTGGCCGATCTCGACGAGCGCGGCATCGTCCGCATCGGCGCCGAGGTCTCGGCCGGCGACATCCTGGTTGGCAAGGTCACCCCGAAGGGCGAGACCGAGCTGACCCCCGAGGAGCGCCTGCTGCGCGCGATCTTCGGGGAGAAGGCCCGTGAGGTTCGCGACACCTCCCTCAAGGTGCCGCACGGCGAATCCGGCACCGTCATCGGCGTTCGGGTCTTCGACACCCGCGACGAGGACGAGCTGCCTCCCGGGGTCAACCAGCTGGTGCGGGTCCACGTCGCCCAGAAACGCAAGATCAGCGACGGCGACAAACTCGCCGGCCGCCACGGGAACAAGGGTGTCATCTCGAAGATCCTCCCCGTGGAGGACATGCCCTTCCTCGCCGACGGCACCCCCGTCGACATCGTCCTCAACCCCCTCGGTGTCCCGTCCCGCATGAACATCGGGCAGGTCCTGGAGAACCACCTCGGGTGGATCGCCAAGACCGGCTGGGACATCACGGGAATCAAGGAGGCCTGGGCGGATCGCCTGCGCGAGGTCGGTCTCGGTCGCGTCGAGGCCGATTCCCGGGTGGCCACCCCCGTCTTCGACGGCGCGGACGAACACGAGATCACCGGTCTGCTGGAGAACTCGCTGACCACCCGCGACGGGGAGCGCCTCATCGACGGCGGCGGCAAGGCCCAGCTGTTCGACGGTCGCTCCGGTGAGCCCTACCCGGAGAAGACCGGCGTCGGCTACATGTACATGCTGAAGCTGCACCACCTGGTCGACGACAAGATTCACGCCCGCTCCACCGGCCCGTACTCGATGATCACCCAGCAGCCGCTGGGCGGCAAGGCACAGTTCGGCGGTCAGCGTTTCGGCGAGATGGAGGTGTGGGCCCTCGAGGCCTATGGAGCTGCGTGGGCCCTCCAGGAGCTGTTGACCATCAAGTCCGACGACGTCCCCGGCCGCGTGAAGGTCTACGAGGCCATCGTCAAGGGCGAGAACATCCCCGAACCCGGCATCCCGGAGTCCTTCAAGGTGCTCGTCAAGGAGATGCAGTCGCTGTGTCTGAACGTGGAGGTTCTCTCCGGGGACGGCCGCGTCATCGACCTGCGGGATTCGGAGGACGACCTGCGCAACGCCGAGGACTTCGGCATCGATCTCGGGAGGCGTCCCGGAGGCGACCACTTCCTCGACGTCACCGAAGTCTGAGTCTGACTCAGTCAAGCCGGTGATCCGGCACCAGTAAAACCTCAGATTTCAGGCACAGGCACCCGCCGGGGCGGCGGGGGAAAGAGAACCAATGCTGGACGTGAACGTCTACGACAAGCTCTGCATCGGATTGGCGAGCGCCGACCAGATCCGCGAGTGGAGCCACGGTGAGGTCAAGAAGCCCGAGACCATCAACTACCGTACCCTCAAACCGGAGCGCGACGGCCTCTTCTGCGAGAAGATCTTCGGCCCCACCCGCGACTGGGAATGCTACTGCGGCAAGTACAAGCGGGTGCGTTTCAAGGGCATCATCTGCGAACGCTGCGGCGTTGAGGTGACCCGCTCCAACGTACGCCGCGAGCGGATGGGCCACATCGAACTGGCCGCGCCCGTCACCCACATCTGGTACTTCAAGGGCGTCCCCTCGCGCCTCGGGTACCTGCTGGACATCGCGCCGAAGGATCTCGAAAAGGTCATCTACTTCGCCGCGCACATGATCACCCACGTGGACGAGGAGGCCCGCCACCGCGACCTCCCGAGCCTCCAGGCCCGCCACGAGGCCTACATCAAACAGCTCGAGAAGAACCGGGACTCGGAGATCGAGGCCCGCCTGGCCAAGCTGGAGGAGGACCTCGCCCAGCTCGAGTCCGAGGGCGCCAAGGCCGACATCAAACGCAAGGTCTCCGACGGTGCGCAGAAGGAGGCGGGGCAGCTCCGCAACCAGTACCAGCGCCGGATCGACCGCGCCCAGGCGGTGTGGGAGCGGTTCAAGTCGCTGAAGGTGCAGGACCTGGAGGGCGACGAGATCCTCTACCGGGACATGAAGCAGCGCTACGGCAAGTACTTCACCGGTTACATGGGCGCCGAGGCCATCAAGAGGCGCCTCGAGACCTTCGACCTGCAGGGTGAGGCCGAGAAGCTGCGTGAGACCATCGCCAACGGCAAGGGGCAGCGCAAAACCCGCGCCCTGAAGCGCCTGAAGGTGGTTGCCGCCTTCCTCAGCGGCAACAACAACCCCTCCGGGATGGTGCTCGACGCCGTTCCCGTCATCCCGCCGGATCTGCGTCCCATGGTGCAGCTCGACGGCGGCAGGTTCGCCACCTCGGATCTCAACGACCTCTACCGCCGCGTCATCAACCGCAACAACCGGCTGAAGCGTCTCCTCGACCTCGGTGCCCCCGAGATCATCGTCAACAACGAGAAGCGCATGCTCCAGGAGGCCGTCGACTCGCTGTTCGACAACGGCCGCCGCGGCCGCCCCGTCACCGGTCCGGGCAACCGTCCGCTGAAGTCGATCTCGGACATGCTCAAGGGCAAGCAGGGCCGGTTCCGCCAGAACCTGCTCGGCAAGCGTGTCGACTACTCGGGCCGTTCTGTGATCGTGGTCGGCCCCCAGCTGAAACTGCACCAGTGCGGCCTGCCGAAGGCCATGGCCCTGGAGCTGTTCAAACCCTTCGTGATGAAGCGCCTGGACGACCTCAACCACGCCCAGAACATCAAGGCGGCCAAGCGCATGGTGGAGCGGCAGCGTCCCATCGTGTGGGACGTGCTGGAGGAGGTCATCGCCGAGCACCCGGTGCTGCTGAACCGTGCACCAACCCTGCACCGCCTCGGCATCCAGGCCTTCGAGCCGCAGCTGATCGAGGGCAAAGCGATCCAGCTGCACCCGCTCGTCTGCGCGGCCTTCAACGCCGACTTCGACGGCGACCAGATGGCCGTTCACCTGCCGCTGTCCGCCGAGGCGCAGGCCGAGGCGCGGGTGCTGATGCTGTCGACGAACAACATCCTCAAGCCGGCCGACGGCCGTCCTGTGACCGTCCCCAGCCACGAAATGATCATCGGCATGTACTGGCTGACGATGCTGCAGGAACAGGAGAAGGGAGCCGGTCACGCCTTCTCCTCGGTGGCCGAGGCGATCATGGCCCACGACCGCGGTGACCTGCACGTCGGCGCCCCCATCAAGCTGCGCCTCAACGGGATCATCCCCCCGGCCGGGTACGCCGACAAGGTGCGTGCGGACGGGTCGGTCATCCTCGAGACCTCGCTCGGCCGGGCCCTGTTCAACGAGGCCCTGCCCGCGGATTTCCCGTTCGTCAACGAGCGGGTCGGTAAGAAACAGATCGGCCAGATCGTCAACGACCTCGCTGAGCGCTACCCGCTGATCGACACCGTGCGCACCCTCGACGGGTTGAAGGACCTGGGTTTCCAGTGGGGTTCGCGTTCCGGCGTAACCGTTTCCATCGCGGACGTCCAGACCCCGCCGAGCAAGCCGGAGATCTTGGCCGCCTACGACGCCAGGGCCGCGAAGATCGATACCCTGTACGAGCGCGGTTCGGTGACGGAGGACGAACGCCGCCAGGAGCTGATCGAGCTGTGGACCGACGCCACCGCGGAGCTGACCGACGCGATGAAGGACAACTTCTCGCAGACCAACCCGATCTTCGTGATGGTCAACTCGGGTGCCCGCGGCAACATGACCCAGATGCGCCAGATCGCGGCCATGCGAGGCCTGGTGGCCAACCCGAAGGGTGACATCATCGCCCGGCCCATCAAGTCGAACTTCCGCGAGGGCCTGTCGGTGCTGGAGTACTTCATCTCCACCCACGGTGGCCGGAAGGGGCAGGCCGACACGGCGCTGCGGACCGCCGACTCGGGTTACCTGACCCGGCGTCTGGTGGACGTCTCGCAGGACGTCATCATCCGCGAGGAGGACTGCCAGACCGAACGCGGCCTGGTCAAGACCATCGCCCGCTGGACCAAGATCGTCACGGACGAGGACGGCAAGAAGGTCCAGGTGGCGGCGGAACCGCTGGAGGAGGGGGCCTCCGTCTCCATCGTTCCCGACGTGGAGACCGCCGTCTACGCCCGCACCGCGGCCACGGACATCACCGACGCCCAGGGCAACGTGCTCGTCGCGGCGGGCACCGATCTCGGTGACGCCGAGATCGAACGGCTCGCCTCCGTCGGTGTCACCCGGGTCAAGGTCCGCTCCGTGCTGACCTGCGAGGCCGCCACCGGTACCTGTGCCATGTGCTACGGCCGGTCGCTGGCCTCCGGGAAGACCGTGGATGTCGGCGAAGCCGTCGGTATCGTCGCCGCCCAGTCCATCGGCGAGCCCGGCACCCAGCTGACGATGCGCACCTTCCACACCGGTGGTGTGGCCGGTGACGACATCACGCAGGGTCTGCCGCGCGTCGTGGAGCTGTTCGAGGCCCGCCAGCCGAAGGGCAAGGCCCCCATCGCCGAGGCCGACGGTGTCATTCGCATCGAGGACGGCGACCGCAGCCGCAAGATCATCATCGTGCGCGACGACGGCGGTGACGACCTCGAATACCCGGTGGCGCGTCGCACCCGGCTGGAGTTCGAGGACGCCAACGGGGTGCGCGTGGCAATCCGCGACGGGGTGCACGTGACCATCGGTCAGCAGCTCACCGCCGGTCAGGTGGATCCGCAGGATGTGCTGCGCATCCGGGGCCTGCGCAAGGTCCAGGAGCACCTGGTCGAGGAGGTGCAGCGCGTGTACCGCACGCAGGGCGCCCCCATCCACGACAAGCACATCGAGATCATCATCCGCCAGATGCTGCGTCGCGTGACCGTCATCGACTCGGGCGACACCTCGATGATGCCGGGCGAGCTGGTGGACCGACAGGCCTACGAGGCGGCGAACCGCAAGGCCCTGACCGAGGGCGGGCGTCCCGCGGAGGGGCGTCCGGTGCTGATGGGCATAACCAAGGCATCCCTCGCGACGGATTCGTGGCTGTCGGCCGCGTCCTTCCAGGAGACGACGAAGGTGCTCACCGATGCCGCCATCCAGGGCAAGTCCGACACTCTCGTCGGTCTGAAGGAGAACGTGATCCTCGGCAAGCTGATCCCGGCCGGCACCGGCTTGGAGCGTTACCGCAACATCCGGGTGGAGCCCACCGCGGATGCGAGGTCGCAGGCCTACACCGTCAGCTACGACCCGTACGACTACTCGTTCAGTTCCGATCTCGACGTTCCCGGCGTTCCGCTGGACGACATCGACTTCGGCGACATCCGCTGACGGCGGGGACGAAACGGGGTGGGCACCGATCGGTGCCCACCCCGTTCGGGCCCATCTGCGCGTGAAACACCGCGGGGGACCGGGCCCGGTGACGACTGTTTTGTCGTTCGTTCCTCTTTTTTCGCGGCGTTTCACGCGGGAGAAAGCCACTGGGGAAGACGGATGCCTTTCCCGTGGAATCGCCTTCGGGTGTCGCTTTGACCCGGGGGAGGGGGTCGGGTAACCTGTGGAGGTGTGTCCGCCGTGTGCGGGCACCTTGTGCGTGCCCTGGCATGACCCCGAGGATCCCTGAGTTGCGAAGAAGTCCCGGGTCTGTGCGGAGTTCGCACGGCAGCCGCGCCAGCGATGCTCACGGAAACGGTGACCCGGGATGCTCCTTGGGGACGGCTGCGAGCCAGGGATACCCGTCCAGACATGAAAGTGATACCAACAGGTGCCAACAATTCAGCAGCTGGTCCGCAAGGGCCGCACCGACAAGGTCAGCAAGAACAAGACTCCCGCCCTCAAGGGCTCTCCGCAGCGTCGTGGTGTCTGCACCCGCGTTTACACCACCACCCCGAAGAAGCCGAACTCCGCGCTGCGCAAGGTCGCGCGTGTCCGCCTGAGTTCCGGCATCGAAGTCACCGCCTACATTCCGGGCGTCGGTCACAACCTGCAGGAGCACTCGATGGTGCTCGTGCGCGGAGGTCGTGTGAAGGACCTGCCCGGTGTCCGTTACAAGATCATCCGCGGCGCCCTCGACACCCAGGGTGTCAAGGGCCGCAAGCAGGCCCGCAGCCGTTACGGCGCGAAGAAGGAGAAGTAATGCCTCGCAAGGGACCAGCGCCCAAGCGCCCCGTCATGGTCGATCCGGTCTACGGCTCCCCACTGGTGAGCCAGCTCGTCAGCAAGATCCTGCTCGACGGCAAGAAGACCGTGGCCCAGTCCATCGTCTACAACGCCCTCGAGGGCACCCGCGCCAAGACCGGCCAGGACCCCGTCCAGACCCTGAAGCGGGCCCTCGACAACGTCAAGCCCTCCATTGAGGTCAAGTCCCGTCGCGTCGGCGGCGCCACCTACCAGGTGCCGATCGAGGTCAAACCGGGGCGCCAGACCACACTGGCCATGCGCTGGCTCGTCAGCTTCTCCCGCGCCCGCCGCGAGAAGACCATGACCGAGCGGCTCATGAACGAGATCCTGGATGCCTCCAACGGGCTCGGCGCTTCCGTGAAGCGCCGCGAAGACACCCACAAGATGGCCGAGGCCAACCGCGCCTTCGCCCACTACCGCTGGTGATCGCCTCGCCCCCGGGTTTTCACCCGGGGGCTCTCACCGCTTCACAGACTTCTTCAGCAAAGGACTGAACGTGGCCAAGATCGACCTGTCCAAGGTTCGCAACATCGGCATCATGGCGCACATCGACGCCGGCAAGACCACCACAACCGAGCGCATCCTCTTCTACACCGGCAAGTCCTACAAGATCGGCGAGGTTCACGACGGCGCCGCCACCATGGACTGGATGGAGCAGGAGCAGGAACGCGGCATCACCATCACCTCCGCCGCAACCACCGCCTTCTGGCACGACATCCAGATCAACATCATCGACACCCCGGGACACGTCGACTTCACCGTCGAGGTGGAGCGCTCCCTGCGCGTGCTCGACGGTGCCGTGGCGGTGTTCGACGGCGTCGCGGGTGTGGAGCCGCAGTCGCAGACCGTTTGGCGCCAGGCCACCAAGTACGGTGTGCCGCGCATCTGCTACATCAACAAGCTGGACCGCACGGGTGCCTCCTTCGATCACTGCGTCAAGACCATCCGTGAACGCCTCAACGCCACCCCGGTGCTGCTGCAGCTGCCGATCGGCGCGGAGTCGAACTTCCGGGGCCAGGTGGACCTGGTCACGATGAAGGCCAACATCTGGCCGCTCGAGGTCACCAAACCCGCCCTCGACGACTACGAGGTCACGGACATCCCCGCCGACATGGTGGAGACCGCCGAACTGGCCCGCGCCGAGATGCTGGAGACCATCGCCGAGAACGACGACGAGTTCATGGAGCTGTGGCTGGAGGATCCCGACGCCATCACCGTCGAGCAGCTCAAGGCCGCCATTCGCCGCGGCGTGCTGGCCTCGGCGTTCACCGCCGTGGTGTGCGGCACTTCGTTCAAGAACAAGGGCGTGCAGCCGCTGCTGGATGCCGTCGTCGACTACCTGCCCTCGCCGCTGGACGTGCCCGCCATCGAGGGCTTCAAACCGGGTGACGAATCCGTCGAGCTGTCCCGCAGGCCCTCCGAGGACGAGCCGCTGTCGATCCTGGCGTTCAAGGTCGCCGCGGATCCGCACCTGGGCAAGCTGACCTTCATCCGCATCTACTCCGGTGTCCTGAAAGCCGGTTCGCAGGTGCTGAACGCCACCAAGGGCAAGAAGGAACGCATCGGCAAGATCTATCAGATGCACGCCAACAAGCGTGAGGAGATCGACTCGATCGGCGCGGGCATGATCTGCGCGGTGATGGGTCTGAAGGACACCACCACCGGTGAGACCCTCTGCGATCCCGCACACCCGATCATCCTGGAGTCTATGGAGTTCCCGAATCCCGTCATCGAGCAGGCCATCGAGCCGAAGTCGAAGTCGGATCAGGAGAAACTGTCGGTGGCCATCCAGCGGCTCGCCGAGGAGGACCCGACCTTCCGCGTGCACACCGACGAGGAGACCGGCCAGACCATCATCGCGGGCATGGGCGAGCTGCACCTCGAGGTGCTGATCGACCGCATGAAGCGTGAGTTCAAGGTGGAGGCCAACATCGGCAAACCGCAGGTGGCCTACCGCGAAACGCTGCGCCGCAAGGTGGAGAAGGTGGAGTACACCCACAAGAAGCAGTCCGGTGGTTCCGGCCAGTTCGGTCGCGTCATCATCGACCTGGAGCCCACCGAGGCGGGTTCGGGCTACGAGTTCGTCAACGCCGTCACCGGCGGGCGCATCCCGAAGGAGTACATCCCCGCGGTCGACGCCGGTATCAAGGAGGCCATGCAGTTCGGTGTGCTGGCCGGCTACCCGGTCGAGGACATCAAGGTCACCCTGACCGACGGCGCCTACCACGACGTCGACTCCTCGGAGCTGGCGTTCAAGCTGGCCGGTTCCATGGCCTTCAAGGAGGCCGCCCGGAAGGCCGACCCGGCGATCCTGGAACCGATGATGGCCGTCGAGGTCACCACCCCCGAGGACTACCTCGGCACCGTGATCGGCGACCTGAACGCCCGCCGCGGCCACGTCCAGTCGATGGATGAGCTGCACGGCAACCGCGTCGTGCGCGCCCTGGTGCCGCTGTCGGAGATGTTCGGCTACGTCGGTGACCTGCGCTCGAAGACCTCGGGCCAGGCCTCCTACTCCATGGAGTTCGACTCCTACGCCGAGACCCCGAAGAACATCTCGGAGGAGATCGTCGCCAAGGCTCGCGGAGGCGAGTGATTCGCTGAGCTGAAACCCAACCGGCCCGGGACCCCATGGTCCCGGGCCGGTTGCCTTTCCGAACGGTTTTGCCGCCCTCGCGCGCACAGGGAAGGGCGCCACCGGCGCGCTGGATGGTGTCCCACAGGAGTGGCCCCGCTCGCACAGGGGCGGGCGGGGCCGGGAGGGGAGGGGAAAGGAGTCTCGGTTGTCAGTCCACCAGGGTCAGGTCGTCGAGCTGGTCCGTCTCGCCGTGTTTCGGGTCGGTCTCCATGCGCCTGGGGGTGTTCCGGGCCCGGGTCAGGGCATCGACGGCGCGGGGATCCCCCAGGTCGGCGGCTTTCTGCAGCCAGTTCTGCGCGACGGCGTGGTCCCCCTGTTCCTGGAGGATCCCGCTGAGGAGCAGCATGCCATCGGTGTTGCCCAGCAGGGCTGCCCGGAAGAACCACTGGGTGGCCTCGTCGCGGTCCGCGGGGTTGTTGACCAGGAGACCCAGGTTGACCATGGCGTCGGATCGCCTCTGCGCCGCCGCCATCCGCCACCAACGCGCAGCCTGCGTGTTGTCGCCTCGCCCGTAGGCCTTGAAACCGAGGTCAATCAGTGCTTCGACGTCCTGTGACATGTGATGGAGACTAACCCGGCATCCGGTTGACCAGAATGGCCGTGAGACGTCCCAAGACGGGGATAAAAACCGCCAACAAGGATAAAAGTGCTTGTCAGAGCCGATTTGGCTGTTTGAGGTTGAGAATTGGCGGTACTCCTCGGTCGGACAAAAGGAGGACGCGGGGATCCTGCGCGTCGTGCACCGGGGGCAATGCGGCAGGGGCGTGGAAGGTTCCAGGTCGGGATCAGTAACGTGGTCGCATGAGAATTGGAATCACCAGCGACCACGCTGCCCACGATCTGCGCATCGACCTGATTCCCCGCCTGAGGGAGCTCGGTTACGACGTGGTGGACCGCGGACCAGCCACGTCCGAGCGCACCGACTATGCGAAATGGGGGGTGCAGCTGGCCCGGGAGGTGGCCGCCGCGCGTTTCGACGTTGGAATTGCGATCTGTGGCTCCGGCATCGGCATTTCCATCGCCGCCAACAAGATCAAGGGGATCCGGGCGGCCTGCGTATCCGAGGCTTACTCGGCCGCGATGAGCCGGCGCCACAACAACGCGAACGTCCTTTGTTTCGGCTCCCGAGTGGTGGGTCCCGACGTCGCCCTGGCCATTTGCGAGGCCTTCCTGGGGGCCTCCTTCGAGGGTGGGCGTCACGCCGGACGGGTGGCGCAGCTCCGGCAGCTCGACGCTGGGGATGTGTCCTTCCTGGGCGAAGGTTGTTGAAAGGGATTGGGATACGGCCCCGAGTTTGACTTCCGGGGCCGGGCCGATAGCATTACACGGGTATGCGCCCGGGTAACAAGCTTGGGTGCCGGACCCCTGGTGTGACCCATAGCTCAGGGGTGCACCAGATTAATGGCCACGCACGGTGCGTGGTTGGACCAAGAAGGAGCCCTAAGTGGCAAAGGCCAAGTTTGAGCGGACCAAGCCGCACTGCAACATCGGCACCATCGGACACGTCGACCACGGCAAGACCACTCTGACCGCGGCGATCACCAAGGTGCTCCACGACAAGTACCCGGACCTGAACGAACTGTCCCCGTTCGACAGCATCGACAAGGCCCCCGAAGAGCGCCAGCGCGGCATCACCATCTCGATCGCTCACGTCGAATACCAGACCGAGAAGCGTCACTACGCACACGTCGACTGCCCCGGGCACGCCGACTACGTCAAGAACATGATCACCGGTGCCGCGCAGATGGACGGTGCGATCCTCGTCGTGGCCGCCACCGACGGCCCGATGGCCCAGACCCACGAGCACATCCTGCTCGCCCGCCAGGTCGGTGTGCCGGCCATCGTCGTGGCCCTCAACAAGTGCGACATGATCGCCGAGGAGGACGCCGACCTCATCGACCTGGTCGAGATGGAGCTCCGTGAGATCCTCTCCGCCCAGGAGTTCGACGGCGACAACCTCCCGATCGTCCGTGTGGCGGCCTTCCCGGCGCTGAACGGCGACGAGAAGTGGGCCGGCACCATCCTCGAACTCATGGACGCGGTCGACGAGTACATCCCGCAGCCTGAGCGTGACACCGAGAAGCCGTTCCTGATGCCCGTCGAGGATGTCTTCACCATCACCGGCCGTGGCACCGTCATCACCGGCCGCATCGAGCGCGGCATCGTCAAGACCGGCGACACCGTCGACCTCGTCGGCATCCGTCCGGAGAAGCAGACCACCACCGTCACCGGCGTCGAGATGTTCCGCAAGATCCTCGACGAGGGTCGCGCCGGCGAGAACGTCGGCCTGCTGCTCCGCGGCACGAAGAAGGAGGACGTGGAGCGCGGCATGGTCGTGATCAAGCCCGGTTCCACCACCCCGCACACCGACTTCGAGGCCACCGTCTACGTGCTCAACAAGGAAGAGGGCGGCCGCCACAAGCCGTTCTTCTCCAACTACTCCCCGCAGTTCTACTTCCGCACCACCGACGTCACCGGTGTGGTCCAGCTGCCGGAGGGCAAGGAAATGGTCATGCCCGGCGACAACACCGACATGACCGTTCACCTCAACAAGCCCATCGCCATGGAGGAGAACCTCAAGTTCGCCATCCGTGAGGGCGGCCGCACCGTCGGCGCCGGCAAGGTCACCAAGATCATCAAGTGATCCTCGCCTGACAGGCAACGAGGGAGGGGCCCGCACGAGAGTGCGGGCCCCTTTCCCGTGTTTCCGTGTATTTGGAAAGACGGCTGAACCGTCCCGCGGGCATCGGTGAGCGGAGTGCGTCGCGAAACCAGCGGAGGTTGTCGGAAACGTTCAGCCGAGGGTGCGGCGGAATGCCCTCAACCAGCCGAGACGGCCCCCGGAGTTCTGCTGGTTCTCCTCCTGCCCGTGATGTTCCGAACTCTCCGAGGGGGGCAGGAGCTGGGCCTCCTTCTCGTCGGCCTGCTCAGCCTCCCAGTCGGCTTTGACCTGCTCGACGAAGTCCTGGCGCTGCTCCTGGGGAGGGGCGGTGGCGGTGTCCGGTTCCAGGCGGGTGCGGGGCAGGGCGTAGACCGCCTGGGTCTGCAACCAGTTGATGAGTTGTTCGCGCAGCATACAGCGCAGCTCGAACAATCTGCCGGAGTTCGTCGCGGAGACGACGGCGCGAATCCGGACCGAGCCTCCCGTGGCATCCATGACCTGGAGGGCGACGGTGCGGCCGTCCCACAGGTCCGTGGTCTTGACCAGACGCAGCAGCTCGATCCGCATGGCCTCCACGGGGACCAGCCAGTCCAGGTCGAACTCGATGACCCCCGTTTGTCGCGGTTCCTCCCGGCTCCAGTTCTCGAAGGTTTTCGTGGTGAACAGTGTCGACGGCACGATCCAGCGTCGTTCGTCCCAGCTCCTCAACACCACATAGGTGAGGGTGATTTCCTCGACGGTTCCTTGGTTGTCGTCCGTGACGACGATGTCGCCGACGCGCAGGGAACCGGTGAAGGCGATCTGGAGTCCGGCGAAGACGTTCGTGAGTGACGACTGCGCCGCGAGACCTGCAACCAGCGAGACCAGACCGGCGGAGGCCAGCAGGGAGGTTCCGATGGCCCGGAACTGGTCGAAGGTGAGCAGTGCTCCGGCGGTGGCCCCGATCCAGACCACCCCGATCAGCACCCGGGCGATGACCTGCATCTGGGTGCGGATGCGCCGGAACTGAGGGGTTTCCCGGGCGTTCTTCTTGCGAGCGAGGATGGCGTCTTCGATGGTTCTGATGACCCCCGTCATGCCGTATGCGGCGGCGAAGATCATCACAATCAGGAAAAGGTGCTCGAAGTTCGCCCGCCACGACGGCGCCGCCTGCCACGGGGTGGGGGCGCTGGCGATCAGCACCCCCATGCCGGTACCGAAGACGGTCAGGATGAGGCGCTGGGGGAGTCGCAGGTTCCGGCTGAGAAAACCCAGGTCCTCCTGGTGCCTGGCCAGTTGCCGCATGATGATCGAGATGATCACGGAGATGACGACGCCGGCCAGGAACCCGATAGCCGCGTATCCGAGAATGGTCAACAGATCCAAGGCCACTTCGGTGGCGGTTTCGTCGGTGGGAAGCATGCAGACAACCGTAGCCGCTGCTTCCTGTGGGTGGGCTTTCAGCCGCGTTTCTGAATGCTGGCCCACTCGTCCCGCAGCCCCACCGTGCGGTGGAACAGCAGCGGGGTGTGGTCGTCGGCGGCGAAGTATCCGAGCCGCTCGAACTGCACCACCTCTCCCGGGGCGGCGTCAGCCAGCGCGGGCTCCACCTTCGCGTCGGTGAGCAGCTCGCGGGATGCGGGGTTGAGGTCGTCGAGGGCCTCGCCGGTGCGTTCCCCGGGGGCCTCGGCGGTGAACAGCCTGTCGTACAGGGCGACGGTGGCGTCCAGGGCGTGCGGGGCCGAGACCCAGTGCATCGTCGACTTCACCTTCCGGCCGTCGGCGGGGGTGCCGCCCCGGGACTCCGGGTCGAAACTGCAACGCACCTCGACGATGTTGCCCGCCTCGTCCTTGACCACGTCGCGGGCGGTGACCAGGTAGGAGCCACGCAGCCTGACCTCACGACCGGGGGAGAGCCGGAAGTACTTCGGCGGCGGGACCTCCCGGAAATCGTCCTGCTCGATCCACAGCTCCCCGGTGAACGGCACCAGACGGGTGCCGTCGGCAGGGTTCTCCGGGTTGTTGACCACCTCGAACCACTCGACCAGCGGGTCGCCGTCGGGTCCGGTGGGCCAGTCCAGCAGGGTCAGCTTCAAGGGCCGGGTGACGGCCATCCGTCGCTGTGCGGTCGCATTCAGCTTGCGACGCACGTAGCTCTCCAACTCCTCGATGGCCTTGCGGGAATTGGTGCGGGTGGTGCCCACCTCGCGGCAGAACGCCCGGATGGCTTCCGCCGGGTAGCCGCGCCGCCGCAGTCCCCGGATGGTGGGCATCCGCGGATCGTCCCAGCCATCCACGACGCCGTCCGCGACCAGTTTCGCCAGGCGGCGCTTGGACGTGACGGTGTGGGTCAGTTCCAGGCGCGCGAACTCGTACTGGCGCGGGGGAGAGGGAATCTCGAGCTGTTCCAGGAACCAGTCGTAGAGGGGCCGGTGGGATTCGAACTCGAGGGTGCAGATGGAATGGGTGACGCCCTCGATGGCGTCGGACTGGCCGTGGGCCCAGTCGTATGTGGGGTAGATCGACCACGTCTCACCCGTGCGGTGGTGTGCGATGTTGCGGATGCGGTACATCACGGGGTCGCGCAGCTGCATGTTCTCGTGTGCCATGTCGATCTTCGCCCGCAGCACCCGCGAGCCGTCGGGAAACTCCCCGGCGCGCATCCTCTCGAACAGGTCAAGGTTCTCCGCGACGCTGCGGTTGCGGAACGGCGATTCGATGCCGGGGGTGTTGAAGGACCCCCGGGTGGCCGAGATGGTCTCGCCGTCCTGGTCGTCGACGTAGGCCAGGCCCTTCTCGATGAGCTGCACGGCCCAGTCGTGGAGGGCCTCGAAGTAGTCGGAGGCGTGGCGCACCTCAGAGGGTTCGTAGCCCAGCCACTCGATGTCCTCAACGATGGAGTTGACGAAGGCCTCCTCCTCGGTTTCCGGGTTGGTGTCGTCGAGACGCAGCATGCAGGTGCCACCGAAATCCTCGGCGGTGCCGAAATCCACGACGATGGCCTTGGCGTGACCGATGTGGAGGAAACCGTTGGGTTCGGGTGGGAACCGGGTCTGGATCCTGCCACCGTAGGTTCCCGCCTCGTTGTCGCGGCGGATGGCATCGGTGATGAAATTGTTCAGGGCACCCGGCTCATTCATGTGGTGAAGCTATCACCTTCCAAGCCACAGGCCGAACAACCAGAACAGCAGCACGAACGGGGTGGCCAGCAGGACGAGCGTCACCCCGAACACCAAGGTCAACGCCACCAGCCAGTAGGTGATGGTTGCCCTGCGCACCTGGTCGCGATCCTCAATGGCGCGGTGCAGCAGTTTCAGGTTCTTCGCGTTCGACATCCACAGGGCGTCGAAGAAGGAACCGATCAGCGGAACGGAACCGAGACACCAGTTGACCACGTAGTTCCACAGCATCCGGAGAAGAACCGGTACGGGGACGCGCAGCCGGACCGCGTCGAGGATCACCACGCATCCCAGGACCGTCGCCACCACGTTTCCGGCGGCGGGAACGAGGCTCAGCAGCGGGTCGAAACCGAAGCGGAAACCGGTGCCGGGTACCCGGAAGACCTCGTCCAGCCAGAAGGTGAAGTGGCGGCTGATGGGGGAGGGACCGTCCTTGGTCTCCGGGAGGGATTCTGAGGTTCTCAGCGCGCGTGAGCGGTGGGAATCACGGGAGGACACGGCATCATGATGGCACGGGGCGGGATCACGGGTTCGGCCCCGCGGTGGTGGGGCCGTTAGGCTTGGTCCTACTATGACTGAGCTGACTCCCGCCCGCACCCGCGTCGCTCCCTCGCCGACCGGCGATCCGCACGTCGGGACCGCGTTCATGGCCTTGTTCGACAAGGCTTGGGCCACCAAGACCGGTGGTGCGTTCGTGCTGCGCATCGAGGACACCGACCAGAACCGGCTCGTGGCGGGCAGCGAGCAGCAGATCCACGACACCCTCGCCTGGCTCGGGCTCTCCCCCGACGAGGGGCCGCTGGAGGGCGGCGAGTTCGGGCCCTACCGGCAGTCGGAGCGGCTCGAAACCTACCGGCCGTTCGTCGAGCAGCTGATCGCCGACGGGCACGCCTACCACTGCTGGTGTTCCTCGGAGCGACTCGCGGAACTGCGCAAGGAACAGGACGCCACGAAGGCGGCCAGGACCGGCTACGACCGGCTCTGCCTCGGGAAGACCCGCGAGGAACGCGCGAAGCTTCCCGGATTCACCGAAACCCCGGTGGTCCGGATGCTCGTGCCCGACGACACACCTCTGACCTTCACCGACATCATCCGCGGCGAGGTGAAGGCCCCCTTCCCCGACGACCAGGTGATTCTGAAGGCCGACGGATTCCCCACCTACCACATGGCAGTGGTCGTCGACGACCATCTGATGGGGATCACGACGGTGGTGCGTGGCGAGGAGTGGATCAGTTCCACCCCGAAACACCTCCTGCTGTACCGCTGGCTCGGTTTCTCCGAACCGCAGTACGCACACATGCCGCTGCTGCGCAATGCCGACAGGTCGAAGATCTCCAAGCGCCGCAACCCGGCTGCCCGCCTGATGTGGTTCCGCGAACAGGGCTACCTGCCGGAGGCCGTCCGCAACTTCCTGCAGCTGCTCGGTTATCCGCCCGCCGACGACGACTCCGAGGTGGCCACCTTCGAGGATTTCGTCGAGAACTTCTCCTGGGACAAGGTCAACACCACCGGCCCGGTCTTCGACGTGAAGAAACTGGACTGGCTGAACGGCCACTACATCCGCGCCATCGGTGCCGACGAGTTGACCGAACGGATCGTCGCCTTCCACACCGAACGCGGCGACTGGGACGCGGCCATCGACATCGACGTGCTGCGCCGGGCGGTGCCATTGGTCAGCGAACGCATGACCCTGCTGGGCGACGCCCTGCCGAAGCTGGGTTTCCTGTTCACCGACCGGGTGGAGGTCGAGGAAACGGCCCGTGCGTCGCTGCCCGGCAACGCCGCGGAGGTCCTCGACGCCGGAATCGAGGTGCTGGAGACGGTGCCCTTCGACGCCGCATCGATCCAGGCCGGGCTGCGGGAGAAACTCGTCGACGGACTGGGCATCAAACCGAAATTCGCCTTCGGGCCGCTGCGGGTCGGACTGACCGGGGCCAAGGTGTCGCCGCCACTGTTCGAATCCATGGAGATCCTGGGTCGTGAGGAAACCCTCAAACGGCTGCGCGCGCTGCGTGAAACCCTCTGAACAAAGGCGAGCCGGTGGAGCCGTCATTTCTGTGACGTGGGTTGAGCCGAGCCTCACGAGCGTCAGCGAGTGGGCCGCGTCGAAACCGCGGTGCGGTGGCCCGGGTCTTGTGGGCGGGTTTCGTCCTGCTGACCATTGGCACGTGGCGGATGGTGGTGCGCAGCCACGTCGGGGCACAGCCATGGCCTCCCGGCCCGAGGCGCATCGCCGATCCGGGCCGGGAGGCCGGTAATTGTTCAGTCGTTGCGGCGGCGCTGGGTTCCCAACACCCGCTTCTGAAGGGGGTGGGTGGCCAGCAGGGCCAGGGCGGCGAGGACGAAACCCGTCACGATCACCGTGATCACCACCACGACCCCGGTCACGGGCGTGTGATACCCGTGCTTCTCCGCCAGGTTGGCCATCGGCTGGGCCATGCCGAACCCGATCAGATAGCCCGTGGCGGTGACCAGCGCCAGCGGCCCCAGATTCTCCAGCCACTGCGCTCGCGTGTGGAAGGTCTCGGGGGTGCCGAGGCGGTGCAGCGCGATCGTGAGGTCGGAGCGTTCGAACACCGACGAGGCCTGGCTGATGAGGATGGAGGTGGCGGTCAGCAGCAGGGCGACGGCCAGGGTGATGACGACCCCCTTGGTGAAATCCCATGTGGCTTTTTCGGAGAAGGCCGTGAGGGCCTCGCTGTTCTTGCCGTTCATCTCGATGGGCATCCTCCCAAGGTAGCCCGCGATCAGGGCCAGGATCCCCAGCCCGCCGATGCGGCGCCAGGCGCTTCGGGGATCAGCCAGGATCCGGCGCCCGGCCATCAGCACCGCGGGCCCGGGAAGCAGGAAGTACAAACGGGAGAAGCGCTGGAGCATCCACGGTCCGAAGAGGTTGTAGCCGAAGATCACGCAGCCGATGACCGCTGCGAACACCACGTAGCTCATGACCTCCCGGCCGGTCTGGAGGAGAGGAAGCAGGACGAACGCGGCCACCAGGATTCCAGCGAACACTGCGACCCGCTTCCAGGTCGTGGGGGGCTTCACGCCGCGGCGTGCGACTCCCAGCGGGGAGATCCGCACCTGCCGCAGACCCCACCAGGTGGCGACCAGCGCGATGACGATGTTCGCGGCGGCAACGGCCAGCGCCAGCCACCATGGAAGCACCAGCGTCACCGGTTGGGTCTGGAACTCCAGTGCTCCCCAGGCGGGGGCGGTCACCAGGTAGAACAGGCCGCCGAGGAGGGTGCCGATGCCCGCCTGGATGGCCGAGTCGATCAGCGACATGCGGGTCACGTCACCGGAACTCAGGCCGAGCAACCGCAGGGCCGACAGCCGCTGTTCCCGGCCCCGTGCCCCCAGCACCGCAGCCGAGGCGGACAGGGAGATCATCGCAGGCACCAGCAGGGCCGTGGCGATCAGGGCCAGGATGAAGTAGAACATCAGGACCAGGTCGAAGGAGGGATCCTCCGCCTTGAGGGCGGCCAACAGGTCCGCGGGGTGGTGCCAGCGTTCGTGGAACATCATCGTCCCACCCGCGACGGTGAAAGCCAGGGCCGCGGATATGGTGTTCGCCAGCACCGAGGCGAAGAACAGCAGGGCCTCGCCTTGGCGAACCGCGAACCGTGCGCGGGTGAGCTGGAACGTGAGGCCGGTCAAACCGGTGGCCGCGCTCATCGTGCGCCCTCCACGTTGAGGCGGCGGTCGGTATGGACCAAGCCATCACGGATCTCCACCAGACGTGAACACCAACGGGCGACCGCCGGGTCGTGGGTGACCATCACCAGTGACGCCCCGGCCTGGGCGGCGGTGGCGGTCAGCAGCTGCATCACCTCGTGGCCCGTGGCCTGGTCGAGGGCACCGCTCGGCTCGTCGGCGAACACCACACGGGGGTTCGCCGCCAGCGCGCGGGCTATCGCGACTCGCTGCGCCTGCCCGCCGGACATGTCGGAGGGGCGGCGATCAGCCAGATCGGGAATACCGATCTTCGCCAGGACTTCGTCGGCCTTCGCCAGCGCGGTGCGACGCCGGGTGCCGGTGAGCAGCAGCGGCAGCGCCACGTTCTCGCGGGCCGGGAGCTCCGGAATCAGCTGGCCGTCCTGGAAGACGAAACCGAACTGGCTCAGGCGCAGGTGGGAGCGCTGCGCATCGGACATCTCGGTGAGGTCCTCGCCCGCGAACAGCACCCGGCCGTCGTTCGGGATCAGCACCCCCGACAGGCAGTGCAGGAGGGTGGACTTGCCGGAACCGGAGGGCCCCATGATGGCGACGGACTCCCCGGAGGCGATGGTGAGGGAGACTCCGGCCAGTGCCTTGACCGTGCCGAAGCTCTTGGTGATGTCGTGGGTGGCCAGCAGGGCCGCTGAATAGGTGTCGTCGAACATGTTTCAATTCCATCGCCGGGAGCGGTCGTGCAACACAGGGTGCACTTCACATTCGGGGTGGTGCCAGCACTACCCATTCTCCTACACCGCATGTCCTCGAAGCTGTTTGAACCGGCCCGCGAGCGTCCGTGAGTGGGTTGTGTTGAAACCATGGTGGGGGTGTTTGGGGACTTGGGGTCGGGTGTGCTTGCTGGGTGCCGGTGGTTTCGACTCGCGTCGCTCGTTCCTCGCGACCCGGCTCAACCGGCTTTGTCCTTCTTGAAGTTGGTTGAGCCGGCCTGCGAGCGTCAGCGAGTGGGTCGTGTCGAAACCGTGGTGACCGTGGTCGGGTTCTGGCTACCGGTTGCAGGTGGTTTCGATTCAGCCGTTCGCTTCGCTCACGTGCTGGCTCAACCGGCTTTGTTCTTCTTGAAGTTGGTTGAGCCGGCCTGCGAGCGTCAGCGAGTGGGTCGTGTCGAAACCGTGGTGACTTTGTCTGGGGTCTTGGGGGCGGGTTCTACTCACCGGGTGCCAGTAGTGGTTTCGACTCAGCCGTTCGCTTCGCTCACGTGCTGGCTCAACCGGCTTCGGAGAAGGAGCGTTCAGTTACCGGTTCAGCCCTTGATCGTGGGATTCGCGGGTGCGCACGATAGATTCTTGTCATGCGTTGGGGAAGGAAACGGTGGGTCAGCCATGAGCAGGAGGCCGCCCAGCGGATCGCCGAGCTCACCGCTTCGCGGCGTGTCATCGTCGAGGCCTACGAGGTGGAGCGCCGTCGCATCGAACGCGATCTTCACGACGGCGCCCAGCAGTACCTCGTGGCCGCTGCCATGAAGGTGGGGGAGGCGCAGCTCTCCCCAGCGGTCGAGAACGACCCAGTCGCAGCGCAGCTCCTGGCCGAGGCCAACACCGCCATTCAGGAGGGCCTGGGGGCGCTTCGCCGGACGATCCGCGGCATCCACCCGCAGCTGCTCAGGCAACAGGGTCTCCCTGCGGCGCTCGAGGAGGTGGCGGCCACCGCGGCCAACCGGGTCCGCATCGTCGCTCCGCAACCGCTGCCCGAACTTCCCGAGGGGGTGTTGGCGGTCGGCTATTTCTTCGCCTGCGAGGCCATCGGAAACGCCGCCAAGTATGCCCCCCGCGCTGATGTGACCGTGCTGCTGGCCGCCGACCGGAACCTCCGGGTCTCCGTCGTGGACCGAGGGCCGGGCGGCGCGAGAATAGTTTCCGGGCACGGTCTGGCGGGCATGAGGGAACGCTTGGCGGCCGCGGGCGGTGAACTCACCATCTCCTCCCCGCCCGGGGGACCCACCCAGCTGGCCGCCACCATTCCTCTCCTCCTGGACCGAGGCGAACCCGCGGTGGTGATTCCATGACCACAGTGCTGATGGCCGACGACTCCGCCCTGCTTCGTGAGGGACTCGTCGGGCTCCTGGAACGTCAGGGGTACGAGATCGTCGGGCAGGAACACCGAGCCGACGCGCTCCTGGCCACCGTCGCCGAACTGGCCGGGCGTGATGCGCTGCCCGACGTGGTCATCACCGACGTGCGGATGCCGCCCACCATGACCAACGACGGCCTCCGGGCCGCGATCCGGATCAAGGAGGATCATCCCCGGGTGGCGGTTCTGGTGCTGAGTCAGTACGTCTCCCCGCTGCACGCCCAGGAACTGTTCGCCCTCCCGGCTCCACCCGGGGCGGGCGGGGCCGGATACCTTCTCAAGGACCGGGTGGCGCAGGTTGCGGACTTCATCGGGGCGTTGCGGATGGTGGTCGGCGGGGGAGTGGTGATCGACCCGGAGGTGGCGCGAGCCATGATGCAGACCTCCCGTTCCGGGCTGGGGGAACTCACCCCGCGAGAACTCGAGGTGATGGAGCTCATGGCCCAAGGGCTCTCCAACAACCAGATCGCGGGACGGCTCTTCCTGTCCGGGGCGGCCGTGGCGAAACACGTTTCCAGCATTTTCTCCAAGCTCGGTTTCGAACCCGGCGACGAGAACCGCCGGGTGCGTGCCATACTCGCCTTCCTGAACCGCCCCACGTCCTGAGCGCGGTGGCGATTTGGCTCGTCGCCGAGGGCGTGCAAGAATGTGCAGGTTGCTCCGCAAGGGGTGGCTTGTGTCGCGCGTGCGGCGAATGCCCTCCTTGTCGAGGTCGAGCAGGTGGCCCAAGCGCGAGATGTGACCTCTGGGAAGCCGGAGGCAGGTCTTTCCTTGCGGCTTCGGGCCCGACACTCCCGACCTCGGGGGTCGGGGCGACGAGGGGTCCAGGCCCCAAAAGTTCATGAGAACTCCATCAGGGACGAGTAGAAGGAACGAACTGTGGCGGGACAAAAGATCCGCATCCGGTTGCGGGCGTATGACCACGAGGTCATCGACAGCTCGGCGCGCAAGATCGTCGACACCGTGACTCGCACCGGTGCCAAGGTGGCAGGCCCCGTGCCGCTGCCGACCGAGAAGAACGTGTTCTGTGTGATCCGTTCGCCCCATAAGTACAAGGACAGCCGCGAGCATTTCGAGATGCGCACCCACAAGCGGCTGATCGACATCCTCGACCCCACGCCGAAGACCGTCGATCTGCTGATGCGCCTCGACCTTCCGGCCGGTGTCGACATCGAAATCAAGCTTCCGTGAGGTCCGAGATGAGCAACAGCGAACGAATCATCAAGGGCATTCTGGGCACCAAGCTCGGCATGACCCAGCTCTGGGATGAGAACAACAAGGTCGTCCCCGTAACCGTCATCCAGGCCGGGCCCTGCGTAGTGACCCAGGTCCGTACCCCCGAGAAGGACGGGTACAACGCCGTCCAGCTCGGTTTCGGGGCCATCGCTTCCAGGAAGGTCACCAAACCGACCCAGGGGCATTTCGACAAGGCCGGCGTCACCCCCCGCAGGCACCTACTCGAACTGCGTACCGCCAACGCGTCCGAGTTCACCCTCGGTCAAGAGCTGACCGCCGAGCTCTTCGCCGGCGGTGAAGTCGTCGACGTGACCGGCACCACCAAGGGCAAGGGCACCGCGGGTGTGATGAAACGCCACGGCTTCGGTGGCCTCAAGGGCTCCCACGGTGTGCACCGCAAGCACCGCGCGCCCGGTTCCATCGGTGGCTGCTCCACCCCCGGCCGTGTGTTCAAGGGCCTCCGCATGGCGGGTCGCATGGGTAACGCCAAGGTGACCGTCCAGAACCTCAAGATCCACGCCGTCGACGCCGAACGCGGCCTGCTGCTGGTTCGCGGCGCGGTCCCCGGCAACAACGGCTCGCTCGTCGTCGTGCGAAGCGCAGCAAAGAAGGGTGAACAGGCATGAGCTCCATCACCGTTGACGTCCACGCCCCCGGAGGCAAGAAAGCCGGTACGGCCGAGCTGCCCGGTGAGATCTTCGACGTCCAGACCAACATTCCTTTGATCCATCAGGTCGTGGTGGCCCAGCTTGCCGCTGCCCGCCAGGGCACGCACTCCACCAAGACCCGCGGCGAGGTCCGTGGCGGCGGCAGCAAGCCGTGGCGCCAGAAGGGCACCGGCCGTGCCCGTCACGGTTCGCGGCGTTCCCCGATCTGGACCGGCGGTGGCACCGTTCACGGCCCCAAGCCGCGTGACTACTCCCAGCGCACCCCGAAGAAGATGATCGTCGCGGCCCTGCGTGGCTCCCTGTCCGATCGCGCCCGTGACGGCCAGGTCTTCGTGGTCTCCGAGCTGGTCTCCGGCGAGGTTCCCTCCACCCGGACCGCCTTGGAGACGCTGGAGCAGCTGGGTGAGCTGAAGAAGGTGCTCGTGGTTCTCGACCGGTTCGAGGAGGTCGCCTGGCTGAGCCTGCGCAACGTTCCGACCATCCACGTCCTGGCCGTCGACCAGCTCAACGCCTACGACGTGCTGGTGGCCGATTCGGTGGTGTTCACATCCGCGGCCCTGGCGGCCTTCACCCACCGCGGTGCCGAGGCCGTCGCCTCCGAGAGCGAGGCCACCGAACCCGCCGGTTCCGCGGAAGCCTTGGAGAACGAGGAGGAGAAGTGAGCGAACTGAAGATCCGCGACCACCGCGACGTCATCCTGCGCCCCGTCGTCAGCGAGAAGAGCTACAACCTCCTCGACGAGAACAAGTACACGTTCATCGTGGCGCCCCACGCCAACAAGACCGAGATCAAGATCGCGATCGAGAAGATCTTTGATGTTCGCGTCATCGCCGTCAACACCCAGAACCGTCAGGGCAAGCGTCGTCGCACCCGCTTCGGCATCGGCAAGAGGGTCGATGTCAAGCGCGCCATCGTGACCGTCGCCGAGGGTGACCGCATCGACATCTTCGCCGGTCAGGGCGAGTGAAGAAGGACTGATTCGTCATGGGTATCCGTAAGTACAAGCCGACGACGCCGGGTCGCCGCGGCGCCAGCGTCTCCGACTTCGTCGAACTGACCCGTTCGACCCCGGAGAAGTCACTGCTCGTCCCGAAGCCGAAGACCGGTGGCCGCAACAATTCGGGCCGCATCACCACCCGCCACATCGGCGGCGGTCACAAGCAGGCCTACCGCATCATCGATTTCAAGCGCTACGACAAGGACGGGGTTCCCGCGAAGGTCGCCCACATCGAGTACGACCCCAACCGCACCGCCCGCATCGCGCTGCTGCACTACCGCGACGGCGAGAAGCGCTACATCATCGCCCCCAACGGCCTGACCCAGGGCACCGTCGTGGTCTCCGGCCCGGGTTCCGACATCAAACCCGGCAACAACCTGGAGCTGCGGCAGATCCCCGTCGGCACCACGGTGCACGCCGTTGAACTGCGCCCCGGGGGCGGCGCCAAGCTGGGCCGCTCCGCCGGTGCGGCAATCCAGCTGGTTGCCCGCGAGGGTAAGTACGCCACCCTGCGCATGCCCTCGGGTGAGATGCGCATGGTCGACGTCCGCTGCCGCGCCACCATCGGCACGGTCGGCAACGCCGAGCAGTCGAACATCAACTGGGGCAAGGCCGGACGCAACCGCTGGAAGGGCATCCGCCCGACCGTCCGTGGCGTCGTGATGAACCCCGTCGACCACCCGCACGGTGGCGGCGAGGGCCGCACCTCGGGTGGTCGCCACCCGGTGTCCCCGTGGGGCAAGCCCGAGGGCCGTACCCGCGACAAGAACAAGGCGAGCAGCCGTCTCATCGTGCGTCGCCGCAAGACCGGCAAGAAGCGCTGATAGGGAGCCTGAGGAAATATGCCACGCAGCCTGAAGAAAGGCCCCTTCGTCGACGACCACCTGATGAAGAAGGTGGACGCTCAGAACGAAAAGGGCACCAAGAACGTCATCAAGACCTGGTCGCGCCGCTCGATGATCGTCCCGGACATGCTGGGCCACACCATCGCAGTGCACGACGGCCGCAAGCACGTTCCGGTGTTCATCACCGAGAACATGATCGGTCACAAGCTGGGCGAGTTCGCCCCCACGCGCACCTTCCGGGGGCACGTGAAGGAAGACAAGAAAGCCCGTCGCCACTGAGGCGCGCGAGGATAGGACTAACGAAACGATGAGCAACGAAAACGGCAACAGCGCCCGCCGCGAGGCCCTGCTCGGTGATCGTCCCGGCTCCTACGCCATCGCGCGTCACGTCCGGATGAGCCCGATGAAGGTGCGTCGTGTGGTGAATCTGATCCGCGGAATGGACGTCTCCGAGGCACTCACCGCCCTGAAGTTCGCCCCCCAGGCGGCTTCGGAGCCCGTGTACAAGGTGGTGGCCTCGGCCGTCGCCAACGCCGAGAACACCGAGGACCTGGACTCCCGGGACCTGTACGTGTCCAAGGCATTCGTCGACGAGGGCGTGACCCTGCGTCGCATCCGTCCCCGCGCCAAGGGTTCCGCTTCGCGGATCCTGAAACGCGGCTCCCACATCACTGTGGTCGTTGAACCCCGAGAGTCGAAGGAGGCCTGAGCATGGGGCAGAAGATCAACCCGAACGGCTTCCGTCTCGGCATCACCACGGATCACATCACCCGCTGGTACGCGACGAAGAACTACGCGGACTACGTGGCCGAGGACGTGAAGATCCGCAACTACCTGACCAAGTCGCTGGAACGCGCCGGAATCTCCTCCATCGAGATCGAGCGCCGTTCCAAGCGGGTCACCATTTTCCTGCACGCCGCGCGCCCCGGGATCGTCATCGGCCGCAACGGCGCCGAGGCGGAGCGGGTACGGGCCGAGCTGGAGAAGCTGACCGGCAAGCAGGTGCAGCTGAACATCCTCGAGGTCAAGAACCCCGAGATCGACGCCCAGCTCGTCGCGCAGGGTGTCGCCGAGCAGCTGGGTGCGCGCGTGGCCTTCCGCCGCGCGATGCGCAAGGCCCAGCAGACGGCGATGCGCGCCGGCGCCAAGGGCATCCGCATCAAGTGCTCCGGGCGTCTCGGCGGGGCCGAGATGTCGCGTTCCGAGGGCTACCGTGACGGCCAGGTGCCGCTGCACACCCTCCGCGCCGACATCGATTACGGCTTCTACGAGGCCCGCACCACCTTCGGGCGGATCGGCGTCAAGGTGTGGATCTACAAGGGCGATGTCACCGGCACTCGCGCCGAACGCGCCGCCCAGAAGGCCGCCCGCAATTCCGCCCCCACCGGTCGTCAGCGTTCGGGCCGCCGCCCGGGACGCGGCGAGGGCCGTGGAGATCGTCCCGAGCGCGGCGGACGCCGTCGCGCCGAAGCAGCCCAGGCCCCGGCCGAGGCTGCTCCCGAAACCTCGAACGCAGGAGCGTGAGCCATGCTGATTCCTCGTCGCGTCAAGTTCCGCAAGCAGCACCACCCGAAGCGTGACGGTGTTGCCAAGGGCGCCACGAAGCTCGCCTTCGGTGAGTACGGCATCCAGGCGCTCGAGTCCTCCTACCTGACGAACCGTCAGATCGAGGCCGCTCGTATCGCCATGACCCGTCACATCAAGCGTGGCGGCAAGGTCTGGATCAACGTCTACCCGGACCGTCCCCTGACCAAGAAGCCGGCCGAGACCCGCATGGGTTCCGGCAAGGGTTCGCCCGAGTGGTGGGTGGCCAACGTCAAGCCCGGCCGGGTGCTCTTCGAGCTTTCCGGCGTGGGTGAGGACGTGGCCCGTGAGGCGATGCGCCTCGCCATCCACAAGCTGCCCTTCAAGGCCCGTTTCATCAAACGCGAAGCAGGTGAGATCTGATGAGCAAGGCCCTGACCGCCAACGAGCTGCGCGGCCTGTCCCGCGAACAGCTCAACGCCAAGGTGGTGGAGCTGAAGGAGGAGCTGTTCGGCCTCCGGTTCGCCGCCGCCACGGGGCAGCTGGAGTCGCACGGGCGGCTTCGCGAGGTCCGCAAGGACATCGCCCGCGTCTACACCGTGTTGCAGGAACGCAACCTCGGCATCGTCGATGAGCCCGCGATCCAGGAGAAGTGAGCATGTCTGAAACCACCACCCAACAGCGCGGCCGCCGCAAGGTGATGCAGGGCGTCGTCGTCTCGGACAAGATGGACAAGACCATCGTCGTCCTGGTCGAGGATCGCGTGAAGCACCCGCTCTACGGCAAGGTCATGACCAAGTCGTCGCGCATCAAGGTCCACGACGAGGACAACACCGCCGGCATCGGCGATCGCGTTCGCGTCATGGAGACCCGTCCGTTGTCGGCGCAGAAGCGCTGGCGCCTGGTCGAGATCATCGAACGCGCCAAGTGATTCGCCAGGAAGTGGCCCGTCCCGGTTGGGGCGGGCCTTTCCGCTTCCAGCGGCGGTTACGATCAGCCCATGGGCGTGTTGATCGTCGACGACGAAGCTGAGCTGGCCGATGCCATCGCAACATACCTGCAGGCGTTCGGGCTTGAAGCCGAGTACGTCGTCGACGGCGCCTCCGCGTTGGCTGCGTTCGACGCGCGCCCGCCGAAGCTGGTCGTGCTCGATGTGAACCTGCCGGATGTGAACGGTTTCGAGGTGTGCCGCGCAATGCGGGCAAAAAGCGACGTACCGATCCTGTTCCTGTCGGCCCGGGGCAGCGACGACGACCAGATCCTTGCCCTGGGGCTCGGGGGTGATGATTACGTGCGCAAGCCCGTCTCCCTGGCGGTGCTGCTGGCCAAGGTTCGCCGCATGCTGGACCGGCTGGGACAGCCGCGGGGTTTTCGCGACGACTGGCTGGTGGTTGACGACGACGCCGACCGGGTCTTCGTTGATGGGGTCGAGATAAAGCTGACGGCGATGGAGCACCGGCTGCTTCGGCACCTCGTGGCGAATCGTGGGCGGGTCGTACCGAAGGAGGAACTGTTTACCGCGGTCTGGGACTCGCCGCTGACCGGCGATGCCACGCTCAGCGTGCACGTGCGTCGTCTGCGCACCCACATCGAGCCGGATCCGGCCGACCCCCGCTACGTCAAGACGGTGTGGGGGCGTGGCTACGTCTTTGAGGGCGGCCGGTGAGGCGTTTCGTCGCCCTGCTCGTGGCTCCCGCGGTACTGCTGCTTGGGGCGGTCGCGGTGTGGCTGGCCCCGGCGCCTGCTGCGCCGCGGTTCGACGTCGTGGAGGCCAACGACTTCCTCGCCCAGGTGCGTGCGACCTGGCCCCGCATCGAGGCCACCTACCCCGGTGATTGGACGATCGTCGCGGGCGGCAGCGTGGTGGCAAGCAGCGGCGACCCGATCGTCGCCGACCTCGAGGCCGCCCGGCGGGGAGCGTTCGGGTTCGACATCGTGGTTGATGGCCGTGTCGTGGGTCGTGCGTGGCTGGGCTCCGGGCAGCAGCAGCAATGGGCGACGGCCTGGGGGAGTGCGCGACGTCTCGGGGCCGGTGTGTTGGGGCTGGCCGGGGTGGGTGCCGCCGCCTGGGCCGCTTGGGCGTGGGCGAGGCTGCTGCGACCCTTCCGGCGCCTGGAGCAGTTTGCCGCCGACGTCGGTGCGGGCCGGCTGGATGCGCCTCTCAGAGTGGATCGTGGGCAGGCCTTCGGGGCCTTCACAAGCTCCTTCGACCTGATGCGCACTGAACTCGCGGCCGCCCGCGAGGCCGCTGCCAAGGCGGAGGAGTCCAAACGCGACTTGGTCGCCCAGCTGAGCCACGACCTTCGAACCCCCGTCGCCACGATCCTGGCCAATGCAGAGCTGCTCGCGCTCAAAGAGGGTGACGCGGTCCAGCAGCAGCGGCTCGACGCGATCGCCGAGCGGGCCCGGCTCGTCGACTCCCTCATCGACGAGCTCAGCGCCGCCAGTGACGACCGCCTGGACGCGCTGCCCGTCGTCCCCGAGGAATTGCCGACGCCGCACATCGTGAGTCTGCTTCGTGCGGCCGACGCGACTGGGGCGCTCGAGCCGTTCCAGCTGGCTGAGGCGATCGTCTTCGCCGACCCGAAGCGCCTTGCCCAGATCCTCGACAACCTCCTGGGCAACGCGGCCAAGTACGCGGGTACGCGGGTCGTCGTAGACTCCGGCACCACGGCCGAGTCGTGGTGGCTGCGTCTGACAGACGCCGGTCCCGGCGTGCGCGACGAGGAGGTCGCAAGCCTGGTGGTGAAGCGCTTCCGAGGCTCCAACGCGGCCGGCATCCCGGGGTCGGGCCTTGGGTTGTACACCTCGGCCTGGCTGGCCGAGCGCATGGGGGGCGACCTGACCCTGGCCAACGCCGATGGCTGCGCTGGCTTCGTCGCCCAGCTCACCCTGCCCCTGGCCTAGCCGATCCGCGCCCGATGTTACTGCCGTAGCCGCCTCCTGGCGCCCGTCCTCTTCTCGTCTTCTTCCCGATACGCGGCGCCAGGTGAATGAGGCGTCGCGTGCCGGATCAACGAAACGGCGCGGGATTGCTTGGTGGCCCGCCAGTTCAGAAAGGTTTAAGAAATCGGCAAGGACCTTTCAGGGCCCTGGGCCGTAGCGTCAAGGACATGGCGAGTCTGATCACCACCGAGAAGCTGTCGAAGACGTTCTCCCGAAAAGGGTCGCAGCACCATGTGTTGAAGAACATCGATCTGGAGATCGACGGTGCCGACTTCACGGTCGTGATGGGGCCCTCCGGTGCCGGCAAGTCGACGCTGCTGTACGCCCTGTCGGGCATGGACCGGCCGAGCCTCGGCCGGATCGTCTTCGACGGCCAGAACATCGAGAAAATGTCCGAAGACAAGTTGGCAAGGTTCCGGCTCGACCACTGCGGTTTCGTGTTTCAGCAGGTCTATCTCCTCGACTCGCTGTCGGTCAGCGACAACGTCTTGGCGGTCGGGCTGCTCGGCTCTCGGCGCCGCCGGGAGATCGTGGAACGGGCCGGTGAACTGTTCGACCGGGTCGGTCTGCCCGAGCGAACCCGGGTCGCCGCCGCTACGACTCTGTCCGGCGGTGAGGCGCAACGCGCCGGCATCGTCCGGGCCCTGATCCGCGAGCCGCGGGTGCTGTTCGCCGACGAACCCACCGGTCAGTTGAACTCCGAGGCAAGCGACGCCGTCCTCGACCTCCTCAGTGATCTCCATGCCGGCGGTCAGTGCATCCTCATGGTCACCCACGATGTTCGGTCAGCGCTGCGCGGCAGCCGTATCCTCTACCTGCGCGACGGGGTGATCGCCGGGGATCTCAAACTCGGTCGCTTCGACCGCAAGGATTCGGGCAGACGCGAAAGGTTGCAGCACTTTCTTGAAGAGATGGGGTGGTGAGCGTGGCGACCGCCATCCTGATCCGCCGCAACCTCAAGCGGCACTGGGGCCGCCTCGTCACGCTCGGGATCCTCACGCTGCTCGCCGCGGCCGTAGCGAACCTGGCGATGATCGTTGCAACGGGATACAACTCCAACTTCGACCGCCGCGCGCAGGAGCTTGGAACCACCGATCTGATCGTCCTGGACCCCCTCCCGAGGAGCCCAGTCGCCGAGACGCTGCGCGCCGACGAGCGCGTGACGGAGGTCGACGTCCAAGGGCTCCGGGGACGCTGGTCGAGTGTCAAGGTTGGCGGCACCGACCTGTCGAGTCTGTTCCTGTTCACGCCGGACCAGGACTGGAGCCGCAACCAGTACCGCGTTACCGCGCGTGCCGAGACGACCTTCGACGACGGCATCGTGATCCCCTTCACGCTCGCCTCCGACTACCCCCTGGGCGAAACGATCACGATTCGCGCCGACGGCCAGGACCACACTTTCCACGTCCAGGGCTACCTCGAGGCCACCCACTTCGCCGGCCGCTCCTTTGGGGTCATGCTGTTCGTCACCAACCCGGGCGTCGACGTCACCGGGTGGACGAACCAGATCACCTTGACCTCGGCGAATGTTATCGCCGACGTCGATGCCGACAAGGTCCTGGCCGATACGGAGGCCGCGGTACGCGCGTCCGCCGGCCAGGATGTGCAGCTGTCCTCGGCCAGCGTCGCGCTCCTACGCACGGGCGGGGGACTCGGCCCCGGCGTGTTCGCGCTGTCACTCCTCGCCTTCGCCGCGGTCCTGCTGCTCGTCGTGGTCATTGTCCTGCGGACCCTCATAGCCGAGGCAATCTCGCAGGATTCCACCGCCATCGGTGCGCTCAAGGCATTCGGCTATCGCACCGGCCGGATCATCGCCTCCGTCGCCCTGCCGTACGTCCTGGGCGGGGCAGCGGCCGCGCTGGCCGGGATCACGCTGAGCTACTCGGTCCTGCCGGCCCTGAGCTGGCAGCTCTCCCAGCAAGGTGCGGTGGTGTGGAGCCCGGGCCTCAACCCGTTCGTGGGCCTCGTCTCCGCCGCCGTGCTGCTGGCGCCCATCGCCCTGGCCGCCGGGCTCGCGGCGCTCCGGGTGCGTTCCCTCAGCCCGGTGGTCGCCTTGCGGGGTGGCCTCGAAGCCCACGACTTCAGAGCTCAGCCCTTTCCGCTCGATCGCGCCCGGGGAGCGGTGCCGGAACGCTTGGGGCTCGGCCACTCGCTCGTTCACCCCGGCCGCGCCGCCGCCACAACGATGGTGCTCGCCTTGGTGCTGGTGTTCGCGAGCTTCGCGGTCGGCATGGTCAGGATCCAGCCGAACCTCGCGCATTTTCTGGTCGGTGACTATGCCGATGTAACCGTCGAACGCATGCACTCCGAGGATGTCGGCGCCACGCTCGAGAAGATACGGCAACTTCCCGGGGTCGAGAAGGCCTACCGCCACGATTCCTTAACGCTGACCATCTCCGGTAGGCAGATCGCCGGCAGAGCAGTCCAGGATTTCGATGTCTTGTCCTCTTCAGCCTACGAGGGCCGTGAGCCGCGCCACGACAACGAGATCGCCATCGGTCCCCGGGTGGCAGACCTCACGGGCGCAGGGATCGGCGACACCATTGCAGTCGACTTCCAAGGCCAAAGCCAGGACTTCCTCGTCGTCGGGCTGCTGCAGGGATCGCGGCGGTTGGGGATGTTCGCGGACCTGACCTACGACGGCGTCCGACGTATAGTTCCCGAGCACCGGCCGACAGGGCTGTGGGTGTTCGGGCGGCCCGGCCAGTCGTCGGGTGAACTTCGCAGCCAGGCCGAGGCACTAACGCCCAGTGGGTCGGTCGGAGACATGAAGCAGGCGATGGAGACAGAGAGCCGCCCGTACTCGGACATGATGCTCGGCCTCATCGCGACCATCGTCACCCTCACCGTGGCGACGACGGCGCTCGTCACCGGGGTTGTCATCACCACCCAGATCCGTCAGCAGGCGCGCGACTTCGGAGTGCTCAAAGCCCTCGGGTTCGCGTCTCGCCAGTTGCGGCGCCAGATTCTGGCCGGACTGCTCCCGCCGTTGCTGCTCGGCGCAACTCTCGGAGGGGTCGCCGGCTGGTTCGCCCTCGCGCCTGGTTTCGGGGCGTTGCTGGCAGGGGTGGGGTTCCGCAAGGTGGAACTCGGCGTCGAGCCGTGGATGATTCTGGTAGTGGCGGTCGGTGTCGTCCTGCTTGGGACGCTGGTGGCTTGGGGCGCGTCTGCGCGGGTCAAACGCATCTCCGCCTACGCCCTCATCACCGAATAGGCGGGGGACAGGTGGGCGGGGGTACCCCGCCCACCTATTGGGTCATTCTGCTGCGGTGCCCCGCGCGCCGAGTTCCTCGTCGAGGCGGAGGATGCCGTTGCCGTCATTGCCGATCAGTTTGATCCGACTGATGATCGTGGAGACCGTGGATTCCTCCTCGATCTGCTCGTCGATGAACCAGTTCAGCAGTGGCAGGGCGTCGATGTCGTCGGTGGAGTTGGCGAGGCGGTAGAGGCTACGGATGGCCTCGGACACCTTCTTCTCGTGGGCGAGGGCGGCTTCGAAGGCCTCGAGGACCGTGGTGACGTGCTTGGTCTGGGCCTTGATGGCGCCGAGCAGCGGGGTGGCGTCGCGATCCAGCATGTGGGTGATGAACTTGTCCGCGTGCACCTCTTCCTCGGCGGACTGGGCCTTGAACCAGCCCGCGATGCCCGGCAGATCGAGGGCATCCATGTCGATGGAAAGCTGCCGGTACACGACAGCAGCCTTCAGCTCCATGGTGACCTGAGCGTTGAATGCTTCTTTGAGTTCTCCAGTGAGTTCCATGCCAGAGAGACTAACCTCTCATGATCACAAAACCACCGATTTGGTTAGGTTCGGCTACCGAAAAATCTGCGCATGACCAAAACGACGACAGCGCGCCGAGCGGGGCGGAGCCTTCCGGAACTGACTCCGGAAAACCTCCTTCGCGCAGCTCCGGGTGCGTAAGAATGGGGCTACCGGATCAGTGAGGAGTCTGTATGAGCGAACAGCACACCCCACCCGACGGGCACCTTGGCCCGGGACCGGACATGATCGCGCCGCTGTCGGGGTTCGTTCCTAGTCCCGCCGAGCATTCCGTGGCGTCCCCGCGATCCCCGGGCGAACCGGTTCCGGGGCAGGCAGAGCAACCGCTACCACCGCGTGGCCCGAACAGGGCACGAACGGCCCTGATCCTCGTGCTGGCGGCCGTGCTGGTGGCCGCCGCCGGATTCGGGACCTGGTGGTATCTCTCGCAGGGCAGCGGGAACGGGGAAGTCATCAAACCCGTCGCCGGGCTCGACCAGGCCCCTCAGGTCGCATGGGAGGGCCAGAGCCAGGGCGGGGGCGTCGGGGGTGTGGCGGAAGGGCTGCTGCTGGCCCCAAACGTGGCCAATGGGGAAACACGGCTCAAACTGCTTGCCTGGGCCGACGGTTCGGAGCGCTGGTCGGTTGACATCGGCGAGCGGATCGGTGGCGCGGTGAGCATACAGTTCAACACCAAACTGCCCGGCGGGCTGTTCGGGCTGGTCGTCACGGATGCTGCCGGGAAGAACCGGTTCCTGGTGCACCGGGCCTCGGACGGGGGATTCGTGCGTGAACTCGACCTGGGCAATGGATCGATCGTGGGAAGCGACACGAGGGCCGTCTACCGCTACGAACTGGACGAGGAGATCATCGGCAAGGTGAGGATCAGCCGCATCCCGGACATCGCCGGCTCGGGTGCCGCCGAGTGGACGACTGAGCTCTTCATCGAACCGCAGGAGGGTGCGTTCATGGTCAAGGAACGTGACGGATTCGCCGATCTCTGCTGGATCAACGAGTTCGGGGCCGAGATCAGCTGCTTCAAGTCCATGTCCCTGACCGACGGCAGCGCACCCTCCTGGTACAGCGATTCGGCGGGTTTCGTGCGCATCGGCGGGACCGTCGTCGCTTCCGAGCACAACAACACTCGCCTGACCGCCTACGACTCGGCAGGCAACCAGATCTGGCAGAAACCGGATTCCGGCGGGCCGCTCCACGTCTTCAAGGACGCCCTGCTCGTCGGTTCACGGCAGGGTAAAATGGTCGAACGCCTCGACCCCCGCACCGGGGATGTGCAATGGGGGCAGAACTGGGGCAACGGTTACCCGACCATCTTCGATCACGAGGGACAGCCGGTGGTGTTGCTGGCGGAATCGCAGGAGATGTACGTGGGCGTCGCTGACATGGGCACGGGAAAAATCGAGTTGGAGAAGTACTCGGTGGCGTTCGGCCGGGTGGTGTTCCGCACGGCGGAAGGAAACGTCATAGCCTCCGACGACAGGGGCGAGGGCGTGCAGCTGGTGGCGATCAAACCCGGCCAGTCGGAGATGTTGTGGAAACAGGCCTTCGACGGCTACACCTACATCCAGCAGGAAGACCAATACCTGATCCTGCGCAGCGAGGAGAAGTTCGCCGTGTTGCGGTGACGCGAAAACCGATCCACCGGAGCAGCATGGAGGATTTGGCACGCCATCGGGTAGCACTTCTCAACGATCTCCAACACGACCTGCTGTTTGAACTCTTCACTGTACTTCGGTGTGGACATAATACAGATTTTACCTCAGGTGTTCGATTAAACCTGTTTTCGTCACCACCTACGAAACATGTGATACTTCGGGTAATGTGTGGTCATGGATGAGCTACGGTGTGACCCGGGCTGGGTGGAAGAGCAGATGGAGGCGTATTTCGGGTATCGGGGTGGCCCACTGGGAGTGGGGGAAGCAGCCTCCCCGGAGGTGCTGGAACACTTCGAAGGAATATTCCCGGCCTCGATCCTCCAGATCTGGCGTACCGTCGGCTTCGACGGCATCGCCAACGGCAGGCATTGGATCACAAACCCCCTGGAGTGGGCACCAGCGGTGGAGTCGTGGTTGGAGGGTCTGGAGTTGCCGTTCCCGGATCAGCAATGGTGGTGCATCACCCGTACCCCCATGGGCAGCATGCGCTTGTGGGGAGAGATCTCCGGACCCGCACTGAAGATCATCTCAGTGTTCGGGTTTTTGTATCCGGATTCCGCTTCTCATCGGAACATGCTGGATCCGGTAATGCGGGAACGAATGGGCTGCAGTCGCCTACTGTCCGTGACGAAGGACAGTGCCCGGGATGATGTCTCAAGACGACGGTTGGCTGATGAGGGATTCAAGAAGTTCGGGTCTCTCGGCCCAGGCGAAGTGTTCGCCCTGGTACCGGCCTACTGCCTGGCGGGCCGCCTGGACGCGTCACTTCTCGCCAAGGAACCTGCGGTAGCGCATGTGGCGTTTCTGGGGCAAAGCACTCAGCCGGAGATGCGACCCGATTTGATGGCTTCCTTTGGTGATGCACTTGTCGAACAAATCGTCACCCAGGACAACCAGCCTCCCACCGAGCCTGGGCAGTGATCAAGAGATACTGCCATGACCGACCCCCACACACAGACACAGATTCCGGGGCAGGAGCCGGTGCGGGCTGTCGCAGCCCCAAAAACGACAGCAACATCCGTGATATACGGAACCGGCCCGGGCTTGGTGGCCACCGATGGTTTCCATCCCACCCCCACCGATGACGGGCGCCAGGTCTTGGTGTGGCTCACCCCCACCCCACAAGAACGGCAATCGATCGCAGCAGCTCGCTGGGGTGAGCCCCTCCCCGGTGCACAAACCAACCACACCACCCCACCGCCTGTGCTGCCGCACGACGAAACGGAACCGGTGCGGGTGGTGTATCACACCGGTCGTTCCGGAACCGAAGCCTCGCAACACCCCGCGGAGTTCGCCCGTCAACTCAGCCGTCAATACGAAGCCCTGTCCTACCTCACAGTGGACGAATACCTCAAAGGACGCAACCTCTACAACACCCAAAAACGCGCACCAAACTCATCAGCAATCGAAACAGACCGAGACAACCTTCAAGATGCAATCGTTGACAGGCTTGTGGATGAGTACAGGTTTGACCCGAACGAGGCTGAGGAGAAGGCTGTTGAGGCGGTGCAGGCCTTGGCGGCATTGCATGAACCCGATCAGTCCCTCCGAGGCACCCACCAACTCGCCACCGGCGAAATCGTCTGGGGCAACTCGTCGGTCAACTCCTCCATCGGCGGCCAACACAAAGCAGGACTCACCCGCCTCGACGAAAAAGCCCGCGAGGCCCAGAAAGCCGGGAAGGGACATCATTACTTGAACGTGCGAGTGGTTCTCTGTGACAGTCCCCGGCTCGCTTCCCGCATCAGACGCGGGAAAACAAAAATCGTTTTCGACCCGGAAGAACACAAGAAACAGGTTTCCCACCACACCCGGGCGGACCTAGACACCCTTGCAGAGGAAATACGAAACAAATATCCCCACCTCTCGCACGATCCTCCACAACCCACCACCACGCCAACACAACCAGACAACACCGACAGAATCAGCCAGGTCAAGAACATACTGGCGGCGGCATTCCCCGAACCAGCCACACCAACAAAACCCCACGCCACGCTGACCAGATCCCATAGCCAGCCAACCAGAAACCGTGCCCGAAACCATCCACAAAACCAAATAGAACGATAAAGTGCTTGAGTGCTGTCGGCGCTGTGTACAGCCCAAAACTTCGACACCTCAAAAGATGTCGTAATGGGACTCCGCTTCCACGCATTTCAGGATTAGCTATTTCCCCAAGCCGAGGTGTTCAAATGGTTACGAGTTCTCCCCAAGAACTCTTTAATGTTCTGTTCAACGTTGAGCCGGTGCTGATGCCAAGCCAAAGCATCCCATCCCGTTGCCCTGGGCCCTGTCATTTCCTGATAACCGCCAAACAGCGCAGCCAATTCTGAGGTCACTGCGGGCTGTTTTTGCCAGCCCTCCAAGAGAGAGCCCATCTGGAACGTGGGAATCAACCACTGATCAACCCATGCGGTGAACTCCTCACCGGGAGCAGGCCACGTCCTCCAAGGGTGCGCCTCTAGCGCGGTAATCCTGTCATTCAGCTCGGAAATGGCGTTTGCGATCTTCAATAGCAGTTCTTCAAATTCCTCTGCTTCCACGGAGACCTCTTATCCGTTCAGATTTTTTCGGTAGTCATTCACAAACCAGCCCTGAGCTGATTCATCTCGCTGTTGCTGCGTCGGCAACTTCGGAGAGTTCGCAGGGTCCGACAGCCCGGCATTGACCCCTTTCTTCCTCGGCCCGAAATTGCCGTATGTCGGCATGACTCCCGGTGAAGAATCATTTCCCATCGAAGAAGATTGGACCGAAGGAAATGAAACCTGGGTGCCCGGAGAGGCGTTCGACGTTAAGGACTTTTTAAGTTTCTTCTTAGGGAAGGTACCGAAGGCTCGGTCGAAACGTTCTGCAACCTCGTCAGGGATGAGGTTCCTCATGTTTTTGTCCTCATACCATGCAGTTACTTCTCCAAGAATAGGAGGATAGTGACCGAGAATTATGATCGCCTTGCCGAGAGCCAGCTGGCGGATCCAAGAAGGCGGGGCTACGGCGAGCTCTTGGTAGCTGGTGGTGGTTGAGGTTCCATCTCGATATCTGGATGTGGAAGTTTGTTGCATGACAGCGCGACCGATCTGTTCTGACAAGTTACTCAAGGTCTGATGATCCTGAATACCGGACAAATAAATCTTGGCGTAGTGGTTGGCGCTGATGGTGCGGGCTTTTGCCTGACCGTAGATTTCTATTTGCTGGCCTTCGTCTTGCCATATAGACAAAACCATGATGCCTTGACCTGCACCCGCGCTAGCCAAATAATCGAGCCTTCGTAGAGGGGCGATGTTGGCTGCTTCATCCAAGGCCAGCAGAAGGGGCGGGTTGAGTGCGATGCTTCCGCGGCGACTGTACTCCTGTTCAACACGCATAGTGATAGCGTTGATGAGGGATTCGTATATAGGAGTAAATTGCGCTTGCGCAGTGGCCGGTGCCACCAAGTACAAAGTGTTGTTTCCTGCAAGGAAGTCATCCAGATTCAGAATGTTTCGGTCACCGACTGGCACGTTGACAGCCTCAGCAATTTTGGGATGAGTCCAGCATTCAAGAACAGTGGCGGCAGTGATCAGCACTGAGGACTTAGTTTTGTTCTCAAGACCCATGAATCTGGCCCAGTATGTTCTAGGACCGGATTCGGGGAAATTCTGTAGTTGTTTGGTAATGAAATCCTCGGTTTCTTGGCCGCCCACAACCAGATCGGCTACGTCTCCCATGGTATTACCTGCGAGCGCTGTCATATACATCAGAGGAGCTAGGAGGAACCGTGCCTGAGCATCCCAGAACGCATGATCCTGAATTCCCCCGGTGCCAGAGTTAGCCTTGCTGGATTCTTGAATCCATCTGGCCGCATCCAGAGCATCAGCCCATGTTCTGATATGACCCAAAGGCGACCATCTCGCGGTTGGTCCCAGCGAACAGGAAGGGTCGAACACCCATATTTTCCCTTGCGCGGCACGGGCTGCACGGGTAAGTTCCAGCACGTCACCTTTGATGGATGTGATCACAGCCGGACCAAAATGTCCGAGCACAGCAGGTACCACGACCCGTGGAGTCTTACCGGCGCCGGAGGGAGCGATCACCTGTATCGACCGATAGGGGCGATTGCTCAAAGACTTGCCGTTGAGACGGCACAAAGGAAGACGACGAGGATCAGGCTCTGACGGGGATGCCAAATCTTTCTTCACGTCCTTATATCTAGCCCAGTTCGCTGATTTGGTGCGCTGCTCATCCAAGTTCTTCGCGGCTGCTCTTGGAACCCCGAAGGAAGGGAGTAGAACGCCCAGCAGAACTCCCAGCGCCACGACACCGAGAAGAATCCCTCCCATGATCAACAGCAAGGTTGTTAGAGATAACCCGAATGGAAACATAACCGGCTCCTACTAGTTGTTCACGACGTATGCGTCGTCAGTAAAAGTGATGTAACGATCGAGGTTAGTTCGGGTCAATTCGGCTACGACGAGCGGTAGCTTGGGGCCTCGTTTCCTCAGATGGACTCCTCGGGGAAGTTCCTGGATAAGCTGCCGAGTGCTGGGATCCAAACTGAGCAGTTCAACGGCCGCGTCGACATCTGCTCCCTTGTCCTGCCGAAATATGGAGACCAACTCCGATTCAGTGATCAGCGAACGTAGCGGGGAATCCACTGGCACATCGGAGACGTGGTGGAACACCGATATCATGGAAGCACCGACTCCTCGGGTTCGTTTGGCCAAATCTCTGAGCATCGCTGGAACAACCCCGATGCCGTCGGCCGAGTAGGCTTCTTCGATAACCAGACTCTTTTCGCCTGGCATGTTGACCCACACAGATAGCAGGAATGCTGTCGTGACGGTCATCATGAGTCCGAGCGCGGTGGAGCCGTATTCCAAAGCAGAAGTGTCGAATACCAAAAGTCGTGAGGCGAAATCAACCGGTTCGCCGCCAGGACCTGTTGTCTCACCGTCGATCAGGCCCGCGAGATCACCGTCGATGTAGCGCATCAGGCCGAGAACCACGGGTAGCCCCCATTCTCGCAGTCTGTCTAGGTCAACACCCTTGACTCCTGTCGTGCAGGGATTCTGTAGGGCGTGAATCACGTCGGCAAGGACTGGAACACGTCTCTTGAGGTCGGCTGCGTCAAGAGCGGATTGATGCGCAACTTTCAAGGCGTGGCGTTGTTCCGAGGTCAGTTTCGTCTCCAAAGCCGCTTCGGCCACCATAATCAGAAGTCGATCCTGCCCGAGCAGGGAATCGCTACCGGCAGTGGTCATCTGCACGATAGCCGGGTCGAGGATGTTGATGCGTGTGCCTTGATCGCGAGCTTGATGGAATCGGATCGTGGTTCCGCCAATCGTGTCAGCTAATTTTACATACTCGCCTTGGGTGCGCCCATTCTGGGCTTGGCGCTTCCGATCGAATACCACCGCTCGGCCACCGTGCATCATCGACCGAAGCAGAATCGTTTTTACATACGTGGACTTGGCTGTTCCGAGGGCACCGAGGATACACTGGTTTGGGGAGTTAATCCAACCATCACTGTACAACGTCCAAGCACTCTCCAGAATTGCCTGATTCGTCCACAGATTGACCCCAAGGGGATCACCATGATAGTCCAAGTCAGTATTTGTGAGCACGGTCATCAAAGCAGGTGTTTGCTTGGAGGAGGCAAATGTTCCTTTCACCGCAGGATAGTGCCACCCAAAGGTCTTGACCAACAAACGCATTGCCGACCCTCTGCCAAATCTGTACCAAATTCGCCGCCACCATATTCCGAAACTATCCCCAGCACGCGAGAACAACTTGGAAATTGGTTTTGATGGAACGGTTTTCGTAGTTTTCTTTTGCCTCCGAAACCTTCTCTTTTTTGAAGAAGTCATTTCAAGTTTGGCAGTAGACGACGAAGGGGTGAGCGTAGTTGTCATCGGCTGGGAACCTCCATTCCAAGCGGGAGACAGTGCAACAGCCCAACCCCGGGGCGAGTGTCATCCATGGTGATTCCTTCGGCGTTCATGCTGTCATCGGCTATAGATGCAACATCTGCCATTGCATTCTTTACACCACGCGGGGAGTTCGCCGAGATCATAATCCGGACAGCCGGGATGATCCCGACTTGACCGTTCAACACTATGTCTTGGGCAACTTCTGTAGCAACAGTCTCCTGGGACCATGCCTCACCAGCATCGACCTTTCCGGACTCATCATTTTTTAGGCGTTCTGAAGCGGCCGTAGTCAATTGATCCTTCGCGAACTCACGCGCCTTGTGACGGCGGATAATTTTGACTTGAGAAACTACAGTGCGAGGACCCAAACCGACACCGAATACAAGTGGTTCAAGCCATCGCCCTCGGACCGGCGAGAGGGGCCAATCAAAGAGACCAAAGCTGGCGGAGGCGTGCCACCAGGAGCGATCATCGCAGCTGCTGAATAACATGGTGTCCTGCCGGATCCAGCTGGGGCAAGAAGCAAAGATCCCTTCTTCGCAGCCTTCGAGATCGTAAGGACTACGGTGAGGAACAACGATTGCTCGGATCAGGGCTGAAACCTCAGCCGGGCCAAGGGCGCCTTTTACGAAGATCCCGTTGGTTTCGAGTTTTCGTGCGACGATACTGACGGCATCATAGGCCGCTTCTGCGCCACTGAATTCGCTGAATGGCGGTTTGGCGACCCGCTCGTACAGCAGATCCTTGTTGAATCTGATCACCAGATAGGAATACATAGTCTCGGTATGACTGGCTATCATCCATGAAAGCTCCTCAGCAGCTGCCTTGATTGTTTCAGGAAGATCATCTGCAACTTGCACGCCCATCGCAATTTCCTCGGGATTTTCAGGGCGAACCAGAGTCAACCAGTCAACCTGATCGATTGCCACCTTGGGGTCGGCCAGCGTCTTGTGAACTGCATTCATCTTTCGCTGTTCTCTCGCCAAATCATCAGCGGGCTGTACTCCCGTCCGATGACCGGAAATCTCTAACACACATACCATTGCTTCGGGATAATCCAAGACTGCTAGTTCACTACCGTCGCTGGCGGGCACAGCCAGAAGTCGTAGCGGGTCCATCAACAAAAATGGTTGGGCCTCGCGGACTGGGTCGAAATCGTCCCACCGGGCTCGTTTCCCAATCCAGTAACGAATCTGTTCACCGACCCCCAGCACCCACGTGCTGCCATCGCTGGCTTTACGACGCCACACCAGAACGAAGGCGCCGACAGTGATTGCCAATCCCAGGACCACGAACAGGTTCGAGGTTCGGATAACGACGATCAGCAGGATCACCCCAATCCCGATAAGGAAGAGCAAAATTGCAATTTTACCTTTGCTTAACCACGGCACCGGTGTCACCCCACCAAGACGGAAGGTGTTGCCTATGCTCATGGTGTCCTCCATGAGTCAGGTGGACGATTTCCCGGTGGAGGACCCGCAGGTTTGGGCGAAGTCCGACTGAATGGAGGGGAAGCTGATGGTTCCTGTCGTCTTGGTATGTCCTCCTCGTAGTTAGAGAACTTGGGACCGTACTTGTGAGACGGTTCCTCACCAGCCCCATCATCATGAGACGAAGGTTCCGGTTCTCCCTCTACCGATCCTGAAGAACCCGCGTTCTGTTGTTGCGGAGTTTCTTGATGTCGTCTCGGGGACGACGGCCCAGATGTGTCGGGGTCGGTTGCATACCCGATTCCTACGGCTGCATTCATACGAAGAGCCGACTCCCGGGCAGCTCCCTTGGCAGCATCGGCACCGACTTTCGCGGCAATGACGACGCCAGCGACAACTCCAGCCGCGGCGCCAAGGCCCACTGCCGCACCGGTCGCAGCCGTACCTCCAGCAGCTGCGCCACTGCCAGCTCCTGTAGCAGCGCCTCCGCTGGCACCTGTCGCATTTCCGCCAGCCAAGCTTCCACTAGCTCCCGTGGCTGCGCCACTGCTGCCACCTGCCATGCTCCCACTGCTGGTACTTCCGCCGGTGCCGGTGGTGGTGTTTTTACCGTCGCGGAAGCGCTGCATCAGACGATCCACTCCCTGCTGGGTTTTCCTGCCACCTTCCTGCACGTTCTGGGGCGACTCCTTGACATGTGACTGCCACGGTCCGGCAGCACCATCTGACCCCGGAGCACCATAAGGAGACAGAGCAGGCATGATATAGCCAAGTATAATCGGCATCGATGTTGACATGGCAATCACTACGATCGCTTTGACCATCGTAGCCATGTCAAGCGTCCCGGAAAATACATTGGTAACCATAAACTTTGACATTATCCAATATGCGAACCGCGAAACCGCCGGGACAAGAGCGCAACCAGCAATTGCGCCTATGAGTCGCCATCTCAGCCGCTTATTGGATGGCCACAATGACAGAGCTGTGCTGATTGGGATTAGGATAGTTAAAATATACAGGGCATATTCAGCGACGCAATCTTCAATGAACCAGACAAGCATGGCGATGAGAAGAACAAAAAGGATTATCAAGGCCAAGACCGCACCACCGATGAAACCAAAGACTCCCCCTCGCAGCATTGATCCACCCATAGCCCTCATCATGTCCCCGAAGGAATTACCGATCTCATTGGCAAAAGATTCACTGAGGTCCTTACCAAGAGTGCTGACCCAGTGCACTGCGGTAGGAGTAGACAGCATCAACGGGACGTAAATCGCTATCTTTGGCAACGCATCCGCGAATTCTGAACGGGCTTCTGGACTATAATGACCCCGAGACGCTCGGGCCAGCATCATGATCATGACGACCGCGAAAATAACCAATCCGATGGAAAAGGTGACTCCAAAGGTTTCACCGATCCCAGAACCCCAGTCACCATCTCGGGAACCTGCACCAATCCCAACCCTGGAGGCCAGTTCTCCAGCAGACTTCGCCGCTTCCTCAGCCCACTCTTCCGCAGCCGTCGTGGGCGACGGATTCGATGACGCACTCGGGGGAGGGGGGGATGGTGCCTCGGATGGCGGAGGAGTGGGCGGCTCCACAGAAGCACTTGGTGGCGGTTCGGTTGCCGTAGGGGCTGCAGTCGGCGTGGGGTCTACAGGCATCATGGGTGGATCATCTCGATCCGGTGGGCAAATTTCCCCCGATATCTCAGCCCACCACGGGATACAAGACTTCTTTTCACCTTGACCCTGATCGGCATGTGCTGAGATATTTCCGAGAATGAATGCGGCAAGAAGAATGCCGAATGCAGTTACCAAGAGTTTTCTCATTGGGTGAGCACCGCACCCTCGAAGGGTTCCTGGGTGGCATCAGCCGGAACCGCCCAGCCTTCACCGACCAGAGATTTCAGGTGTTCCCATCCCTGATTACTCACCTTCTTCTTCCAAACGTTTTCCACGGATCCGGAGGTCTCGGAGCGCCAGTCACCATCAACCCACACCAAAGAATTATTAATCTGCTTGAACTGTAGATGAACATTGCTCATGTCATCATCTGTTCCGGTTCCACCATACATGGGAATCAGGACCGCGACTTCAACACGCGACGGTTGACCAGTGGAATCTTTCTCACAGGAGCGGACAATATAGGCGCCGTATTGCGGAATACCGCCACCATAGAAACGTTTCTCCTTCGACGGTTTGCCATTGAGATCCAGAACCACTCCATCATCATTCATCCCAGCCATTTCGCGACCCTTTTTCCGGAACCACACATACGACTTGCCCTTCAGGACTTCTTCCAAAGCAGCTCCGGTGTAAAGTTTGGGGAAGAGCTGAGCGGCAGTGTTCTCGACCATAGCGGGAAGGCTATAGAAAGCGGCTTCGATGTTCATGGCTGCCCCAACGGCGCCGTCGATGGTGCGGGGCCATCCGTAGGGGATGCCGTAGATGGCTTTCGAGTTACCGCTGCCCACGGTCGCGGTTCCTCGCCACAGACCGGGGACCACCTCACCGTCAACTGTCATGTACCTGGGAGGAGTGGGGGTGGAAGACTCCGAGGCGGTGGCTGGAGCGCTGCCACCCGCCGACGGATTTTGACCTGTTCTGGTACCGAGCCAGAACGCGAAGACCAGAAGAAGGGCCATCACGGCAGCAAGTAGGAAAACGAAGGGCCTCCGCCGCTTCATCGCGGCAGGGTCCGGACGATTGTCGGTCACGACGCGGACCATGGAAACTCCTTGCTTAATAAGATTAGCTGACCAAAGCAGCGTAGATCGTGGGGACGAGAGCCAGAGCGATCAATGACAGGCCGGGCCAGACAAGCCGGCCCACAGTCGCCTCACCATCCGCGCGGTGGTGACGTCGGGCGGAGGCAATCGCACCAACCGCGATAATCAGATGGTAGGCGGCGAAGACGAACCCACAAGCCCAAACGAGCGCAAGGGTAGTCGACACCCAGCTGTCGAAGACCTTTGCAAAGGGACCAAAACTGGGAGAGAGATCCTTGAAGAGGTCTTTCATCGTGTTACTCCTTGTGCTTGTGCTAGGTCCGAAAGTGTGGCACCCAAAGTCTCGAAAGCAACCTTGGTCGAATCACTGAGGCTATTCCAGCGGATTATCTGTCCGTTCAGGGCAGGATCTACGGGAATTTCCACGATCGGCAGGCCATGGAAATGTTCTAAAGCCTTCGCGCGGGCCAAGGGATCGGCTTCCTTAACGCCATTGGTGCCAACGATTACAACCCGCCCGCCGACCTGCTCACCACGCGCGAGCATACCTTCCAACATCCTGCTGGCAGGAGCGATGTGATCGGCACGCCATTTCATCGGGACCACAATCAGATCCGCCACGGCTGCGGCCGATCTCCAAGAGCTGGCCAACTCAGCGTTGCCGGTGTCAATAACCAAGATCGGGTAAAATCGTTTAAGTACCGTGTGGATTTTGGTGAAATCCTCATCAGACATGGGTTCTGTAGTGGTCGGATCCGAGGTGAGCACCCACTCGAAGGAATCTGGTTGACGGTTCATGCACCGCTCGATCTCCACGGTGCGCGCTCGGTGCCCGAGCAGATAATCGGCCGCCTCGACCAAATGGCCGATGTGCCGATCATGCGTAATGACCGACCGCTGTCCCAATGTGCCGCGCAACTCGTTGAGATCGACAGCAACCACTCCACCACCACGTGCAGCACCAAACGCAGCCGCGATACCACGGGCCGTCGGGGTTTTCCCCGCTGACCCTTTCGGTGAAGCTACAGCAATCGTCAAAGTCTCATCGAATGTTGCCAGCAGCTTCGCCTTGCGCGCGGCAGCTTCCAGCGCCTTCTTCGACGGCCCAAGACGCAGCCATCTACGCCAACCCGCAGGAGGAGCCATGTCCCCAAGCGCACGCAGCGAACTCGACAACGCCGAGGCGCTGGCGCTGAACGACTTGCTGAGAACCAAGTTCGGAGCCTTCGTCGGCTCCGGCCCCGGAGGCAGATCTGGCTCCAAAGATACGGATGAGGCAGATATTGGCTCTTCCTCCAATTCCGGCTCCGCTGACACCATCGTCTGGCCGTCTGGTGGATCTACGGGGAGTGACAACGGCTGCCGCGCCTCGAACTGATCCTGCTCTACCTGGTGAGGAGCAGGAGCGCGGAGCGCCGTTAGACCCGGCCCTCGACCTCCACCACGAGGAACGCTTGCATCACTCATGGCTAGATCCTAACAGTCCATTGGTAGAGTATGCAGTAGATTGTTAAAATTGCTTAGAATATCTAAGAATTATTTAAATGACGTCGAAATCGCTTTAGTGCGTCTCCGGCCGCGACGCTACAGCTAAGATGTCAGATGACTTGGGGGTGCTAGAAGGTAACTCATGGGGGCCTCCGGGTACACTTCTGGCAGACTGGGCGCATGGCAATCTTGGAGCTGGACCCCACCGACGTTAGCACGTGGCCTTACTGGATGACCTTGAAACAGGTGGAGATGGCGTTGCAGGTGAGCAGGCCCGTGCTCGTAGCTATGCTGTCGGGGGAGGATCCGATCTTACCATCCACGATCATCAACAGACATAAGTCGGGAAAACGTGTTCACCGTCGCGTCAAGCGTGATGACGTTTTGAATCTATCGCCATCCGTAGTGGAATCGCCAGATGAATTCGATATTGATTCTGACAGTGATGAAGAATAGATACCTACGAGATGGCCTATTCGCGGCTGTCTTCAGGGGCGGTCTGAGCAAGAGTTTCGCTGGCCGAAAAGCGGCCTGCGAATATGCCTCAAGGTCTTACGAATTGGAGGAGTGATGCGATTAGTAAAGATCTTCGGAATGTGCCTGCTGCTGATGTTTGTCATGCCCTTGATGACAGCTGTTCTCGGATCGGTGTCACCTTCTGAAAGGCGCAACCAAGAGAAAAACTGCTCACCAAGCGATGGTGCTGCATCTAGTGCATGGAGTGTCCCGATGGGTGCCGCCTACAGGGTGACTGCCCAGTTTGGTCCTCGCGTCTCGCCGATTACAGGCGCACCGGATATGCACACCGGAATTGATCTGGCTTCCCCGGCAGGGGACGCACCCGTTCTGGCTGCTACGGCCGGCGAGGTAGTAAGGATTGAAAATCTCGGGAATCGATCATATGGGTTATGGGTGGAGATTAATCATGGTGGAGGAACGACCACGCGCTACGCTCACCTGTCCAGCGTATCCGTAAGAGTGGGTGATAGGGTCAACACCGGACAACAGATCGCGGTTGAAGGGAAGTCCGGGGGAGTAACGGGCCCTCATCTTCATTTTGAAATCCGCCACGACGGTGAAGCCGTCGACCCAGCCAAAGAACTGATGGAACGCTTCGGGTTTTCTTTCGATGGCGTGCCTGGCATCACCTTCAACGGTTCACGAGCCATTACGGCTGACGATGTGGCGGCATTTCTACCGAACCCGCAGGGTGTGGACCAATCCGGTTCGCTCACAGAAGAGCAGATCGCCAACGCAACTGCCATCGTCGAGACAGGTCAGAAGCTTGGCCTGCCACCCAAAGCATGGGCGATCGCATTGATGACAGCGCTCCAAGAATCCACTCTCGGTGCTGATAAGAGTACCACCACACCCAACAGTGATGTCGATGTCGGCATTTTCCAACAGAGAGCCAAAGTAGGATGGTATGCCGACGGCTTGTCCGTAGAACAGAACACAGCAATCCTCAACGACGTACGCTACGCGGCTGCGACCTTCTACCAAGGCCACGACATGTCATTAATCGCATATGGACTCAACCCAGAGGGTGCAGCAGGTCCGCCCGGATACCACCTTCCCGGCCTGATCGACATAAAAGACTGGATGAATAGAAAAGACTTGGGGGAAATAGCACAAGCGGTACAGAAATCGGACTTCCCTCGCCACTACACCAAACACGAAGCCACCGTCGCTGCACTACTTCCCCGAATCAACACGGGAATCGGCAGCTATGAATGCGCTCCCGCCGCTGAGGGGATACCCAGCAACGGAACTGCCGGAGAACAAGTGGCCGCTTATGCTATGACCCAGATCGGTGTCCCTTACAGTTGGGGCGGTGGGGACGAAACCGGCCCAACTAAAGGTTTCTGCTGCTCCCCGGGAGGAAAGGACGGCTCCGCAATCGTCGGTTTCGACTGCTCAGGCCTCGTTTTGTGGGCTTGGTCTAAACTCGGAGTGAAACTTCCTCACGAGTCAAGTGCACAGCAGCGAATGACCGCTCCCGTAGCCAAGGAAAACATCCAAGCTGGAGACCTGCTGTTCTTCCCCGGACACGTAGGCATAGCGGATGGCAAGGGCGGCATGATTGAAGCACCACGCCCAGGACTTGCCGTTCGGGTGACACCTGATGTTCTCAATGATCCCCACTACGGACCACTCTTCACGGGCGCCGGCCGTCCGTCCCTGCCGAACAAGCCGTAAAATCTGTCACATAATGCGGGCGAAAGTGATTCTTCTCATGATCCTTATGATAGTCTTAAGGCGTTATTCACGAGGGTTTTTTTCTCGGTGAAACGCCGCCAGTAACACAAAGAACATCGACTGCTTCATGAAACGATTGAGTTGCAACATAAACCAATCATGAAAGCAGTCGATACGTTACCAGTCTACAACGGGGCTTTGCGAGAAAACATTTGACGAGATCACCTGCCGTGCCGCCGATGTGATCGAGGGTCGAGGGATGGATCTGTCCAGATGCCGTATCCCCCTGCGGGACCAGGTGGTGGCCTGCCTGCTGATCCTTCGCCAGAACCTGCCCCGGATGGTGGTCGCCGACCTCCTGGGAGTCTCTCAGCCCACGATCTCCAGGATCTGGCGACGTATCACCGTCCTCCTCGAAGCAGTCCTGCTCTTCCTCCCGGGCGGACTCGCCGAGGCGATCCAGCAAGGGCACCTCATCCTCATTGACGGCACCCATGCCCCCTACCGGGAACCGCCCAGCCAGCGAGCAACAGCCACAACTACTCCGGGAAACGCAAGGTCCAGTGCCTCAATGTCCAGGTCGCCTCCACCGACCGCGGTGACCTCATCGCCGTCTTTGACCTGGTGCCGGGATCCCGACATGACTTGAAGGCCATCAACCTGTGCGGTTGGCAAGACCTCCTCGACTCCTCCGACGCCACATGGATCGCCGACACCGCCTACATCGCCACCACCGCCATCGCCCCGATCAAGAAGCTGCCCAACCAGTCCCGCACCAGCCACGACAAAGACTTCAACACTGCCATCGCCCGAATCCGCGTCAACGTCGAACACTGCATCGCACAACTGAAAACCTGGAGAATCCTGTCACACGGCTACCACGGACGCCTCAAAGAACTCCCCGGAATCATCCACCTCGTCACCAACCTGAAAATCCTCAGAACATACACCCACAATCAACCCCGTGAATAACGCCTTCAGGTGTGGGGCAGAGCGCGTTTCGATCAACAAAACAAAATAAGCCATCGCAAATTTGGTGAAGAGCAGCAAGAATCTGGAATGCGCTTCGAGTTGTCGTCCCGCCCCATCGCCACGTTCTTACGGGATGGACTGCTGTAGGTTTTGTGGACGGCAGCCTAAACCACAATCCAAGTTCTCACTACCATCCACAAAACCTATAGCAGTCCAGGCCCTATCGTTCTATTTGGTTTTGTGAGTGGTTTCGACCGCGGTGTCTGGTGGGTGGGGTGAGGGGTTTGGCTGGTTGCTTCGGCGTGGTTGGCGTGGCTGGCTTGGGGAACGCTGCTGTCAGGATGTTCTTGACCTGATCGATTTTGCTTGTGGCAGCTGCTTGTGTTGACGCGGCTGGTTTGGGGAATGCTGCTGTCAGGATGTTTTTGACTTGGTCGATTTTGTTTGGGGTGGCTGGTTGTGTTGGTGTGGTGGTGGGTTGTGGGGGACTGTGTGAGAGTTCGGGGTATTTGGCGTTAAGTTCCCGCGCAAGGATCTTCGCGTCCACTGCAGGGGACCGGGGAACATGTTTCTCGTGTTCTATCGAATCGACGACGACATGTGTTTTCTCGTTTCTGATACGGGAAGCGAGCCGCGAATTGCCACAGAGAACCACTCGCACATTCAGGTAATGCTGTCCTTTCCCGGCCTGCTGAGCGGCGCGGGCTTTCTTGTCGAGGAGAGCAACTCCTGGTTTGTGTTGACCGCCGATGGAAGAATTGACCGGCCCGTTACCCCACACGATCTCCCCGGAGGTGAGTTGGTGGGTGCCCTGGAGAGACTGATCGGGCTCATGCAACGCCGCCAAAGACTGCACCGCCTCAGCAGCCTTCTCCTCAGCCTTGTCCGGATCAAACCTGTACTCTCGGACAAGCCTGATGACGATCTGCTTCTCAAGGCCGGCGCGGTCTGTTTCGATTGCTGATGAGTTTGGTGCGCGTTTGTTGGTTTTGTAGAGGTCGCGTCCTTTGAGGTATTCGTCCACTGTGAGGTAGGACAGGGCTTCGTATTGGCGGCTGAGTTGACGGGCGAATTCCGCGGGGTGTTGCGAGGCCTCGGTGCCGGAACGACCGGCGTGATACACCACCTGCACTGGTTCTGTTTCATCATGCGGTAACACGGGCAGCGGGGTGGTGTGGTTGGTTTGCACACCGGGAAGAGGTTCACCATGGCGGGCTGCCGCGATCAACTGGCGTTCCTGTGGGGTGGGGGTGTCCCACACCAGAACCTGGTGCCCATCACCGGTGAGAGCAGGGCGGAAACCATCAGTGGCCACCAAACCCGGACCGGTTCCATGTATCACGGATGTTGTGGCCGCGCCGGGAGCTGCAACAGCAAGCCCTACTGGTTCCTGCTGCTGATTCTGTGTCTGTGTTTGTTCTGGTTTGTGTGTGTGCGGGTCAGGCATGACGGTTTCTTGTCACTGCCCAGAGCTGTTCGGGGGCTGGTTGTCCTGGGTGACGATTTGTTCGACGAGCGCGTCACCAAAGGAGGCCATCAAATCGGGTCGTATTTCTGGTTCGGTGTTTTGTCCCAGAAACGCCACATGCGCTACAGCGGGTTCCTTGGCAAGAAGTGACGCGTCTAGGCGGCCTGTCAGGCAGTAGGCCGGCACCAGGGCGAATACCTCATCCGGTCCGAGAGACCCAAACTTTTTGAATCCCTCATCAACCAGCCGTCGTCTCGAAACATCATCCCGAGCAGCATCCTTTAGCGGGGTCAACAAACTCACGCAGCCAGAGCGTTCCCGCATCACCGGATCCAACATGCTCCGATGAGAATCGGAATCCGGATACAAAAACCCGAACACTGAGACGATGTTCAGTGCGGGTCCGGAGGTTTCTCCCCACAGTTGCATGCTGCCCAAGGGAGTGCGGGCGATGCACCACCATTGCTGTTCTGGGAACGGCAACTCCAGGCCCTCCAGCCATGACTCCACCGCCGGCGCCCACTCCAAAGGATTCGTGATCCAATGCCTGCCATTGGCGATACCGTCGAAACCAACAGTCCGCCAGATCTGCAGAATCGAGGCCGGAAACACTCCCTCGAAGCGCTCCAACACCTCCCGGGAAGCCGCCTCACCCACCCCCAACGGGCCACCCCGATGCTTGAAATACGCCCCCATCAGTTCCTCAACCCAGCCCGGGTCACTGCGTAGCTCATCCATGACCACACACTACCGGCCAGTCAGTACCCCGGAGAAGAAACCCCGAAGGTTGTTTTCGAGCGCACAATCGAATTCGCGTGGTGGATCTTGGCGGCGCGAAGCCCGTGGTGGTTCGGCTTCTCTCGGGCGGCCCGCTGAGAAGGTGCTGGTATCGGTTTCGCCTGACGGGGCCCCTTGGGGTACGCTTTGCAAGTTGCCTTGAGTCTGTGCCCTCCGGCCATCCGGGTGGGGACCTCTCTCGGGCGACGAAACCCCGTGCCCGAGGCCCGGGGCGCCTCCTGGCAAAATCCAGGGGGTTCATCATGCGAGTTCCGACCAGGCCCGGGCCCGGGAACCGGTCGGACGGAGGAGAACAAATGATCCAGCAGGAGTCGCGACTCAAGGTCGCCGACAACACTGGTGCCAAGGAGCTCTTGTGCATCCGCGTTCTCGGTGGCTCGAAGCGTCGTTACGCCTACCTCGGTGACATCATCGTCGCCACGGTCAAGGACGCGATCCCCGGCGGCAACGTCAAGAAGGGCGAAATCGTCAAGGCCGTCGTAGTGCGTACAGCCAAGGAGCGTCGCCGTGGCGACGGCTCGTACATCAAGTTCGATGACAACGCCGCCGTTATCCTGAAGAGCGACGGGGAGCCCCGCGGCACCCGCATCTTCGGCCCGGTGGCCCGGGAACTGCGTGAGAAGAAGTTCACGCGCATCGCTTCACTCGCCACGGAGGTGATCTGAGATGAACTCGCTCCACGTGAAGAAGGGCGACCGCGTCAAGGTCATCGCCGGCAAGGACAAGGGCAAGACCGGTGAGATCATCGCCGTCGATCCCCGCGCCCAGAAGGTGACCGTCGAGGGCGTCAACGTCGTAAAACGGCACAAGCGCGAATCCCAGGGCGCCAACGGGCGTCGCATCGAGGGCGGCATCATCAGCTTCGAGGCCCCCATCCACGTCTCGAACGTCCAGCTCGTCACCAAGATTGATGGCAAGGAGGTCGTGACCCGGGTCGGCTACCAGCGCGTCGATGTCACCAAGAGGCGTTCCGACGGGTCCGAGTACCAGGCCCAGCGCAGCGTCCGCATCGCCCAGAAGACCGGGAAGGAGATCTGATGAGCAACGACATCGAGATCCCGCGCCTGAAGAAGAAGTACCGCGAACAGATCGTCCCCGCCCTGCGGGAGGAGTTCAAGTACGCCAACGTCATGCAGATCCCCGGTCTGACCAAGATCGTGGTCAACATGGGCGTCGGCGAGGCCGCTCGCGACTCCAAGATCATCGACGGTGCCGTCCGCGACCTGACCGTGATCACCGGCCAGAAACCCACCATCACCAGGGCCCGCAAGTCCATTGCCCAGTTCAAGCTGCGCGAGGGCATGCCCATCGGTTGCCACGTCACCCTCCGCGGGAACCGCATGTGGGAGTTCGCCGACCGGCTGCTGACCCTGGCCCTGCCCCGTATCCGCGACTTCCGTGGCCTCAACGGCCGCCAGTTCGACGGCAAGGGCAATTACACCTTCGGGTTGAACGAGCAGGTCATGTTCCTGGAGATCGACCAGGACAAGATCGATCGCGTCCGCGGCATGGACATCACGTTCGTGACCTCGGCCACCAACGACCAGGAGGGTCGTGCGCTGCTGAAGCACCTCGGTTTCCCCTTCAAGGCCGTCGACGACCCGAAGCCGGTCAAGGGTGGCCGCGGCCCCGCGTTCCAGCCCAGGAAGAAGAAGTGAGCGTGAACCATGGCTAAGACAGCACTCAAGGTCAAGCAGTCCCGCAAACCGAAGTTCGGTGTGCGCGCCTACACCCGTTGCAAGCGCTGCGGTCGCCCCAAGTCGGTGTACCGCAAGTTCGGTCTGTGCCGCGTCTGCCTGCGTGACCTCGCCCACGCGGGTCAGCTTCCCGGCGTGACCAAGTCGTCCTGGTGACCCAGAGCGCCACGAGAAGAACTTCCAATTTTCGATTTGCCAAAGGTCCCCAGCAGTGAGGGAAACCGGGGCGAGAAAGAAGCCAAACAGCCATGACAATGACTGATCCCATCGCAGACATGCTCACGCGTCTGCGTAACGCCAATCAGGCGTACCAGGAGTCGACGTCCATGCCGTCGTCGAAGATCAAGGTCGGCATCGCGGAGATTCTGAAGGCCGAGGGTTACATCTCGAACTTCGAGCTGACCGAGGTCGAAGGACAGGTGGGCAAGGTGCTCAAGGTCACCCTCAAGTACGGTGACTCCCGCGAGCGCTCCATCGCAGGGCTCCGTCGCATCAGCAAGCCCGGTCTGCGCGTCTACGCGAAGGCCAACGCCCTCCCGAAGGTGCTCGGCGGTCTCGGTATCGCCATCATCTCCACCTCCCAGGGGCTGCTGACCGACAAACAAGCAAACGCCAAGTCCGTGGGCGGCGAAGTGCTCGCCTATGTCTGGTGACCCGACGAGACTGAAAAGGAGATAGAACATGTCACGAATTGGCAGGCTCCCGATCGCGGTCCCGTCCAACGTCGAGGTCAAGATCGACGGCCAGGACGTGGCCGTCAAGGGCCCCAAGGGTGAGCTGAAGTTCACCGTTCGCGAACCCATCACCATTGCGAAGAACGAGCAGGGCGAACTGCAGGTGTCGCGTCCGGACGACGAGCGGCTGTCCCGTTCCCTGCACGGCCTGACCCGTACCCTCGTGTCGAACATGGTCACCGGGGTCACCCAGGGCTACGAGAAGAAACTCGAGATCGTGGGCGTCGGCTACCGTGTCGTCGCGAAGGGCCCCACCCAGCTGGAGTTCGCCCTCGGGTTCTCGCACCCGGTGGTGGTCAACGCCCCGGAGGGCATCACCTTCACCGTCGAGACTCAGACCAAGTTCACGGTGCACGGCATCGACAAGCAGCTTGTCGGTGAGACCGCCGCGAACATCCGCAAGATCCGCAAGCCCGAGCCGTACAAGGGCAAGGGCGTTCGCTACGCGGGCGAACACGTCCGCCGCAAGGCCGGAAAGGCTGGTAAGTAATGGCTATCTCGCTTGGCATACGCAAGGGCCTGGCGGCGAAGACCGCCTCACGTGCCCGCCGTCAGTTGCGTGGCCGCAAGAAGATCAACGGCACCGCCGAGCGGCCTCGCATGGTGGTCACCCGCTCCGCGCGGCACCTGTACGTCCAGGTGATCGACGACACCGCCGGCCGCACCCTGGTCTCCGCATCCACCATGGAAGCGGACCTGCGCGCGGCGGAGGGCGACAAGTCCGCCAAGGCACGCAAGGTGGGGGAAATCATCGCCCAGCGCGCGAAGGAAGCCGGCATCGAGAACATCGTCTTCGACCGCGCCGGCAACAAGTACCACGGCCGGATCGCCGCGCTCGCCGATGCGGCGCGCGAGGCCGGTCTCGGATTCTGAGAACGACGAGAGGATAGGGAACACGATGAGTGAAACCCAGCAGCGCGGTGATCGCCGCGGTGGGGAGCGTCGTGGCCGTGACGATCGTCGTGGCCAGGCTTCCAGGGAAGAGAAGAACCAGTATCTCGAGCGAGTGGTCGCCATCAACCGCGTCGCCAAGGTCGTCCAGGGTGGGCGTCGTTTCAGTTTCACCGCCCTGGTGGTCGTCGGTGACGGTGAGGGAACCGTCGGCGTCGGCTACGGCAAGGCGAAGGAGGTGCCCGCTGCCATCGCCAAGGGCGTGGAGGAGGCCAAGAAACACTTCTTCCGCGTGCCGCTGATCCAGCGCACCATCCCGCACCCCGTGCAGGGTGAGAAGGCCGCCGGCGTGGTGCTTCTGCGCCCCGCCTCGCCCGGTACCGGTGTCATCGCCGGTGGATCGGCGCGTGCGGTGCTCGAGTGCGCCGGTGTGCACGACGTGCTGGCCAAGTCGCTCGGCTCGGCCAACGCCATCAACGTCGTCCACGCGACGGTTGACGCCCTGCAGCAGCTCGAGGAACCGGAGGCCGTCGCGAAGCGTCGTGGCCTGCCGGTGGAGGACGTCGCCCCGGCGGCGCTGCTCCGTGCACGCAAGGAAGAGGTGGCCGGCTGATGGCTGAACTGAGGATCACCCAGATCAAGTCGGGGGTCGGCGGCAAGGACTACCAACGGGCCACGCTTCGCACCCTGGGGTTGAAACGCATCGGCCAGACGGTGGTGCGTGAGGATCGTCCCGAGGTGCTCGGCATGATCCGCACCGTCGCCCACCTCGTGGAAGTGGAAGAGGTCAAGTAATGGCTCTCAAGATTCATCACCTGCGTCCCGCCCCGGGCGCCAACACCGCCAAGACCCGCGTGGGCCGCGGTGAGGCGTCCAAGGGCAAGACCGCCGGTCGCGGCACGAAGGGCACGGGCGCTCGCAAAAACGTCCCCGCGAACTTCGAGGGCGGCCAGATGCCGATGCACATGCGGATCCCGAAGCTCAAGGGCTTCAAGAACCCGTTCCGCGTGGAGTACCAGGTCGTCAACGTCGGTCGCCTCGCCGAGCTGTTCCCCAGGGGGGGAGCGGTCACGGTGGAGGACCTCGTCGAGGCCGGTGCCGTCCGCGGTGGAGCGCTCGTCAAGGTGCTGGGCGACGGCGACATCAACGTCGCCCTCAACGTGACGGCCGACGCGTTCTCGAACTCCGCGAAGGAGAAGCTGGCCGCTGCCGGCGGCTCCGCGGTGGAGGCCTGAGCGACAGCGCAAGACAAATGGGGCCGGGTGCCGATCCGAGGATTCGGCACCCGGCCCCTTCCCTTTTCCCACCGGGTGGGTTCCGTTTCCGCTAGGACCCCCGAACCCAGGTGGAGCTTTCAGGCGGACTTGGTGAGCGGCCAGGGGCGCGCCGGGGTGTGGCTGACGAAATCGGGCAGGGGATCGCCGACACCGAGGAAAGCCGCGATTCCCGCGACCGCCCGCACCGCGGCCGCACCGTCACCGTAGGGATTGACCGACTCGGGAATCGGGGCGTGGCCGGCGGGGAGGCTGAGCAGGCTGCCGACCTCCGCGAGGATGGTCTCCTCGTCGGTGCCGACCAGCCGGGCCGCACCGACCTCGACCGCCTCCGGACGATCCGTCCTCTCGCGAAGCACCAGGACGGGTTTGCCGAGGGCCGGGGCCTCCTCCTGCAACCCGCCGGAATCGGTCAGGACGACACTCGATGCCTTCAACAGCTGGATGAACTCACCGTAGGGGAGGGGATCGCAGGCGATGACGTTGTCCAGGCCGACCAACGGGGGTAGCAGACAGTGCCTGACGATCGGGTTGAGATGGGCCGGCAGGATCACGCGGAGCCCAGGGTGGCGGAAGGCCAGCCGGGCGACGGCGTTGCCGATCCGCTCCATGGGGGCTCCCCAGTTCTCGCGGCGATGGGCGGTGACCAGCAGGATCGGTGCGTTCGAGGCGATCGCCTCGCGGATCCTCTCGTCCTGGATGGGGACCTCGGCCTCCACCGCCCGCATCAGGGCGTCGATGACGGTGTTCCCGGTGACGATGATGTCCTCGCTGCGCACCCCCTCCCGTTCCAGATTGACCCGGCACCGCTGGGTCGGGGCCAGGTGGAGGGAGCTGATCCGTGTTGCGATGCTGCGGTTGGCCTCCTCCGGGAACGGCGCCTCGATGTCGCCGCTGCGGAGCCCCGCCCCCAGATGGACGACGGGGATGTGCCGGTTGAAACTGGCCAGGGCGGCCGCCGCGACGGTGGATGTGCCGCCCTGGACCACAACGGCGTCGGGGCGTTTCATCTCGAGGATCGGGTCGAGCAGCGTGATGATGTGGGCCATGATCTCGTTGAGGGTCTGGCCCGGCGCGAAAACGTTGAGGTCGTGCGTCGGGGTGATTCCCAGTACCTCGCCCACCTGGTCAAGCATCTCGCGGTGCTGTCCCGTGACCACCGAGATCGACTCGAATCGCGGATCCTCCTCGAGGCGGCGGATGACAGGCGCCATCTTGATGCCCTCGGGACGGGTCCCGTACACGGTCATTACTTTTTTCATGATGTCCCCCAACCAACGACGACGCTTACGTCGCGAAGTCAATGCTGGAAAGCATAGGAGAGCTGGCCGGAAGTATGCAATACCTTCCGGGGAGGTGTCGCGTGGGGAAGGGGCCCGGTGCCGGTACCGGCGGTGCCCGGGCGGCCCCGGGCGTGGCACGGCATTGGGGAATGTGCGTGCCCCTTGGTACGCTGCCTAGGTTGCCTGAGATGGGTGACGGGTAATTTGCTGAGCAACTGAAAGAGGGGCCGGATGCTCTCCGCCTTCGCTAGCGCGTTCAAGACGCCTGAGCTGCGCAAGAAGATCTTCTTCACGCTTGGGATCCTTCTGGTGTTCCGCCTCGGTTCCACCATCCCTGCCCCGAACGTGAACATGCAGGCGTTGAACACATGCCTTAACAAAGCCGCGGGAGGTCAGCAGGCAGGGCTCTACTCCCTGATCAACCTGTTCTCGGGCGGTGCCCTGCTGCACCTGACGATCTTCGCCCTGGGAGTGATGCCCTACATCACGTCCTCGATCATCCTGCAGCTCCTGGCCGTGGTGATCCCGCGGCTGGAGGCTCTCCGTAAGGAGGGCGCCGCCGGGCAGGCCAAGATCACGCAGTACACGCGGTATCTCACCCTCGTTCTGGCGCTGCTCCAGGCGACGGCATTCGTCACCATGGCGCGCACGGATCAGCTGCTGCCGGATTGCAAGGGCATCGGTATCCTCCACGAGAAGGTGGAACTCTTCCCGCTGGTCACGATGGTGCTCACCATGACTGCCGGGACCGTCGTGATCATGTGGCTGGGCGAGCTGATCACCGACCGCGGTGTCGGCAACGGCATGTCCGTGCTGATCTTCACCCAGATCGCCGCCCAGTTCCCGACCGGCCTGTGGTCCATCAAGGAGGGCCACCAGGGGGCCACCGGCTGGTTCCTGTTCCTGGCCATCGTCGCCATCGGTCTGCTCGTGATGCTCGGCATCCTGTTCATGGAGCAGGGACAACGGCGCGTCCCCGTGCAGTACGCCAAGCGCATGGTCGGACGCAGGCTCGTGGGTGGTTCGACCACCTACATCCCGTTGAAGATCAATCAGTCCGGCGTCATCCCCGTGATCTTCGCCAGCTCCATCCTTTACCTGCCGATCCTCTACGCCACCTTCCGGCCCCAGTCCGGGACCGGGCAGTGGATCGCCACCAACTTCCACACGAACAGCTGGGTTTACAGCACCCTGCAGTTCCTGCTCATCGTCGGCTTCTGCTACTTCTACGTCGCCATCACCTTCAACTCCGAGGAGGTCTCGGACAACATGAAGAAGTACGGCGGCTTCATTCCCGGTATCCGCGCCGGCAAACCGACGGAACGCTACCTGACCTACGTGTTGAACCGCCTGACCGCGCCGGGGTCGCTGTACCTGGCGATCATCTCGATGATCCCGACCCTCGCGTTCATCGCGGTCGGCGCGAACCAGAATTTCCCGTTCGGCGGAACCTCCATCCTAATCATCGTCGGTGTGGCCCTTGACACGGTCAAGCGCATCGAAAGTCAGCTGCAACAACGCAACTACGAAGGATTCCTGAGGTGAGAATGCTCATCATGGGTGCCCCCGGAGCAGGCAAGGGCACCCAGGCGACAGCTCTGGCAGAGGCGTATTCGGTGCCAGCGATTTCAACGGGCGACATCTTCCGCGCCAACATCCGCAACGCCACCGAGTTGGGTGTCAAGGTCAAGGCCATCATCGAGGCCGGGGAATACGTTCCCGACGACGTGACGGAGGCCATTGTCGCTGACCGGCTGGCCGAGGAGGACTGCGCATCCGGGTTCCTTCTCGACGGTTTCCCACGAACCATGCACCAGGTGCACTTCCTGGACCGGCATCTCTCCCGCCAGCGACGGCGCCTCAACGCCGTGGTCTCGTTGATGGTGGAGCCCGACGTGCTGGTTGCGCGCCTGCTGGACCGGGCCCAGAAGGAGGGACGGACCGACGACAACGAGGACACCATCAGACGTCGCATGGAGGTCTACGCCGGCCAGACCGCGCCGCTGCTGTTCCACTACGAGCGGCAGGGGCTGCTCGTGGAGATCGAAGGCACCGGCACCGTCGAGGAGGTGCGGCAGCGGATGCTCGAGGCGGTGGCTGCGCGCAAGGCCTGAGATGTCGATAGAGATCAAGACGCCCGAACAGCTGAGGAAGATGCGAGCCGCGGGACTGGTCGTGGCCGAGGGTCTGCGCCGGATGCAGGAGGCCACCGCGGTGGGTGTCACCACCGCCGAGATCGACGCGGTGGGCCGGGACGTGTTGGCCGAGCACGGGGCGACCTCGAACTTCCTGGGCTACGGCTCCGAGTACGGCACCCCGTTTCCGGGGGTGTCGTGCATCTCCGTGAACGACGAACTGGTTCACGGCATCCCGGGGAACCGGGTGATCCGTGACGGCGATCTCGTCTCCATCGACTTCGGCGCCGTGCTGGATGGCTGGCACGGTGACGCGGCCCGCAGTTTCGTGGTCGGCGAGGCCCGGGCGGAGGATCTCGGGATGATTGAGGCCACCCGGCAGGCCATGTGGGCAGGCATCGCCGCGGTCCGTGACGGAGGTCGCGTCGGGGACGTGTCGCGGGCCATCGAGTGGTGCGTCAAGCACCAGCCACGCCGCTACGGGTCATTGCGCGACTACACGGGGCACGGGATCGGCTCCCGGATGCACATGGAACCGGACGTCCCGAACCAGTTCAGGTTCCGCCCCAACCCGCGTCTCGGGGTGGGGATGGCGATCGCGGTCGAACCCATGCTGACCCTCGGATTTCACCAGACGGTGGTGGCCGCCGACGACTGGACGGTGCGCAGCCGCGACGGGGAACGCGGAGCCCACTGGGAGAACACCGTGGCCATCACGGAGCACGGCCTTTGGGTGCTCACGGAACCTGACGGAGGAGAAGCGGAACTGACCGCGCGCGGTGTTGCCTTCGGGCCGCTCAACGAGTGACGCACCGGACTTCTACCATTGATCGCATGAACAAGTTGCCGCCATCCTCCCGGTATCTCCAACGCGCGGCCGAACCGGTCGGCGAGACGGAACGGGAGGCGCTGTCCAAGCGGGTCTCGGACGCATTCGCCGACGGCCGGATGGAATCGGATTCCTACCGGCAGTCAATGGATGTGATCTACGGCGCGAAGACCCTGGGCGATCTGGTTCCCGTGGTGGAACAGCTTCCGGCAGCAGCGCTAGAGACCCCCGCGATCGTCGGTGAGGGAAAACTCCCGGCGGGACAGACCGGTGAAATCCACGCCCCGGCGCGAATAGGAATGGTGGCGGTCGGGGCCGTCGCGGGTGTGGTGACTCTGCTGGCCATTGTGGCCGTCCTTCTGTTCTGGCTGCTCTGAGCAGGAAGCCACGCGTTCCAAGCGTTGCGGGGGTGAACGGTTTCCAACCATGATCGAGTCCCTGCCCGTGCACAGCTCGGGTTTTTCGCAGACGAGGACGGTTGGGCGAAGGCGGTGGGGTGGTTTCGGAACCGTCATCGCATTCGCCGAGAAGGCGTATCCCGGCGTGCCGTTGTTGCTGCTCGGGCATTCCACGGGTTCGATAATGGCGTGCTGCTACGCCATCGAGAACTCACAGCATCTCGCGGGCCTGGCGTTCACGGGGATGAATGCCACCCCCGGTTTGTCGGGATGATGGCCCATGCCCTGGCGTGGGTCGTCTCGAGGGTGTGCGAACCCAGGTATCGCGGCGAAATGCTCCGGCGGTTGTCCTTCGGGGGCTACAACGCCACCTTCCGGCCGAACCGCACCTGACCAGGATCTGAGGGCGGAAACTGCTCCAACTACTCCGCGAAGATCCCGATCACCGGGGTCCAGTGGACGATGCGGACGTCGGCCAGCACGTTGTTGCTCCGGAACGGGTCCCCGGCGAGTAGCTCGGAAACGGCCTCGGCGCTCTCGGCCTTGAACACGAGAAGGGCCGACGGGGGAGTGGCATCGGGGTAGGCGCCACCCGCGATGAGTCCCTTGTCCGTCAGGCCCGACAGGAAGGCCCGGTGATCGGGGCGGTGGCGGGCGATGAGTTCGGCGTCGTCGACGTAGGTGTAGTGAACGGCGAAGTACTGCATGGGGCAACGTTACGGCCCGGTGGTGACGGCGACCGGGCCGGGGCGGATTTGGGGTGCCGCCGGGGGCCGCGTAAACTGCTTACGGTACTGCGGCTCCTTGCCGCACCCGTAAACCGGGTTCCACCGACGAATGAGAGCACATGGCGAAGAAAGAAGGAGCCCTCGAACTTGAGGGTACCGTGGTCGAGGCGCTGCCCAACGCAATGTTTCGCGTGGAATTGCCCAATGGACACAAGGTCCTGACCACCATCAGCGGAAAAATGCGTCAGCACTACATCCGCATCCTGCCCGCCGACCGAGTGGTCGTCGAGCTTTCCCCCTACGACCTCACCCGTGGTCGCATCGTGTACCGGCACAAGTGACCAGGCGGGTCCAGACTCGAAATCCCAACGCCCGGCCCACGGCCGGGCGTCCATCTTTTGCCGTGCCTGTTTGGCGAAAACCGGGGACGTGACGTAGGCTTTGTCGTCGGTCGTCCATGCCCGGATGCTGCCGCGCGCCTGCGGCGGTCGTGGTTTCCCGGCGGCCAGCTCATCCACCACAGATTGGGCAGGGAACTGCCCAGTCGCTGATTGAAAAGGTTGCTCGAATGAAGGTTCAGCCGAGCGTCAAGAAGATCTGCGACAAGTGCAAGGTCATCCGCCGGCACGGTCGTGTGATGGTGATCTGCGACAACCCGCGCCACAAGCAGCGCCAGGGCTGAAAACCCGGCGAGGGTTCGCAGAACATCGCGGAACGGGGCAGGTCGCCCAGCCCGCCAGACAATTGAACACAACGTGATCGCAAGGGCCGCCGAACGGTGACTCCCGACCCTTGGACGAAGGCCAAGGCCCCTCTGCGGCGAAAGAGAACCGCCGCACGCCAGGAGGGGACGCGACACGCCACACACCTTCGCGGTCCCCGACCTGACCGGGTGGAAGCCCACAGGGACCAGAAACACTGAAAGGTAGAACATGGCACGCCTCGTTGGGGTCGACCTGCCGCGCGACAAGCGCCTGGAGGTCGCACTCACCTACATCTTCGGGATCGGCCGCACCCGCGCCGCCGAGACCCTCGCCGCCACCGGTGTCAGCGGCGATCTCCGTGTCCACCAGCTCACCGACGAACAGCTCGTCGCGCTGCGTGACCACATCGAAGGCAACTACGAGATCGAGGGTGACCTCCGTCGCACCGTTGCCGCCGACATCCGCCGCAAGGTTGAGATCGGCAACTACCAGGGCCGTCGCCACCGCAGTGGCCTCCCGGTCCGTGGTCAGCGCACTCGCACCAATGCGCGCACCCGCAAGGGCAAGAAGAAGGCCGTGGCCGGCAAGAAGAAGGCACGCTGACCCGCGCGGTGAGCTGAGACAGGAGATTTGACTACTGATGGCAACCAGCCGCAAGCAGGCCGCCAAGACCAAGGTGCGCCGCAAGGAGAAGAAGAACGTCCTCGCCGGACAGGCTCACATCAAGAGCACCTTCAACAACACGATCATCTCGATCACCGACCCCAACGGGGCAGTGATCTCCTGGGCCTCCGCCGGCACCGTCGGCTTCAAGGGCTCCCGCAAGTCGACCCCCTTCGCCGCCCAGATGGCCGCCGAGGCCGCCGGTCGCCGCGCCATGGAGCACGGCATGAAGCGCGTCGACGTGTTCGTCAAGGGCCCGGGTTCGGGCCGTGAGACCGCGATCCGCTCGCTGGGCGCCGTGGGCCTCGAGGTCGGGACCATCTCCGATGTCACGCCCGTGCCGCACAACGGCTGCCGCCCGCCGAAGCGTCGCCGCGTCTGAGCGCCCGAGAAGTAAAGGACTGAAGAGAAAATGGCTCGTTACACCGGCCCCATGACCAAGAAGTCCCGTCGCCTCGGGACCGATCTGGTTGGCAACGACAAGGCGTTCGAACGCCGCCCCTACCCGCCCGGTGTCCACGGTCGCGGCCGCACCAAGGACTCCGAGTACTCGCTGCAGCTCAAGGAGAAGCAGAAGGCGCGTTTCGCCTACGGCGTCCTCGAGAAGCAGTTCCGTCGTTACTACGAGGAAGCGGATCGTCACCCCGGCAAGACCGGTGACACGTTGCTGCAGATCCTCGAGTCGCGTCTCGACAACGTCGTGTACCGCGCAGGTTTCGCTGCCACCCGCCGCCAGGCCCGCCAGCTCGTGGTGCACGGACACTTCCTCGTCAACGGCAAGAAGGTGAACATCCCGTCGTACCGCGTCAAGGCCCACGACATCATCGACGTCGCCGAGAAGTCGATGAACCTCCACCCGCTCGTGGTGGCGCGTGAGACCCACGGGGAACGCACCGTTCCCGCGTGGCTCGAGGCCCGCCCCAACCGGATGCGCATCCTCGTCCACCAGCTCCCCGTCCGCGAGCAGATCGTGATCGACGTCCAGGAGCAGATGATCGTCGAGCTCTACTCCAAGTAGTAGGCACCACCGGGCTGGTCGGCACGTCAAAGGCCGGCCGGCCCAGCTCGGGTTTCCGGGCCCTGCGGCCGGAGAGGTTCCGGTCGTGGCATTCGCGTCATCAAATAGTGGGTGGCGCGGGAAGGAAGAAAATGCTCATCGCACAGCGTCCGACCTTGTCGGAGGAGACGGTTTCCGAGTACCGTTCGCGGTTCATCATCGAGCCCCTCGAACCCGGCTTCGGCTACACCCTCGGCAACTCGATGCGCCGCACCCTGTTGTCGTCCATCCCGGGTGCGGCCGTGACCTCCATCAAGATCGAGGGAAATCAGCACGAGTTCTCCACCCTGGAGGGTGTGGTCGAGGATGTCACCGAGATCATCCTGAACCTGAAGAGCCTGGTTCTGTCCTCCGAGGAGGACGAGCCCGTGGTCATGTACCTGCGCAAGGCGGGGGCCGGTGAGGTCACCGCGGCCGACATCCAGCCTCCGGCCGGGGTCGAGGTGCACAATCCCGAACTGCACATCGCCACCCTCAGCGAAGGCGGCAAACTCGAGATGGAGCTGGTGGTCGAACGCGGCCGGGGCTACGTCTCCAGTGTCCTCAACAAGGATCCCGACGCCGAGATCGGACGCATCCCCGTCGACTCCATCTACTCTCCGGTGCTGAAGGTGAGCTACAAGGTGGAGGCCACCCGCGTGGCGCAGCGCACCGACTTCGACCGTCTCATCATCGACGTCGAGACCAAGCCGTCCATGGCCCCCCGCGACGCCGTCGCATCCGCGGGGCGGACCCTGGTGGAGCTCTTCGGCCTGGCCCGTGAACTCAACGTCAACGCCGAGGGCATCGAGATGGGGCCCTCGCCCGTGGACGAACAGATCGCCGAATCGCTGAACCTGCCCGTCGAGGACCTGAACCTCTCGGTTCGCTCCTACAACTGCCTCAAACGCGAGGGCATCCACACCGTCGGTGAGCTCGTCGCCCGTTCCGAGGAGGACCTCCTCGACATCCGCAACTTCGGTTCCAAGTCGATCCTCGAGGTCAAGGTCACCCTTCACAACCTGGGCCTCGCGCTGCGCGACGCCGCCCCGGGCTTCGACCCGATCCAGGCCATCGAACGCTACGACCAGGAGCACGAGGGCGAAGAGGACATAGACGCCGAAACGGACGACGACTACGCCGAGACCGAGCAGTACTGAGAACCCACACCGAGCGCTGCTCGGAACCAGACCGAAAGAATTGAGAAATGCCTAAGCCGACCAAGGGCCCCCGTCTGGGTGGTAGCCCCACCCATGAGCGCCTCATCCTGCGCAACCTGGCCACCCAGCTCTTCGAGCACGGCCGTATCACCACCACCGAGACCAAGGCCCGCCGCGTCCAGCCGCTGGCCGAGAAGCTCATCACCAAGGCCAAGCGAGGCGACCTCCACTCCCGTCGCCTGGTGTTGAAGTCGGTGACCGACAGGGATGTGGTGGCGAAACTGTTCGAGGAGATCGCCCCCACCCTCCAGGACCGTAACGGTGGCTGCACCCGCATCACCAAGATCGGCATCCGCAAGGGCGATTCCGCGCCCCTGGCGGTTCTGGAGCTCGTCACCGAGCCGGTGGAGCACAAGTCCGAGGACTGAATCCAAAGCGACGGGTAGGCATCCTTGTCCGGGATGCCTACCCGTTTCGTTTTCCGCGGGTTTCTTTGAGCCAAGCCGGTTGAGCCGGGCTGCTCGCTTGGCGAGCTGGCTGTGTCGAAACCTATTGCGTGTGTCCGGGAGTTGAGGGGCGGGTTCTGGATACAGGTTGCGGGGTGGTTTCGACTCAGCCGGCTTTGTTCTTCTCGAAGCTGGTTGAGCCGGGCTGTGAGGAACGAGCAGCCCGTGTCGAAACCATCCACCGGCACCTCGCAGTCCAACTCAGCCCGCTTTGGTGCCGCCTCGGTGCTGGTCGCGTACCCAGGCGGCTATTCCCCGGTTCTCGGGCAGCAGGGCGTAGAAAGTGGCCTGGTAGGCGTGGTAGAGGTCCGGTTTGCCCTCCCACGTGTGGGTGACGGGGTGGTTCTCCACGTCGAGTTCCTGCCACCAAGAACCGTCCACATGGTCGATGACGTGCTCGTCTGCGTAGGCCCAGAGGGTGCGGTAGGCGTCCTCGTAACGCTGCTCACCGGTGGCGCGGAACAGCCCCGCGGCCGCTCCGATGCCCTCCGCGATCTCCCAGAAGAACCGCTCCGGAACCACCGGTTTCCCGTCCCAATCGACGGTGTAGCAGAAACCGCCGTTGCTTGCCCACGCGTCCTGGAATGCGCCATCGAAGAGGTGCCGGGAGGCATCCAGCAGCCAGTTCTCCCGAACCCCGAGGCCGCGGATCTGGAGCAGCAGTTTCGACCACTCGAGCCAGTGCCCGGGCTGGGAACCGTAGGGCCGGAACGGATGCCGGGGTTCGTCGCGGTTGTGGTCGGGGAGTTCCCGCCAGGCGGCGTCGAAGTGTTCCGGGAGCCGCCAGGCCCCTTCCGTGGCGTCGGCGGCCCGGCCCGCGATGCGGCGCGCGATCCTTGCGGCCCGTTCCAGGAGCCGTTCGTCGCCGGTCGCCTCGTGGGCCGCCAGGTAGGCCTCCGCCAGGTGCATGTTGGCGTTCTGGCCACGGTAGGGCTCGGCCCGGTGGAATTCGCGGTCGAAGGCATCAATGCCCGCGCCGTCGGCCTCCACCCAGAACCTCTCGATGACCTCCAGGGCCGCCGCAAGCAGGTCCTCGCCCCCGGGAATCCCGGCGATGGTCGCGGAACTGGCGCCGAGCAGGATGTGGGCCTGCCCGTAGAGTTCCTTGCGGAAGCTGGGGGAATCGCCTCCGACGGTCGGGAACCACCCCCCGTGCTCTGTGTCGCGCCCGGCGCCGTTCAGGTAGAAGCCGATGCCGTGCCGGGCCACGTCCTCGGCTCCGGGACGCCCCTGCATGGCCGCTATGGAGAAGCAGTGCAGCATTCGCGCTCCCAACCACAGTTGCGATCCCAGCCGGGGCAGGGCGTGGCCTCGCGAATCGAGGTAGGCGTAGCCCGCTCCGGGCAGCACCACCTCGGGTTGGAAGAAGTCCAGCAGCGCTTCCCGGTGCTTTGTGAGCCAGTCGCGATGCTCGGTGCTGTCCAGCCAGCTGATCTGCCTTGGCTTCGGTTGATTCATCGGGTCTCCTTCGACTGTCGACGGCCCATACGACGACGTCTCCTGCTCGTGTTGGACATCGTCGTCGATCCTCTGTGTCGCGCGTACGAAGCATCGTAACGGCAGGCATGATGCCCTGAGAGTTGTCACCGGGGGTCTGCGAAGGGATCCCGCGTGGGGTCGGGGTGAATCTCCAATTCGATCTCACGGGCGGCTGTCGTCGCGGCTTCCGGACCGGTGAGGTGACCGATCAACGCTGCCGTCATGTCCATGCCGGCCGCCACCCCGGAGGAGGTCCAGCGGTTCCGGTCGTGAACCCACCGCGCCCTGCGCACCCACGTGACCCCGTCCCCATGTCCTGACGCCCAGTCGAAAGCTCTTTTGTTGGAGGTCGCCCGGTAACCGTTCAACAAACCAGCGGCCGCCAGAACCGCCGAACCCGTGCACACCGAGACGATGATCGCCGCCGGGGCCGCCAATTGGGTGAGCATCTGGAGGAATTGCTGGTTGCGGACCAGGCGACGCGTGCCCGGACCTCCCGGTACCAGCACGATGTCGGCGGGCGCTGCATTCTTCAAGGATGCAGGGACCACGATCTCCGCTCCCTGGCTGCTGCGAACCGGGCCGGATTCGGGCGCCACGTAGACGATCCGGTACTCCTCGGGCAGCCGGGCAAGGAGCTCGACCGGTCCGAACACGTCAAGCAGTTCGAAGTCCTCGAACAGCACCACCGAGACGTCGTACACGATCCCATCCTATTGCCGCGTGGAAACCGGGCAGCCCGCGCCCGGTTCAGCGCCTCACCGTCGGTTTCCTCGCTGGGCTGCTTCGCGTTGCTGCTCCACGGGGAGTGTTTTGATGGGGTTGACCCTGTTTGGTGGGCATCTGTTAAGCGGCCTGGTTGGCCGTGGTGATGGCCTTGGTGTTCGTAGGTCACTGGGGGAATCTGACCGAGGGTGCTGTGGCGCCGGCGGCGGTTGTAGACGGTTTCGATCCAGGTGCTGATGTCCTGGATCGCTTGCGCGTGGGTGGCGAACTCGTGGCGGTCGTAGAACTCGGTCTTCAAGGTGGACCAGAAGCTCTCGTGCTGGGCGTTGTCCCAGCATTCCAGCCCGGACGAGCACCCGGGACGGAACAAGCATCCCGACCCGTATGAAAACCCCGCCCGGAGTGAGCATCCCGGTGACAGGCGTGGCGACGGGGTTGATGGTGTGGATGATCATCGTCATCCGGATGAGGGTTCTGGTTCTGGTGGTGATGGGTCGGATCATGGGACATCGAGTTCGGGAAATGATCCGATAGATGATCTTCCTCGCTACGACGAGAAGGGGAATCCTCTCTACGATGACCACGGCGATCCGGTGGAGGTTGATCGTGGTGATGGTCGGAAACACTACGCTTCTGATCCGGAAGGGACTTTCAGGAGCCAAGACGACAGGCTGCGGCATTCCGATAATGGGCAGTTTGCGGAGGATCCGTATGCTCACAGGCCCAAGGGCATCAAGTACTACGCCCGGAAGATCCTGTTGGGTGATCATGACTGGAACAATCCCGCGCTGGCTGAACGCACTAAGGCTGATACGCGTATCTGGGATGAGGCCCGCACCAAAGCACGCACGGATCGTCGTGCGGCCACTCAGGCGATCAATGACATTGAAACCCTTAAAACGCGAGACGGTAAGAAACTGCAACTCGACACCACTGACAAGTCCTATAGGAAACTTGCAGAAGAAGTCAAAAACACTAGCCACAAATTGGATCCCGAATCACAAGCGAAGGCAGAGCAGATCAGGAATAGTCTCGAGGCCGCTGCGGATTCTGCGTCTGATTTGCGAAAGGTCTCGGAGTGGGCGGGGGATCGTGCGGGGCATCATCTCACTCTCGACCACGCCCCGGGAGCAAACGGTATGGGTCGCAAACATTTGCTGGGTGAACCCGCCGATACCCCTGATGGGGCGAAACCCACCGGTGCGGGGAAGGGGGACCGGTTCAGCACCGAGGGCGATTCGCGGCTGGTGGTTGGGGAGAACAAGGGCGGTGACAGCCCTGGACTCGGCAGCCGGGAGACCGCTGCGGGTCCCCGGGCGCAGCAGGGAACCGCGGAGTACGTGATGGACCTGTTGAGCGGCAAGAACCAGGATCCGAGACTCCTCGAAACTCTGACTGCTTTGGAGCACTCGCCAGAACACGCCGGTTTCTTCCAGAAACTGAAAACCGAAGGCGTCGAGGTCGTCTACGAGATGGTCAATGCTCGAACCGACGGCACCGTCAGGGTGGGGCAGTTTGATCTCGGTGGTAAGGTCATCCTCAAACTCAAGGACGGACAACTCATCGCCGAATTCATCAAGAAAGAAACATAATGATCATATTCCCCCCGCAAGAATTCATCACCTGGACCAACATGCTCGTGCAGTTTCCGTGGCCCATCCAACTCAACGACTTCCCCCCCCTACGCTGAACAACTGGGCTGGACGCCTACCTCGCGACCGACGTGGTTCAACGTGCTCCCTGACAATGATTATGCAGTGACGAATATCAGTAGTGACAGGGATGGGAATGTGCGCAATCTGTTTTTGCCCATGGCGTCGAATGAGACCGAGGATGATGAAGGTGCTGCTGAGTTGAATGATCATTTTGTGTCCTGTGTGGCTGCCGGGAGGAAGGCGTGGGGGGAGCCTTTCCTGCTGGAGGCTGGGGATGGGCCTGGTGTGACGTGGAGGTTCCCTGGGGACATGTTCACTCAGGTGACAAGCGGGTGTTGGAGTGTCTTGTTTCAGTTCTTCACCCCGGAGGGGCGGAGGCAGTTCCTCTAGAAAAAGTAAGGGCGGGCAGGCCTTGAGAGGAACCGCTAGTGGGTCTTGTGGGGGAGGCTGTTTCGTTTTTTGGTGTGGTCTATGTGTGAAGGAGTTTTGGGCATATGATGTGGGATGAATTTGAGAAGAGGTTGTTTTCGACTGTTATGGCGTTTCCGTCGCACACGATTTTGATTGTTGGTGTGCCGGATCAAGCCGGGAAGGCGGGGACGCCGTTTGTGCAGTTTGGTGGGATCTATGCGTTTGGTCACAACACCACCATGACTGCTGAGTTGTCCATGTTGAATGCCGGGAACCAGCGGGTCGTTTTCACTGATGCGCAGCAGGCGGAGTTCCGGGAGTTGGGGTTTGCCCCTGATGAGGATGGTTTCACGTGGAAGCAGGAGCTTCCCTGGCCCACACCCAGCGTCATTATCCGAAACGTTGTTCGGGCGTGTGTCATTCGGCTTCGGGACATTGGTGGTGTTGATTCTCCGAAGCGGCTCGTCTATAAGGCGTGGAGTTATCCTGATTATCGTGATGAGATCCCTGAGGAGGAGCGTAGTGTCGGGACCGATGAGCTCGACCTCCCGACCCTCGGCCTCCAACGAGAACACACCTGATTCAGCAACCCGCCCTGCGCCCCCGCCGGAAACCGGCAACCTCAACGCAACGCCCGCCGGCTGATCGTGGGGATGGGCGGGGAAGGGGCAGTGACCGGGGGCTCCAAGAGCTCACCGGACCCTCCCGGCCTACACTTGCGGCAGGAGGCGTGACCCATGGACAAGACCGACAGCCAGATAGCACGCGAGCTTGCCCTGGTAGTGCACGGCGGTGATCCCACGAGGCTGGAGCGGGCCTACGAGGCGTATCAGATGCTCTCGCGGTCCGCCGCATCTACTGTCACCTACCGGAACTCCACCGCCAACATCCTGGCCAGGGCGGCATACCACCGGAGCAGGGACCTGGGATACACGGTCATCATCGGGAACGGCTGGGACGCGTCCGCGGTTTCCGGCAAACTCAATCACGTCGCAGTCGACGAGTGCGATCGCCTGATCGTCTGCGAAACCGAGATCGACGGTTACGAAATCTGGGGATGCCGGAGGATCTCCGACGGCACCATCGCCGAGCGGGGGAGCCTGGAATACCTCACGGATCTCCTGACCGGAGACGGCCAGGATCCCCGCCTGGTCCAGGAACTGCGCCGCTTGAAGGAAACTGGAAGCCACCGCGAGTTCTTCAGGAACCTGGCGGCAGGCGCCGTCCGTGTCGTCTACGAACTGGTGACGGTCGACAACGACGGTGGCATCCGGTACGCACGATTCAGCCCGAACCGAGAACTGCTCATCAAATGGGGCGGAACCGGACCTGTCATTCCCACGCTGTCCGAGGAGTAAAGCGATGACCGCCCTGTCCCTGAACGGTTTTCTCTCCTGGGTGGACCAAGTGGCCGCCCTCGACTGGCCCATCGACCTGGAAACCTTCTCGGGTCGCGCCGCCGCGGCCTCCCTGGGCTGGAGTAGGGACGGGTTTCCATGGCGGTTCGCAGGCGGTCCCACCGGTCCTTCCACCGTGGTGGCGCTCCCGGATTCTTCCGGGGTGGTGACGGTGCTTTCCTGCACCCTGGCCAAGGCGGATTCCGCCGACGAACCGCTCCGGAACTGCTTCCTGCGTTACGAGGAGGCAGGCACCCGGGCCTGGGGCACACCCTTCCGCGTGGAGGTGGAGGACCCCCGATACGTCGCATGGGAGCATCCCTCCGGGACCGTCGTGGAGATCGTCCTGGGCGGCGACGTGGTCATAGCGCGATTCTTCACACCGCAGGGCACGCCGGCATACGAATAGGAACCTTCCGATTCCTTCGCAGACCATTCGAGTCCGACCTGCGAACAGCAGCGAGTAGATCGGGTCGAGGCCAATTTGGGTGTGTCCGGGGAGCCGGGGCGGGGTCTGCTTTTCGGCTGCCGGTGGTTTCGACTCAGCCGTTCGCTGGCGCTCACGTGCTGGCTCAACCGGCTTGGGAAAAGGGCGCTCACGTGCTGACTCGACCGGCTTGGGGAAAGAACGCTCACGTGCTGACTCGACCAGCTTCAAAGGGTGGTTTCGACTCGGGCCGGGCGCGACTCCCTTCAGCGTTGTTGTCGCACCACCCCGTCCCGGAACACCAGCAACCGGTCGACCATCGTCTGCAACCGGGCGGTGTCATGACTGACGACGACCACCGCAGCCCCTTCGTCAGCTGCCGCGGTGAGCATGGAGCAGCTGACCTGGGCGCTCAGCACGTCAAGACTGGCACTTGGTTCGTCGGCGACGATGACGGCGGGCCGGGCGACCATCGCGCGGGCGATCGCCACACGTTGCGCCTGCCCCACCGAGAGCTCACGGGACCTGCGGCGGGGATCCACCGCGCCGAGTCCGATCTCGGACAGTTTCTCCTGCGCCAGCTCCACCCATTCGGCTCTGCTCCGGCGTTCCCCGCGCGCCCGCAACGGCTCGGCCAGGCAACGCCAGATCGGCCAACGCGGCGACAGACTGCCAACCGGGTTCTGGAACACCGGCATCACGAAACCCGCGGGTCGTCGGTGCACCGCGCCGGTGTCCGGTAGGAACTCGACCCTGCCCGCCTGGGGTTTCTCCAATCCGGCGAGCAACCGGAGCAGCGTGGATTTACCGCAGCCGCTCGGCCCCTGGATTCCCAACACCTGACCGGCCCGCACCGTCAGATCCAGGTCCTGGAACAAGGGGGTTCCGTAACCGTGGGTGAGCCCCTGCGCCCGGATCACGGGCCGCCCGGCCGGCCGGGGATCACCGGGTGCCGTATTGAGACGGGGACAGGCCTCGACCAGACGTCGAGTCGCCGAGGCCTGGGGATGGGTCAGCAACTCCAAGGTGGCCCCGTCCTCGACGATCCGCCCCTGGTGCATCACCAGGGTCCGGTCACAGTGCTCCCCGATCAGGGAGAGGTCGTGGGTGATGAGCAGCAGCCCCGTGGAACGTTCGTCGATCAGCCCAAGCACACCGTCGGCGAGTTCCGCATCCAGGGCGCTGGTCGGCTCATCCGCCAGGACGAGCCGGGGATGATGCACGGTGCCCGCCGCGATTGATGCCCGCTGCAACATCCCACCCGAAAATGCGTGGGGTCGTTCCTGCGCTCGGCGTTGTGCATCCTCGATGCCCACCGAGCCGAGCTGGCTGGGGGCTGCCTGCTCCGGGGGCCTGAGCCGGTGCATCCGCCAGGCCGCCTCGATGTGGTGCCGGATGCTGCGCAACGGGTCGCAGGCCGCGTAGGGATCCTGTGCGATGTATCCGACGACCAGTCCCCGGGCGGCCCGGATCCGTTCCGGATCGCCGTGCACCATGTCGATTCCGGTCACCTCGACCCGTCCTGTCACCTCACTGCCGATGGGCAGCAGCCCCAACAGTGCCTTGACCAGGGTGGACTTCCCGGACCCGGAGGAACCAACCAGCGCTACGCGAGCCCCGGTGGGGATCTCCACGCTCACCTCATCGAGGGCCTTCACCCCGTTGGGATAGGTTACGCTCAACGCCTCCACGGTGATGAGCGGTTCACGCGACGGCATTGCCCACCTCCGTGACATCCCGTAGCCCGTCGGCGATGAGAGCAGCAGCGGCCATGCTCAGGAACAACCCGAGCCCCGGCCCGATCAGTTGCCAGGGCGCCGCGGCCGAGGTGCTGCGGACCTCGGAGAGCATGTTGCCCCACTCCGCCGTCGGAGGTTGCGCTCCCAACCCGAGGAAGGAAAGACCACTCAACGCCAGGATGGTCGATCCGATGTCCAGGGTGGCCAACACCATCACCTGGTTCCAGACCATCGGGATGATGTGTCCGGTCAGGATCCGCCACGACGACACCCCTGCCATGCGCGCCGCCTGGACATAGGGTTCCTGCCGGCACCCGAGGGCGCAGGTGCGGGCCAGCCGGGCCAACCCCGCCCAGCCGGTGATCGACATCGCCAGGATCAGATTGGGGAAACTCGGGCCGAGCAGACCGACGATGGCCAACGCCAGCACCTGGGAGGGCAGACCGAGCATGATGTCGATCAACCGGCTGATGACCGCGTCGACCACTCCTCCGCTCAACGCGGCCCCGACCCCCGCGAGCATCCCGACGGCTGACGTGATGAGGAAAACCGTCACGGCAGCCCCCAAAGATGTGGTGCCGCCGACGAGGGAACGGGCCAGCAGATCACGACCGGCCTGATCCGTGCCGAGGAGATGACCGGGACTGGGTGCCTGGAGCTGCGCCCGGTAGTCGACCTGGTCGGGATCCATCGCGAACAGCGGTCCGGCGAGCACCAGCAGGGCCAGCACCACGGCCAGGACGATCCCCAGCCGCCCCTCCCTGTGCCGCCACAGGGCGCGCCAAGTGGTCATGTCGTCGCCTTCCGGGAGGGATCGATCCGGACCAGCAGCAGATCGGTGACCAGACTGGTGACCAGGTAGACCACCACGGCGAACAGGGCCGTCGCGGCGATGACGGGGAGGTCGCGGGTGTCGATGGCCTTGACCACGTACAACCCCACACCCGGCCAGGTGAACACCGTCTCCACCACGGGGGCGCCACCCAGCAGGGCCGCGGCGCTGAGCCCGATCACGGTCAACATGGGTGGGGCGGCATGGGGCAGCAGATGCCGGGTGAGCAGATAGTTCCTGGAAGCTCCCCGACCCCGGGCCACGCTGAGGAAGGGCGCGTTACGGGTTTCCAACAGTCCGGTGCGCAACAGCCGTGACCACGTGGCGGCAGGTCCCAGGGCCAGGGTGAGGGCGGGGAGGAACACCGTCGCGATGGTGCCGTCGGCCAGGACCCGTCCCAGCCCGAGACGCAGCGTGATCACCTCCACCAACACCACCCCGATGAGGAAGGAAGGCAGGGACAGCGCCACCAGCGCGAATCCACGCGACAGGGTGTCAGGCCAACGCGACGCCCACAGCGCCGCCGGGATCCCCAGCACCATGGTGAGGGCCAGGGCCAGCAGCAGCGCCACCACGGTCAGCAACACGGTGGCGGGCAGTCTGCTGAGGAATTCGTCGGAGATGGGACGACCCGTCGCCCAGGACGGTCCCAGATCGCCACGCACCAGACCGGTCATCCAATCCAGGTAGCGCAGGATCAGGGGACGGTCCAGGCCGAGTTCGGCGCGCAGCAACTCCACCTGCTCCGCTGTGGGTTCCAGGATGCCCCGGGCCTGGAGGATCCGCAGGGCGGGATCCCCCGGGGTGAAGGCCATCAGGGACCAAATGGCGATGCTCACCACGAGCAGGGAGAGCAGCCCCTGCCCGAGACGCCGCAGGGCGTACATCGTGGTTCAGGCGCCGACGCGGGTGGAGGCGTCCACCCAGATGAGGGCGTGCTGCGGGGTGTAGTTCGGCACCCGCTGTCCGACGACCACTGCCGGGCGGCGGCGACCACAGAAACCGTTGTAGCCCTGATCGCCGATGAGTTGCTGGATCTTGACCAGCAGGTCCTTGGCCGCCGTCTCGTCGAGGGTGACGGCGAGTTCATCGATGAGGGCATCCAACTCCGGGTCACTGATGTGGGAGTAGTTGCGGTTCCCGCCGGTGCGGTAGTAACGCTGCAGGGGCGGGATGGGATTGCCGCCGAAGGAGACGGTCCCGTTGCTGACGACGCCGATGTCCCAGTTGCTGCCCTCCATCTCGGCGGTGGTGTCGGAGACCTGCCGGATGGTGACCCGGATGCCGTGTTCCTTGAACTGGGCCTGCAGGGCCAGGGCGAGGGTGTCGGAATCGGGTTGCTGCGGATAGGTCAGCAGTTCGAAGGCGATCGGTTCCCCGCTGCTCAGCAGCCAGCCACTGTCGGATTTGGTAGCGCCCGCCTCACCGAGCAACTGTTCCGCCTCTGCCACATCGGTCTTCCAGATGTCGATGGCATAGGGGAGTTTCGGGTCGTAGAAGGAACTGACGGGTTCGTAGAAGCCCTGCATCACATCGGTGGCGAGGGCCTTGTAGTCGATGAGACGCAGCAGGGCGCGCCGCACCTTGGCCTCGGCGAGCACAGGCTTGGCGACATTCATGGTGAGGCAGAAGCTGGGGCCGCCGGGTTCACCCAGACTGAACTTCGCCCGGGTGTCGCCCTCCAGGCTCTTGGCCTGCTGGGTGGGCGGGTAGAGCGCGATGTCCACCTCCCCGTTCTGGACGGCCTTGATCCGGGCCCCTGCGTCGGAGACGAAGAGAACCTCGACCCCACCCAGCCCCGGGGTCCCGTTCCAGTAGGTGGGATTGGCGGTCATCACCAGTTTCTCGTCACTCAGGGAAACCGGAACGTAGGGACCGGTGTAGATCTTGGCGTCGATGAGTTTTTGTGGATCGTCGCCGGTGCCCTCGTAGCTCGGCAGATCGAAGATGGTGAAGCAGGCCTCGTCGGCCAGGATGTTGCGCAGCCCGGGTGTGGGAGCCTGGGTGGTCAGCAGCAGGGACTTGTCCTGGTCAACGACGACGGTGGCTCCGGGGAGTTGCTCCGTGACGGTCTTGTTGTTGGCCAGGTGCCAGGTCATGAGGGCCGCCAACTGCTCAGCGCCCAGCGGGTTGCCGTTTTGGAAGGTGATGCCCTCCTTGAGGCTGAGCCGCCAGGTCCGGTCGCTCTCGTTGACGGCGTCCTTCAGCAGCCAATCGGTGGGGTTGCCGTCGGGTTGGGGACGCAACAGCAGCTCGGCGTAGCCGAACTCGTTGCCCCAGAAACCGGTTTTGAGTGGGACGAGGTTCTGGATGGCGAATCCGGTGGCGAGCTTGAGGACCGCCTGGGCGTCGGGGCTGGCTGCGCTGGAAGCGGCCTCCTCCGGTTTCTGGAAGGCACATCCGGCGGTGATGGAGACAGCTGCCGCGGCCAGTCCGGCACGGAACAGATTGCGGCGGGATAGGGATGTGGGGAACACGTCCATGGGTCGCTCCTGGTTTTCGCTGGGCAGGACGAGTTCGTAAACACCCCTGCTCATCCTCGTGAGTGGTCAATGCCTCACCGGGCAGGGCGACCGGACTCGTGGGCCTCGCGCCCAACGCACCGTTGCGGGACAGTCTCGGATTCTCACCGAACTTCGCCTGACCGGAAGGTGTTCGTCACCAAGCCGAATCGCCGAGGTCGCTGAGCCGCGGCCCCTGCGCCACGTCCTGGTTGAACGTGAAGAGACTAACACCGTGGGCAGGGTCGGGTGAGGGCGGGATCACTCCTCGTGCACAGGGGGAGGCAGGAAATGCTGCTGTTCCCCGATTTACCCTCCCTGAAGCTGGTTGAGCCGGGCCGCGACGAAGGAGTGGTCCGTGTCGAAACCATGGTGAGGGTGTCTGGGGTGCTGGGGTCGGGTTCTGGCTACCGGGTGCCGGTGGTGGTTTCGACTCAGCCGTTCGCTTCGCTGACGTGCTGGCTCAACCAGCTTCAGGGGAGGGGAAGTTGGTTGAGCCGGGCCGCGACGAAGGAGTGGTCCGTGTCGAAACCATGGTGAGGGTGTCCGGGGTGCTGGGGTCGGGTTCTGGCTACCGGGGGCCGGTGGTGGTTTCGACTCAGCCGTTCGCTGACGCTCACGTGCTGGCTCAACTAGCTTCAGAAGAGAAGGGCGCTCACGTGCTGGTCCAACAGGTTTCGGGAAATGAACGCTCGTGCTGGCTCAACCGGCTTCGAGGAGCTCGGTTTCGGTTCGGTTCACCACCACTTCCACCACAGTTCCGTGGGGTTCGGGACGGGCGGTCCAGTGCGGGCTAGGGGCGAGGACCAGTTGCGGGCCTCACCCAATGAGAGACGGGGTCCGGACCGCTGCGTGGGGTCCGGTTCCCAAGCGGGGAACGGGGCGGTCAGGTCCTCGAAGGAGCAGTCGTCCTGGTGGGGGCCGTCCACCCAGTCCGCCGCTTCGAGAAGGTCGTCGAAACGGCTCCGGAAATCGGGCTGCGACCTCGGGTTCTCGGATGTGTCGCCCATGATCCGGAAGGAACTGAGGCGTGCGTTCTCGCAAGTGGCCTTGAGTCCCGTGTGGCCCAGGGGGAAACCCCGGGAGAAACAGGAGGCGTATGTTTCCAGGAAGGCGTTCTCCAATTGGAGTGACGCCGCCGGTGACAGGACCATGGCCGCTGTCAGGTCCCCCCGTTCGCCTTGGAAATTCTTCGCCTTCGCCCTGATTCCGTGTCGCGAGATCTCCAGGTCGAGGCATTCGTATTCCGGATCGTGCACCCTGATGGTTCCGTCGAACCACTCCACCGGGAGCGCGGCCAGTTCGGCGGGCAGACCGGAGACCATCTCACCGACCCCCTGCACCAGGGCGGGCCAGGAAACCACGGGGGAGATCATGTCCTGCATCCACTGGTCGCGTGGGACGAGACCGAGATTCCAGAGATAGGGAGGCCGGCAGCGAAACTCGGGGTATCCCGTGTATCTCAGGTTCATGTGGTCGGCATGAAGTGCCCGGCGGCCGTCCATCACCTCGTGGAGGGCCACCCAGCACATCGGTTCCCCGGGTGAGGCCAGCGGTAAGACCTTGACCTGCAGCAGGTTTTTCGGATCGAGGGGCCAGCGCAGCCTGAGCCTCGGGCCGATCACCTGTGTGGGGGCCCGGTCCAACACCTCGGCCAGTTCCAGGAGCAACGGGTGAAGGGAGCGGGCATCGAGACGGGTTCTCGTGTACGAGTCCAGCAGGGAAAGAGCACGGTCGCGGTCCATGGTCAATTATCTGCTCCCGCCACTGGAACAGTGAACGTGCCGTGGGATCAGGGGTCCCGTGGATTTCCCGCACGGGCCGCTCCTTGACCGCTGCCCCCGAACCTCCCTCCCCTCTGTACACGAAACGCGGAAGACAAACGGTCCAATGGGCGGGTTCAGAGGGTGTGCGCAACAACAGTTTCTGGAGGTGTGTTGTGCGGTTGGATGAGCAGCGTCGTGGGTTGATGTTGGTGTTGTTGGGGCAGGGCCGGTCGTGTCATTCGATCGCGCGGGAGTTGGGTGGTAGTCCTTCCACTGTGAGGAAGGTGGCTGTCGAGGCGGGGATGGTGTTGTCGAGGGGCCGGGTGGGAGGGGTTGGTGGGTTGAACGAGCATCGTTACAGTCCGCGGCGGCGTCGGCGGCGGTTACGGGAGAACCCGGTGTTGGAAGTGGGAGAGCCAGCGCAGTGGCGTGACGGGCAGGGCCGGTTGACCCTGGCGGGGCGGATCCTGATCGAGGTTCGGGTCGGTGACCGGGTTCCGCCCTCCCAGATAGCTGCAGAACTCGGTGTCCACCGTTCCACGGTCTCCAGGGAGATGAAGCGTTGTCCTGGCCGGTACCGGGCCCAGCCGGCGCAGCGGCTGGCAGACTGGTCACGTCGGCGTCCCAAGGACAGGAAGCTGGTACTCGGGACACCGTTGTGGGACGAGGTGGTGACACGGTTGAACAACAAACATTCCCCGCAGCAGATCGCTCACCGGCTGCGTCAGGACTTCCCGGAGGACCCCACGATGTGGGTCAGTCACGAGACGATTTACCAGGCCCTCTACGTCCAGGCCGCCGGCGGGCTGCGTCATGAACTCACCGTCGAGAAAGCCCTGCGTTCCGGACGTACCACCCGAGGTCCCCGGTCACGGCTGTCCGGGCGGGGTAGCCGTAGCTGGATCGGTGAGGCCACCATCACCAACCGTCCGGCCGAGGTCGAGGACCGGGCAGTTCCCGGGCACTGGGAAGGAGACCTCATCATCGGCAAGGGCGGCACCTCGGCCCTGGTGACCCTCAACGAACGCACCACCCGCTACACCATGATCCAACGGGTCACCAGCCGTGACTCCACCACCGTGACCGACGCGTTGATCCAGATGGCCCGCCGACTCCCGGCCACCTTGATGACGACCCTCACCTGGGACCAGGGCATCGAGATGGCCCAACACGCCCGCTTCACCTTCGCTTCGGGCTGCCAGGCCTACTTCTGCGATCCCCACTCTCCCTGGCAACGCCCCACCAACGAGAACAGCAACGGCCTGATCCGGGACTTCTTCCCCAAAGGCACCGACTTCACCCACATCACCGACACCCAGGTCCAACACGCTGAAGACCTCCTCAACACCCGACCCCGCCGAGTACTTGACTGGGCCACACCAGCCGAGAAAATGGAACAACTACTCAACGTTGCACACACCACTTGAAACCGCCATGTTGTGTGGTGACGTTGAACCGTCGAACCTCCGCGATTCGTGTACGGGGGGAGGGACGAGCAATGCTGCTGTTCCCCAATCTGACTCGATCAGCTTCGGGGGCGGTCAGGACGCGAAGGACTGGGCCTTGGTGAAGCGCTCGGCGACGTCGGGCCAGTTGACCACGTTCCACCAGGCGTTGACGTAGTCACCCTTCACGTTCTTGTACTGCAGGTAGAAGGCGTGCTCCCACATGTCGAGCTGCAGCAGCGGGATCTGGCCCGCCGGAAGGTTGCCCTGCTGGTCATACAGCTGGTTGATGTTGAGACGCCGCCCGAGGGTGTCGAAAACCAGCATGGACCAGCCGGAACCCTGGATGCCGTTGGCGGCAGCGTTGAACTGCTTCTGGAAACCGTCGAAACCACCGAAGTACTCGTCGATGGCCGCGGCCAGCTCACCATCGGGACGGCCGCCGCCCTCCGGCGACATGTTCTTCCAGAACGTGGAATGGTTGATGTGTCCGCCCAAGTGGAAGGCCAGATCCTTCTCCAGCTTGTTGATGCCGCCGAAATTGCCGGACTCGCGGGCCTCGGCCAGCTGTTCCAGGGCCGTGTTCGCCCCCGACACGTAGGTGGCGTGGTGCTTGCTGTGGTGCAACTCCATGATCTCCGGGGCGATGTGCGGGGCCAGCGCGCCGTAGTCGTAGTCGAGATCGGGCAGGACGTAGGTCATATGGGACTCCTCGGTTCGGGGCACGCGGCCGGGCCGCGACGGTCCTCCCAATCCTATGCAGCCTTTCAGGACCCGTGGGGCAGTCAGTTGGGCGAGTCGCCGCCGCGCCGGACCTTCAATACCCGGAAGCCCTTCGCCGAGGCGAGTTTCTCCGTCGGCCATTCCTGTTCGGTGAGCCATGTCGCGAGGGAATCCGCGCCGAGATTCTTGCTCACCACTAGATACGCGGTCCCGTCGGGTTTCAGCCGGGGCAGCCAGGTGAGCAGGAGTTCGTGCAGGGCCTTCTTCCCGATGCGGATCGGCGGGTTGGACCAGATCTCGTCGTAGACGGCGTCGTCGGGCGAGAAGGTCCGCACCCGGTCAGCCACCCGGGCGCGTTCCGCGTTCATCCGGGTCAGGGCGAGGGCCCGTTCATTGACGTCGACCGCATCCACCCGCACCCCGGGGCTGGCCGCGGCGATCCCCACCGCTATCGGCCCGAACCCGCACCCCAGGTCGAGAACCTTCCCGTGTTCCGGCGGGGCGACGGTGCGCAGCAGCACCGAGGTGCCCAGATCCAGCCGGGAACCGGAGAACACCCCGTTCGCGGTGGTGAAGACGAACTCGCGTCCGAACACCGTGGCGGTGATCTCGCGGGTGGTCATGGGGGAGGGGTCGTTGGTGAAGTAGTGGCTCATGTCTTCTCCAGGCTTCGGCGGGCGCGGGCCTCGCGGGCACGCGAGGCGAGCTGCTCGTCGGCGGGATAGCCGACCTCCTCCAGCACCAGGCCGTGGGCGGGCATCAACGGCACCTCCCCGCAGCGGTGGTCGCTGCTTGCGACCTCCTCCAGCCACGCCAGGTTCCGGCGTCCCGCACCGACCACGGTCAGTGCCCCGACCAGGGCTCGCACCATCGAGTGGCAGAAGGCGTCGGCCAGCAGGTGCACCTCCACCACCCCGTCGCCGCGCCGCGTGACGGTGAACTCCCGCAGGTCGCGGATGGTGGTGGCGCCCTCACGGGCCTTGCAGAACGGGGCGAAATCCCGCAGCCCCGTCAAAAGCCGCGTCGCCTCCTGCGCGGTGCCCAGGTGCAGCGGGTGCCGCAGCTGGACCACGTGGTTGCGCAACAGGGGGTCCGGCACCTGTGCGGAGTCGATCAGGCGATAGCAGTAGCGCCGCCAGACCGCGGAGAAACGGGCGTCGAAGCCGTCGGGGGCCTCGGTCACGTCGCGGATGGCGATGTCGCCGGGGCAGATCCTGCGCAGCCTGCGCAGCAGGTCGGTGGGGGACAGGGCCGGGTCCTCGACGTCGACGTGACACACCTGGCCGCGGGCGTGCACCCCGGCGTCGGTGCGGCCCGCGACGGTGAGCGCAGGTGCCGGGTCGAGGCGAAGCACCCTGCCCAGAGAGTCCTCCAGCACCCCCTGCACCGTCCGCAACCCCGGCTGGGAGGCCCAGCCGTGAAAAGCCCCGCCGTCGTAGGACAGGTCGATGCGCAGCCGGGTCACGGCAACCGCCGGTAGGTCAGGTCGTAGACCCTGCGGCCCTGCGCCAGGCCCTTGGCCTCGTATTTCGTGACCGGGCGTGCCTCGTACCGCGGCGCCCAGTCGTCGTGGAGGTTCTCGAGACGTGGATGGGCGTCGAGCGTCTCCCGCTGCCAGAAAGCGTAGTCCTCCCAGTCCGTGGCGAGCCGCCACAACCCACCGGGCCGGAGTTTCAACGCCACCAGGTCGGCAAATTCCGTGCTCACCAGGCGGCGTTTGTGGTGCCGGGCCTTGCGCCACGGGTCTGCGAAGAAGGTCCACAGCTCTGTTAGGGAAGCATCGTCGAACAGCACCGCTAACCCCTGCGCGCCGTTTGCCGGCACGATGCGCACGTTGCCCACCCCTTCGCGACCCAGACGCCCCATGGTGGAGGCGATGCCGGGTGGGAACACCTCGAAGGCGATGAAGTCGTTCTCGGGGCGGGCTGCGGCCATGGGCACCAGTGAATCCCCGTTTCCCGACCCGATCTCCACGATTCGTGGGGCCTGCCTGCCGAATACCGCATCCCAGTCGACGTGGGCGTCGTCGGCGATGGACGTGTCCATCTCCGCGGCGGGCACGTCTATGAGGAAACGGGCCCGGTGACGATCCCAGGCCGCCCGCTGCGAATCGTTCATCCGGGTGTTGCGGCGCACGAAACTGACGATGGTGCGCTGGGGACGGGGCGGTTTCATCCCGCGATGATAACCGGGATAACGAGCCCCGCCGTCGAGGTGACAAATGTTTGGCGGTAAGTTTTCTCATAGTCTCGCTGCGCAGGAATCCGGTGGAAATCCGGAACGGGCGCGCCACTGTGACCCGCGAAAACGGGAAGTCAGGAACTGTCGGTGAAGACCATCCCAAAAGGACGCGACATCCAGGATTGGTGATCAACGTGGAACTAACCCGCACCCTCGCAGCCCTAGCCGCCGTCGCCCTGCTTTCGTTGACGGCCTGCGCCCAAACGTCGCAAACGGAGGGAGGTGCCTCGAGCTCCCCTGCCGGAATCGGGAGCGACGGCTGCGTCACCCAGTACGACGCGAACGCCGACTACTTCCCCGAAAAGACGAGCTTCTCCCACGCCACCGGGGTGACGGTGGAATACCACGGCTCCTACAAGACCGTGACGGTCAAGGAACCCCTGCAAGGCGCCTCGCCGGAGACCTACGTCCTCGTGCAGTGCGGGGCCAACCCCGAGCTGCCATCCGAACTCGCCAACGCGCAACGCATCTCCATTCCGGTGCACCGAGCCGCGACCTCCTCCACCACGCAACTGCCCGCCTTCGAGCTGCTGGGGGCCACCGATTCCCTGGCGGCGGTGCAGTCCCCGGCGTTCGTCTGGTCCGAACCCATCACAAAGCTCATCGCCGACGGCAAGATCGTCGGTTTCGGCAACGATTCCGGTGGCATCAACGTCGAAACCCTCGCGGCCGCCACCCCCGATCTGTTCTTCTCCAGCGGTACTCCTGACCCGGCCTATGACAAGATCCGGGAGCTGAAGATACCCGTGGTGGGCAACTCCGAATGGTTGGAGAACACCCCGCTCGGCCGGTCGGAGTGGCTGAAGTTCACGGCCCTGTTCACCAACACCGAGGGCACCGCCAACCAGGTCTTCCAGAAGATCGAATCCGACTACACGGCGGTGAAGGACAAGGTCCAGCAGACCACCGAACGTCCCACCGCCATCACCGGTGCCCCCTTCAACGGGGAGTGGGCCCGTCCAGGGGGTCGCAGCTACGTGGCCGCCTTCCTCGCCGACGCCGGCATGACGTACGTCTTCGCCGACGATGAGTCCAACAGCAGCATCCCGACGGCGATCGAGACGATGCTGGAGGCCGGCGCCCGGGCCGACATCTGGCTCAACGCCGACATGATGAAGAAATGGCCCACCATCTCCGCAATCGGCACCGACGATCCACGTCTGGTGACGATCAAGGCGGCCCAGGACGGGCGGGTCTACAACCCCACCAAGCGCATCAACGCTGCGGGTGGGAACGACTACTGGGAGCAGGGCGTGGTGCGCCCCGACCTGGTGCTGCGTGACCTCGCCAAGGCCGCCCATCCCGAGCTGTTCGCCGACCAGGACTACACCTTCTACGAGCAGCTGCCCGCCTGATGCGGCACCCACTCGGGTTCGCGATCCTCGTTTGCGCGCTGACCGCGGCGGTGGCCGCGGGCCTGGTGCTCGGCCCCGCCCAGATCACCCTCGAGGAGGTCTGGGCGGTGCTGACGGGGCAACCCACTCGGCCCATCGCCCAGCTGATCGTCGGTTCCGTCCGGCTGCCCCGCACCATCACGGCCTGCCTGGCGGGGGCGGCGCTCGGGGTCACGGGACTGGCCATGCAGACGCTGTTCCGCAACCCCCTGGCGGATCCGTTCATCCTCGGCATCTCCGCCGGCTCCTCGCTCGGCGTGGCGGCGGTGATCCTCGTGGTCGGGGGCGGTGGGGCTGCCGCCCTGACCGCGGGACTCGGCTTCGGCGGTGACTTGGCGGTCGTCGTCGCATCCGCCATCGGCTCCGGAACGGTGATGACCGTGGTGTTGCTCGTGGGGCATGCCGTGCGTTCCTCGGTGACCCTGCTGCTGATCGGGGTGATGATCGGGTACCTGGTCTCGGCCGGGGTGAGTGTCATGATGTCCTTCTCCACCCCCCAGCTGATCGCCGCCTATTCGCGATGGGGGTTCGGCAGCTACGGCGGGGTGACCTGGGCGAATCTTCCGCTGATCTCCGCGGTGATCGGAATGGGGCTGGTGGCTTCCTTGGCGTTGTTGAAACCCCTCAACGCGCTGCTGCTGGGGGAACGCTACGCGCAGAGCGTAGGCCTGAACCTCAGGGCGGCGCGCATGGCGCTGATAGCGCTGACCTCGGTGCTGGCGGGAACCGTGACCGCTTTTTGTGGCCCCATCCAGTTCCTCGGGATCGCGGTTCCGCACCTGGCCAGGGGCATGTTCAACACATCCGATCACCGCGTCCTGATCCCCGCCACCGCCCTGACGGGGGCGCTGCTCGCACTGACCGCCGACATCATCGCGGGGCTGCCGGGCGATTCGGTGCTGCCCCTGAACGCCATCAACGCGGCTTTCGGGGCGCCCGTGGTGATCTGGATCCTGCTGCAACGCCGGAGGGCCGCGCTGTGAACGTCCTGGAACTGGCCGGGCTCACCGTCGGGTACCGCACCCGGCGGAGCAGGAAGGTGGTCCTGGCGGGGCTCGACACCAGCCTTGAGAAGGGCCGTCTCGTCGGTCTGGTCGGGCCCAACGGGGCCGGGAAGTCCACCCTGCTGCGCACCGTCAGTGGGTTGCAGCCGCCGCTGGCCGGGAGCGTGAGGCTGCTGGGCCGGGACCTCGGGCGGATGCGGCGCGACGAAATGGCCCAGCAGGTCGCGGTGGTGCTCACCGACCGGGTCGACCCGGGACGCCTGACCGTCGCCGACGTAGTCGCTCTCGGCAGGCACCCCCACACCGGCTGGTCTGGGCGGCTCGGGGTTTCGGACCGTGAGGCCGTCACCACCGCCCTCGAAGCCGTCGGGGCGGGAGAGCTGGCGAAACGGATGCTGTGGGAACTGTCCGACGGGCAGCGACAGCGGGTGATGATCGCCCGCGCCATCGCGCAGGCCCCCCGGTTGCTGCTGCTCGACGAACCCACCGCCTTCCTCGACCCGCCCGGACGGATCCGTGTCTTCGAGCTGCTGCAGGACCTGGCACACGACCGCGGGCTCGCGGTGGTGGTGTGCACCCACGACGTGGAGGTGGCGGCCCGGCACGCCGACCGGCTCTGGGTGGTCGGGCCGGAAAACGGAATGCGCGTCGGAACCCCCCACGAACTGGCCCACGACGGCACCCTGGAGGCCGCATTCGGCGGGGGCGTCGGTTTCGACCCGGACAGCTACACCTTCGTCTCGCACCGGTCGCAGCCGGATCGGGGAGGGCATCAGGGGAATACCTGAGGCACCGGGAACCCGTCGGTACCTATGCTGAGTTCATGCGCACCCTGCTGAATCTGATCTGGTTCCTCCTCGCCGGCATCTGGCTGGCGATCGGCTACACGATTGCGGGGATCATCGCCTGCGTGTTCGTCATCACCATCCCGTTCGGCGTCGCCGCGTTCCGGATGGCCTCCTACGTCGCCTGGCCCTTCGGCAAGGCCGTGGTCCGACGCCCGAGCGCCGGAGTGGGTTCCGGCATCATGAACCTCATCTGGTTCGTTTTCTGCGGCTGGTGGCTGGCGCTCGGACACGTCATCGCCGCGATCGCCCAGGCCGTGACCATCGTCGGCATCGTCAACGCGATCGTGTCGTTGAAGATGATCCCCGTCACCTGCTCGCCTTTCGGCAAGCAGATCGTGGACCGTAGCAACCTGGCCCCCTGGGACCGTCCGCTGCACTCCATCTGAGAAGTCCTCGAAAACGATCAACCGCCGCTGGGACTGCCAGCGGCGGTTGATCGTCCTTCCTGCCCTGCGTTATTTCTTCGGCCAGAGTTCCCGGGGCATCAACTCATAGCTGTTGAACTCCCGGGTGAAGCTGCCCGTGCCCTGAGCCAGGCCGCGCAGGTCGATGGGGTAGTTGATCAGCTCCAGCTGCGGCACCAGCGCGTCGATGATGGCGTGGTGCTCGGTGTCGGCGTCGCTGCCGAGCACCTGCCCGCGGCGACCCGCCAGGTCCGTCAGGACCGGTCCCAGGAAGGCCTCCCCGACGGTGATTCGCACCCGGTCGACCGGTTCCAGCACACCGATGTTGTTCTCCGTCGCGGCCTCGCGCAGCGCCAAGGCGCCCGCGGTTTGGAAGGCCATGTCGGAGGAGTCGACGGAGTGGGCCTTGCCGTCGTAGAGGGTGACGGCGAAGTCCACCATCGGGAAGCCGAACAGGGTGCCCTTGGCCATCTGGGACTGGATTCCCTTGTCCACCGACCCGATGAACTGGCGTGGCACGGCGCCGCCCACCACCTTGTCGATGAACTCGTATCCCGCACCGCGTTCGAGGGGAGTGATCTCGATCTCGCAGACCGCGTACTGGCCGTGGCCACCCGACTGTTTCACGTGGCGTCCCTGGGCTTTCGCGGGGGCGGTGAAGGTTTCCCGCAGCGGTACCTTCACGGGCACCTCGTGGATGTTCAGGCCGTAGCGCTGCCTCAGCCGCGCCAGCAGCAACTCCTTGTGTGCCTGACCCATAGTCCACAGCAGTTGCTGGTCGGTTTCGGGGTGACGTTCCAGGCGGACGGTGACGTCCTCGACGGCCAGCCGTTGCAGCGCCCCGCCGAGCTTGTCCTCGTCGCCCCGGGTGTCGGCTTCGATGGCGACGGGCAGCAGCGCCTGCGGAACCCGCCAGGGCCGGATCGCGCCCGGGCGCTCCGGGGCGGACAGGGAATCCCCGGTCTCGGCCTTGGACAGGCGCGCCACGTAGACGATCTCGCCCGCGATGGCCTTGTCCTTGCCCACCAGCTCCAGGCCGATCGGAGCTGAGAGCTGACCCGCCTTGTCGCTCTCGTCGTGATCGGGATGGGACGGGTCCTCGGTTTCTCCGAACAGCTCACGCCTTCCGGAGACGTGGATGGCGTCGTCGGTACGCAGGGTTCCGGAGAACACCCGCACCAGCGACAGGCGACCCGAATACTGGTCGCTGGTGGTGCGGATCACCTGCGCCACCAGCGGGCCGTCCGGGTCGCAAGTGGCGTGCGGCAGGGTTTCGCCGTCGAGGGTGACGATGTCGGGGACGGTGGTGGTGTTGGCGGCGGGGAAACCCTTCTCGATCCAGCGCAGCAACTCCTCGGTGCCGACGTCGCTGGTGGTGTGGGCGGGTAGGACCGGGAAGAACCGGGCGCTGATGATCGCCTTGTTCAGCACCTCGTAAACCTCGGCTACGGCGATCTCCTCGCCCTCGAGGTAGCGCTCCATCAGGTCCTCGTCCTGGAGCTCGGTGATGATCGCCTCCAGCAACGGGGCGCGCTGCTCGTCGATGTAGGCGTTCTCCTCCTCGTTGGCGTCGCGGGATACACGGGTGCCGGAGGAGTAGTCGTGGATTCGTTTGTTCAGCAGGGAGATGTTGCCGGTGGAGCGGTCGCCCTCGCGGATCGGCAGCAGCGCCGCGACGACACCTTCACCGAAGGCGTCGCGGCAGACCTCGACCATGGCGAGAAAATCGGCGCGGCCCTGGTCCAGTTTCGTGATGGCGATGATGCGGGGCAGGCCTGCCTTCTGGCACTCCTCCCACAACGCTATGGTGGCCGGCTGGATCTCCTCGCCGGCGGGGATAACGAACACCGCCGCGTCGGCTGCCCGCAACCCGGCGCGCAGCTCCCCGACGTACTCGGGGTGACCGGGGGCGTCCAGGAGGTTGATCTGCACGTCCCTGGCGGGGATGGAGGCCAGGGTGAGGGAGGCCGCTCGCTCGGGGGTGTCCTTCTCACCGCGATAGCCCTCCACCCTGGCGCGCAGGAGGTGTTCGAAGAGGGTGGTCTTTCCCGACCCGCTGGCACCAACGAGGATGACATTACGGATTTGCTCGGGAGAACTGATTGCTACGTGAGTACTCGACTTTGAGGCCATAACAAGAACACTAGTGCCTTGTCGGGACGCATCAAGGTTGGGTCTTGGGAAAGGCACCGAGATGTCTTGATCCCGCCAGAAAAACTGATCGGGAATCCAGCAGACTTGTGTTGCATGAACACGCTTCCCCTCGACGAGGACTCCTGCTACGAGGCGTGTGCGGGACGCGAACACGCCTGGGACGGACACTTCGTGCTGGCCGTGACCTCGACGGGCATCTACTGCCGTCCCTCCTGCCCCGCCCGGCTGCCCCGCCGCGAGAACTGTCGATTCTTCGTTAGTGCGGCCGCCGCGGTTGCCGCCGGTTTCAGGGCGTGCAGGAGATGCCGGCCCGATCGCCTCCCCGGCGAGATGGGCTGGAGCCGGCGGGAGGATCTGGTCGGTCGCGTCGTGCAGGCCATCCGTGACGGGGTGGTTGACGATCTCGGTTTGGCAGGGCTGAGCGAACGACTCGGTGTCGGTGTGCGGCAGCTGAACCGGATCTTCCGGGAAGAAGTGGGGGCCACGATTCACCAGGTCAACCGGACCCGCAGGGCCCACACCGCCCGGATGCTCATGGACCACACCGATTGGAAGCTGGGTGAGATAGCCCTCGCGGCGGGTTTCGGGAGCATCCGCCAGTTCAACGACGTCATGCGCGCCGAGTTCGGCACCAGCCCCAGAGGGCTGCGACGCCACTCCGAACCCGAAACTGCGCGCGGTGGGAGCGGGCGGATCCGGCTGACGGTGCGGCTACCCGCCCCGGGGATGCAGGCGGCCACCGCCATGCGGGCAGCGCTCGCGGCACACTCGGTACCGGGGGTGGAGAAGTTCGAGTCCGGGGCGTTGACGCGCCTGGTGGACACCCCGGCGGGTGCGGCGCTCGCGCGAACCGACGTGATGGGCAGGGTGGAGCTGGATCTGCCTGCGCTCGGCGCCCTGGCCCCCACCCTTGGCGCGGTGCGTCGCTGGCTGGCCCTGGACGCCGACACCGCCACCGCCGATGCTCTGCTGGGCTGCGATCCGCAGCTGGCCCAGCTGGTGGCGGAAAGGCCCGGATTGCGGGTCCCCGGGGTGGTTGACGGGGCGGAGTTCGCCTTCTTCACCGTGCTGGGCCAGCAGATCTCGCTCGCCGCCGCCCGCACCGTGCAGGAACGTTTCATAACGTCACACGGCAGGCCCGCGCCGGGACTGGGGGAGCAGTGGCGGCTGCCGCCCGAGCCCGCGGCGGTGGCCGAGGTAGGGGAGAATGGGCTTCGGGAGTCATTGAGACTGACCCGTTCCAAGGCCGCGACGCTGCACGCCCTGGCGATCGAACTGGCGGGCGGGCTCCGCGTTGATCCATGGACCGACCGGGGCGAGACTCGCAGCAGGTTGTTGGGAATCCGGGGAATCGGGGCATGGACCACCGAGTTCATCGCCATGCGCGGACTGGGTGACCCGGACGCCTGCCCTTCCGGGGACCTGGTGCTCCAACGCGCCCTCGGTCTCGCGACCTCCCGTGAGGTGCTCGCGAGAGCGGAGGCCTGGCGGCCCTGGCGCTCGCGCGCCGTCATGCACCTGTGGACAAAGGAGAGCTACCTGTGAAACACGAAGCCATCCTCGCCCTGCCCGGAGGGGACTGGACGATCATCATCGAGGACGACGAATTGATCAGCTGCCGTCACGGCGTTTCACCCCAGGGGCTGCCCGCGGCGCCCGGGAACCACCCGATCCTTTGCGCGCTGCGCGCCTACGCCGATGGCGACCTCCCGGCGCTGGACGAAATCCCGGTGACCCAGCCCGGCGGCGAGTTCCACACCGCGGTCCGGGATGCGATGCGGAGGATCCCGCCGGGACGCACCGTTTCCTATTCGGAGCTGGCGGCCATGGCCGGGCGTCCCGCCGCCGCGCGTGCCGCGGCCGGCGCCTGCGCCCGCAACCGGGTGGCGGTCGTGGTTCCTTGTCACCGGGTGATCCGCGGCGATGGGGGTCTCGGCGGCTACGCCTTCGGTCTGGAGGTCAAGCAGGCCCTGCTGGATTTCGAGCGTCGTCACGCCTGAGGGCGCTCGGTGAGCCCCTGGGTGCGGAGCATGTCGCGGACGGCGTCGTGTTCGTCGAACACGTAGGCCCGGGCGAGCAGGTCGTTGAACCGGTCCGCCACAGAGGGGTCGTGCTCGTCGAAGGGGACAGTCAGGATCTGCCCGGTGCCGCCTGCGATGAGATGTGCGTTTGCGACGAACAGGGCGGTGCGTTTGTTGCCGTCCTCGAAGGGCTGCGCCTTGGCGAGGACGAGGAACAGGTTCAAGGCGCTCTCCACCGGCTGCACCGGGGTGATCGCGGCATCGACCAGCCGCTGCAGGTCCTTCTCGGTCAGGGCCTCGGGAAGGTGTCTGCCGTGGCGGGTCCTGACTCCGATCCGCTGCTCGGCGGTGCGGAGCCTGCCGGGGTTGATCGCGGCGCTGCGGGTGAGCTGGGCGTTGACCTGCCGTACGAAGGAGGCATCAATGGGGAGGGCTCTGTGATCGATGATGAACTGCGCAACATCCCTGAGGTCCAACAGAAGAGCGAGATCGGAGCGTGAGGTGACGCCGTCGGTGGAGCCGGAGCGCAGGAAGTTCTCGGTGTCCACCCGGCCGGTTCCGAGGCCGTCGAACACCTTCCCCGAGGAGTAGATGACACCGACGAGGTCGGTCGTGCTGAGGCACTGCACCATGGAAAGCCGCCTTTCAGGAATCCAGTCTTGCAGCAGGAGGATCTCCAGCACGTTCATAGCACGTGCCACGAACGGGTCGTGAGTTCTGAGGAAGCAGCGGAGAGTTTGCCGCAGCGTGAATGCCGCAAAGAATCAGGTTGGGTGCTGCGCCCGGCAGCCGAAACCTCTGGAACACGGTGCTGGGACCAGAGCCGGGTGGGAGCGGCCGCTCGCGGTTCGACTCGACGGACGGGGCGGTCGGGATGATGTTTTGACCACACCGGCCTTGCCGACCTAAACTGGGGCGCTGTTGCGCGCCGTGCCGTCGACCCGTGGGTCGGGCGGCTGCGCGTGTGCGACCTCTCAAGTGTTTGATAACGAATGGAAGTTGCTGTGTCAACGTACACCCCAAAGCCTGGCGAGATCGCCCGGAACTGGCATGTGATCGATGCTGAAGACGTCATCCTCGGTCGTCTGGCCTCCCAGGTCGCCACGCTGCTGCGCGGCAAGCACAAGCCGACCTACGCTCCGCACATCGACGGTGGCGACTTCGTGATCGTGGTCAACGCTTCCAAGATCGCCCTCACGGGCAACAAGCGCACCGACGACATGCGCTACTCCCACTCCGGCCGTCCCGGTGGCCTCAAGGCCGTCTCCATCGGCGAGCTGCTGGAGAAGAATCCCCGCAAGGCCGTGGAACGCGCCGTCTGGGGCATGCTGCCCAAGAACAAGCTGAGCCGCCGGCTCATCGGCAAGCTCAAGGTGTATCCCGGACCGGAGCACCCGCATGCCGCGCAGAAGCCGCAGCCCTTCGAGATCACCCAGATTGCCCAGTGAGCCTAGGAAGTTCGATGACTGAGACCACCACCGCGGTCGAGGAGACCGCCGACGAGATCAAGCCGTTCGTCGACGAGCAGGACCGCGAGATCGCCTACCGTTCCGATTCCAACCCCGGGACTGCCGCCAGCGAGACCAGCCGGGCCGCCATCATCGCACCGGGGGCCGCCACCGGCCGCCGCAAGGAGGCCGTGGCCCGCGTGCGCATCGTCCCGGGTTCCGGGCAGTGGGCCATCAACGGCCGCACCCTTGAGGACTACTTCCCGAACAAGGTCCACCAGCAGCTGGTTTCCGACCCGTTCGCGGCGGCGGGTGTCACGGGCTCCTACGACGTCATCGCCCGTATCGATGGTGGTGGCGTCACCGGGCAGGCCGGTGCGCTGCGTCTCGGCATCGCCCGGGCGCTCAACGAAATCGACACCGAGGCCAGCCGCCCCGCCCTGAAGAAGGCCGGGATGCTGACCCGCGACGCCCGCGTCAAGGAACGCAAGAAGGCTGGCCTCAAGAAGGCCCGTAAGGCCCCGCAGTACTCCAAGCGCTGATCCCATCCCGGATCTGCACCGGAACGCCCCCGCGATTCGTGGGGGCGTTTTCGCTGCGCCCGGTCCGGTGCACCGCAGCCGGGCATGACTCCCGCAACAGGGCCTAAGCTTGCCTGCATGGCTCGACTCTTCGGAACCGACGGCGTGCGCGGCGTCGCGAATCAGGAACTGACCGCTGAACTGGCCCTCAACCTGTCGGTTGCGGCCGCCCACATCCTCGGCGAGGCCGGGGTGTTCGGGCGACGCCAACCGACCGCGCTGGTGGCCCGCGACCCCCGTGCCTCCGGCGAGTTCCTGGAGGCCGCTGTCTGCGCAGGGCTGGCCAGCGCCGGCGTAGACGTGCTGCGCGTCGGGGTGGTTCCCACCCCGGCGGCTGCCTACCTGGTGGGCGAGTACCGTACCGACCTCGGGGTGATGATCTCCGCATCCCACAACGACATGCCCGACAACGGCATCAAGTTCTTCGCCCGCGGCGGCGTCAAACTCGACGACTCCCTGGAGGACGCCATCGAACAGCGGATGGGGGAGGAGTGGCAGCGGCCCGTCGGCGACAAGGTGGGGCGAATCATCGACCAGCACCAGGCCGTCGAGTCCTACCTCTCCCACCTGGTGAAGTCGCTGCGGGCCGACAAACCCCTGTCCGGACTGACCATCGTCCTCGACTGCGCGAACGGCGCCTCCTACGAAACCGCCGTCGCTGCCTTCGAAGCGGCTGGGGCATCGGTGACCGCCATCCACGCGTCCCCGGACGGCATCAACATCAACGCGGGCTGTGGTTCCACCCATCCCGGGGACCTTCAGAAGGCGGTGCTCTCGTCGTCGGCGGATCTCGGCCTGGCCTTCGACGGTGACGCCGACAGGTGTCTCGCGGTGGACCACGAGGGCAACCTCATCGACGGCGACCAGATCCTCGCGATCCTCGCCCTGGCCTTGCAGGAGGATCACCGGCTGGCCTCCAACACCGTCGTCGTCACCGTGATGAGCAACCTCGGGTTGAAACTGGCACTCGCCGAACACGACATCCGCATCGACCAGACCAAGGTCGGTGACCGCTACGTGCTGGAGTCGATGAGCGCCAACGGCTTCTCCCTCGGAGGGGAGCAGTCCGGGCACGTGATCATGAACGAGTTCGCGACCACCGGTGACGGTGTCCTGACCGGCCTGCACCTGGCCAAGCGGGTCGCGACCACCGGCAAATCCCTGAAGGAACTGGCATCGGTGATGACGAAACTTCCCCAGGTGATCATCAATGTCCGTGGCGTCGACAAGCTCCGTGCCGGGATCGACAACGAGATCACCGCGGCCGTCGCCGACGCCAGTCATGAACTCGGCAAGTCGGGCCGCGTCCTGTTGCGGCCCTCCGGCACCGAACCGGTGGTGCGGGTCATGGTCGAGGCCCCGACCGATACCCAGGCCCGCGAGGTGGCCGAACGACTGGCGGCCCTCGTCAAGAAACGTCTCGCCATCTGAGCGGCGAGCATCACACCTTCCGGATCGCTATGGTCTGCACCCGGTGATCCGGGCCCTTGCGGAGAATCGCGGTGGCCCGGTCCCGGGTGGTTTCGATGTTCTCGCGCAGGTTCGGTCCGTTGATGGTGTTCCAGATGTGGCTGCCGAACTGCAGCGCCTCCGCGCGGCTCAGCTGGGTGAAACGTTTGAAAAAGCTCTGGGGGTCGTGGAAGGCGGTGTCCCGCAGCACCATGAAACGTTCCAGGAACCATCGTTTGATGTTGGCTTCGTCGGCGTCCACGTACACCGAGAAGTCGAAGAAGTCACTCACGGTGGCGCCCGAACGGCCGTGCGTGTCCGCGCGGGCGGGCTGCAGCACGTTGAGGCCCTCGACTATCAGGATGTCAGGGCTCTCTATCACCGTCTGTTCGTCCGGGACGATGTCATAGATGATGTGGCTGTAGACGGGGGCCGTCACGCGGGGCTCCCCGGACTTCACGTCGATCACGAACTGCAGCAGCGCCCGGCGGTCGTAGGACTCGGGGAATCCCTTGCGGTCCATCAGGCCCCGTTTCTCCAACTCCGCCGACGGCAGCAGGAAACCGTCGGTGGTGATCAGGTCCACCTTCGGGTTCCCCGGGGCGCGCCGCAGCAGCTCCCGCAGCAGGCGCGCCGTCGTCGACTTCCCGACCGCCACGGAACCGGCGACCCCGATCACGAACGGCGTGCGGCGCACCTTCAAGTTCAGGAACCGGTTCGATTCCTCACGCAGCCGGCCCGCATTGGCGATGTAGAGATGCAGCAGCTGCGTCAGGGGACGGTAGATCTCGGCCACGTCCTCGGCGGAGGTCGGGTCGCCTAGACCACGCAGCCGCTCGAGAGTGGCTTCGTCGAGATCGATCTCGGTGTTGTTCGCCAGCGAGGCCCAGGCACCTCGTCGCAACACCACGTAGGGTCGGGACACTTCTTCACTCCATCGGGATGGGCCGAGTCGCCCAAAATGCTAGCAGGGCGTCGCCAAGTTGGCCGGACCAAGGGGTCAGGCCGGCGGGACGTCGCGGGCGATCTCGTCGAGCCAGAGACGCGGCCCGACATCGGAGGGCATCCGCCAGTCGCCGCGCGGCGACAGGGAACCGCCAGGAACCACCTTCGGGCCGTTCGGGAGGGTGCTGCGCTTGAACTGGTTCGTGGTGAAACGCCGCACGAAAACCTCCAGCCAGTGACGGATCGCCGCCAGGTCGTAGGAGTGACGCTCCTCCTCGGGAAGCCCTGCCGGCCAGTGGCCTGCGGTCGCGTCGCGCCAGGCGTGATGGGCCAGGAACGCGATCCTCCGAGGACGCAGGCCGTGGCGCAGCAGGTGGTACAGGGTGAAGTCCTGCAACTCGTAGGGGCCGATCGTCGCCTGGGTGGACTGCGGGACCTCGCCCGGTTTCGTGGGGATCAGCTCCGGGGTGATCTCGGTGTCCAACACCGACACCAGCACCCGGTTCACCTCGTCGTCGAACTGCCCGGAGGAGACCACCCAGCGGATCAGGTGCTGGATCAGGGTCTTCGGGACCCCGGCGTTCACGTTGTAGTGGCTCATGTGGTCGCCGACCCCGAAGGTGCACCAGCCGAGCGCCAACTCCGACAGGTCACCGGTGCCAACGACGATTCCGCCGTGATGGTTCGCGGCTCGGAACAGAAAGTCGTAGCGGATGCCCGCCTGGACGTTCTCGAAGGTGATGTCGTAGGTTTCCTCGCCGTCCGAGTACGGATGACCGAGATCCTGCAGCATCTGTTCCGCCATCGGGCGGATGTCGACGGTGGCGAAACTCACCCCGAGGGCCTCCGAGAGAGCCTGGGCGTTGCTGCGGGTGTGTTCGGTCGTCGCGAACCCCGGCATGGTCCAGGCCAGCACGTGGGTGCGGGGCAGGCCCAGGCGGTCGCAGGCCTTGGCGGCGACGATCAGCGCGTGAGTGGAGTCCAGGCCCCCCGATACCCCGATGCACAGGCGCGGCGCGCGGGCCGGGTCGCCGCCGCCGATGGCCAGCATGCGCCGCTCCAGGCCCGATACCTGGATGTTGTAGCCCTCGTAGCAGTCCTGCTCCAGGCGGTCGGGGTCGTTGGGGACGAACGGGAAGCGGTCCACGGGACGTTCCAGGCCGAGATCCCCCGCCGGGGGGACGAGGCTGAACTCGATCACGTCGTGCCGCAGGGGAGCGTCCAGGCCTCGGAGGTTGTCGTCGAAGGATCCCTGGCGCAGCCTTTCCTGACGGATGCGTTCCAGGTCGACGTCGGCTGCCGTGAGCCGCGCCGAGTCGGGGAAGCGTTCGCCCTCCGCTAGGAGGGAACCGAGTTCGTGGATGATCGTCTGCCCGTCCCACGACAGGTCCGTGGTGGACTCCCCGAACATCGCCGCCGCGTAGACGTGGGCGGCCAGGCAGCGACTCGACGTGGAGGCCGCCAGTGCCCGCCGGTCGGCCGCCTTCGCGATGGTGATGGGGGAGGCCGACAGGTTCAGCAGCACCGTCGCCCCGGCCAGGGCGGCGAGGTGGCTGGGTGGCACCGGAACCCACATGTCCTCGCAGATCTCGACGTGAACCCTGAGATCCGCGACGTCGGAGGCGGCGAAGATCAGGTCGTTTCCCACCGGGATCAGCTCCCCCCAGCCGGGGATGTCGACGGTGGGCGGCAGGTCGTTCGTGCCCGGGGCGAAGTGACGTTTCTCGTAGAACTCCCGGTAGTTGGGGAGGTAGGACTTCGGGACGATGCCCCGCACCTCGCCGCGGTGGATCACCACGGCGCAGTTGTAGAGCCGGTTGCCCAGCACCACGGGGGCTCCGACGGCGAACAGCGGCCGGAGTCCCGTGCTCTCCCGGCACAGCCGGGCCACGGCCTCGTGGACGGCGTCCAGCAGCGAATCGTTCAGCAGCAGGTCGTCGATGGCGTAGCCGCTGATCCCCAGCTCGGGGAAGGCCACCACGGCCACTCCTCGGTCGTGTGCCTCGCGCATCACCTCGAGGGTGCGTTCCGCGTTGGTGTCCGGGGCGAAATCGGCGACGGGCAGCGTCGCGGCCGCCACCCGGGCGAAGCCCTGGGTGTAGGCATTGAAGAAGTCCATGCGGGAAGCATAGAGGCTGGGGATGCCGCCCCAAGGGGCTCCGGAGCCAGGGGATGACCGTTTCAAACCGTTGCGGGGACCGGAAGTTCCAAACGGCGATCAAGGGTTCACGATAGCGCTGATGACCTGAGTCGAAGGTGAAGGTCAAGAAACGCGCAGTTTTGATGTACAGTTTCCCAACGTGTGTGGAATCGTTGGATACCTCGGAAGCCGCGACGGGCGGCAGATTGTCATCGACGGACTTCGTCGGCTCGAATACCGCGGCTACGACTCGGCGGGCATCGCTGTCGTAGCCGACGGTGAACTCTACATCCGCAAGAAGGCGGGCAAGATCGCGAACCTGGCGGCCGCCATCGAGGCCGACCCGCTGCCGGAGTCGGGAACGGCCATCGGTCACACCCGTTGGGCCACCCACGGGGCGCCCACCGACGCGAACTCCCACCCTCACGTCGCGGGCCGGATCGCCATCGTGCACAACGGCATCATCGAGAACCACGCGGCCCTGGGGGAGGAGCTGGATGTCGAGTTCGCCTCCGAGACAGACTCCGAGGTGGCGGTCCATCTGCTGTCCCGTGAGGTCGCGGCCGGGGCCGACCTGGTTTCCGCCATGCGCGCGGTCGTGACCCGCCTGGAAGGCGCGTTCACGCTGGTGGCGGTTGATGCCGCTGACCCGGACCGGATCGTCGCGGCACGCCGCAACTCCCCGTTGGTGGTGGGCATCGGTGACGGCGAGTACTTCCTCGCCTCTGATGTCGCCGCCTTCATCGAACACACCCGCGACGCCGTGGAGTTGGGGCAGGACCAGATCGTCGAGCTGACCCGCGACGGCGTGGTCGTCACGAACTTCGACGGCACCCCCGCCGACACCCGCGGCTTCCACGTCGACTGGGACCTCAGTGCCGCCCAGAAGCAGGGCTACGACTGGTTCATGCGCAAGGAGATCTTCGAGCAGCCCCGCGCGGTGGCCGACACCCTGCTCGGACGCACCAACGAGCTCGGCGAGATCGTCCTCGACGAGATCCGCATCAGCCCCGAGGAGCTGAGGAGCATCAACAAGATCGTCATCGTGGCCTGCGGCACCGCCTTCTATGCGGGCCTGGTGGCGAAGTACGCAATCGAGCACTGGACCCGCATCCCCTGCGAGGTGGAACTGGCCAGCGAGTTCCGCTACCGCGACCCCATCATCGACCCCACGACCCTGGTGGTGACCATCTCCCAGTCTGGGGAGACCGCCGACACCCTCATGGCGATCCGGCACGCCCGCGAGCAGCACGCCAAGGTGGTCGCGATCTGCAACACCAACGGTGCGACCATTCCGCGCGAGTCCGACGCGGTCATCTACACCCATGCCGGACCAGAGATCGGGGTGGCCTCCACCAAGGGTTTCACCACCCAGCTCATCGCCTGTTACCTCCTCGGCCTCTATCTGGCGCAGGTGCGGGGAACGAAGTACGCCGACGAGATCGGCGGGGTGCTGGAGGAGCTGGAGCGGATGCCCGAGGAGCTGCAGAAGCTCCTGGACGCGCAGGAGAACGTCCTCAACCTGGCGGCCGAACTGAAGGACGAGCCCTCGATCCTGTTCCTGGGACGCCACGTCGGCTACCCCGTTGCCCTCGAGGGCGCCCTGAAACTCAAGGAATTGGCCTACATCCACGCCGAGGGCTTCGCCGCCGGTGAGTTGAAACACGGCCCGATCGCCCTGATCAGTGAGGGCCTGCCGATGTTCGTGGTGGTGCCCCCGCACAGCCGCGACCAGCTGCGCGACAAGGTGATCTCCAACATCGCTGAGGTGCGCGCCCGGGGTGCCCGCACCATCGTGCTGGCGGAGGCCAACGACGCCGACGCCCGCGCCCACGCCGACCACTTCATCGAGCTGCCGCACGTCTCCACGCTGCTGCAGCCGCTGCCCGCCATCGTGCCGCTGCAGCTGTTCGCCTGCGAGGTCGCCACCCTCCGCGGCCACGACGTCGACCAGCCCCGCAACCTGGCCAAGTCGGTGACGGTGGAGTAACCCGGGGCGGGGCCATGATCGTCGGCATCGGCACGGACCTGTGCGTCATCGAACGGTTCGAGGCGATGCTGAGGCGTCGCCCCGGGATCGCCGAGCGCATCCTGACGTCTGGGGAGCGGGCGCTTCCCGTGCAGTCGCAGGCCGCACGGTTCGCGGCGAAGGAGGCTCTCGCCAAGGCGCTCGGCAGTCCCGGCGGCATGAGCTGGCTGGACGTGGAGGTGGTCAGGTCCGAGGCCGGGGCGCCCTCGTTTGTGGTGACCGGAACCGTGGCCGAACGGGTGGCGGAACTGGGCGTCACCCGAATCCACCTCAGCGTCTCCCACGACGGCGGGTTCGCCACCGCGACGGTGGTGTGCGAGGCGTGACCGGTGTCGTGACCGCCGGGGAGATCGCGGCCTGGTGGCCGGTCCCGGGGGCGGAAAGCCACAAGTACACGCGCGGCGTGGTCGGAATCGACGCCGGGTCGCCGCAGTATCCGGGGGCCGCGTTGCTGGCGATCTCAGGCGCTCTCGGGGCCGGTCCCGGGATGGTGCGTTATCTCGGGTCCGCTCCCCGCGACCTCGTGGTGGGGCGTTTCCCGAGCGTCGTGCTCGCCGATGGGCAGGTCCAGGCCGTGGTCGCAGGATCGGGCTGGGGTGCCCTGGTAGACGCCGGGCCCCGCCTTCGGGAGGCGCTGGAGCGGCGGGTGCCGCTGGTGATCGACGCGGACGCGCTCAGGCTGCTTCCCGCCGACCTGCCCGCCGAGACTCTTCTGACCCCCCACGCGGGTGAGCTGGCCCGGCTCCTTGGGGTGGAGCGCGGCGAGATCGAGGCCGACCCGGTGGCCGCCGCGGTCCTCGCCGCCGGGCGGTTCAAGGCGACGGTGCTCCTCAAGGGGGCGGTCCAGCCGGTGGCCTCGCCCGACGGTTCCGTGCGACTGGCCCTGTCCGGCCCCGCGTGGACGGCGCAGGCAGGTTCCGGCGACGTGCTGGCCGGGGCCTGCGGCACCCTGCTGGCCGCAGGCCTGCCCGCTGGGCGGGCGGGGCTGATGGCTGCCAGTCTCCAGGCGCTCACCGCGTCGCGTTTCCCCGGACCGTACCCGCCCGATGTGCAGGCGTCGCGTTTCCCCGAGGTGGTCTGGGGACTACTGGCTCCCGATCAGCAATGACTGCAGACACCGGTTGAACCACTCCATGCGTTTGAATGGGGGTTAGCGGGGTGCTCCGCGGATGAGGAGCCAGCAGCGACCGAGGGGGCGTTCAACAACGAGTTGCACTTTACCGAACCCTGTTACCCATGGGTGTTGAATGGCGGTGAAGTCAATATCCTTCATATATGCAAGATATTCAGTGTCCGGGTAGTTTTCTATACCATCTCCTGATCGGCTGGTGTATGTGTAGATGTGGTCTCTTATGGGTTGTGGTTGGGTGTGGTAGGCGATGACGTATCCCCAGCCTCCGGGGTAGGATTCAGCGAATTTGGTGGCCGGGGTGATTGTGATGTTGATGGCGCCTTCCGGGAGGGTGGTTTTGCCGAGGGCGAGGATGTCGTCGAGGTGGTCTAGGTCGGCGGGGTAGGGGGCGTTTGCCTGGCCGGTGGGGGTGGTGGTTTCTTCCGGTGTGAACTGGATGCCGGGGAAAGGATTGGCACAACCAGTTAGCGCGACGACCACCGCCGCCGTCGCGGCTGCGATTATGGTTCGTCGTGGCGAGTGTGTCATGGGAGTGTGCTTATCATGACGCATGAGCGGGGGCTAGCGGAATCCACCGCGAATGATAAGCCAACACCTACCAAGAGGGCGTTCAATGATGATTTCTGCGTTTTTAAAGCCGGTGATCCATGGGTGCTGAATTTTTGTCATATCGATGTCTTTGACGTGGATAGCAGATCTAGCTTCGGGGTAGTGATCTACGCCATCTCCTAAATCTCCGGTGTGTGTATTGAGGTGGTCACGGATGGGTTGCGGTTCCGCGTAATAGGCGATGACGTATCCCCAGGCTCCGGGCGAGGCCTCGGCGGTCTTGAGGGCCGGTGAGACCGTAATGTTGCTAGCACCTTCAGGAAGAGTGGTCTTACCGAGGGCAAGGATGTCGTCAAGGTGTTCTAGGTTGGCGGGGTAGGGGGCGTTCTCCATTCCGGTGGGGGTGGGTTGCCCCCATGGGGTGAATTCGATACCGGTACAGCCGGTCACCCCCGCTACTATCGCGGTGGCCGCAGCTAGGAATATGGTCCGACGCGGTAGGTGGGTCATGGTCCGGTCTTGTTTGGTGATTTGCTGCTCAAGCTGGAACGTCGTATGGGGTTCAGCGTGGTGCGCCGCGGATGAGGAGCCAGCATCGACCGAGGGGGCGTTCGATAACGATTTGGACTTTACCAAAACCGGTAATCCATGGATGCTGGATATTTGCAACGTCGATGTCTTCGACATCAAAGGGTGGCCTGGTATCTGGGTAGTCTTCTATGTTGTCTCCTGAGTGGCTGGTGTATGTGTCGATGTGGTTTCGGATGGGTTGCGGGTCTGCGTGGTATGCGATGACGTATCCCCAGCCTCCGGGGTAGGATTCGGCGAATTTGGTGGCCGGGGTGATCGTGATGTTGGTGGCACCTTCTGGGAGGGCGGTTTTCCCGAGGGCGAGGATGTCATCGAGATGGTCGAGGTCGCTGGGGTAGGGGGCCCCCTCTTGCTGAGTTGACATGGAGGTTTCCTCAGGAGTGGGACTGGCTGGTTCAGTTGGGGTGGGTGTGCAGGCGTTGAGCAGCGTGACGATTGCAGCAGCTGTGAGTATGGCTCGGCTCGGTGAGTGTGTCATGGCCCGGTCCTGATAGTGGATTCGCCAATGAGATCGTACTCCTGGGCTATCCCAGCGCGGTGCAGCTCCTGCAGTTGCTTGTCGGTGACAGTGAGCGGCCCGATTCCAGTTTTCTTGTTTCCATCCCAATTGTACCGGTCGGCGGTGTGCACCTGATACTTGTAGGTGTAACTGCCATCCGGATACACGGTAATGGTTCCTGCCGTCGCGTGCTGGTACCCGCCAGTAGCATAAAACCAATTCTCATTCTCGTTTTTCTTGGCGTAATTATCTTGCCACTCTGTAACAAAAGGATATGTCATTGGCCCTGCGTATCCTGAGTTTTTTGCGTCTTTAACTGCCTTGTCTACGTAGCTCTCTATGTCGGAATTGACTTTGCTTTGTAACTTGGGGAGGTCGTTGAGCATACCATTGGTGTTCATGTCGATTGGTTTCCCGGAGTTGCCGAGGAAGTGCATGAGGTTTCTCGCCGCATCGGGCCAGAAGGGCTGCATCAATCCTGCGGCGGATGCTGCAGCTTCATGTGTTGCGTAGTCGCCTAGGTTTGCTCCTCGCTGTGCGTATGGTCCTGACCCCTCCCCTTCGCTGTCGCCAGGGTACTTCCACGGCTCAGGGCGGGGCATAGCCGCGGACTCACCAGCAACGGGCTCCCCTAGTCCCAATGCCTCCCCATTAGCGCCTGTCTCCTGCGTGATTTCTCCCGAGCGGAGACGACCATGGCGTGCCTCATCGATCTCCCAAACTCTGAGATCAGGTTCAATCGGGATCAACCCAGGTCCCCCGCCGGCCAGGTTCACAACACCCCCACCAACATGTGCGGTGTTGCCTTGGACGGCGTGGATTTTGCTGCTGCACTCCTGCTGCGCATCCTCCAGGGCCTGAACGAACCTGGCGACCCGCCCCTCCAACGCAACAGCCTCCGAACACAACAGATTCAGCTGATGTTGCTGGGCGGTCGCGTCATCACCCTGGACGGGGCACTGGGAGACCGCCGCGGCCTTGGCCTCGTGGGTGGCGATGTCGGCGGCGAGTTGTTCTCGTATCGTTTTCAACTCATCGAGCCGGTCGGCATAGACCATCAACGCGGCGCAGGCGGTCTCGGCATGCCCCGCTAGCGTGCGGGCGCACACACCGGGCCTGGCCATGGCGGCCAACACAACCGGCGCCTCAGGGGCCGAATACGCCACCCCGAGGCCGTTCCACGTCGCCGCGACCTCATCGGCGGTGTTCACCACGCCACGAAACGCATTCAACAAGCTTCCGGTCGCCTCACGCACCGGCCCGGCCTCATCCAACACGGGAAGACTCAACGACACCTCACCACACCCCCTCGAATCCCAGATGCCGCACGCCAAAGGTGTTAGCAGGGGTTCTCATGTCAGCGCCTCCCGAACCGGACCGGGTCATACGGGCTTTCCCCACTGCTACCGGGCAGCCATGCCGGAACTTCCGCGAAGGAGGCCACAGCCCGCGCATTCCCGGCCATCACGAAATCCCCGTCGCGGTACACACCCAAAGCGTCACCAGCACAGCTGATGACGGTCCCGGTCAGTTCCCTCACCTCACGCAGACCGGGAACACCACAACCGCTCATCCACCCCTCGACCGCGGCAGCCACGATTCCCGAATTGCTCAACGCAGCCGCCAAAACCCCCGCGCTCTCGGCCACATCGCCTTGCGCGGTCACATACCGTCCAGCACTCGCCGCTGCCGAGGCCACCACCTGCCCGGCAGTCTGCTCGTCAACCCTCCACCAGGACACATCAACCTCCTGCCAACCGGGAAGGAAGGATGAACACACGGTATTTTCAAGCCCGACGGTCAATCCAGACCCTGACCAAAACCAACCCAAACTCTGACCGAAAGTTAACCCCGCGATCCCGCGGTGCGATGGGAGGAAGCGAGGTGCGCGGGCCCGTCAAGGCTGGCCGTTCCGACCCGCGAACGTCGACGAGCCGGTTGCGTCGAAACCGTGGGGCTCGGGGAACCCTGCTCGGTGGCGCCAGGGATGGTTTCATGCGGGCGGGTCCGGCCCGGCAAGCGCGGAGCGCCATGGTCCTGGTCGGCCTGCTCGTGGCGGATCCTCAAATTATGGCGGTTCGCCTCCAAAATGATGTAGGTTGACCTCGTGACAACCAACGAAGCCAAACCACAGGGGACGTCGAAGTCCCAGATCCCTCTGCTGCTCGGGACCGTGCTCATCGTTTACGTGGGTCAGATGACCCTCAGCCCGATCATCGCCCCCCTTTCCCGCAGGCTTGGCATGCCCGAATGGCAGTTGGGCGTGACCATCTCGGCCGCCGCCGTCATGGTGGTGCTCACCTCCGGGTTCTGGGGGCGAAGAGCCCAATCGAAGGGATTCAAACCCGTGCTCCTGGCGGCCCTGGCGCTCGGCATCGTGACCATGATCCTGTTCTCCGGGCTGGCCGCCGCCGGCATGCAGGGGCTGCTCACGGGCACCGTTTTGTTCCTGCTGTTCGTGCTGCTGCGAGGAATCGGTTTCGGGACCGCTATCGCAGCTGTGCCGCCCACGGCCCAGGCCTACATAGCCGAGTTCACGCCCGAGGGTCCGGCCCGCGTCAAGGGAATGGCCGGGGTCGGTGCGGTGCAGGGAATCGCCAGCATCCTCGGGGCGATCGTGGGTGGAGCCCTGGCCGGATTCGGCCTGCTGACCCCCATAATCGTCGTGCCCGTGCTGATCGGGATCGCCATGCTACTCGTGCTGGCCTGCCTGCACGGCGGGGCGGGCAGCCGGCTCGTGGAGAGCCCGATCCGGGTGAGCCCCATGGACAAGCGGGTTCTGCCCTTCCTGGTGGCGGGTTTCGGCACCTTCACCGCCCTCGGTTTCATTCAGAACACGGCCAGCTTCATCATCATGGACAGGTTCCACCTGGATGAGGTCGCGGGCGGTCAGCTGTCCGGTGTCGTGATGCTGGCAATCGGGATCGGCATGATCATCGCCCAGGCCGTCGTCGTGCCCGTCACCAAGTGGGCGCCGCCGATGCTGCTGCGCGTCGGTGCGGCGGTCGGCACCGTCGGGTTCGTGGTCATGCTGCCCGAGGCGGAACTCTGGGTGATGTTCGTATCGGCCCTGCTGATCGGACTGGGAATCGGTATAGCGATGCCCGGCTACACCTCCGGACCCACCATGCTGGTCGAACACGACGAGCAGGGCGGGCTCGCCGGGGTGATCGGCGCCACCAACGGCCTCACCTACGTTCTCGCCCCGACGCTCAGCACCCTCTTCTACGGCTGGTGGCGGCCGCTGCCCGTCATCGTTTCCGTCGTGGTCCTGGGAGTCGTCGCGGTGTTCGTCCTCGCGCATCCCGCCTTCCGAAACTTCCGTCCCAACTCGGAGACCGCAGTAAAGGAGGAGGCGTGATGGCTGAAGGAGCGAGGCGTGGCCGTCCGCCGCGCCTAACAAGGGAGACGGTGGCCAGGGCGGTGCTCGAGGTGGGGTTCCCACAGCTGACTTTCACGGCAGTGCGGGAACGTCTCGGGGTGGGGGAGAGCACCTTGTTCCGCTACGCACCCGACCGTGACGAACTGGTGCGCCTGGGGCTCGGCCTGGCCATGGAGTCGGTGGAGATGCCCCCTCGGCAGGGGCCGTGGCGGCAGGTGCTCACTGACTACGCCGTCTTCGCCTGGCGTTTCTGGGAGGCCCATCCCGGTTCGGCTACCGAGGTGTCGCGAGGGGTTTTCACCCTCGTGATGGTGCGGCTCTCCGATGAACTGTGCTCCTTCCTGATGGAATGCGGTTTCACGGCCCGCAACGCCCTGCTGACCTGCGACCTGGTCTTCGACATGGTGGTGGACAGCCGCCGCGGGGTGGAACACATGGACGGGCTGTCGGCCGAAACCGGCCCCGAACGTGACGACATGAAAAGGCAATGGGTGCCTGATGAACCGGAAGATAACCCCGTGCCCGGTTGGGAGAAGATCCGCCAGGCCAAGCTCGAGGCGGTCAACCTGCCGCCCTTCGACTGGTTCATGAAGAAACTGGAGGTGATCCTCGCCGGGGTGGCCGCGTCCCTGGCTCCCCGGGAATGACGCTCGAATTGCTCAAACCAGACCCCAGGGGATAAAGTTGCGAGTCGGCCTGACTGGCCTTTCCCGGGGGTGCTGCTGACCTTTCCCCGGGCTCCCCGACGCCGGATTCCCGGCTGTCAGCTTTGCGCCGAGTGCGCCAACGGCCGTCTTGTGTTCCGGATGTTTTCTTATGTGACGAGACGCGCCGCCGCCCGCGGGATCATCCGTCGGGCCCGAGACGAGCACCGTGAACAGGACCTGCCGTGGCCATGCCCAGGAAGAAACCCAAGTCGTTCAAGTCGGACGGCACCCCCAAGAAACGCTGGAGCGCCGCCGAGCGCGCCGCCCGCGGACACAAACCCCGCCGCTCGGGCGGGGTGCGCAACCCGGAAGCGCGCTCCGGTCGTTTCGACCGGGACGATCGCGCCCGGGACCGTGACGACCGCGGCTCGCGATACGAGGACCGTGGTTTCGGTCGCGAGGGAAACCGCGACAGGGATCGCGGTCGCCGTGATGACCGCGGCTGGCGTGATGACCGCGGGTCCGGGCAGCGGTGGGGCGGGTCCCGTTCCCGTTACGGATGGCGTGAGGACCGGGACGATTCACGGGAGCGGGGCGGAGACCGGGGAGACCGGTTCGCGCGTCGCCGCGACGACTTCCGAGGCCGCGACGGTGAGCGTCGCCGCGACGACCACGAGGGCAGAGAGAAACGGAGGCGCCGGGATCGCGACTTCGACCGGGACTTCCGTCGCGATGACCGCCCGAGGGGTTTCCGCGGTTCCCGGCGGGACCATCAGGAACATCCGTACGGTCGCCGCGACCACGAGCGTCGCGGCCACTATGATCGCCGGTCCGGCAAGGCGCGCGGCCACTTCCGGGAATCCCGCTACTTCGACCCCGTCGAACAGGATCAGATGAGCTGGGAGGCCACTACCGTCGAGGTGGAGGTCACCGATGACGACGCGACCTCCGGTTTCGCCGAACTCGGCGTGGCCGCCCCCATGGTGGCGGCCCTGAAACAGCAGGGCATCACGGAGCCATTCCCGATCCAGCGCGCCACCATCGCCGACGCCATCGCTGGCCGCGACGTGCTCGGCCGTGGCCGCACCGGCTCCGGCAAGACCCTGGCATTCGGGTTGCCGCTGCTGACCCGCCTGGCCGTCGACGAGCCCACCGGCTCCCCGCGCGCAGTGATACTGACCCCCACCCGCGAGCTGGCCCTGCAGATCGCCGACAACCTGTCCCCGCTGGCCACCGTGATGGGACTCCGCCTGCACCTGGTGGCGGGCGGCATGGCCTACGGCCCCCAGATCAAGGCCTTCGAACGGGGCGTGGACGTGGCGGTGGCCACGCCCGGCAGGCTGATCGACCTCCTGGAACAGGGGATAGCCGACCTCAGCCGGGTGGAGGTGATGGTTCTCGACGAGGCCGACCACATGAGCGATCTCGGGTTCCTGCCCGCCGTCACCACCATCCTCGACGCCGTGCCCGCGGACGGGCAGCGGCTCCTGTTCTCCGCCACTCTCGACGGCGCGGTTGACGAGCTGGTCAGACGCTACCTCGCCGATCCGGTCACCCACGAGGTGGACTCCGGCAAGGCGTCGGTGACCACCATGACCCATCACGTGCTGCACGTGGTCCCGCACCACAAGAACCAGGTCACGGCCGAGATCGCGAACCGGGAGGGCAGGACCGTGGTTTTCGCCCGCACCCAGATGGGAACCGACCGCATCGCGAGGCAGCTGCGTGAGGCCGGGGTGATGGCCGGGGCGTTGCACGGCGGTCTCACTCAGGGCGCCCGCGCCCGCATCCTCGCGGCCTTCAAACGCGGCGAGGTGCCCGTGCTGGTCGCCACCGACGTCGCCGCCCGTGGCATCCACGTCGACGACATCTCCCTGGTGCTCCAGGTGGATCCTCCCAAGACCAACAAGGACTACCTCCACCGCGCCGGACGCACTGCCCGCGCTGGTGAAGAGGGGGCTGTGGTCAGCGTCGTCCTGCCGCACCAGCGCAAACAGATGCGCCGGATCGTGGGTCAGGCCGGGGTCAGGACCGAACCGGTCGAGGTGGTCCCGGGTAGCGACGAACTCGCCGGGCTCACGGGTGCCCGTCCCTGCCTGGGTGCTCCCGTGACTGAGGCCGACTACCAGGCGCTGATCGCCCCCAGGCCCCAGCAGCGGCGCCGCCCCGGCGGAGGTCGCGGTCGCGGCCCCTGGCGGCGTGGCGATCGCCGGGATCGCGGCCACCGGGGAGAGCGGGGTTAGGATCTGCCCGTCATGACCGAGACCATCCAGGTGCGGCTGGCCAGAGCAGCAGATGCCTCCGGGATGCTGCGCGTCAGCCGGACCGCCTTCGCCGCCCGCCGCCCCGTCGACCCGCCCGCCGACGCCCTTTCCGACACCCTCGCCGACGTGGAGCGCGCCCTGGCAGAGGGGTGGGGGGTGTGCGCCCTCGACGGCGACCGCATGGTCGGCTGCCTGCTGGTCGCCCACGACGGGGAGGCCGCCAGGCTGCGCCGGGTTTCCGTGCTGCCCAGCGAGACCCGACGGGGGATCGCGAAGGCCATGATCGGAGGGGCCATATCGCTCGCGGTGGACGCGGGTCTGAAGCGGGTCGAGGTGCTGTGCCGCCGCGAGTTCCCCGAGCTCGCGGACTGGTGGGGGAAGCACGGTTTCGGCCTGCTCCGGGAGAACGCCTCCGGGATCGTGCTCGGCCGCGACCTGCCCGTGGCCGTCACCGTCCCCACCCCAGACGCGATGCACGCCCTGGGTGTGGAGCTGGCGGGTCTGCTCCGCGCGGGCGATGTGATCATCGCCACCGGAGAACTCGGGGCAGGCAAGACCACCCTGGCCCGGGGAATCGGGGAGGGGCTCGGCGTCGAGGGCCCCGTGATCTCACCCACCTTCGTGCTCTCGCGCATCCATCCCTCCCGTGGCGGCGGCCCGGACCTGGTGCACGTGGATGCCTACCGCATGGCCGGCGCCGACGAACTGGCCGACATCGACCTCGACGCCACGCTGCCCGGGTCCGTGACCCTCGTCGAATGGGGCGAGGGAATCGCCGAATGGCTCTCCGACGAGCGGTTGGAGATCGACATCGACCGCGAGATCGGCGACGAGGCCCGGCGCGTGACCCTGACCGGCACCGGTCCCCGCTGGGCCGGTGCCCTGGAAGCCCTCAGGAGGAACCCATGACCTGGATATTGGGAATCGACACCTCCCACCACGTGGCCGTCGGCCTGGCCCGCGACGGGGAGCCCGTCGTATCCGAGGTGGTGGCCGACACCCGCGCCCACGGCGAGGCCCTGACCCCGCTGATCCAGCGACTGTGCGCCTCGGCCGGGATCGCCATGACCGGGATCGACGCCTACGCCGTCGGCATGGGGCCGGGGCCGTTCACGGGGCTGCGCGTCGGGGTCGTGACCGCCCGCACCTTGGCTGCGGTGGCGGGCAGACCCCTGCACGGGGTGTGTTCCCTCGATGTGATCGCCGCCCAGTGGCAGGACGCGCCGGACGAGTTCGTGGTGGCCTCCGACGCCCGCCGCAAGGAGTTCTACTGGGCGCTCTACCACGACGGGATCCGCGTCGGCGAACCCCGGGTGAGCGCGCCCGGGGCCATCCCGGACCTGCCCGCGGCCGGCCCGGTCCTCGACGACCCGGCCGGGCCACGTCACCTGGATGCGGCGGTGCTGGCGGCACGCTGGGCCGATCTGCCGTCCGTCGACGGGGAACCCTTCTACCTGCGGGCCGCGGACGCCGCGGTGCCGAGGACCCGCAAGTCGGCGCTGCCCCGCCTCAGGGCGCCTCGATGATCATCCGCACCGCCGTGCCCGCCGACGCCCCCGCGCTGGCCCGGCTGGAGTTGGTCTTCCCGGCGCGGCAACGCTGGTCGGAGGCCTCCTGGCTGGAGGAGATCGGCGCTGACGGCCGCCTCGTGGAGGTGGCTGAGACCGCACCCGATGGCGTGATCGCCTGCGCGTCCTGGCGTCACGCGGGGAACACCACCGACCTGGACCGGATCGTCGTCGCGGGGGAACACCGCCGCCGGGGCATCGCGGGAAAGCTGCTGGGGCGCGGGATCGCCTGGGCCGCGGAGCAGGGGGCCGGAAACGTTCTGCTGGAGGTGGCCTCCGACAACACCGCGGCCATCGGGTTCTACGCCGCGAACTGGTTCGTTCCGGTGAACCGGCGCAGAAACTACTACGGACGGGGCGTCGACGCCGTGGTCATGGGGAAGAGGATGAATACGGAGGAGATTCAATGAGCGAACCGCTGATCCTGGGAATCGAGTCCTCCTGCGACGAGACGGGCGTCGGCATCGTCCGCGGCGACCAGTTGCTGGCCAACGAGGTCGCAAGCTCCGTCGACCTCCACGCGCGTTTCGGGGGAGTGGTGCCGGAGATCGCCTCCCGGGCGCACCTGTCTGCCTTCGTGCCCACCCTGCAACGCGCCGTCGCCGCGGCCGACGTGGACCTGGCCGAGGTTGACGCCATCGCTGTCACCGCCGGGCCCGGCCTGATGGGAGCCCTGCTGGTGGGGATCTCGGCCGCCAAGGCCCTCGCCGCGCATCTTGGCAAACCGTTGTACGGGGTGAACCACCTCGTCGGGCACATCGCCGTCGATCTCCTCGACCACGGTCCTCTCCCGATGCCAGCCCTGGCGTTGCTGGTCTCCGGCGGCCACACATCCCTGCTGCACGTTCGCGACCTGGCCCGTGACATCGAGGAACTGGGCTCCACCATCGATGACGCAGCAGGGGAGGCCTACGACAAGGTGGCGCGGCTGTTGGACCTGCCCTACCCGGGCGGTCCCGTCATTGATCGTGCCGCAGCCGATGGCGATCCCGCGGCCATCCGTTTCCCGCGCGGCCTGACGGCGCGCCACGACCTCGAGAAACACCGCTTCGACTTCTCCTTCTCCGGTTTGAAGACGGCGGTGGCGCGCTGGGTGGAGACCGCCCGGCTGGAGGGCCGGGAGGTTCCTGTGGGCGACGTGTGCGCCAGCTTCCAGGAGGCCGTTGCCGACGTGCTGGTGGCCAAGACCCTCGACGCCGCCCGGCAGGTCGGTGTGGGGACGATCCTGCTCGGCGGGGGAGTGGCCGCCAATTCGCGGCTGCGTGGACTGCTCGAGGAACGGGCCGCCGCTGAGGGTGTCGCGGTGCGGCGCCCGAGACCGGGGCTGTGCACCGACAACGGAGCGATGATCGCCGCCGTCGGGTTGACGGCCGTGCGCGCGGGACTGCCCCCGTCGTCGCTGGACTTCTCCGCGCTGACTGGGCTGCCCGTCAATCGGATCGTGGTCTGACGGGAACTTCCACGTATCAGATAGGTAACAATCCGTTCCACAACTGTACCCCGGGGTTTTCAGCGACTTCGGGTACTACTAAGGTCCGATGCCAACTGGTCCCGTGGTGGGACCAGGTGTCGGCTCACGACAAGGAGAAAACATGAAGTTCAGGGGAACCAAGGCGGCCCTGGCTGTGCTGGTGAGCGGAGCACTGATGCTCGGCGCCTGCACCAGCGGCGAGGATCCCGATGCCGAGAACAGCAGTCCCGGAGCAGCCGAGACCGTCGTCGGAGGCGGCGACCCCTGCATTCGCGACGCGGGCATCAAGGAAACCTCCGACGGGCAGGTGGTCTACAGCCCCGGTCCCGGCAACTGGAGCGGGTACAACAACGTAACCAACGCCACCTACTCCACCTACAACTCGGTGGTCGCCGACCAGATGTTCGGCAATTTCTGGTACTTCGGGACCGACGGCACCGTCTGCGAGGACAAGGAATTCGGAACCTCCGAGGTGGTGAGCCAGGATCCGCTCGAGGTGAAGTACACCATCGCCGACAACGCGAAGTGGTCCGACGGCACCCCGATCACCATCAACGACTACCTGCTGGACTGGGCGGCCCAGAACCCCGAGTTCCTGGTCCCTGGCCTGGCGAGCGGCCAGAACAAGGACGCGGAAGCCGTGTTCAACCACGTCTCCACGACCTTCTCCGAGCATGTCCCCGAGGGGCCGCAGGGCGAGGCGGGTTCCAAGACATTCACCATCAAGTTCAAGGGGCAGTACCCGGACTACAAGGCAGTTCTGTCCGGCCCCCTTCCTGCGCACATCGTGGCCAAGCAGTCCGGGCTGGAGCCGGATGCCCTGGCAACGGCCATCCTGAACCGTGACGCGGAGACCGTGAAAAAGGCGGCCAAGTTCTGGAACGAGGGATGGATCTTCCAGCCCGGTCAGCTTCCCGACGCCTCCCTCATTCCGTCCTCGAACCGCTACCAGCTGAAGCAGGGTGGCTGGAAGGACACCACCCTCACCCTTGAGGCGAACCCGAACTACTGGGGTACCCCGGCCGGAACCAAGAACCTGGTGTTCTCCTACGTGGCCGACAACCAGATGTCCCAGTCGCTGCAGAACGGCGATCTGGATGTGATTCGTCCGCAGGCTACCGTCGACACCGTCAAGCGGCTGCAGGGGATCGGTTCTTCCGTCCAGGTGGCGACCACCTCGGAGATGACCTGGGAACACCTGGACTTCAACTTCCGTGACAGCAACGTCTTCTCCGACGCCCAGGGTGGCAAGAAGCTGCGTGAGGCCTTCGCGCGCTGCGTGCCGCGCCAGACCATCCTCGATCGGCTCGTCAAGCCGATCAAAGAGGACGCGCAGCTGTTGAATGCCCGCGAGGTCCTGCCCTTCCAGAAGAACTACCAGGAGGTCACCTCCAAGTCCTACGACGGCAGCTACGACCAGGTCGACATCGAGAAGGCCAAGCAGCTGGTCGCGGAGAGTGGCATTCAGACCCCGATCAAGGTGCGCATCGGCTACAAGGCGGGCAACCAGCGGCGCACGGAAACCGTCGCGGCCATCCAGTCCTCCTGCAAGGACGCCGGTTTCGAAGTTGTGGATGCAGCCGCCCAGGACTTCTTCGAGAACGCGGTAGTCAAGGGTGACTATGAGGTTGCGCTGTACGCCTGGGCCGGTTCCGGGCTCATCACCACTGGCCAGAACATCCAGGCGACCGGCAGGCCCCAGAACTACGGCAAGTACTCCAACCCCAAGGTCGACGAGGCCTGGAACAAGCTGACCAACACCCTCGATGCCAAGGAGCAGGTGGAACAGACCACGGTAATCGAGAAGGAGCTGTGGGACACGCTGTTCAACATCCCGCTCTACTCCCACCCCGGGGTGGTGGCGTGGAACTCCAAGGTGCGCAACGTGAGGGTCACCGCGGCCCAGTCCACGGTGTCCTGGAACGCCTTCCAGTGGCAGATGCGTTGATGCAGAACTGATCTGCCCCGAGCCCAAACCGAGGGGGTGGATGGCCACGGCCATCCACCCCCTCGGCCGTTGAAGGGGGACCGAGTGTTCCAAAACCTGGACCACGACTGGCGCGGGGTTGCCTGAAAGTGCTCTATTATCTGGCGCTATGGGTCAGCCAGGCGTTGGCCCGGCAGCCTCCTGAAAAGGAACTCTCGTGATCAAGTACATTGCCAAACGCTTGGGAATCTCGCTGTTGGTTCTCCTGCTGGGCTCCTTGTTGATGTTCATCCTGGTGATCAACGCCGGCGATCCGCTGGCGAACCTGCGTGAATCGAACTCGCCCAACAGGGACAACCTGATTCGTCAGCGCACTCTCCTCCTGGGGCTCGACAAGCCCTGGTACGAGCGTTACCTGAACTGGCTCGGAGGAGCCGCCAAGTGCCTGTACGGACAGTGTGACCTGGGCACCGCGTCGAACGGCCAATCCGTCAACGCCCTGATCGCGTCGGCTGCCGGGGTCTCGATCCGGTTGGTGATCCTGGCCACGTGCCTGGCCATCGTCACCGGTGTCATCCTGGGTATCCTGACCGCGATCCGGCAGTACAGCGGATTCGACTACGCCATCACGATGATGGCCTTCGTGTTCTTCTCCCTTCCGGTGTTCTGGTTCGCGGTGTTGCTGAAGCAGTACGCCGCCATCGAGTTCAACAACTGGATAGAGAAGGCCCGCTTCACACCGTTGGCGATAGTGGTGACAGCCCTGGTGCTCGCCTTCATCGTCGCGGCGATCGTCGGCGGCCCGTGGAAGCGGCGCCTGATCACCTTCGGGGCTCTGGCCGTGAGCTTCGCCGGGATCATGATCTACTTCGACGCGGTGCGCTGGTTCCGCCGCCCCGCGGTCGGCATCCCGGTCTACATCCTGTTGGTGATCGGCATCGGTGCCCTGATGATCGTGCTCACCAGCGGTTTCGAGAACAAGAAGGTGCGAAACGCGGTGGGAGCCACCGCCTTGGTGAGTATCGTCGGCTATTCCGTGCTGCGTGGGGTCCTGATGAAGACCCCCTCCATTCCGCTGCTGCTCGGCCTGCTGGCCGTCGCCATCGGGGTCGGGATCGTGGCGGGTCAACTGCTGGGAGGTTTCTCCAAGCGCCAGGCCAGTTTCGCCTCGGCGATCACGGGTCTGCTCGCCTCCTTGGCGGCGCTGGTCGATCTCCTGCTCAGCAACTGGGCGGCCTACCTGGCCAAGGTGAGTCGCCCGATCTCGACCATCGGCGCGTCCACGCCGAACCTGGAAACCACGTGGTGGGGTGAGACGATTGACGGCCTCACCCACCTGCTGCTGCCCACCATCGCCCTGACCCTGATCTCGATCGCCTCCTACACCCGTTACACGCGGGCCTCGATGCTGGAGGTCCTGAACCAGGACTACATCCGCACCGCGCGTTCCAAGGGTGTTTCCGAACGCAAGGTCATCACCCGGCACGCGCTGCGCAACGCCCTGATCCCGCTCGCCACCATCGTGGCCTTCGACTTCGCCAACCTCATCGGCGGCGCCGTCATCACGGAGACGGTGTTCGCCTGGCAGGGCATGGGCACCCTGTTCAAGGATGGTCTGCTGGAAGCCGATCCGATGCGGGTGATGGGCTTCTTCCTGGTCACCGGAACGGCCGCCGTGGTGATGAACATGCTGGCCGATCTCGCCTATGCCTTCCTCGACCCGAGGATCTCCCGATGAGCGCCAAAGAATCCGAGGAAAAAATGTCCGATCAGACCACGTCCGAGCAGACCAACCCGGAGCAGAACGCCCCGGAACCGGCCAACTACGACCTCGACGAGGACCTAGACAAAGCGGGAGGCAAGTCCTATTCGCAGGGCTCGCTGGTGTGGCGTCGCTTCCTGCACCACAAGGGAGCGATGGTCGCCAGCGCTATCCTGATCCTGGTGATCCTGCTGGCCTTCACCTCCACGGGTGTGGGTTCCCTGCCCGGATGGTGGCCGAAGAACCACGTCGACCTCTACGCCTTCCCCCAGGGCAGCCCCAACGGAGAACCCACCCTGCGGTTCTGGCCGTTCGCCTTGGGCGAGCATCCCTTTGGGCAGGACACCATCGGCAAGGACTACTTCGCCCTGGTGATGCAGGGCACCCAGAAATCCGTGATCATCGCCTTCATGGTCGGTCTGATCGCCACCATGATCGGAACCCTCATCGGCGGTGCGGCCGGTTATTTCCGGGGCCGCATCGAGTCCATCCTGATGCGGGCCACCGACCTGGTGATCATCATTCCGCTGCTGGTGCTGGCCGCGGTGCTGGGACGCATGGTCGACGGGGCCAACATCTACGTCCTCGCCGGGGTACTGGGTGTCGTGGTGTGGACCGGCATGGCACGCCTGGTGCGCGGCGAGGTGCTCTCGCTTCGCGAACGCGAGTTCGTGCACGCCGCCAAGGCCATCGGCACCTCGAACTGGCGCATCATCTTCCGGCACATCCTGCCGAACTGCATTGGCACCATCGTGGTGAACTCGACGCTGCTGATCGCCTCGGCCATCCTGCTGGAGACGGCGCTGTCCTACCTGGGATTCGGTGTGCGGGCCCCGGAATCGTCGCTGGGTCTGCTGATCTCCCAGAACCAGGAGGCCATGGACACCCGGCCCTGGCTGTTCTGGTGGCCGGGCCTGTTCATCCTGACCATCGCCCTGTGCGTCAACTTCATCGGCGACGGCCTGCGTGACGCCTTCGACCCGCGGCAGCAGATGGATTGAGGGGAAAGAAACAAATGAGCACTGAAGTGAACGAGACAATCCCCCCCACCCAGGAAACCGAATCGGTGCTCCAGTTCCAGGAACTGGATGTCAACTTCCGCACCGAGTTCGGGCGGGTCCACGCCGTCAAGGGCGTCTCCTTGGCGGTCAGGCCGGGCGAGGTGGTCGCCCTGGTGGGTGAATCCGGTTCCGGCAAGTCGGTCACCGCGACCACGGCCCTCGGACTGCTGCCGAAGACCGCCCGTATCACGGGGGAGACGATGGTGGCCGACAAGACCATCTCGAAACTCACCCCCCGGCAGCTGCGTGGCCTGCGTGGCAACCGCGTGGCCATGGTCTTCCAGGAACCGATGACCGCCCTCAACCCGGTCATCAAGATCGGTGAACAACTCACCGAATCAATGGAGGTGCACAACGTCGCCCACGGCGCGGAGGCGTGGCAGAAGGCCATCGACCTGCTCAACGCCGTCGGCATCCCGAACGCGGAACGACGCGTCAAGCAGTACCCCCACGAGCTGTCGGGCGGCATGCGGCAGCGCGTGGTGATCGCCATGGCGCTGGCCTGCGATCCCGAGGTGATCATCGCCGACGAACCCACCACGGCCCTCGACGTCACCGTGCAGGCCGACATCCTGGACCTGCTGCGGTCGCTGAAGGAGAAACTGAACACCGGAATCCTGCTCATCACCCACAACATGGGGGTGGTGGCCGACATGGCGGACCGGGTCGCGGTGATGTTCAAAGGCAACATCGTGGAGCGCGGCACCGTGGAGGAGGTGCTGCTCAAACCGCAGCACCCCTACACCAAGAAACTACTGGCCGCGGTTCCCCACCTCGGGGAGGGGCACGGCCAGTTCGGCTCCGCCCCGCGCGAGGTACCCGGGGACGCCGAATCGGCCCTCGAGGTCAACGAACTGGTGGTGGAGTACAAACGTGCGGGCCGCAAGCCGTTCCGGGCCGTCGACGGCGTCACCTTCGACGTGAAACGCGGCGAGATCGTCGGCCTGGTGGGCGAGTCGGGTTCCGGCAAGTCGACCATCGGCCGGGCCCTGCTGGGGTTGATCCCATCGGCCGGGGGAAACGTTAAGGTGCTCGGCCAGGAACTGGTCCAGGGACACGGCCGCAGGAAGGTTTCGCAGGGCAAGAGCCTGAAGGGCCTGCGGCGCCGCGTCGGGGTGATCTTCCAGGACCCTGCGGCCTCCCTCAACCCGCGGCTGCCCGTCGGCGACGTCATCTCCGAACCCCTGGAGGTGCACAGGATCGGGAACAAGGCGTCGCGGCAGAAGCGGGTCTATGAACTGCTGGAGGCCGTCGAACTCCCGAGAAGCGCCTTCAACCGCTACCCGCACGAGCTGTCCGGCGGTCAGCGGCAGCGCGTCTCGATTGCCCGTGCTCTTTCGTTGAGCCCGGATCTGCTGGTCGCCGACGAACCCACCTCGGCTCTCGACGTTTCGGTGCAGGCCCAGGTGCTGGGAATGCTGACCGATCTGCAGCGGGACTTCGGGTTCGCGTGCCTGTTCATCAGCCATGACCTGGCCGTGATCGACTCGCTCGCGCACCGCGTCGTCGTGATGCAGTACGGCAAGATCGTCGAGAAGGGGGATCGGCAGCGGGTGCTGCTCGACCCGCAGGAGGAGTACACCAAGCGTCTCCTGGCGGCTGCGCCCGTTCCGGACCCTATCGAGCAGCGCAGGCGCCGCGAGGAACGCCACCGCCTGCTGAAGGCGCTGGGCGACGAGATCGCGGAACTCGACACCCGCGAACTGGACCAGTAGGGGTTTCCGGCCCGGGCCGGTCGGGTCGGGGAAACCGAAACCTTCAATCCCCCGATCCCATCAGCCTGTCGATGGCCCTGCGGTCCTTCTTCGTCGGGCGACCGGCGCCCCGGTCGCGCTTGGCAACCGGGACGTTGAGGAACGCGGGGCGTTCGGGGGAGCGGTCGACGTAGGCCTTCCGTGCGATGGGCGCACCGACGCGTTTGTTCAGCAACTCCACCACCTCGAACTCCCGCGTCCAGCCGGGCTCCTTCACGGTGACCCGATCCCCGGGCCTGACCGCGTGCGCCGGTTTGACGGGGTCACCGTTGAGCCGGACGTGCCCTCCGGTGACTGCCTTCGTCGCCAGCGAACGGGTCTTGAAAAGCCGGACGCTCCACAACCACACGTCGATTCGGGTCATGCGGAGATTCTAGGAGGCTCACGGATGAGCACCGGACGGCAGGTTTCCCGCGAACCGGGTGGTTCCGACACGGCCGGTTCAACCGGCTTTGGAAGGGTAAAGCTGGTTGAGCCGGGCCGCGACGAAGGAACGGCCCGTGTCGAAACCACTCCGGTGATTGAGCGACAGACCCGGCCACGGAGACCTTGGTTTCGACTCGGCTGGCTCGCTGACGCTCGCAAGCCGGCTCAATCAACTTCGGGGAGGATGCTCGCAGGCCGGCTCAGCCGGCTTCCGGTGGGGACCCCCTAGGCTGCGTGTGTGGACATTCTGAGCGACGACGGCGCCCTGGCCCTGGAGATGGCGGCCGCGGAGGCCGATCCGGATTCGCTCGGTGCCGCAGAGCGGATGCGGCGGTGTTTCCCACCGGAGCTGGCCGCCGCCGCCCTGACCCAGGTGGCCCTGCGGCGACGGGCCCGGGAAAAACTGCCCATGGCGGACCGGATGTTCTTCACCCCCGACGGGCTGGAGCAGGCGACCCGCTGGGTGGTGGCCCGGTGGCGTGCCGCGCGGTTCGTCGAGGCCGGTGTCAGCGATGTGTGGGACCTGGGATGCGGGATCGGGGTCGACGCGATGGCCTTCGCGGAGGCGGGCCTCGGGGTTCACGCCGTCGAATCGGACCCCGCTACCGCCGTCCTCGCCCGGGCCAACCTGGCTCTGGCCGGGGGTGGGGAGGTGACGGTGGGGCGCGCCGAGGATGCCCGGGTTCCCGAGGGCTGCGGGATTTTCCTCGACCCGGCCCGCCGCACCGCGCGGGGCCGGACCTGGGATGTCGCCGACCTCACTCCGCCCTGGTCGCTGGTGGAGGACCACCTGCGGGGGCAGCGGGTGGTTTTCGTCAAACTCGGCCCCGGGCTGCCGAAACAACTCATCCCGGAAGGCGTCGGAGCGGCCTGGGTGTCGGTGGGGGGTGACGTGGTCGAGCTGATGCTGAGCAACGCCTCGGATCCCGGCCCCCGGGCGGTCGTGTTCCCCAGGTCAGAGCCCGAACCCCACGTCCTGACCGGGGGCGCCGCCCCGCTGCCCGTCGCCCCGCCCGGGAGGTTCATCCACGAACCCGACAACGCGGTAATCCGCGCCGGCCTCGTGGCCGAATCCGCGCCCGGCGGCTGGCTGCTGGCCCCCGGGGTGGCCTATGTCTCCTCCGATTCCCCGATCGGCGGACCCTTCGTCACCTCCTACCGGGTGATCGACGTGCTCGACCACGACGTCACCACCCTCAGGCGGTGGGTCAAACAGCACCGGATCGGACGGCTGGAGATCAAGCGGCGCGCCATCGACGTCGACCCCGCCGTTCTGCGGAAACAACTGAAACCGAGGGGCGATGGGTCGGCGACCCTGCTGCTGGCCCGGACCGTCGCCGGAGCCAGGGCCTTCGTGGTCGAACGGGTGGGCTGACCTGCTCACCGACGCCTGTGGTGCCAGATATAGCAATTGCTATAATTGCGTCATGAAGGAGTCGTTGGCCGAGATCGCCGCATCGTCCGATGCCGCGATGGCCAAGGCCCGTATGAAACTCGTCGCCGGGGTCCGGGAAGCCGCCCGGGCCGGGATGACCCAGACCGAGATCGCCGCGCAGATCGGCAGAAGCCAACCGGAGGTGTCGCGGTTGCTCCGATTCCATGGCACGACACCGCTGGCGCTTCGTCTTCGAAAGGCGAGTGGCCAGATTCGGCGGCTGATCCATGATGCCGGGGGGAAGCGTGTTCGGGTTTTCGGATCAGTGGCAACAGGGACGGAGAAAGCGGACTCGGACGTGGACCTGCTGTTCGAGATGAAGCGGCCGCTGGGACTTCTCGCTCTCGGGCGCCTGGAGGCGCGCATCGCCGAACTCGTAGACGCTGAGGTGGATCTGGTTCCTGAGAGCACGCTGCGCCATGACCTCAGGCAGCGGGTGCTGGACGAGGCGGTCCCGCTGTGAGGCGTCCGGATCCGACACTTTCTTGGCACTCGGCTTGATTGAGTGCTAACGGGGGTATAGCCTTTTTCTGGCACTCGGTAGGCCCGGGTGCCAACCCGGGTGGCACCCGCGACGACGCCCGGACCGGACACCGAACTGAATCCGGCTCTCGCCGGACAACTACAGAAAGGGGTTTGTCGTGGCAACCACGATCAAGCCGCTCGAGGACCGCGTCCTCGTCCAGCCGCTCGAGGCCGAGCAGACCACCGCTTCCGGGCTGGTCATCCCCGACACCGCCAAGGAGAAGCCGCAGGAGGGCCGCGTCGTTGCCACCGGTCCCGGCCGCATCGACGACAAGGGCAACCGCGTCCCGCTCGACGTCGCCGAGGGCGATGTCGTCATCTTCAGCAAGTACGGGGGCACCGAGGTCAAGTACGACGGCTCCGAGTACCTGCTGCTCAACGCCCGCGACATCCTCGCCGTCGTCTCCCGCTGAATCGAGGCGTGACTCATGGCAAAGACTCTGCAGTTCGACGAGGAGGCGCGGCGTTCGCTTGAGCGCGGCGTCGACACCCTCGCCAACACCGTCAAGGTGACCCTCGGTCCCAAGGGCCGCTACGTCGTGCTCGACAAGAAGTGGGGCGCCCCCACCATCACCAACGACGGCGTGACCGTCGCCAAGGAGGTCGAGCTCGAGGATCCCTACGAGGATCTCGGCGCCCAGCTCGCCAAGGAGGTCGCCACCAAGACCAACGACGTCGCCGGCGACGGCACCACCACCGCCACCGTGCTGGCCCAGGCGCTGGTCCACGAGGGTCTGCGCGCCGTGGCCTCCGGGTCGAACCCCGTCGGGTTGAAGCGCGGCATCGACAAGGCCGTTGAGGCCGTCGTCGAGCGGCTCCACGAGAACTCCCGTTCCGTCGACACCACCGCCGACATGGCCAACGTCGCCACCATCTCCTCGCGTGACGAGCAGATCGGTGAGCTGATCGCCGAGGCCTTCGACAAGGTCGGCAAGGACGGCGTCATCACCGTCGACGAGTCCCAGACCTTCGGCACCGAGCTGGAGTTCACCGAGGGCATGCAGTTCGACAAGGGCTACCTCTCGCCGTACTTCGTCACGGACGCCGACCGCATGGAGGCCGTCCTGGAGGATCCCTACATCCTCATAAACTCCGGCAAGATCTCCTCCATGAACGACCTGCTCCCGCTGCTGGAGAAGGTCATCGCCGCCAAGGGCACCCTGTTCGTGGTGGCGGAGGATGTCGACGGCGAGGCCCTGTCCACGCTGGTGGTCAACAAGATCCGCGGCACCTTCACCTCCGTGGCCGTCAAGGCCCCCGCCTTCGGTGACCGCCGCAAGGCCATGCTCGAGGACATCGCCATCCTCACCGGCGGCCAGGTCGTCGCCCCCGAGGTGGGTCTCAAACTGGACCAGGTCGGCCTCGAGGTGCTCGGCCGCGCCCGCCGCATCGTCGTCACCAAGGACAACACCACCATCGTCGACGGCGCTGGCGAGCAGTCCGAGGTTGCGGCCCGCGTCGCCCAGCTGCGTGCCGAGATTGAACGCACCGACTCCGACTGGGATCGCGAGAAGCTCCAGGAGCGCGTCGCGAAGCTGGCCGGTGGTGTGTGCGTCATCAAGGTCGGTGCCGCCACCGAGGTGGAGCTGAAGGAGAAGAAGCACCGCATCGAGGACGCCGTCTCGGCCACCCGCGCGGCCATCGAGGAGGGCATCGTCGCCGGTGGCGGCTCGGCCCTCATCCACGCCGCCAAGGTGCTCGACGGCGACTTGGGCCTGGCCGGCGACGAGCGCGTCGGTGTGGCCATCGTCCGCAAGTCGGTGGTGGAGCCGCTGCGTTGGATCGCCGAGAACGGCGGCGAGGCGGGCTACGTCATCACCTCCAAGGTCGCCGACCTGGAGCCGGGGCACGGCTACAACGCCCGCACCGGTGCCTACGAGAACCTCATCGAGGCCGGCGTCATCGATCCGGTGAAGGTCACCCGCTCCGCGCTGGCCAACGCCGCCTCCATCGCCTCCCTGCTGCTCACCACCGAAACCCTCGTGGTGGAGAAGAAGGAAGACGAAGAGGACAAGTGAGCTGACTCACCCTACGGGCCCCGGAACCGCAAGGTTCCGGGGCCTTTTCGTGGCCTCCGGCGCCAGTTCGCAGAACATTGCGTTCGCCCGGGAGAGCCCAGGGGTGGGCGGAACGGCGACGGATCGTCGGTGCCGACGTCCTCGTGCATCCACGCCGACCGCATCCGGCACCCGCTCCTTTACCGCGGTGAGCAGCCGCCCGGGCAGCACCCGCCGGTCACCACTCGAAGGGCGGGTTCCCGGTCGGGCCCACCGAGGGGATGTCGACGGCGAGCCCCACCTCGTGTTCCGGATGCCACGAGCCGCCGGTCACGCCCAGCAGCTCCAGCAGCAGTGGTGTCACCTCGTGGCTGTACAGGGCCTTGGGCAGCCCGTCCGCCAGGAGACGAGCCGGCAGTTTCACCGGGGCGTCGAAGGCGTGCAGGATCAGGAACGAGCGCCGAACGTCGATCTCGTCCCCACCGTGCCCGCCCTCCGGGTTGTGCCCGTGGTCGGTGGTCACCGCCACCAGCCACCGTTCCCCGAGTGCTTCGTGGCGTTCGGCCACGGCCTTGACGAGGGCGCGGACGTGCTCGTCCACCTCCCCGATGGCGTTGCGATATCCGGGGGAGGCTGCGCCGTGCCGGTGCCCGGCCTCGTCGACCCCCTCGAAGTAGACGAACGCCGCATCCGGGCCCTCGTGGTTGAGCACCTGGCAGGCGTGGCTGCGCACCTCGATGTCGGCGCTGACGCAGCCGCGGGTGAAGTCGTGGGGGACGAACAGCTTGTGTTGTCCGGTGCGTTGCTGGTCGATGCGGCGCTGGATCACAGGTCCGAAGCTTCCGAGCAGCGCTTCCCACGTGGCCGCGGCGTAGGTGCGGGCCCTCGGGTCGGCGAAGAATATCCGGGACAGCACGTCGGGGCATTCCGCCAGCCTGTGCCCGACGAACTCGTTCCGCCACACGTTGTTCTGCTCGTGGGTGGTGCCTGTCAGCAGGTTGGACCAGCCCGGCCCGGAGTCGGTGGGTGGGGTCATCCACACCGGTGCGATCACTCCGCCCGCGACGAGCCGGGCCAGTGTCGGCGCGGCGGGGGATGTGGTGGGTGGCATCTCGGGGCGATCCGCGGGTGCGGGTTCCGCGGCGAACCGCGGGTCGCCCGGGTGGTGGGGTTCGGCGAACGCCGGATTCCTGGGGATCACCGAGGGCACGGCGACGTCGATCCGTACCCCGTCCAGGCCGATCAGCAGCAGTTTCATGTTTCTCCTTCAGCGGGTGTGGTGCGCGGGGTCAGGATCGTGAACGCGGTCGGGGCGATCGGGGCCCCGACGCGTTCCGGGATCACGGAGCCGAAGTGGCGCATGCCGGCCTTAGGACAGGTAACCGAGCTCCGGGAACTCCGCCCGGGCGCGGTCCAGCAGTTCCCGGGCCACACCCACACCGTCGATCAGCGGGTGGTGGGCGAAGGCCGCGACGGCCAGATCCAGGCTGCCCTCCAGGGCGGCCCGGATGGTGGTGCGTTCCGCGTACTTGACCGACTGCACCAACCCGATGGCGTGTTCCGGCAGCGGCGAGACGGGCAGCGGCGCCGGCCCGGCGGCGCCGATCCGGCAGGGTGCCTCGATCACGGCGTCGCGGGGCAGTTGTGGCAGCCGGTCGCCGTTGCGGAGGTTGACGATCAGGTCGGTGGTCTCGTCGAAGGCGATCGCCTTCATCACCGCCAGCGCCACCCGGTCGTAGCCACCGGAGGCGAGGTCCGCCGCGTCGCGTTCCACGCCGCCCGCGGCCAACCGGTTGGAGGCCATGTAGGTTTCCTCGCGGCGCAACCGGGTGGCCTCCCAAAGCGCGTACGCCTCCGGGCCGGGCAGGGTGGCGGCGCGGGCGTAGAAGTCGCGTTGCTGGGCGGCCAGGAACACCCCCCGGGTGGCCTCCACGGCTTCGTCGGCCCTTCGGGTCTCGCGGGCGAAGTAGTAGTAGTGCAGGTATTCGTTCGGCACCGACCCGAGCTGCCGCAGCCACCCGGCGCCGAACAGACGGCCCTCCTCGAAGGATTCGATCAGGTCGGGGCGTTCCAGCAGCAGCGGCAGCACGTCGTCGCCGTCCACCAGCAGCCGCTGCAACCAGCCCAGGTGGTTGAGTCCGACGTAGTCGAGCCGGACCCGGTCGTCGCCTGCGATCACCCGGGAGGCGGTTCCCGTGGCCACCAGCCCCGCGCCCTCCAGGGTGTCGAGTACTCGCCGGGCCAGGCCGACGGGGGAGTCGCAGATCCCGATCACCCGGTCACCCAGGATCCGGGAGCTCACCTCTGTGATGATCCCGGCCGGGTTGGTGAAGTTGATCAGATGGGCCCCGGGGGCCAGCCGGGCGATCGTCTCGGCGATCCGGACGGCGGTGGGGATGCCGCGCAGCGCGTAGTCCAAGCCACCGAAACCGGTGGTCTCCTGCCCGAGGACCCCGCAGCAGTGGGCGATGGTCTCCTCGGTGGCGCGCCCCTCGGTGCCCCCGACCCGGATGGCGCTGAAGACGAAATCGGTTCCGGCCACGGCCTCTTCCAGGTTCTGCGCCACCCGCACCTCGGGGGCTCTCGGATGACCCTGTGCCATCGCCTGCAGGATGGAACGGATCACGGCCAGGCGTCCCGCGTCGGTGTCCCAGAGCCTCAGCTCGGTGACCCGGCGGTCGCTCTGGTCGGCCAGCAGGGTGCGGAACATCAACGGAACGCGGAAACCTCCGCCGCCCAGAAGGGTCAGTTTCATGGGTGCAGCACCTCCGTCGGCAGGGTGGGGAACGAAGCGGGCAGGGAACGGTCGGTGACCAGCAGGTCCACGCCGGCCATGTCGATCCGGAGGTTGGTGATCTCGGTGGTCGTGCTGGCCACCCGGTGTTCGCGCAGCTGCTCCGGGAGGGTGCGCTGACGGGCCTTCTTGGTCACGGCACAAACCTACGCCACCCCGGCCAACTCGCTCCCCGGGTGGTGTTCCCGCGGTTCCGGACCGCCCACGGCGCCGGCTACGGAATGACGATGATGGGCGCGTTCACCGCGGGCGCGGCCAAGACGCGACAAGGCGCACCGACCAGGGCCGGTGCGCCTTGTCCTCGTGTTTCTCAGACGATGCGGTGCATCCAGCCGTAGGGGTCGGGACGCCGCCCGTACTGGATCTCGGTGAGCTGCTGGCGCAGGTCGAGCGTCGTGGTGCCCGGTTGCCCGTCCGCCACGGTGTGGGTGCCGTCGGGGTCGGTGAAGCTGGCCACGGGGGTGATGATGGCCGCGGTGCCGCAGGCGAAGACCTCGCGGATGCTGCCGTCGTCGATGCCCCGGTGGAGTTCCTGCTGCGGGAGGCGGCTTTCCTCGACGGCCAGGCCGGCATCGGCCGCGAGACGCAGGACCGCGGAGCGGGTCACGCCTTCCAGGATCGAGTCCGTGAGCGCCGGGGTGATCACGCGGCCGTCGGCGGTGACGGCGAACAGGTTCATGCCACCCAGTTCCTCGACGTAGCGGTGCTCCACCGCGTCTAGGAAGGCGACCTGGCTGCACCCGGCCGCCTCGGCCTCCTGCTGGGCCACCATCGAGGCGGCGTAGTTGCCGCCGCACTTGGCGAAACCCGTTCCGCCGGGAGCGGCTCGGCTGAAGTCGCGGGAGACCCAGATTTTGACCGGCTGCACCCCGGATCCGCCGAAGTAGGCCCCGGACGGGCTCGCGATGACCGCGTAGGTTACTGAGGTCGACGGCTTGACTGCCAGGAATGCCGAGTGGGCGAACATGAAGGGCCTCAGGTACAGGCTCTGCTCCGCCCCGCGCGGCACCCAGTCCCGGTCCACCTCCACGAGACGGTCGATGCCGGTCAGGAAATCGTCGACGCTGAGTTCGGGCAGCGCCAGGCGACGTGCCGAACGCTGGAACCGGGTGGCGTTAACGTCGGCACGGAATCGCCAGATCGAACCGTCCTCGTGGGCGTAGGCCTTCAAACCCTCGAACGCCTCCTGGGCGTAGTGGAACACCGCCGAGGCCGGGTCGAGGGTGAACGGGGCGTAGCCGACGATCCGGTGATCGTGCCAGCCGTGTTCCGGATTCCAGTCGATCAGGACCATGTGGTCGCTGAAGTTCGATCCGAACCCGGGGGAGGCGAGGATCGCCTCGCGTTCGGCCTGCGGCCTGCGGGTAGTGGGTGCTAGGTGGAAATCAGCCATTGTTATCTCCTTCGGTGTTCAGGCGCAGCGGGCCATGCCGCCGGTGACGTCGATGCTGGGCCATCCGGTCTCCTCTTTTCAGGACTCGTCTGTTCCGGAGATGCTCCCCGGCCGGGAGCCTACACCTCGTTATTTCCGGCGGAATGGAAAACGTCCACATGCGGGATCCCGGGCGATTAGACTCTCCGACCGTGGTTTGGGATCTGGAGATGCTGGCCCGATGGGGGATATCGGTGGCGGGAGTGGTGGCATTCGCGGCATCTGGGGCCCTCGAGGCGAAACGCCGGGATCTGGACGGCGTGGGTGTCATCACGCTCGCGTGCTGCACCGCCGTGGGCGGCGGTGTGATCCGCGACCTCCTGATCGGCGCCGTTCCCGTGGCGGCCCTGGTGGATCTCTGGATGATGGGTTTGTCGGTGCTGACGGCGGTGGTCGTGATGCTGCTCGTGCAAACCGGGAGACGGCTGCGGATACCGCTGCTGCTGTGCGACGCGGTGGGGCTCGGCCTGTTCACCGTCGACGGGGCGCTGAAGGGACTGTCCTTCGGGTTGCATCCCGCCGCGGCCACACTGACCGGGGTGGTCACCGGAGTGGGCGGCGGCATCCTCCGAGACGTCCTGGCCAGCGAGGTGCCGCTCGTCTTCCGTCGCCGTTCCCCCTTCTACGTCGTGGCGGCCCTGCTCGGCAGCGGGTTGATCGTCTGGCTCGCCACCATGGGCTGGGCCAGTGGTGCCGGGATGTTCGGCACCGCGGCGCTGATCTTCCTCATCCGGATGACGGGGCTTCGCTACGGCTGGCACATACCGAACGGGCGCAGCCGGGGCAGGGCGTAGCGGGTGCTCGGAACCCCTGTGATCCGCCCGTCCCGCGGGTGCGCGCGATAGACTCGCCGCCTGAGATCAATTGGGAGGAGCAACCTCGTGGCGAATCTGACCCCCTCCGGCGTACCGGCTCCCTTTGAGGCGCTGGGACTGACCTTCGACGACGTGCTGCTCCAGCCCAACGAATCGGACGTCATCCCCTCGGAGGCGGCGACCTGCACCTGGTTCAGCCGCAACATCCGGTTGAACGTTCCCCTGTCCTCGGCGGCCATGGACACCGTCACGGAGACCCGCATGGCCATCGCCATGGCCCGGGAGGGCGGCATCGGCATCCTGCACCGCAACCTGTCCATCGACGACCAGGCACACATGGTGGACCAGGTGAAACGCTCGGAGGCCGGGATGGTCACCCAGCCCGTGACCATCGGGCCCGGGGCCAGTCTCCAGGAGGTGGACGAGGTTTGTGCCCAGTACCGCGTCTCCGGGCTACCCGTGGTGGACGATGACGGGATGCTGCTCGGGATCATCACCAACCGCGACCTGCGTTTCGAGGACGACGGCACCCGCCCCGTGAGCGAGGTCATGACGAAGATGCCCCTGGTCACCGCGCCCGTCGGCATCTCCAACGACGACGCCCTGGCGTTGCTGGCGAAGAACAAGATCGAGAAGCTGCCCATCGTCGACTCGTGGGGCAGGCTCAAGGGCCTGATCACCCTCAAGGATTTCGTCAAGGCCGACAAATACCCCAACGCCGCCAAGGACGACGCCGGCAGGCTCCGGGTGGGTGCGGCGGTCGGTTTCTTCGGTGACGCCTGGGAGCGGGCCATGGCCCTGGTGGAGCAGGGGGTGGACTGCGTCATCGTCGACACCGCCCACGGTCATTCCCGTGGCGTGGTCGACATGATCCGGCGCATCAAGGCCGACCCGGCCGCCGCCGGGGTGGACGTCATCGGCGGCAACGTTGCCACCTACGCCGGGGCCCGGGCGCTCGTCGAGGCGGGGGCCGACGGCGTGAAGGTTGGCGTCGGACCGGGGTCGATCTGCACCACCCGCGTGGTGGCGGGGGTCGGTGTGCCGCAGGTCACCGCCATCCACGATGCGGCCCGCGCCGCCAGGCCCCACGGCGTGCCGGTCATCGGGGATGGTGGTCTCCAGTACTCCGGCGACATCGCCAAGGCCATCGTCGCGGGGGCCAACTCGGTGATGCTCGGGTCGCTGCTGGCCGGTTGCGAGGAAAGTCCCGGCGACCTGGTGTTCATCAATGGCAAACAGTTCAAGACCTACCGGGGCATGGGTTCCCTGGGGGCGATGGCCGCGCGCGGCCGCAAGGCCTCCTACTCGAAGGACCGTTACTTCCAGGGCGACGTCACCAGCGACGACAAGCTCATCCCCGAGGGCATCGAGGGGCAGGTGGCCTACCGCGGCCCCTTGGCGGCGGTCGCCTATCAGCTGGTCGGTGGGCTCAGGCAGTCGATGTTCTACTCCGGTGCCCGCACGATCGATGAGCTGCAGGAACGCGGACGGTTCGTGCGGATCACCGCCGCGGGTCTGCGAGAATCGCATCCGCACGACATCCAGCTCACCGCTGAGGCCCCCAACTACTGGTCACGCTGACAGGAAAACGATGTACGAATTCGGCCGCTCCAAGAACGCCACCCGCGGGTACTCCTTCGACGATGTCGCCATCGCTCCCGCACGGCGCACCCGCTCCGAGTCGGAGGTGGACCTCCGGTGGCGCATCGACGCCGTCACCTTCGACGCCCCCATCGTCGCCGCCCCCATGGACTCGGTGATGTCTCCCGCCACCGCCATCGAGATGGGGCGCCTGGGCGGGCTGGGGGTGCTCAACCTGGAAGGCCTGTGGACTCGCTACGAGGATCCGTCCCCGGCCTACGAGCAGCTCACCGAACCCGCCGACCAGGTGACCACCACCCGCCGCCTGCAGCAGCTCTACGCCGAACCCATCAAGGCGGAACTGATTGAGGCCCGGCTGGCTGAGATCCGTGCCGCGGGGGTGCCGGTGGCGGGCGCGCTTTCGCCCGCCCGGACCCAGCAGTTCGCGGACGTGATCGAACGGGCCGGGGTGGATTTCTTCGTGATCCGCGGCACCACGGTCTCCGCCGAGCACGTCGACGAGGCCGAGAACACCCTCAACCTGAAGGAGTTCATCTACCGCTTCGACGTGCCCGTGCTGGTGGGGGGCTGCGCCACCTACCGGATGGCCCTGCACCTGATGCGCGCGGGCGCCGCCGGGGTGCTCGTCGGATTCGGTGGCGGTGCCACCCACACCACCGCCTCGGTGCTGGGTATCGAGGTGCCGATGGCCTCCGCCGTCGCCGATGTCGCGGAGGCGCGCCGCGACTACCTGGAGGAGTCGGGCGGGCGCTACGTGCACCTGATCGCCGACGGCGCGGTCGGGAGGTCCGGTGACATCGCCAAGGCCATCGCGTGCGGGGCCGACGCGGTGATGGTCGGCTCCCCGCTGGCGCGCGCCACCGAGGCCCCCGGCCGCGGCTGGCACTGGGGACCGGAGGCGTGGCACGCTACCCTGCCGCGCGGCGAGCGGGTGTTCTTCGAGCAGGTCGGTTCCTTGGCCGAGGTGGTCAACGGTCCCTCCCACCTGCCCGACGGAACCATGAACCTCGTCGGTGGGCTGCGCAAGGCCATGGCCTTCACCGGTTACACCGACATCAAGTCCTTCCAGCGAATAGACGTGATGGTGCACTGATGGAACCCGAGGACGCCCGCCGGGAACTGCTGAGGCTGCGGGGCAGCATCGACAACATGGACTCCATGCTGGTCCATCTGCTGGCCGAGCGTTTCAAGATCACCCAGCAGGTGGGAAAGCTGAAGGCCGCCGCGGGGCTTCCCCCGGCCGACCCGGACCGTGAGGCGCAGCAGATCCAGCGGCTGCGTGCCTTGGCCGCCGAATCCGAACTGGACCCGGAGTTCGCGGAGAAGTTCATCACCTTCATCGTCCGCGAGGTGGTGCGGCACCACGAACAGATCGCGGCGGAGGAAGCGGACGAGGGCTGAACTGACCTCCGGGTGGGGAAGAACCCCGGAAACGCGCGGTTGCGCAGCACTCAACGCTTATTTCGCTCCTTCGGGGGCGGTTTCAGGGCTTGAGTGCTGCGCAACCGGGTTTTCCCGGTCCAGCAACAAGATGGAGCCCCGCGCCGTGGCCCGGATGGACCACTCGAAGCGCTTTCGTGGGCTCAGCAGGGCGATCGACTCGGCCCCGGCCCGGACCGTGGGTGCCTGTTCGGGCAGAGGGCCGGGTGCGGTGTCGTCGTGGGACAGCGGATTGATCTCGCCCAGGGCGATTGCGTGTTCCGCGACGGTCGAGACCAGCAGGCTGGCCTGCGCCGGCGGGTAGCCGAAACGTGAGGCGAAGGCCGCCTGCTGCCCTTCAGCCAGCCTGATCGTGAACTCGTGTCTGGGGGCGGCGAGCCTGGTCAGGTGCTGTCCGATGCCCGGATTGGCCATCACGAAGTCGCGGAGCGTGTGCGCCAGTTCGACGAGCGCGTCCTCCGGGTCCGTGGCCGTCGGTTCGGGGAAGACGTGCCCGGCGACGATGCCCTCGGCGACCATGGCCCTCAGCCCCTCGAGGTCCCCGACGATCCGGTAGATCGACATCTCGCTGACGCCGAGTTCTTTCGCCACCCCCCTGATCGACAGGCGCGGAAGGGTGATGCGTTTTCCCGCCTCGACGATGCGTTCGGTGGTGATCAGGCGAGGCCGTCCGGGTGAGACCATGCCCCAATTCTTGCGTCTTTCGGTGAGGTTGGGCGTTCAGAGGTCCGGAGGGACCGTTTCGGAGGGTGCGTGAGACACATCTGGTCACTCGCCACACAATAAGTTAGTGTATCTAACATAAATGTTCCGCCAGCCGCTGGCCGAGTGGTCCCGAGCGGCTCTGAGCGAAGGTGTCGCCCAATATGTCCTTCCGGTTTCCTCTGCTGATCCGTCTGAGTGGCGTCCTGCTGGCCTTCTGCGCCCTCGCCGCCACGTCGTGCTCATCGACATCCAACGGGACACCCGAGTCCTCGTCGGCGTCCGAAACGACGAGCTCTCTCCTCCCGGCTGCCGAGGGAAAAACAGAGTACCCGCTGACGCTGACCTCTCCCTACGGCGAGTCGGTCATCGACAAGCGTCCGACTCGTGTCGCCACCGTCGGCGCGAACGCCGTGGACACGGAACTCCTGCTGTCCTTGGGAGGGGTCCCCGTGACCACCAATGGTCTCGGATTCAACAAGGCTCCCTGGCTGAAGGAGGCGGCGGCGGATCGCATCGAACTGGTCTTCGAGACCGAGAGCTGGGACCAGTACCCCTACGAATCCATCGCGGCGGCCAAGCCCGACGTGATCGTGGTGTTCGGTTACGACCTGACCAACTCCTTCGCGAAACTTTCCGAGATCGCCCCGGTGGTCACAAGCGACAAGCCGTGGACCGGATACTTCAGCAACCCCTGGCAGGACAACATCCGCATTCTCGGCAAGGTGCTCGACCTGTCCGGCGCAGCCGAAAAGGTGATTTCCGACTACGACTCCTACATCGCCGGCATCAAACAGGCCAACCCGGGTTTCGCGGGCAAGAGCCTCAGCTACACGGTCTGGTTCGGGACCCAGCGAGGCCTCAGCTACCAGAGCCTTCCCGGTTCGATCATCACCGAGGTGTTCACGTCCATGGGTTTCACGCAGGCCCGTAACGCGGGTTCCTTCTCGGAAACCCAGACCGTCAGCCCTGAACTGATGGGGTCGATCGACGCCGACGTGCTGATCGTCTCGGGCAGTGAGGGCGCCACCGAGGCGACTCCTGAGGCCATCCCCGGTCTGACCGACTCCGCCGTCTTCCAGGGCCTTGAGGCCTGGAAGAACGGGCACACGGTCATCACCGAGAAGAAATCACCCGCCGGATGGGCGATGTCCACGGCCGGCCCGATGGGCACCAGGGTGGCGCTCGACATCCTGGTGCCCAGGATCGCCGAGGCGATCGGATGACCCCGCCCCCTCCCGGGATCCGCTGACACCGCTGCGCAGAATCCATCATGATCCGCTCGTCCGTCCTGTACCGGGGTCCTGCCGGGGCTCCCCGACGGCCGGTGACCGTGTTTGCCGGACTGGTCGTGATTCTCCTGCTGTCGGTCCTGGCCAGCACGATGACGGGAGCCAGGTTCCTCAGCCCCTCCGAGTGGTGGCGGGCGCTCGTCGCTCCCGGGGCTGATCCCGTCACCGCGATCGTGTGGGACATGCGTATCCCGCGCACGGCCGTCGGCCTGGTGGTCGGGGCCGCCTATGGCGTGGCGGGTGCCCTGATGCAGGCGCTGACCCGCAATCCTCTGGCGGATCCGGGAATCCTGGGTGTCAACTCCGGCGCCGGGCTCGCGGTGACGGTCGGCATCGGTCTGTTCGGCATCACGGGAGTGGAGGGCTACCAGTGGTTCGCCTTCGTGGGTGCCGCCGGGGTCACGGCTCTGGTCCTGCTTCTGGGGGCCACGGGCCGGGGCCCCACAGCGCCGGTCCAGCTGGTTCTCGGCGGGGTGGCCATGTCGGCCGTGCTGAGCGGGGTGAGCCAGTTTCTGTCCCTGCTGGATCCGGACACCTTCGCGGCGGTCCGCAACTGGGCGGTGGGATCGATCGGACGCACCCGGATCGCAGAACTTCTCCCGGTCCTGCCCCTCGTTGGCGTGGCCCTGATGCTTGCGTTCGCCCTGGGGCGTTCGCTGGACGCCATGGCCCTGGGTGATGACGTCGCATCCGGGCTGGGGGTCCGGGCCGGGCGGACCCGGTTTCTGGCAGTGATCGCCATCACGCTCCTGGCTGGTCCCGCTACCGCGATCACGGGTGGAATCGCCTTCGTCGGACTGATGGTCCCGCACGTGGTGCGGTGGGGTGTCGGATCCGGCCAGCGGGTGATCCTCGCCGGATCCCTGCTGGTGGGTCCGGCCCTCGTGCTGGCGGCCGATGTGCTCGGCCGTGTGATCGCCATTCCCGGGGAGATCGAAGCGGGAATCCTCACCGCCGTGATTGGTGCGCCCCTGCTGGTGCTGCTGGCCCGCAGAGCGAGCACCACATGAGGCAACGAGTCGTCTTCGCGAACCGGATGCTCCGCCTGAGCGGGGCCCGGTTCGGCATTCGTATCGCTCTGCGCCCGCTGCTCCTCCAAGGGCTTCTGGGTCTCCTGGCGCTGGTCCTTGCAGGGGCCTGTCTCCTGGTCGGCGACTATTCCTTGACCCCGGGGCAGGTGCTCGACGTGTTCCTGGGCGGGCGATCTTTCGCCCGGGTGGTCGTTCTCGAATGGCGTCTGCCCGCCGCGGCTTCCGCGGTGGTTTTCGGCGCCCTGCTGGGGATCGGTGGTGGAATCTTCCAGTCGTTGACCCGTAATCCCCTGGGATCGCCGGACATCATCGGTTTCGACGCTGGGGCACACACCGCCGTCGTGGTGGGAATCCTGCTGTTCGGCGCCCGCGCGCAGGGAATCATCGCGGTGGCCGCCGTGGCCGGGGGACTGCTGGCCGCCTTCGTTGTGCACCTGCTCTCGGGGCGGACCACGACGGGGTTCCGTCTGATCGTGGTCGGTCTGGCCGTCTCCGCCGCGTTGGGTGCCGTCAACGCGTACCTGGTCACCCGTGCCCGTGTCGAGGACGCCATGCTGGTCGGATTCTGGGGAGCTGGTTCCCTGACACGCATCGAGGCGGGGTCGCTTCCGATGTGGCTGGGGGCAGCGGCCGTGCTCCTCGTGTCCGCGGGTCTGCTGGCCCCTTCCCTCGGGATCATCGAGCTGGGCGACCAGACCGCTGGCGCGCTCGGGATCCAACTGGAACCCCGCAGGGCAATCCTCGTCGTCGTCGGGGTGGCGGCCTCTGCCGTCGTGACGGCCGCCGCCGGGCCCATCGGTTTCGTCGCCCTGGCTGCCCCGCAGGTCGCGAGGCGACTCATGAGGACCCCTGGGATCTCCATCGCGGGGGCGGCGACGACGGGAGCGGTGCTGCTGTCGGCCGCCCAGCTCTGCTCCGCGTTGGCCAGCAGCAGCAACCGTCCCGTGCCCGTGGGGCTGATCACGGTGTCCGTCGGCGGTCTGTACCTGATTTACCTCCTGGTGCGCGAGGGAAGGAGATCCGCATGACACCCACCGGTCGGCTGCGGGCCGACGGGGCGAGGCTCGGCTACGGCAACCGCATCATCTCCAGCTGCCTGGACCTTGCGATCCTCGATGCGGAGTTCACCGCCGTGGTGGGGCCGAACGGCTGCGGCAAGTCGACGCTGCTGAAGGCGCTGGCCCGGCTCCTGAAGCCAACTGCCGGGCGGGTGATCCTCGACGGCCGCGACATCCACGACCAGCCCACTAGACAGGTTGCCAGAAGAATCGGCATCCTGCCGCAGAGCTCGATGGTCCCTGACGGCATAACCGTCTCCGAGCTGGTGGCCCGGGGCAGGTTCCCCCACCAGGGCTTCGCCCGCCGGTGGACCCTGCGCGACGAGGAGCTGGTCGCCCGTGCCATGGACGAGGCGAACGTCACCGCCCTGGCGACCAGACGGGTCGATGAACTGTCGGGTGGGCAGCGCCAACGGGCCTGGATCGCGATGGCGCTCGCCCAGGACACCCCCATACTGCTGCTCGACGAACCCACCACCTTCCTCGACATCCGTCACCAGGTGGAGTTGATGGAACTCCTGGTGGACCTGAACCGGAGAGGACGCTGCCTGGTGGCCGTGCTGCACGACCTCAATCAGGCAGCACGTTTCTCCACCCATCTGATAGCGATGCGGGCCGGCGAGATCGTCGCCCAGGGACCACCGGGTGAGGTGGTGACCCCTGGTCTCGTCGAAGAGGTCTTCGGACTGCCCTGCGTCGTGACCCCTGACCCTGTCACCGGATCCCCCCAGGTGACACCGATCGGGCGCATCGCGCCCCTGAACCACGAAGGACCGACATGACCCTCAGCACAGGAATTGCACTTTCCCCGATCTGGCTGCGCGGAGAAGCTTGGAGACGCGACGACAGCCGCGTCGAGGAGATGTTCTCCCTGAGCCCCTACGCCGAGCTCGCGCGGAAGGCCGAGGCCGCTGCGCTCGACTTCCTCTTCTGCCCCGAGGCGGGCTATCTCAGGCCGGATTCCGTCGGTGGGGCACCGGGATTCGCCACCCTCGACTCGTTCACCCTCGTCACGGCCCTGACGCCTCTCACGACGAGGATCGGCCTGGTTCCGACCATCCAGACGGCCTACGCGCACCCGTTCCCCGTCGCCCGGGCGCTGGCCTCCCTGCAGCAGATCAGTGGGGGACGTGCCGGCTGGAACGTGGTCACCGCCCTGGGGGGTGAGGAGAACTACGGACTGGACACACCCCCTGGATCCGAGGAGCGATACGCCCGGGCCTGCGAGTTCGTCGAAGTCGTGAACGCGCTCTGGGATTCGTTCCCCGCCGAGGCATTCGTCGCGGACCGGGCCTCCGGGATTTTCGCCGATCCCGGGAAGGTGAAGGCCATCGACTTCGAGGGCGAACACTTCCGGGTGGCCGGACCGATGGCCCTCCCATCGCATCCCGCAGGGCGACTGCCCGTCGTCCAGGCCGGGGCATCACCCACCGGGATCGCCTTCGCGGGTGCCGTGGCCGATGTCGTGTTTGGGGCGGTCCCTGACCTGGAGGACGCAGTCGCACAACGGGCTGCTCTGCGTGATGCGGCCGTCGCGGCGGGTCGCGAGGCCGACGACATCCGGTTTCTGCCCGGGCTCAACATGGTGTTGGCGGACAGTCGCGAGGAGGCCAATGCGGTGGCCGAGTCCAGCGGGGTGGATGCAACTCTGCACTGGACCGTCGTCGGCACCCCGGAGGACGTGGCCGATGCGGTCGAGGCTCGGGCGGAGGCGAGGGCGATCGACGGTTTCATCGCGCTGCCCGGTGGGTCGCGGAACTCCGTCGACCTGTTCCTGGATCAGGTGGTGCAGATACTCGCACGACGCGGACTGCGCCGGGACGGGTATCGGGGAAACACGCTTCGTGAACACCTGGGATTGAGGGGCTGAGGGCGCACCCACAGGCCGGTTGGCCCGGGGCCTGGTTAAGGGGCGGTCCGCGTCGAAACCCCTTCTTGAAGTTGGTTGGGCCGGGCTGCGACGAGGGAGCAGTTCGTGCCGGAGCCTCCATCGGTGGTCGGGGGAAGACCCACACCCCGTAACAACGACCCGACCCCCTCCCTGTGCACGAATCGCGGAGGTTCGACTGTTCAACGTCGGCGGGTTCAGAGGGTGTGCGCAACAACAGTTTCTGGAGGTGTGTTGTGCGGTTGGATGAGCAGCGTCGTGGGTTGATGTTGGTGTTGTTGGGGCAGGGCCGGTCGTGTCATTCGATCGCGCGGGAGTTGGGTGGTAGTCCTTCCACTGTGAGGAAGGTGGCTGTCGAGGCGGGGATGGTGTTGTCGAGGGGCCGGGTGGGAGGGGTTGGTGGGTTGAACGAACATCGTTACAGTCCGCGGCGGCGTCGGCGGCGGTTACGGGAGAACCCGGTGTTGGAGGTGGGAGAGCCAGCGCAGTGGCGTGACGGGCAGGGCCGGTTGACCCTGGCGGGGCGGATCCTGATCGAGGTTCGGGTCGGTGACCGGGTTCCGCCCTCCCAGATCGCTGCAGAACTCGGTGTCCACCGTTCCACGGTCTCCAGGGAGATGAAGCGTTGTCCTGGCCGGTACCGGGCCCAGCCGGCGCAGCGGCTGGCAGACTGGTCACGTCGGCGTCCCAAGGACAGGAAGCTGGTACTCGGGACACCGTTGTGGGACGAGGTGGTGACACGGTTGAACAACAAACATTCCCCGCAGCAGATCGCTCACCGGCTGCGTCAGGACTTCCCGGAGGACCCCACGATGTGGGTCAGTCACGAGACGATTTGCCAGGCCCTCTACGTCCAGGCCGCCGGCGGGCTGCGTCATGAACTCACCGTCGAGAAAGCCCTGCGTTCCGGACGTACCACCCGAGGTCCCCGGTCACGGCTGTCCGGGCGGGGTAGCCGTAGCTGGATCGGTGAGGCCACCATCACCAACCGTCCGGCCGAGGTCGAGGACCGGGCAGTTCCCGGGCACTGGGAAGGAGACCTCATCATCGGCAAGGGCGGCACCTCGGCCCTGGTGACCCTCAACGAACGCACCACCCGCTACACCATGATCCAACGGGTCACCAGCCGTGACTCCACCACCGTGACCGACGCGTTGATCCAGATGGCCCACCGACTCCCGGCCACCTTGATGACGACCCTCACCTGGGACCAGGGCATCGAGATGGCCCAACACGCCCGCTTCACCCTCGCTTCGGGCTGCCAGGCCTACTTCTGCGATCCCCACTCTCCCTGGCAACGCCCCACCAACGAGAACAGCAACGGCCTGATCCGGGACTTCTTCCCCAAAGGCACCGACTTCACCCACATCACCGACACCCAGGTCCAACACGCTGAAGACCTCCTCAACACCCGACCCCGCCGAGTACTTGACTGGGCCACACCAGCCGAGAAAATGGAACAACTACTCAACATTGCACACACCACTTGAAACCGCCGTCGCCACACGACGTTGAACCGTTTTTCTTCCGCGTTTCGTGAACTGGGAGAGGGGAGGGAAGAGGAAGGGGAGGGGAGTGTCTCTGTATTCCTTGTCAAGTGGCGAGGGGGCGGGTGTGGGATGGTTCCGCCTCGACCAGTTCCGGGTTTCTCGACGAAGTGATCTCTAGGATCGTCGGATGCGTTGTTTCATCGCCGTGACACCTCCCGCTGATGTCGTTTCCGACATCGACCGCTTCCTGGAACCGCGCCGCACCGCCACCGAGGGCTCGCCGTGGCGCTGGAGCCGACCGACGACCTACCACCTCACGCTGGCCTTCATGGCCGACCACCCCGGCCACTGCATCGAGGAACTGGCTCAGGCACTCGACGAATGGGCCGGGCGCCATGCCCCGCTGGCGATGAACATCGCAGGGGCGGGCGGGTTCCGTGGCCCGGAGCGCGCCAAGGTGTTGTACCTCGGCGTTCCGGGGGGCGCGGCGGTACAGCTGGGGGAGTGGTCCGGGCAGCTGCGGGCTCTCGTCACCCACCACGGCGGCAGCCCCGATGGGGCGGGTTTCAGGGCCCACCTCACCATCGCCAGGGCCCAGCGCGCCCAGAACGCAGGGCGTCTACTCCAGGCCCTTGACACCTACGCGTCCCGGGAGTTCGTCGTCCCCGAGGTCGTCCTGGTGGAATCCCGTCTGGCAACCCGGGTCCACGAGGTACTGCACCGCGCGATCCTGCGCGGGTGAACTGCGACACGCCGAATCTGTACATCTGTACATGTACGGATGTACATTAGTGCCGTGGCGAAACGGACGAGGGACCCGGAGGGGCGCAGGAAGAAGATCCTGCAGGCCGCCGGGGAGCTGATCAAGGAGATCGGGATCAGCGCCGTCACGCACCGGAAGGTGGCCGAACGCGCACGGGTGCCGCTCGGGTCGACCACCCAGTACTTCAAGTCTCTCACCGACATGCTGGCGGAGGCGCTCACGGGCCTGGAGGAGGAACGCGAGGAGAAGCGGGCCGAGTTCGCCTCCGAACTCAACGAGGTCGATGACCCTGTTGGCCTGGTCGTGGACATGGTGACGGAGTCCCTCTCGGACCTGAAACGGACCCGCAACGAGATGTCCTTCGCCCTGCTCTACACGACCCACCCGAAGCTTCGGCGTTTCATCGTCCCCGGTGACGCGGCCCTGGTGAAGCGGTTGTCGCGGAACATCCCGGAGGCGACGGGACGCGCCGTGCTCGCCTACTGCTACGGGGTCCTGTTCCAGGCCGTCGTCCAGGAAACCGTTCCCCCGCGCGAGGAGATCGAGGCGGCGCTGCGCCGCCTCGCCGGTGATTCCGCGGAACGGGGGGATCCATGAAAAGCAAGAGTGCCGCGATCCGTAGGTGCATTGGAACGCGGCACTCCCGGGCGGGCAGTCGTTGCAGCGGCTCTCGCCTGATTCCACACCACGAGAAAGGGAATGCATGACCTTCATCACGGCGCAGGAACTGCGTAAAACGTATCAAACCAAGACCGGGCCGGTGCGCGCCCTCGACGGGCTCAATCTCTCCGTCGAGCAGGGAACCGTTCGGGGCTTGCTGGGCCCCAACGGCGCGGGGAAGACCACCGTCGTGAAAGTTTTGACCACCCTGCTGCGCCCGGAATCCGGGAGAGTGAGCGTCGCCGGGATCGACGTGCTCGCCAATCCCGCGAAGGTGCGTCCGCTGATCGGCACATCCGGTCAGTACGCGGCCGTGGACGAGGTGCTGACCGCCCGGGAGAACCTGGTGCTGGTGGGCAGGCTGTACCGGATCGGAACCCGCCAGGCGAAACGGCGCGCGGAGGAACTGCTGGAGGCCTTCGACCTGACCGAGGCCGCCGACCGGCCGTTGAAGGGTTTTTCCGGTGGGATGCGGCGGCGCGTCGACCTGGCCGGGGCGCTCGTGATCAACCCTCCGGTGCTGTTCCTCGACGAACCGACCACCGGCCTCGACCCGCAGGCCCGGCTGGGGCTCTGGGAGGTCATCCGGGAGCGTGTGGGGGAGGGAACCACGGTCCTGCTCACCACCCAGTACCTGGAGGAGGCCGACCAGCTGGCCGACTCCATCTCCGTGATCGACCGCGGGCACGTCATCGCGGAGGGGACCGCCGACGAACTCAAGGCGTCGGTGGGTGGCAAACGCATCGAACTGACCCTCGTCGACGAGGCGGATGTCGACCAGGCGCGGAGGATCGTCGCGTCCAGCACCGGAGCCGAGGTGGCGGCCACGGGGCGGGTTCTCACGGCACAGGTTGGTGACCCCACCGCAGCGCTGATCGCGGTACTGACGGCCCTGGGTGAAGAGGGTGTCGAACTGCACGACGCCGGGATCCGCCGCCCGACCCTGGACGATGTCTTCCTGACCCTGACGGGTCACGCGGCCGAGGAGCAGGAGGTGGCGGCATGAGCCCGGTTCAGGCCCTGGGACGCGGACCGGTGACTGGCTGGTTGGGTGACGTCCACGCCGTCCTGGTGCGTAACCTGCTCCAGTTGCGGCGCAGCCCCGAGATCATGGCCTTCTCCGTCATGCAGCCGGTCATGTTCGTGCTGTTGTTCACCCAGGTCTACGGCGGCGCCGTGCACGTCCAGGGCAGCGACTACACGCAGTTCCTGATGGCCGGTATCTTCGGGCAGACGATCGTGTTCGGGACGATGATCTCCGGCATCTACATGGCCGAGGACCTCAAGGAGGGGATCATCGACCGGTTCCGCACCCTGCCCATGGCGCCCAGCGCGATCCTGGTGGCCCGCACCCTCGCGGACCTGGCCGTTGCCGCCTGCTCCGTGTTCGTGATGCTCGTCGCCGGTTTCGTGGTCGGCTGGCGTTTCCAGGCCGGGGTGGGGAACTTCCTCCTCGGGGTGCTGCTCCTGCTGGTCACCGCGTGGTGCTTCAGTTGGGTGATGCTGCTGCTGGGGGTGGCCGTTCCCAAACCCCAGTCCGTCAACAGCGCCGGCATGATCGTGCTGTTCCCGACCTCCTTCGTCAGCAACGCCTTCGTGCCCTCGGAGACCCTACCCGACTGGCTGCGCGGGATCGCCGAGTGGAACCCGCTGTCGTCGCTGGTGCAGGCGGTGCGGACGCTGTTCGGAAACCTCGGCACGGCGGCGGTGCCCGAGGTGTGGTCGTTGCAAAATCCCGTGGCGGCCACCGCAATCGCGTGGGTGGTGCTGCTGGCGATCTTCCCGGCACTGACCGTCGCCGTCTTCCGTAGACGCGTCGCGCGTTGAAAACGCGAAGACTCCCCCGCCGACCGATGATCGGCGGGGGAGTCCGGTTTCCTGGCCGGAGCAGGTCCCGTGGAACCATCCCGTACCAAGCCGGTTGAGCCGGCCTGCGAGCAGGGCGTGTCGAAACCTCTTGCGCATATCCGGGGAGCTGTGTTCGGGTTCTGCCTACCGAATGCGGGGTGGTTTCGACTCAGCCGTTCGCTTCGCTCACGTGCTGGCTCAACCAGCTTCAAAGGGAGGGTGAGCCGGCTTCCGGGGATCCGTTTTTTCCCGTCCCGGGGATCAGGCGTCGACGAGACCCTCGAACAGGACGGTGGACAGGTAGCGTTCACCGAAGTCGGGCAGCACGGCGACGATCGTCTTGCCGGCGTTCTCGGGACGGTTGGCGACCTCGACGGCCGCGGAGAGGGCGGCGCCGGAGGAGATGCCGACCAGCAGACCCTCCTGGGTGGCGGCCGCCCGGGCGAACTCGATGGACTGGTCGATGTTGCGGGTGATGACCTCATCGATCACGTCGCGGTCCAGGATCTCCGGAACGAAGTTCGCTCCGAGGCCCTGGATCTTGTGCGGGCCGGGCTGGCCGCCGGACAGGATCGGCGACTCGGCGGGTTCGACGGCGATGATCTTCACCTCGGGTTTGTGTTCCTTGAGCACCTGACCGACCCCGGAGACGGTGCCACCGGTTCCCACCCCAGCCACGAAGATGTCAACCTTGCCGTCGGTGTCGGCCCAGATCTCCTCGGCGGTGGTGCGGCGGTGCACGGCGAGGTTGGCCGGGTTCGCGAACTGACGGGCCAGAACGCCGCCACGCTCCCCGGCGATCTCCTCGGCCTTCGCGACGGCCCCCTTCATACCCAGCGGACCGGGGGTCAGCACCAGCTCGGCGCCGTAGGCGCGCAGCAGGGCCCGGCGCTCCAGGGACATGGTCTCGGGCATGGCCAGAACCACCTTGTACCCCTTCGCCGCACCAACCATCGCCAACGCGATACCGGTGTTGCCGGATGTGCCCTCAACGATGGTGCCGCCCGGTTTCAGCTCGCCCGAGGCCTCTGCGGCCTCGATGATGGCGGCGCCGATGCGGTCCTTGACGGAGTTGGCGGGGTTGTAGAACTCGAGCTTCGCGATGACGGTCGCGTTGCCCCCGGCGATGCGATTCAGCTTGACCAGCGGGGTGCGTCCGATGAGCTCGGTGACATTGGAGTAAACGGTCATGTAGGGGACAACGGAGCTCGCCGCGTCGCTATTCCCACCACGATCCGTTGTATCACATGCTGGACACCCGGCTGTGATGCCCTATCTTCTGGCTCAACTGGATCGGCTGGGCCTAGACTCTCGCTCATGATTTCCCAGCACGACCTGGTACTCGTGGTCGACTTCGGCGCCCAGTACGCGCAGCTCATCGCCAGACGGGTCCGTGACGCCCACGTCTATTCCGAGATCATCGGTTCCGAGGCCTCCGTGGAGGAGATCCTGGCCAGGCGGCCATCGGCCATCATCCTGTCGGGCGGGCCGTCGTCGGTCTATGCCGATGACGCTCCGCAGGTCGATCCGGCGCTGTTCGAGGCCGGCATCCCGGTTTTCGGGATCTGCTACGGCTTCCAGGCGATGGCCCAGGCCCTGGGCGGGTCTGTGGCCAAGACCGGGCAGCGCGAGTACGGTCGCACGCCCCTGTCCATCCAGAACAGTGGCAAACTCCTGGCGACCCTCCCGAACACGCTCAATGTATGGATGAGCCACGGGGATTCCGTTTCCCGCGCCCCGGAGGGTTTCCATGTGCTGGCGCGCACGGCGGGCGCTCCTGTCGCAGCCTTCGAGTGCCGGATGCGGAAACTGGCGGGGGTGCAGTGGCACCCGGAGGTCGCGCACACCCAGTGGGGGCAGCAGGTGCTGGAGCACTTCCTGTTCCACATCGCAGGGCTGGCCCCCGACTGGACCCCCGAGAACATGGTCAGTGAGGCCATCGCGGACATCCGCGCCCAGGTGGGGGACAGCCGGGTGCTTTGTGCGCTGTCCGGAGGTGTGGACTCTGCCGTCGCCGCGGCGCTGGTGCAGCGGGCCATCGGGCCGCAGCTGACCTGCGTTTTCGTTGATCACGGCCTCCTGCGTGAGGGGGAAGCCAAGCAGGTCAAGGAGGATTTCGTCGAGATCACCGGGGTGGACCTGGTGGTGGCCGACGAGTCCGAACGGTTCCTCGGGGCCTTGGAAGGGGTCTCGGATCCGGAGGAGAAACGCAAGATCATCGGTCGCGAGTTCATCCGCACCTTTGAGGCGATGGCCGCCCGGCTGGCGGGGGAACGCGGCATCGACTTCTTGGTGCAGGGAACCCTTTATCCCGACGTGGTGGAGTCCGGTGGCGGGGTGGGGACCGCGAACATCAAGTCGCATCACAACGTGGGCGGTTTGCCCGAGGACCTGCAGTTCACGTTGATCGAGCCGCTGCGCACCATGTTCAAGGACGAGGTGCGGGCTGTCGGCCTGCAGCTCGGCCTGCCCGATTCACTCGTGTGGCGGCACCCGTTCCCCGGTCCCGGCCTGGGGATCCGCATCATCGGTGAGGTGACCGCCGAGCGGTTGGCCGTGCTGCGGCGCGCCGACGCCATCGCTCGCCGGGAGCTGGCGAACGCCCGGAAGGAACGGGAGATCTGGCAGTTCCCGGTGGTGCTGCTGGCGGATGTGCGTTCCGTCGGGGTGCAGGGCGACGGACGCACCTACGGGCATCCCATCGTGCTGCGGCCCGTCACATCCGACGACGCCATGACCGCTGACTGGGCGAAACTGCCGTGGGAACTGCTGGAGAAGATCTCCACCCGGATCACCAACGAGTGCGCCGAGGTCAACCGCGTGGTCCTGGACATCACCAGCAAACCGCCGGCCACCATCGAATGGGAGTAGCTCCGGGATGAGACGTTTCACAACGCCCTGACGTTGAAGAGAATCTCCCGGTAGGCCAATCCAGGTTCTCTCGAAGCGCGGATCGCATCAGTGATGCGTGATTCATGAATCTGTGATGCTACGGTGGTGTCGTGAGGACAACGCTACGACTCGATCCCGAGGTTGCCGCTGCGGCGGAACGTCTACGCCGAGAGCGCCACATCGGTCTGGGCGAGGCCGTCAACGAGCTCGCACGCGCGGGCTTGACCCAGAAGCGGAAGCCCGCGCGTTTCCGACAGCGGACTGCCGGAGTCGGGCTGAGGGTCGACGCCACCGATATCGCCGGCACGCTCGAGCTGCTCGACCAGTACGACGCCGAGGACGCCCGGTGATCGTCGACGCCAACGTCCTGCTCTACGCCGTCGACGAGCAGTCCCACTTCCACACCTCCGCGCGGACGTGGCTGGAGGAAGCGATGAACGGGGCCGAACGTGTGGGGCTGCCATGGGCATCGCTGATGGCGTTCCAACGCATCATCACCCACCCGCGAATAAGCGCGAACCCTCTGAAGCCGGCGGATGCGTGGAGGTGCATCACCGACTGGCTGGACGCCGACCAGGCCTGGGTGCCCAACCCTGGGAACCGCCACAGCGACATCCTCGGAGGGCTTCTCATCGACGGCGATCTGCGCGGGAACTTCGTCACGGATGCTCATCTGGCCGCCCTCGCCATCGAGTACGGCACCGGCATATGTTCCTTCGACAGCGACTTCGCCCGCTTCGACGGCATCCGCTGGATCAATCCCGACCGCGGATAGCACCACCGCTTGACGCCAAGGACGCCACCCCCGACTCGAAGCTGGGGCGACACTTGGTGGCTCTCGCCGGTCCCCCGTGCACTGGTGCGGTAGGTGTGGGATTGATCGCGCTCGGTACATGACTGCAAAGCGCAGAGGCAGCTGCTGTAGGAGTCGCCTTCGCTCTTCATCTCATCAGTCTTTTCCCGGCTGCTCAGATGAAAACCGCATCTGGAATCTGGAAGAAGAATCCCTGGGATCGCCACGATCCACGCCGCCGTCGTGACGCAGCGCACAGGTTTCGAGGACTTCACGAACCCATCATTTCCCGGATGGCGTCGAACCCGTCGGTCACCTGTGCCTGTTCGGTGATGCGGCCACCGTCCATGTGCAGGACCCGGTCGCAGGCGCAGGCGATGAGTTCCAGATCGTGGGTGATCACGAGGACCGCCCTCCCTCGGTCCGCCAGCCGCCTCAACAGGCGGGCCACGCGGTGCATCCCGTCCAGGTCGATCCCGCTCGTTGGCTCGTCGAACACGAGGATCCGTTTGTCGGCGGCCACGCACGCGGCAACGGCCAGGCGCTGCTTCTGACCGCCGGACAGCGTCGCCGGGTGCCTGTCTGCCACGTCGTCCAGGGCGAGCTCGCGCAGAACGGTGTCCGTGTCCACGGCCCCGGCCCGCCGACGCGGCAGGCCGAAGGTCACCTCGGCCGCGACGTTCTCGGCGAAGAGTTGGTAGTTGACGTCCTGGAAGACCATCGACGAGACCCGGGTGCGTTTCTTCCGAGTGGTCGCCGCATCCCCTATCGTGACCGTTCCCCGCGCCTTGGGCTCGAAACCGCACAGCGTACGGCACAGCGTCGTCTTGCCCGCCCCGTTGCTGCCGATGAGGGCGCAGACCTCACCTGCGAACAGATCCAGATCGACCTCCCGGAGGACGGGCTCACCGCCACGGTCGAGAGTGAGGCCGCGCGCCGCCAGGAGAGGGTTCGGGGCCGCGTCGCGGACCGTGGAACCCTCGCGGGCCGCGGCTGCGCGTGGGATGATCTCTTCCGGGTCGCGCACCCGCAGGCCCATCCGGCTCACCTCCTCCGCTTCGAGTGCGGCGAACTCGCCGGCCGTCATGACGCTGCGGAGGCGCCCGTTTTCCAGGAACACGTAGCTGTCGGCGATCCCGGTCAACCAGGACAGGCGGTGCTCGGCGATGAGCACCGCGCACCCCGATTCCTTCGCGTGTTTCACGAATTCGGCCATGTCCGCTGTTGAGGGCAGATCCAGGTTGCTCGTCGGTTCGTCGAGCAGCAGGTTCGTGGGGTGCATGGCCCAGATGCTCGCGAAGGCCACTTTCTGGCGTTCCCCACCCGAGAGCTGGAAAATGTTGCGGCCCGCGAGGGACCGCAGGCCCAGTTCCTCGAAGGTCGCCTCGACGCGGGCCCGGATGTCCTCCTCGGGCCGGCCCGCGCTTTCCAGGGCGAACGCCACCTCCCCGGTGGTGTCCACGTTGAAGAACTGGGTGCGTGGGTTCTGGAAGAGGGAACCCGCCCTCTGGGCGATCTCCCACGTGGTGAGCCCGTCCACGGCCTCCCCGTCGAGCAGGGCACTGCCCAGCAGCTCCCCCGGAAAGAAGCGGGGCGCGAGCCCGCCCGCCAGGCGCAGCAGGGTTGATTTGCCGCACCCGGAGCGGCCACAGAGCACGACCACCTCACCGGAACCCACCGACAGCGACACGTCCTCGACCCCCGCCCCGTCGGCAGCGGCTGGTGCTCGGTACGAGAAGGAGACGTGATCGAACCCGATCATGCGAGAAACCTGAGGGCCAGTGAACCGACGATGGCGGCACAGAAGAGGGCGAGCATCACGTAGTCCGCGAAACCCATGGCGATGTGCAGATAGCAGGTGCGTTTGGTTGGATTCTCGATGCCGCGCGCGATCGCGGCCATGGAGAGTTCGTCGGCCACGCGGCCCGCGTTCATGAGCACGGGCACATAGACGCAGTCGATCGTCCGCATCGGGGCCCGGATCAGACCCAGAGGGGTCGGCGAGATGCCGCGCATCCGCATGGCGGTCTTGATGAATCCCCAGTCCTCACGCACCGCGGGCAGGTAGCGCACGACAACGGCAAGAGGGATCGTCACCGAGCGCGGCGTACCGATTTTCACAAGTGCGCCCATCAGTTCGTTGACGGGGGTGGTTGCCATCGTCGCGTAGGCCATGAGACCGCAGGCGAAAACCTTGCGGATCAGCAGGAAGAAGGAGAAGAACAACGTTCGCAGAGCGATGCCGCCCATGTGGGGGATGAATTGCGCTGCCGTGATGATCGTCGCATAGAGGGCGAGTGTGACCGCAGAGCTCTTCCACCTGCCCAGAACCACGCCGAAGACGAGGGCGAGGCCCATCAGGGCGGCCTCGCAGATCATGTTCGGGGCGAGCGCCACCGCGATCGCCATGGCCGCTATCGCCGCGAGTTTGGTCCGCGGATCAAGGCGGATGCCCTTCTTTGAGGGAGTCTTACGGTGTGAGGCAAGGAATCCCAACGTGACCTGATCCGTCAACGCGGGCCTCCCCCTATGCCGTCGCGCCGGCTTTTTCGAACTGCCTGCGCAGCAGGCGCATGCCCACCAGGCCGCTCACGATGGCGCAGGCGACGGTGGCGAGGATCATTGCGGGAAGCATCCACCCCGTGGCCGTGGACATCATCGTGTCCATGTAGGCGCGTTCCGCGCCATTTCCCGTCAGGTATGACGTGTAGCCACCCGGATCGATCCAGAGCATGAGGTAGGACCCCATGGGCGACAGCGAGTACAGGACGAACGCCGCGAAGTTCAGCGCTTTGTTCGTGAAACCTCCAGCGCTGGCGAGCAGGTCGGCGACGACACCGAGCACGACGCAGGCCACCGCCCACATCCAGTACATGCCAGTGACGAACAGGAGCACTCCCTCGACGACGCCGAGAACGATGAGGGGACCGTGCTTGGGGATCTTCGCAATGAGCAGCAGATAGACCGGCCCCGTGAGCAACGCCACGGCAGCCGGCATCCAGAACGTGAGCACGGGGTTCGGGGCGAGGAACATGCCTCCCGCCATCATGAACACCACGTAGAGCGCCGTGAACACTCCGGTGGTGACCAGGTCGCGGGCGGTGAGTTCCCTCGCGCGTGTATCAGCGGCGGAGGATCCCATTATCCGTCCTTTCGTATCAGGTTAGGCTATGCTATTTTTCATCCGTCAGTATATGAAAATGCGTGGATTCGCCGAGTTTTTCGGGGATTTTCCGTCTCATCTGCACAGATTCGTGTCCCATCGTCACATGATGAAAGGACGGGAGGGTGAAGAAATCGTTTCAGGAGTCCATCCTGGGGAGTTCGTCGTTCGTGACAGCGGAATCCCCCCGGGGGTTCGGCCCTCTCTGGACCTCGTACAGATCTCAGGACGAGAAACTGAACGGATGGTTTCACTTCCTGTCCCCCGGGGAGGCCCTGTGGTCCATCAGCATTCACGATTTCGTCATGGCGGGCGATTACGTCATGGAATCGGATCCGCCGAGCTACCTGACCGTCGCATGGTTCAAGTCCGTCTCAGGGGAGGAGTTCAGCCCCTACCGCAAACTCAAAACGGACTGCATCTGGGGACAGAGCATTGGAGGTGGTCCTTGGAGAGGTGTCGTCCATGACACCGTCCCCGTTCAGAGCGTCTCCATCGAGATGGCGCCCGAGTTCGCTGAGAAATACCTCGCGAGAGAATTCAACGGGGAGTTCCACAGCGTCGAGCAGGCCTTCGTCGCGCTGGGCAGTGGTGACGAGTTCCCCGAGATGAGGGCGCTGCTGTCCAAGCTCTGGCCGCAACCAGGCGATGCGTACCGCAATGAGCTCTACTACGAGGGAAAGGTGCTCGAGGCGATGGGGCTCATCATCGAGCGGTCCAGGCACGTCCGGTTCCGGGAGACCAGGCCCCTGAGCCCCGTCGATCGCGAGCGAATCCACGACGTGGTGCGCTACATAGACGACCACTGTTCCGCGGATCTGCGCATTTCGGACCTGGCTTCGATCGCCTGCATGAGTCCCACGAAGTTCAAGGAAACGTTCAAGAGGGCGAACGGTAAAACGCTCACCCAGTACGTCCAGGAGCGGCGCATGAGCCGGGCCGAAATGCTGCTGCGCCAACCCGACCTAACCATCGAACAGGTGGGGCGAGCCGTGGGATACACCTGCGCCAGTCGATTCTCGGCGCTGTTCAAACGCGAGACCGGAATGCTTCCCAGCGAATTCCGCAGGACGCTGAGGCCGTAGTCGCACTCGACCTGCGCATCATGACGCCGCCCGGGCGGGGTAGGTGCCCGGCGGAACGTCTCGGGTACGGTTCGCCGGAACACGCCACCCCACCCGTTTCACGGACAGGGCACCGGCCACTGGGATGCGCGGGAGCGGGGGATCAGCGGTGCCGTTCCCGGCGCCACCTGTTGACCTCCCGCAACCCATCCTCGGCCAGGGAACCACCCGTGGGACGAGGCATGATGGCCCAGAGAATGAAATAGATCAGGAGCCCGGAACCGGCGCACACCATGAGCAGCGCGAGCACCAGGCGCACGGTACTGGAGTCGTAGCCGGTTGCCTCGGCGATGCCTCCGGCGACACCTGCGATCCACTTGTCGGAGTCCGAACGAACGAGTGCCATCATTTCTTCCTTTCATTGGTTTTTCTGTTTCCGGGCGAACGTCCGAGGATGATCATCAACCCCAGCGAACCCGCCACCAGCAGCACACCCGCGAACAATGTCCTCATGGGGATCACGAATCCCTGACCGAGGGCGGCCCACGCGGAGATCGCCGCGAAACCGATGACGATCACACCCGTGACCATGGTCGTAACATCCAGCCGTTTCATGAGGGGTACTCCACTTTCACGTTGGACAAATACCCATCTATGAACAACTGGATTCCCTGAGCCGCGGAATCGTGATCCCGGGGAGCGGTGCCCCCGGGCCAGGACACATCAATCACCCAGGCCCTCACGTAATGGCGGGTTGGTGGTCTCGGCAGCATGATGCGAACCTCGCTCATGACGGTCCGCACGTGAACGAACATGGAGCTGTCCGCGGGCAGGTACCGGAGATCCACCACTCCTTCATCGGTCATCGCGAACTGATAGTTGATCCGCTCCTGGCCGGAGCGGGCCTCGACGGGGTTTGCGGCCCTTTCCACCTCGCTGGTGGAGAGGGCCGCGGTGGTGCTGGCGAACGTGACCGCGAGCAGCAACAACACCACGGGGAGGCGGCGACTACGCACCAGCAGCCCCCAGCCGAGGATCATGACCCCGACGGCCCCGAGGACGATGGAGAGGCTCAGGAGGGGGTTGCTCAGCAGACCAAGCACGACGACACCGGTGGCAGCGAGATAGCCGACGAACAGCACCAGCCCCGTGCCGAGCCAGGAACACCGCACGCGTTCGAGCGGCTGGGGCTCGGGCGCCTCAGGGGCGTAGAGATCCACCACGGGGAGTTGGGGATCGGTCCCGGCGGTGGGTTGCTCCTGGTCGGGGAGAGGATCGGTGGGGGATGCCGGCCGCCTGCGGGGCTCCCGCCAGCGGCTGTACAACACCAGGGCGAACAGCGGCAGCAACAACACGGAGGACAGGGAGGACAACATCTGGGAGACCGCGGCCACCACCAGGGTGGAGCTCAGGGCGATGACGGTCCACTGGGTCCGGAGACTCCAGCTGGTGAACACGGGAAGCAGCCGGTGGATGAGGGCCTGGCGTCCGGCGCGCGGGGTCAGCAGGATTCCCCAGGCATATGCGATCACCCCCACCCCGCTCAGCGCAGAGGCCAGGATGAAGAGGATGCGTATCAGCAACGGGTCGATGCCGAAACGAGAACCGATGGCCCGGCAGAACCCGGGAGTGAAACCGTCTGCCGGGCGGTCCAGATGGGCGAGTTGCGGGTGCAGCGCCCCCAGATCCACCAGTTCGTTCATGTTCTCCAGTCTTACCCCTGAAACGGTGAGCGGCCATCAGGACTTCCCCTGAGGTTGTCCTTGAAGGGCCCTGAAACCCGGTTCACGGGGTGGCGTGACGATTCCCGGCGTGTCAGTCTTTGAGGGTCATGACTTCCGAGCCGTCCACCACGAACGACCCCCCGCAGCTGCAACGTGACCTCTCGCAGAAGACGATAGCCGGAGTTGCGAGCGGAATCGCCGCGCATCTGCGGTTGCCCGTCGTCTGGTTCCGGACGGCCTTCGTGCTGCTGGCGTTCTTCAACGGCCTGGGGATGTTCCTGTACGGGGTGTTGTGGGCCCTGGTGCCCGCGGGTGAGCGTGAGGAGGCGCCCGGACTCGCGGGCGCGACCCGGGCCAGCATGCGGCCGCAGCAGGTCGGCAGGCGGATCGATACGGGAATGCTGTTCTCCGCGGGGGCGTTGATAGCCGGGGTGCTGTGGGGGATGATCCCCGGCGACGACACCGATGCAGGCCGGGGGATGTCCCTGTTCTGGCCGCTTCTGCTGGCGGGTGTCGGTGTGGTCCTGATCTGGTTCCAGGCCGACGGGGGCGGTTTGAGGACACGCTCCCCGGGGAAGCGGCCCGGATCGCGTGCCAGGACGATCGCCAGTGTTGCGCGGCTCGTCGGCGGATTGATCCTGGTGGGTTTCGGCACCAGCTGGCTGCTCGCCTCCCAGTTCGGCTGGAAGGGGCTCCAGACGGTGGTCGCGGCGGCCGTCGCGCTTCTCGCGGGGGTGGCCGTAGTCATGGCTCCCTGGCTGCTCCGTCTCTGGTCGCGGGTCAGGACCGCCGACCGGGAACGGCTGCGTGCTGAGGCGCGGGCCGACATGGCCGCCCACCTGCACGACTCCGTGCTGCAGACCCTGGCCCTGATCCAGCGCCAGGCCGACGACCCCGTCCTGGTGGCCTCGTTGGCGCGCCGCCAGGAACGGGAGCTGCGCACCTGGCTCTACGGGGAGGAAACGCGGGCCCAGACCCTCAAGGGTGCCCTGGAACAGATGCGGATCGACGTCGAGGAGCGGTTCCCGATCGCGGTCGAGGTGATCTGTGTGAGCGACATGGACCTCGACGAGGCGTCCACGGCGTTGGTGCAGGCGGCGGGTGAGGCCGTCACGAACGCCGCAAAGCACTCCGGTGCCTCCCGGGTCGACGTGTTCGCCGAGGTTGAACCCGAACAGGTCGAGGTGTTCGTTCGGGACCGTGGCTGCGGGTTCGACGAAGCCGAGATCCGCCCTGACCGAAGGGGCGTGAAAGAATCGATCAAGGCGCGGATGGAGCGCTATGGAGGGACAGCCCGGATCCGCACGGCCCCGGGCGAAGGTACCGAGGTCAGGTTGGAGCTGAGTCGATGAGTCAGGAGCAGGACAAACCACTGGAAGAACTGCGTGTGGTGCTCGTGGATGATCACGCCATGTTTCGCGCCGGGGTGCGACACGAGATCGGGAAGCTGTGCCAGGTGGTGGGGGAGGGCCACGACGTGGCGTCGTCGGTGGCCACGATTCTGGAGACGAAACCTGATGTGGTGCTGCTCGATGTTCACCTGCCTGGCGGCGGCGGGGCCGAGGTGATCAAACAGGTGGCCGCGAAGGCCCCCGACGTGAAGTTCCTGGCGTTGTCGGTCTCCGACGCCGCGGAGGACGTGATCGGCGTGATCCGGGCCGGCGCCCGGGGGTACGTGACGAAGTCGATCTCGTCGGAGGAACTCGTCGAAGGCATCCAGCGGGTGGCCTCCGGGGATGCGGTGTTCTCGCCGCGACTGGCCGGTTTCGTACTCGATGCCTTCTCCGGTGCCGTCGACATCTCAAGTATCGACGAGGAACTGGACCGGCTCAGTTCCCGGGAACGCGAGGTGCTGAAACTGATCGCCCGCGGTTACTCGTACCGTGAGGTGGCGCGGGAACTTTTCATCTCCATAAAGACCGTGGAAACCCACGTCTCGTCGGTGCTGCGGAAGCTCCAGCTGAGCAACCGGCACCAACTCACCAAGTGGGCCACGGACCGGCATCTGGTATGAACCGGTAACCCGTCACCCGTGGGACGCGGCTCGCCATCACCCCGGAGGGGGTGGCAGGCGAGCCGCGGGACCCAGGGTTCAGGCCTTGCGTTTCTTGAGCCAGCCCTGGACCGTCAGGATGATGACGGCGCCGACCACGGAGAAGATCAGACCGCGGATGGAGAAGATCCCGTGGTAGGAGGAATCGAAGATCAGCTGGCCGAGCCAACCGGCGAGCAGGGCACCGAAGGCACCGAGGGCGGCGGTGGCGACCCAGCCGCCGCCTTCCTCCCCGGGCATGATCGCCTTGGCGATGCTGCCGCCGATCAAGCCGATGATGATGTATGCGATGAGGGTGAACATGTATCAAGCATGCCCCTCGGAGGGGTCGAACACCATCAGGTGAACCCCCGGTTCATCCCCGTGTCGGTCAGAACAAGGGCCGCCAGGGGCTGAGCAGGGACTCGGCGAACTTCTTCCACCAGGGCCGGCGGAGCCAGGCCTCGGCGGTCAGTTCCACGGTGTTGCCCTCGTCAACAGAGAAGACGTGTTCCATGTGGGAGGCCACGTCGCGGTCGGTGATCTCGAGGTTCGCCTCGTAGTTGCCCCACAGGCTGAGGCGATCCAGGTTCGCGGTTCCGATGGTGGACCAGGTGCCGTCGATCACCGCGGTCTTCGAGTGCACCATCGCCCCCTGGTAGAGGAACAGACGGATGCCGGAGTTCAACAGATCGGTGTAGAAACCCCGTGACAACCAGTCCGCCACGGCGTGATTGGAACGGTCGGGAACGATGATCCGGACGTCCACCCCGCGTTTCACGGCGTCCCGGAGCGCTGCCACCAGGTCGTCGTCGGGGATGAGGTAGGCGTGGGTCAGCCAGATGCGCTCGGTGGCGCGGTCGATGGCCTCGAGGTACATGTTGCGGATCGGGTAGACCTGAATCCGGGGCACGTTCCGGTGCACCTTCAGCGGGGAGTTCCAGCGCCGCTGCTGATCGTTGGAGAGCCTGGGCAGTCCCTGCTTGTCGGCGTTCTGGTTCCAGAAATCGACGAAGGCGTTCTCCAGTTCCGCCGCCCCCGGCCCGATCACGCGGGCGTGGGTGTCGCGCCACTGCTGCGCGTACAGTTTGCCGATGTTGTAGCCGCCGATGAATCCTTTCTCGTGGTCGACGATCAGGAGTTTCCGGTGGTCGCGTCCCCAGGATCTCGGTGACCAGGGTTTCGGGAGGGCCGGGTGCCGGAGCGCGAGCACGCCCTCCGGCATGGTGAAGAACCGGCGTGGCACCACGAGGTTGGCGAAATTGTCCCAGATGACGTTCACCTCGACCCCGCGGGCGGCCGCCCGGCCCAGAGCCTCCTTGAAGGCCTCCCCCACCTCGTCGGATTTCCAGATGTAGGTCTCGAAGTTCACCACCTTCCGGGCGCCGTCGATGGCGGCGAGCATGTCACGGTAGAGCTCCTCGCCGAAGGTGTAGACGGTGACCTCATCCTGGCCGACGGCCACCGGTTTGGCGGGGGAGTAGGGGAAACGCCGCAGTTTCCGGTGCTTCTTCCGCAGCGACTCCCAGCCGGTGACCCCGATCATGAAGGCGAGTTGCGCCAGTAGCAGGCCGACGCTGATCCGGGGAATCACGACACGGAGGAACCTCAGGACTCGCCTCATGACGGCCAAGCCTATTACGGTGATGGCACGATGTCTGATTCCCTCTTCCCCGATCTTGCCGCCGTTTTCGCGCCCGACGAGACGGCAACCCCCAAACCCTCTCCGCGGGGTGCTGCACGGGCCGTCGACGAGAGGGAACTGCTGGCGGACCTGAACGAACCGCAACGGGAGGCCGTGGTTCACGCCGGTTCCCCCGTGCTGGTGGTGGCGGGTGCCGGTTCCGGCAAGACGAGGGTGCTGACCCGGCGCATCGCCCACCTGGTGGGGATCCGGGGGGTGCATCCCGGTGCCGTGCTGGCCATCACCTTCACCAACAAGGCCGCCGCCGAGATGCGGGATCGGGTGGCCGGGCTGGTCGGTAACCAGGCGAGGATGATGTGGGTCTCCACCTTCCACTCGGCCTGCGTGCGCATCCTGCGTTCCGAGATCGACCGGTTCGGCATCGCCAGGTCCTTCTCCATCTACGACGACACCGATGCGAAACGTCTGGTCTCGCTGGTGATGCGGGACCAGGAACTCGACCCGAAACGATTCCCGGTGCGCGCGGTTATGAACGCCATCAGCGGCTGGAAGAACGACCTGGTGGACTTCGAGACCGCGAAGGAGCAGGCCTCCGGCCCGGTGAAGAAGGCCAACGCCGAGGTTTACGAGGACTACCAGGCGCGGCTGCGGGCCGCCAACGCCCTGGACTTCGACGACCTGATCATGACCACCGTGAACCTGTTCCAGGCGTTCCCCGAGATCCGCGAGAAGTACCGCCGCAGGTTCCGTCACGTGCTGGTGGACGAGTACCAGGACACCAACCACGCCCAGTACGCGTTGATCCGCGAACTCTGCGGACAGGCCACCCCATCGGCCACGGGGGCGCCGACGGTGGAACCGGCCGAACTGATGGTGGTGGGCGACTCGGACCAGTCCATCTACGCCTTCCGGGGGGCGACGATCCGCAACATTCTCGATTTCGAGAACGACTTCCCGGGCGCCAGGACGATCGTGCTGGACCAGAACTACCGCTCCACCAACACCGTGCTCCAGGCCGCTAACGCGGTGATCGCCAGGAACCGGGGACGCCGCGACAAGGCGTTGTGGAGCGACCTGGGGGATGGCGCCCCGATCGTCGGCTGGGTTGCCGACACCGAACACGACGAGGCGCAGTTCGTGGCGGGGGAGATCGACCGGCTCGTCGACGACGGCCGTGCCCGCTACGGCGACGTCGCGGTGTTCTACCGGACCAACGCCCAGTCCCGGGCGCTCGAGGAGGTGTTCATCCGCGTCGGGATGCCCTACCGGGTGGTCGGCGGGGTGCGGTTCTACGAGCGCAGGGAGATCCGCGACGCTATCGCCTACCTGCGGGCCATCGCCAATCCCGCCGACGACGTATCGGTGCGGCGGATCCTCAACGTTCCCAAACGCGGCATCGGTGACCGGGCCGTGGCGGCGGTCTCCTCGCTGGCAGGTGCGGAACGCATCTGTTTCTTCGAGGCTCTCTCGCGCAGCGAGGAGGCACCGGGCCTGGCGGCCCGGTCGGCGAAGCAGATCCGCGGTTTTGTGGACCTGATCGAGCGGCACCGCGTGAAAATGGCCCAGGGCGATCCCGCTGACGAGATCCTCACCTCGGTGCTCACCGACTCCGGGTACCTCGCGGAGTTGCAGAACTCCACCGACCCCCAGGACGAGACGCGCCTGGAGAACCTGGAGGAGCTGGTCAACGTTGCGGCGGAGTTCGTCGCGGCCGCGAACGCCGTCGACCTCGACGAGGAGAACGAATCCGGGCTGGCGGCGGGAATGCCCGAACCCGATGCCTCGCTGCCCGCCTTCCTGGAGCGGATCGCCCTGGTGGCGGACTCCGACCAGGTGCCGGACGGGGAACAGGGGCAGGGCGTGGTGACCCTCATGACCCTGCACACCGCGAAGGGCCTGGAGTTCGACACCGTGTTCCTCACCGGCATGGAGGAGGGGGTGTTCCCCCACCTGCGCGCCATGGAGTCGCAGGACGAACTGGAGGAGGAACGCAGGCTGGCCTACGTCGGCATCACGCGGGCCCGCAAGCTGCTGCACCTCTCTCGTGCCACGGTGCGGGTCACCTTCGGACAGCCGAATCACAACCCGGCCTCCCGTTTCCTGGAGGAGATCCCGGAAGGACTGATGGACTGGCGCCGTCTCGGTGAGGCCCCCATCACGTGGGCGGCCGGCAACGCGGAGCGCAGGTCACGCACCAGGGACGCGCTGAGTCTCGGGCGGGGCAGCGGGAAACGCCCGACGGTCAGCGACCTTGCGGTCGGGGATCGCGTGGCCCACACGGCCTTCGGGCTCGGAACGGTGCTGGCCGTTCACGGCACCGGTCCGAAGCAGCAGGTGGACGTGGATTTCGGATCGGCGGGGAAGAAACGCCTCGCCATCAGCCATGCCCCGATGGAGAAGCTGTAGGCAACGGAATCGAGGCCCCGCGTGGTGAGCGGGGCCTCGACCTGGCACGTGAAAATGCTGAAAACCGTTACCGAATGGTGACGCCCTGGCTGCGCAGGAATACCATCGGGTCGGTGGCCTTGTAGACGTCACCGGGGGTGGTACCTGCGGGATAGTACTCGAAGTGCAGATGCGCCCCGAAGGAACGTCCCGTGACACCGACGTAGCCGATCAGGTCGCCGGCCTTGACGGCCTGTCCGGGTTTCACCACGACCTGGGACTGGTGTGCGTACAGGGTGGTGCCGCCGTTCATGTGCATGATCACCACGTTGTTGCCGGCCCAGGATGCGGCGGTGGGGCTCAGCACGATGCCGGACGCGGCGGCGTAGATGGGGGTGCCCACGGGGGCCGGGAAATCCTGCCCCGTGTGGTAGCGGGACCAAGAACCGGTCTGGCCGAAGCTGGCGCCGATGGTGTAGTTCTCCTTGACGGGCATGGAACCGCCCCCGGCGGCAGCGGCGGCCATGTCATCGGTGGAGATCTGGGAGGTGTCGACACCGGCCTTTTTGAGCGCCTCGCGTGCGGCGTTTAGGCGCTCCTCGGCCTTCTTCTTCTCGGCTTCGAGCTTCTCAGCCTGCGCGGCAACGAGTTTGAGGTCGGCCTCCATCAGCTGCTCGCGTTCAGCGGCGGTTTCGTTCGCGCTGTTCTCCAGGGCGCTGTCCCGGGAGGATTTGAGGGAGGCGTCGTGTTCCTTGGCGTTCTCATCGGCCACGGCGGAGTCCAGGTTGCCGCGAACCCCGGAGCGGGAGGAATCCCTCGAGTGGCCGAAACCCTGCTCCACCGCTTCAGCGGCGGCCTCCGGGACGGCGGCGTCGCTGGCCACCTGATCGGAGACGGCCTCGTTCCCGGAGGTCCGGGAATACCAGGCCCAGCTGAACAGGGTACCGACCGCCAGCAACCCGGCCAGGCCGGATGCGATCGAGACACGTCCAAGGCGTCGGCGGCGCCTCGTGGGGGGAGTCGTGGAGGCCTCCACGACTTCGTTCAGATCGGACTCCTCGTCAGGGAGGTCGGAACAATCGACCTCGACCATGGCCCGTTTCGGGGCACTGGCCTTCTCCGTATGGTTCAAGGCTGTTCTCCGCATCTTGATTGTCATCCGACGGAAACCTTAGCAATTCTCAGCATGCTCTCAAAATCAGGGATTCAGTCCGGTTAATTCCTGACCCGCCCGGGTGCTCGGATCAGTGCAAACCCCGGCCATCCCGATTGTGTACGCGGGCCGGATTTCCTCTGCACGCGCATGATCCGGCGCGGCGCGGCCGGGCGTGCGACTTCCGCGCCGGGGCCTTATCCCTGGGCGGTGCGCTGGCCGACCCTGACGGCCAGGGTCTTGAGCTGGTCCTCGGTGAACTTGCTTTCCCCGACACCGGTGAACAGCAGATAACTGACGGTCGTCCCGGACCTGGCGACTATCACCTGGTGCGGCCGCTGGGTGCCGTCGTCGGAGACCTGCTGTTTCACGTCGAAAAGCCGTGCCGTCACGGCTGGGCCGTCGCTGCCGTCGGTGGACACGGGGCTCAGTTCCGTGACCTTGGCCGCCGCGACCCTCTTGCCGCAGGACGCCAGATTCTCCGAGAGCAGATCCCCGAAGGTGGTGGCGGTGGTTTCGTCGGCGAAGGCGAAGCGGTACTGGGTGATTCCGAAAACCTTGAAGGCATCGTCGGAGGAACCGACAGTGTAGGAGCGTTGCTTGCGGTCGGTGGGTCCCTGTTCGCTGGTGAGGTTCACGCCTTCACAGCCCATCCCGGAGGACTCCACCCCCTTCAGGGTGCCTCCGAGCCAGGCCAGGTGTCCCGGGGCGATGATCGGGATGTCGTTCGGGATCAGCCAGCCCTGTGGGTTCGCTGCGGGAGGGGCGGCCGGGGCGACCGCGGGAGTGCTGGGGCAGGTGCCGGCGGCGGTTTCGCAGGTGGCGGTCAGGGGGCGCTGCAGGGCGCTCACCGCGCCCTGCGGGTCGATGGCGCTGTTGTTGCGTGCCACGTCGAGCAGGCTGATCACCTTTCCGGTGCGCACCAGGAGAATCGTGTGGTACTGGGAGATGCCCTCCTGGACGACGCTCATCTGCAGCACCTCATCGCCGAGCCCTGTCACGGCGGAAGAGCCCGTGATCAGGGCAGGTGTCGCGGAGCAGGACGCCAAGGACGTGGCACGCTGCTCGTAGATCTTCTTGGCGGTTTCCTCGTTGGCGTACGCGTCGATCTGGTGTATGAGGGCCAGTTTGTCCTCTTGTTGCGTCCCGATGGCGCGTTGAAGGGTGGCCGTCGTGTTTATCTCCGCCGGATCGGAATCCAGGCAGTTCACCTTGAGGAGCGTATCCTTGCCCTTTTCCTTGATGGTCTGGGTGATGCTCCAACTGGCGGCCGGTTCGATGAGGGACGCATCAGACGTGTCGAGGAGCGAGGTGTCCGCGAGATTGACCGGTTCGCTGTTGACCCCCGACGTGCTCGGATTGGCGCTGCCCGCGGGAGCCGTGCCGGCGAATCGGGAGAACACGAAAACCCCACCTGCTATCAGGACCGCCGCCGCGATGGCCGCCACCACCCACGTGGTCAGCATCCGCCTGTGATGCGAGATCCACCCCGTGGGGGCCGCAGGTTTCTCAGGATAATCCCGGCGGAAACCCTCTTCCCGCCCGGAATTGTCCGGTTCCGGTTCGGGCTCGGCGGCCCTGGCGGGGGAGCGATGCGCCGCGGCGCGGGGCTGGCGGGGTTCCACGGCCGGCTGGGAGGGTTGCTGCTCGGGCCAGCCACCCCAGGACGAGACCGGCTGCTGGGCTTGGCGCTGGGGACCCACTCTCGGTGGTGAGGAGGGGGAAATCGCGGCGTGAACGGCGGTTTCGGATCCGGAGTCATGATCCGCCGGGGTGGTCTCGTCGTTGAGCCCATCCCATCTCCTGGCTCTCCTGCCGGCTCCGGAACCCGGCATGGCTCGTCGTTCCGTACCGGGCAGGACCGGGGCCGGTACGACGGTTTCCTGGAATGATGAGGGGGGACGGGTGAACGGCGAGTCGATGTCGTCGGTGGCGCCGCGTCGGGCCCTGCCTGCGTGCCCGCTGCGTGTATCGTCGACGCCGTCCGGCTGGGAGTCGTCCGCCGAGAAGGCCCTGCGGGGACGCTGCTTGCCGGAGTCAGTCATGTTCACCTCCACGCGGACGACGAACCGCCCTCCGGGCGGCATCTCACTGGTACAGGTTACCCATGACTTCGGTGATCTGTTGGATCGAGGAAGGAGGCTGGTGTGGCGGAACGCGGTTCCCGACATCGGATGATAGCCGTGGATGTGGCTGAGGCCGCCCGGGTAGCGAGGCCCCAAATGACCATCCCGTGGTTCACATTGGCCCCGCTGGGGGCGCTCGCGGTGGTGGCCGGGGGGTGGCTCCTGATGGCGGGTCCTGCGGCGTTGGGGTGGCTGACCTCCCCGAACTCGCAACTGTCCGATGCGCTCGGGCTGGCATCCCGCGTGTTGCTGCTCGCCAACGGCTCGGTGACCGTGATCGGCGGGCAGCTCGTCAGCATCGCGCCGCTCGGCCTGAGCATGGTCCTGATACTGCTCGGGATTCCCGTCGCCGGGTTGGCGGCCCGTTCCGCCCTCGACGAGACCGCCGATCTGCGGATGCTGGTGCTGAAGACCGGGGGCACCTACGCGGGCACCTATGTCGTCTCCATAACCCTGATCGCATTCATCGTCCCGGAGACCTCGGTGATCCGGGCCCTGCTGGGAAGCCTCCTGCTCGGGGGGCTCTCCGGATTCTGGGGTGCCGCGCGCGCCGTCGGCTACGACCCCGGTGAGCAGTGGCCCGCGGGGCTGCGTTCGCTGCCCCGGGCGGTCGGGGTGGCCGCCCTCACCGGCGTGGGAACCGGGGCCGCGCTGCTCGCGGTCGTGCTGGTCCTGGGACGCGACCGCATAGCCGGCATCTCCGACGGGCTCGGTGGTGACTTCACTGCGGGGATCCTGCTGATCGTCATGCAACTGGTCTGGCTCCCGAACCTGGTCATCTGGGCCATGGCATGGGCGCTGGGGGCGGGGGTCACCCTAGGGGAGGGGACGTTGCTCAACATGAACGGGACGAGTCTCGGATTCCTGCCGTCCATACCCGTGCTGGGTGCGGTTCCCGAACCGGGCCCGGTTCCGGACCTGGCCTGGTTGTGGCTGCTTGGTGGAGCGGTGGCGGGGGCGTTGGCGGGGCTCATCGTCACACTGAACCGGTCCTCCGAGCGGTTCTACGAGACCGCGCTCGCCGGAGGCCTGGCCGGGATCGCCGCGGGGGTCCTGCTGTTCCTGCTGGCCTGGTTCTCATCGGGCGGTCTGGGGACGCAGCGCCTCTCCCACTTGGGGGTCGGGCTCGGCAGCCTGGTGATCACCGCACCCTGCATCCTCGGGCTGGCCGGATTGGTGACGGGCCTCGCGGTGGGACTCGCCAGGCGGGAGTGGCCGACGTGGCGGAGGGCCGACCCCGAGGCCGGGGAGAAGACCACCAGGCAGCGGCGCGGCAGCGGTTCTGGGGCGCCGGGGAAGAACTGATCGGCTGCGGCAGCCCTGCATCCCCACCGGCGGCGGATGCCCCGCACCCTGCCCGGGACATCCTGTCCGGGAGAAGCGTCAACCGGCGCTTTTGTGGGATGGCAGCGGCTTCTGCAAGCGGTGCGGTTCGTGGGCGCAGAAGGGTTCCTCCGCCAGGTAATCGCCCGTCATCGCGTAGGCGCGGGCCCGTGAACCGCCGCAGAAGGAACGGTATGAGCAGATGCCGCACTTGCCCTTGAGCTGGCTGCGGTCACGCAGCATCGTGAACAGCGGGGAGTAACGGTAGACCTCCTCGATGTCGTCGGTTCGGATGTTGCCGGCCTTGATGGGCAGGAAACCCGACGGGTAGATGTCTCCGACGTGGGAGATGAACATGAAGCCGTCGCCGTCGTTGACGTTGCGGGCGCGGCCGATGCCGTCCTGCTGCGAGTAGTGCATCCCAGAGGTCAGCACGTCCAGGTCGGTGTCCGCTCCGGCCCGGGCCTCGGCTCGTTTGCGCTGCATGACGACCCGCGAGTACTGGGGCGCGGCGGTCGCCTTGATGTCGAAGGAAGCGGTCTTGGACAGGTCGTAGAGCTGGTTGAAAACGGCCTCGAATCCCTCGGCCGAGGCCACGTCCTCCTTCCTGGCCCGTCCCATCGGGACCAGGAAGAAAACCTCCCAGAAGACGATTCCCAGCTCCGTCATGAGCCGGCACATGGCCTCCATGTCGTCGAGGTTGGCCTTGCGGACCACCGTGTTCACCTGGGTGGTCAGGCCGATCTCCTGGGCCTCGCGGAGGATGCGCAGGCCGTGCGCGAAACTGCCCTTCACGCGGCGGAACTCGTCGTGGATGGTCGCGTTCGAGCCGTCGAGGCTGACCGCCAACCGGCTCAGGCCCGCGTCCTTGAGCGCCTGGAGCTGCTCGCGCGAGGCGAGCGACGTGGTGGCGGGGGTGATGGCCATGCGCAGCCCGATTTCGGCGCCATGCCGCACCAGGTCGATGATGTCCGGGCGTTTGAAAGCGTCCCCGCCGGAGAAGACGAACACCACGCGCCCGAACTTCCGCACGTCGTCGAGGAGTTTCATCCCCTCCGCCGTGGTCAGTTCGTTCGGGTTGCGCAATGGTTGCGCGGAGGCGCGGCAGTGGCGGCAGGCCAGGTCGCAGGCCTGGGTGGTTTCCCAGATCACGATGAACGGGGCCCTGTCGAAGTCCAGGTTCGGGCGGGCGCCGAAGGGTTTCCCGTGCGGATGCCCTGTCCGGTGCGAATGGGGATGCGGCATGTCTCGACGCTAGCGCTCCGGCGAACGACAGAACTTGCGAGGGGGAGTGTCGCCAAGTGGGTTTTGAGGCCATGCTGTCGTTTCCCCGGGTCGCGGGAGGTTCTCGTTCCTCGGCCCACGGACGCTGCTGCCCCCGGAGGCCGGGTCTCTCGGGCGGGAGAGGGCAACCGGCGATACGGTTGTGCGGTGACGACTCGCGTGGTGGTGCTGGTTTCCGGGTCGGGGACCCTGCTGCAGGCTCTTCTCGACGCCGTTTCGGCGGGGGAGGTGGATGCCCGGGTCGTGGCGGTGGTCTCCGACCAGCCCGCCGCCCACGCCCTGGAGCGGGCCCGTGCCGCGGGGGTGCCCGCCGTCGCCCATCCTTACGCAAAGGGATCGGACCGCGACGTTTGGGACGCCGAACTGACCGGGATCGTCGCCGGCTTCGAACCGGACCTGGTGGCCTCGGCGGGGTTCATGAAGCTGCTGGGGTCCAGCTTCCTCGCCCGTTTCGGGGGACGCACCATCAACACCCATCCCGCGCTGCTGCCCAGTTTCCCCGGGATGCACGGGCCGAGGGACGCCCTGAACCACGGGGTGAAGGTCTCCGGCGCCACGGTCTTCCTCGTCGACTCCGGGGTGGACACCGGTAGGATCCTGGCCCAGGGGGCTGTCGAGGTGTTGCCCGACGACACCGTCGAAACCCTTCACGAACGCATCAAGGTGGTGGAACGCCGCCTGCTGGTGGAGACCGTGCGTGCCTGGAACGAAGGAGAGAAATGACCGACCGGATTCAGCTGCGCCGCGCGCTGCTCAGCGTCTACGACAAGGAGGGCCTCGAGGAACTGGCCACCGCCCTCCACACCGCCGGGGTGGAACTGGTGTCCACGGGATCCACCGCGACCCGGATCGCCGCGGCGGGGATTCCCGTGACCCCCGTTGAGCAGCTGACGGGATTCCCCGAATGCCTCGACGGCCGCGTCAAGACACTCCATCCGCGCATCCACGCCGGTATCCTCGCCGACCGCCGCCTGCCCGCCCACGTCTCCCAGATCGAGGAACTCGGCGTCGCCCCCTTCGACCTGGTGGTGGTGAACCTCTACCCGTTCGAGGCCACCGTCGCCTCCGGTGCCGGGACCGACGAATGCGTCGAACAGATCGACATCGGCGGGCCCTCGATGGTGCGCGCCGCCGCGAAGAACCACCCGAGCGTCGCGGTGGTCACCTCCACATCGCAGTACCCCGCCGTCCTGGCTGCCCTCGCCGAGGGGGGATTCACCCTCCAGCAGCGCCGCGACCTCGCCACCGAGGCCTTCCGCCACACCGCCTCCTACGACATCGCCGTCGCATCCTGGATGGGGGCCACCGTGGCCACCCCGGCCGGGGACGGGTTCCCGGCATGGCTGGGAGCGGCCTGGGTGAAGAAACAGGACCTGCGCTACGGCGAGAACTCCCACCAGGCAGCGGCCCTCTACACCTATCCGCCCGGACCGGAGGGAATCGCCCAGGCCGAGCTGCTGCACGGCAAACCCATGAGCTACAACAACTACACCGACGGCGAGGCCGCCTACCGCGCCGCGAGCGACTTCACCGAGCCGTGCGTCGCGATCATCAAACACGCCAACCCGTGCGGGATCGCGGTGGGCACCGGCATTGCGGAGGCCCACCGCAGGGCCCACGCCTGCGATCCGGTCTCCGCCTTCGGAGGGGTGATCGCCGCCAACCGCCCCGTCACCGCCGAACTGGCCGAACAGATCAAGGACATCTTCACCGAGGTCGTGATCGCCCCCGGCTTCGACCCGGAGGCCCTGGCGCTCCTCACCGCGAAGAAGAACCTGCGACTGCTGAGGGCCGTCCCCTACACGCACCGGGAACGCGTCCTCCACCCCATCTCCGGGGGAGCCCTGCTCCAGCGACCCGACCGCATCGACGCTCCCGGCGACGACCCCGCCAACTGGGAACTCAAGGCGGGCGAGGCGGCAGACGATGCGACCCTGGCCGATCTGGTCTTCGCGTGGCGGGCCTGCCGCGCCGTGAAGTCCAACGCCATTCTCCTGGCCCACGACGGCGCCTCCGTCGGCGTTGGCATGGGCCAGGTGAACCGCGTCGACTCGTGCCGCCTGGCGGTTGAACGCGCGGGGGAACGGGCAGCCGGGTCGGTGGCCGCATCCGATGCTTTCTTCCCCTTCGCCGACGGGCCGCGGATCCTGATCGACGGTGGCGTCCGGGCCATCGTCCAGCCGGGCGGTTCCCTGCGCGACCAGGAAACCATCGACCTGTGCGCCGAACACGGCGTCACGCTGTACTTCACCGGCACCCGTCACTTCTTCCACTGAGGCAGGGAAGATGACTGCGGGAATCCTTGACGGCAGGGCCACGGCCGCCGCCATCAAAACGGAACTGAAGCAGAGGGTGGGCCGGCTCCGTGCCCTGGGGGTGGTGCCCGGGCTGGCGACGGTGCTTGTCGGCGACGACCCGGCCAGCCAGAACTACGTGCGCATGAAACACCGCGACTGCGAGCAGGTGGGCATCGCATCCATCCGGGTGGAGCTGCCCGCCGATGCCACCGCCGCTCAGCTGGAGGAGGCCGTCGCGGCGCTGAACGCCGACCCTGCCTGCACCGGGTACATCGTGCAGCTTCCCCTGCCGGGGCATCTCGACGAGAACCGGGCGCTGGGGCTGATCGACCCGGACAAGGACGCCGACGGTCTGCACCCGATCAACCTGGGGCGGCTCGTGCTGAATGAACCCGCCCCCCTGCCCTGCACCCCCCGCGGCATCGTGGAACTGGTGCGCCGCCACGGTATCGAGTGGCGGGGGGCGGATGTGTGCGTGGTGGGTCGCGGCATCACGGTGGGGCGTCCCCTCGGGCTGATCCTGACCCGCCGCAGCGAGAACGCCACGGTGACCCTGTGCCACACCGGCACCCGCAACCTGGCCGGACACACCCGGCGGGCCGACATCGTGGTGGCGGCCGCGGGGGTGCCGGGCATGATCACCGCCGACATGATCCGTCAGGGTGCGGTGTGCATCGATGTCGGCGTCAGCCGGGTCGAGGGCAGGACCACCGGGGACCTGGCCCCGGACGTGTGGGACAAGGCGGCCTGGGTCACCCCGAATCCCGGCGGGGTGGGTCCCATGACCCGCGCCATGCTGCTCAGCAATGTCGTCGACCGTGCCGAGGTGCTTCATGCAAACCCCAACGGTTAACCGGCTCCCGACGAACCCGTGGCCGCTGGCGGCCGTGCTTGGCGTGTTCGCAATCGGCGTGTTGATCGCGGGTTTCGGGAACTGGCGTTACGGGGCGGTGGTGATGGCCGCGGCTACCCTGCTCGCGGGGGTCGCCCGGATGCTCCTGCCGCGCCGCGTCTCGGGTCTGCTGGTGGTCCGGCGCCGCTGGATGGACATCACCATCCTCTTCAGCTTGGGTACCGCGATCGGTGTGCTGGCGCTGGTGGTTCCCCCCGGCACATGAAATGCGGCGGTGGGCGATAGGCTCGGAGGTGGACATCACCGTCGAAAGAAAGGTCCGCACGATGAGCACTGAGGCTCCCGTCAAGATCGCAGTGACCGGCGCAGCCGGCCAGATCTGCTACAGCCTGCTGTTCCGGATAGCCAGCGGTTCCCTGCTGGGCGATCGGCCCATCGAGCTGCGTCTGCTGGAGATCACCCCGGCCCTGAAGGCCCTGGAGGGTGTCGTCATGGAACTCGACGACTGCGCCTTCCCGAACCTGAAGAACGTCGTCATCGGCGATGACCCGAAGAAGGTCTTCGACGGCGTCAACCTGGCGATGCTGGTCGGCGCCATGCCCCGCAAAGCCGGCATGGAACGCGGCGACCTGCTGAGCGCCAACGGCGCCATCTTCACCGCCCAGGGCAAGGCCCTGAACGAGGTGGCCGCGGATGACGTCCGTGTGCTGGTGACCGGCAACCCCGCCAACACCAACGCGCTGATCGCATCCAGCAACGCCCCCGACATCCCGAAGGAGCGTTTCAACGCCCTCACCCGCCTGGACCACAACCGCGCGAAGTCCCAGCTCGCCCAGAAACTCGGCTGCCCCGTCGAGGAGATCAAGAAGATGACCATCTGGGGCAACCACTCCTCCACCCAGTACCCCGACATCTTCCACGCCGAGGTGGGCGGGAAGAACGCCGCCGGACTGGTGAACGACGAGGCCTGGATCGAGTCCACCTTCATCCCGACGGTCGCCAAGCGCGGCGCAGCCATCATCGAGGCCCGTGGCCTGTCGTCCGCTGCCTCCGCGGCGAACGCCACCGTCGAGCACATGCGTGACTGGGTGCTCGGCACCCCCGACGGCGACTGGGTTTCCATGGCGATTCCCTCCGACGGCTCCTACGGGGTCGCCGAGGGCGTCATCTCCTCCTTCCCGTGCGTGGTCAAGAACGGCAAGTACGAGATCGTTCAGGGTCTCGAGATCGACCCGTTCTCCCGCACCAAGATCGACGCCTCCGTCGCCGAACTGCTCGACGAGCGCAAGGCGGTCAAGGAACTCGGCCTGATCTGATCCGGCAGGGATTGAAAGGTGCCCGGCGGTTTCCGCCGGGCACCTTTCATCGAGCGCCTTCGGGGATGGTTGGTTGAACCGGCCTGTCCGCTCTGTGAGCTGGTCGTGTCGAAATCATCTCGCCTCAAGTTGGTTGAGCCGGCCTGCGAGAGCGTCAGCGGGTGGGGCGTGTCGAAACCATGGTGACCTTGTCTGGGGTTTTGTGGTCGGGTTTGCCGTTCGGCTACCGGGTGGTTTCAACTCGGACTGCTCCTTCGTTGCGGTCCGGCTCAAGAAGTATTGGCCCGGGCCGCTTCTTCGTCGCGGCCCGGGCCAATCAACTCGTGGGATCAGAGCCCCAGGTCGCCGGCGAAGTCACCGGCTTCCAGGCGGGCCTTGATCAGGCTGAGGAAGCGGGCGGCCTTGGCGCCGTCGATGAGGCGGTGGTCGTAGGTGAGCGACAGGTACATCATGTCCCGGATGGCGATGGTGTCACCGCCCAGGGCGTCGGTGACCACCACGGGCCGCTTCACCAGCGCGCCGGTGCCGAGGATCGCGACCTGCGGCAGGTTGATGATCGGGGTGTCGAACAGGGTTCCCGCCGAGCCGTAGTTGGTGATGGTGAAGGTGCCGCCACTCAGCTCGTCGGGGCCGACCTTCCCTGCGCGGGTGCGGGCCGCGAGGTCGCCGATGCGCTTGGCCAGCCCGGCCAGGTTCAGGTCCCCGGCGTCCTGGATCACGGGAACCATCAGACCGCGATCGGTGTCGACTGCGATGCCGATGTTCTCCTGCGACGCGTAGGTCACGGTACCCGCTTCGAAGTCGGCCGACGCGTTGAGCGCGGGCATCGCCTTCAGGGCCTCGATGGTGGCCTTCGTGATGAACGGCAGGTAGGACAGGGATGCGCCCTCGCGCTTCTTGAACTCATCCTTCGCCGCTCTGCGTAGTTTCGAGATGGCGGTCACGTCCACCTCGACGGTGGCGGTGAGCTGCGAGGCCACCCGAAGCGATTCCGTCATCCTCTCGGCGATCACCTTGCGCATCCGTGACAGTTTCTCCGTGGTGCCACGCAGTTTCGCTGCTTCCTCCGAGACGGCGGCAACCTGGGGGGCCGCGGTGGCGGGCGCGCTCGCCACCGCGGCGGCGGTGGGGGCGGGTGCGGAAGCGGCCTTCTTGGCGGCCTCCGCGGCATCGAGGATGTCCTGTTTGCGGATGCGGCCGCCGACACCGGTGCCCTGAACGGAACTCAAGGAGACGCCGTGCTCCGCGGCGAGCTTGCGGACCAAGGGGGTGACGTAGACCCCTTCGTCGGCAGAGGCGCGGCGCGCCATGACCGACGCAGCGGGTGCTGGGGGAGCAGCTGGGGGTGCCGCGGGTGCCGTCGGTGCAGCTGCGGGAGCGGTGACCGCGGGTGCCGGGGGTGCTGCGGGAGCGGGTGCCGGGGGAGCGACGGCGGCATCGCCGACCAGCGCCAGAACGGCCCCGACCGCGGCGGTCTCGTCCTCTGCGACGCGGATCTCCAGGAGGGTGCCCGCAACGGGGGAGGGGATCTCGGTGTCCACCTTGTCGGTGGAGACCTCCAACAGGGGTTCGTCCACCTCGACGGTCTCGCCGACGGCCTTCAGCCAGCGGGAGACGGTGCCCTCGGTGACCGACTCACCGAGAACGGGGAGCACCACTTCGGTCGCGTTGCCCGCAGGAACGGCCTGCGGCGTGGCGGGTGCCGGAGGTGCCGCAGGAGCGGGGGCGGGTGCTGGAGCGGGGGCGGCCTCGGCGACGGGCTGGGGCGCGGGTGCTGCCTGCGGGGCGGGAGCCTCACTGGCCTCGCCGATCACGGCCAGAACGGCGCCGACCTCCGCCACGTCGTCCTCGTTGAACCTGATCTCCAGGAGGGTACCGGCCACGGGGGAGGGGATCTCGGTGTCCACCTTGTCGGTGGAGACCTCCAACAAGGGTTCGTCCACCTCGACGGTCTCGCCGACGGCCTTAAGCCAGCGGGAGATGGTGCCTTCAGTGACCGACTCGCCCAGTGCCGGGAGTGTTACTTCGGTTGACATGTGAACAATGGCTCCTTTTGTGTCTGGCGCGTCGCTATCCGTTCCAAGCCTATCCTTCAATCAGGCGTGCATGTGCAGGGCCGACCCGGCGAGGGTGAGGTTCGCCTCAGCCAGTGCCTCGCTGAGGCTCGGGTGCGGGTGGATCAGGTCCTTCACGTCGTCGGGGGTGGCCTGCCAACCCACCATCAGGGTACCCTCCGCTATCAGTTCCGCGATGTCCTCTCCCACGAGGTGCACACCGACGAGTGCGCCGCCCGGACGCCGGATCACCCGCACCAGTCCCGCATCGCGGTCCCCGGGGGCCAGCATCAGGGCGCGGGCGTTGCCGCGCAGGTCGAAATCCGAGACCTCGCAGCCCCCGGTCGCCGCTGCCTGCTCCCGGGTCAGCCCCACCGATGCGAGCTGCGGACTCGAATAGGTGATCCGCGGGATGTCGCGGTCCTCGGGGGGCCGGGGACGGATGGGGCGCCCACCCGACAGATGGGCCAGCTGTTCGGCCAAGAAGATGCCGTGTGCGTAGCCGCGGTGCGCCAGCTGCGGGCCCGCGATCAGATCCCCGACCGCGAACACCCCCGCCGCGGTGGTGGCGAGCTCCCGGGTGGCGCTCACGTGTCCCGTGGAGGTGAGGGCGACACCCGCTTCCTCCAGTCCCAGGCCGCCGGTGACGGGGCGTCTCCCGACCGCGATCAGCGCGACATCCGCGGTGACGGTCCCGTCGGGTAGTTCCAAGCGCACCTGGTCGCCGTCGCGGACGATGCCCTCGGCCTTCGCCCCGAGCCGCAGGTCGACGCCCCGGGCCCTCAGGCGTCGTTCCAACACGGCGACGAGGTCCGGATCCTCGTTCGGGAGCAGGTGCGGTCTGGCCTCCACCAGGACCACGTCGACCCCCAGATCGCGCCAGAGGGACGCGAACTCGACGCCGATCACGCCGCCGCCCAGGATGACCGCCCGCCCGGGAAGCTGCTCCAGGCGCAGCGCGTGCTCGCTGGTGAGGATGCGTTCCCCGTCGGTCGGCAGACCCAGCGTCACGGGGGCCGATCCGGTTGCCAGGACGACGTTGTGGGCGCGCAGCAGCTCCCCGTCGACGTCGAGGGCAGGTCCTTCGGCATCGACCACCAGCCGGCCGTGTCCCGGGACCACCCGGATGCCGCGGGAGCGGATCAAACCGGTCAACCCGCGGTGCAGCCCCGAGACCAGGGAATCCGCGAAACCCCGCACCTTGGCTGCGTCCACCCCGGTGAGGATGGCGCCGATTCCCAACCTGTCGGCCTTGGCGACGGTGGTGCGGGTCTTGGCCGCCTGCAGCCACGCCTTGGTGGGCACACACCCCCGATGCAGGCAGGTGCCGCCCAGCTCCCTCTCCTCTACCAGTGCCACGTCCAGCCCGAGCTGCGCGGCCCGCAGGGCGGTCGCGTAACCGGCGGGGCCGCCGCCCAGGACGGCCAGATCATGAACTTGCGTCATGCGGGACAGTCTTCCATCCTCCCGGCATAATGTTCGGGTGGGTTGGTTCTCGAAACGCAGGGTCGCTGCAAAGGTCGCCAAGGAGCAGAAGGAAGTGGACGGTGTGCTCCTCGACCATCTGGACGGTTTCGTGACCACCCGCCGGGGCGTCGAGGCCTGGCTGGAGCAGCCGACCAGCTTCAACAAACCGTCGATCCTGCTGGTGGCCGCCGACGGGGAATCCACCCGGCGCGCCATCCCCTCGATCGCCTTCGGCCACGACTTCGCCTCCCGCCACGACATTCCCGCCTACGACGCGGGTGTGGTGCCGTATCCGCAACGCATGCGCGAATACGGGGCGAGGAACAAGAGGATCTCCGGATAGAGCCGGTTCCAGCAGAAGATCCGCGGCTCGAATCAGCCGAGAAAACGCCCACCCAATGCGCGGCGGCCCGCGGTTTCCCAGCCCGGGTACCGGGGCGAGCCCGCCGCAGGTCACGGCACGGGAATGCCGGGGGCGACTCGGGCGCTGCTGATTCCCCGGTTGCTCTTTCCCAAGCGGAAACGTACTCGTCCCTTCAGAACCGTTCCTGATGCGGCCTTTCCGTCCACCAAGGGTTCTGCGGGGAAAAGGGTGAACGTCCAGGTGTCGTTGTAATCACTGTCGGGTATCGTCCCGGCCGGTGATTGAAGCAGACGTGCCCCCCACAGCTGGCGGGTCATGGCGTCGCGGGTGTCGTGTCCCAGAACCTCGAAACGTCGCCGCTCAGCATCCCGGACATCCGTGTGGCTTCCCGCCGAGATGCCCTGGGGACCAATGACCGAGACGAACGGGGTCCACGGGACCATGGGGAGGGTGAGATCGACGCCTTGTCCCAGCGCAGGGTCCACGAAATCCTCGCCGAGGCCGGGGCTCTGCTGTTTCCGGACCGCAGAGGGAAGATGGGAACGGGTGTCAATTTTTCTCGGGGAAGGGACCAGCAGCAACCCGAACTCCGTCCTCTCCCCGAACCGGAATGTCGCGAAATGTTCCCGGAGCGCTGCTACCGCCCGTTCGGCGCGTTTCCACCAGTCATCGTCCTGGATGCCTTCGAGATGTTCTACCGGGGTGGGCAGCCCTCGAAGCGCGAGCATTTCCCGGACAGCCGGCCCCATCCATCCCGACCGGGCCATGCGGTCGAGCTCGCTTTCCCGGAATGTCATGTGCATGGGGGCTCCTGGTTTCTCATCGATGGATCAGGCGCCTTCCCGGGTCGGTTAGGTGGCGCCGGGTGCCGCTTCAAGCTATCAGCCACGGGGTCTTTTCGTGGGGACGAAGTGGCGATGCCCAAGGGTCTCAGTGCGGCACTCCCCGAGTGTGTGCCCGGGAGTCATTGCCGATCATCGAGGAAACGCAGAATGACCTCGGCGCTGCGCCGTGCCCCGTCGGTGCCTTGCATCAGGGCGGCCAGTTCTCGCGCGCGTCGCCGCAGGGTGGCGTCGGTGAGCAGCCGTTCCACCAGGAAGGGGATCCTGTGCCGGCGGATGTCACGCATCGTGAAGGCCAGCGCGTTGCCGAAGTCCACGCATTCTTCGATGTTGAGTTTCTGCTCCATCTGCATGCCGATGCCTGCGAAGGGGACGCCCGAGGCGCAGGCCGTCTGCACCGTCCCCTCGCCCCCGTGGATGAGCGACGCGTCGATGAGTCCTCCCAGTTGGTGGGCGGGGAGGAAATCGAAGACCAGAACCGAAGCAGGTAGCCCACGACGATCCCGTGGGGTTAGGTAACGGCCCGCCGTGGAGACGACGTCCACATCGAGATCCCCGAGGGCGGTGAGCAGCGGAAGCGCCACCTCGCGGCGGGCGGAGGAACCCAGGCCCACGTGGATGAGCGGACGCCTGTGTTCCCGGGCGAGTTCCTCCACTTCCGGGGGTAGGTTCCCTGCGGCATGGGCGTAGATGGGGCCGACCGCCACTTCACCGGGCACCAGGGGCCGCCCGTCCAGCAGGGGGAACAGGGAAACGATCGGCGCCAGATCGGCGTCGAGCATTGCTGCGGTGCGCCCGGGAAGCCGGAGGCCGTGTTCGCGGGCAACGCGGCGGAAAGCCGCTGGTTTCCACCGGAGATGCTTGGCGAGTTTCCCGGCCAGGAATCCTGCGAGGCGGTTGATGCAACGAGAGGCGGGACCTGTGTGCACGCACAGCGGAAGGTCAGAGACCGAAGCCAAGTGGCTTGCGCTCAAGGGGTAGGGACGCAGGTACACCAACGGCACCCCGGCGATCCTGGCAGACAGCAGGAGAGTGAGGGTCGTCCCGATGATCACCGCGTCGGGTTGCCAGCGCGCGATCAGGTCCAGTTCGTTTCGCACCCGGGTGCGCACCGTGTGCGTCGTGAACGGAAAACGCAGCGAACGCCCTTGCTCGAAGGCGAAGAACCCGGCGGCCAGGGCATCGTCCACCTCGGGGGCGAGGAGGTCGAGATCGAAACCCGCCTCCCGGATGTAGGGGGCATAGGTGCGGGAGTACCCCATGAAACGTACGTCGTGTCCCGCCCGGGCGAGTGCTCGGGCCACCTCGACCCCGCGAGACGTCTCACCCAGGTTGAAGGTTTCGGGGGCGAAGAGGAAACGCCGCCTAGGCGTGCCGGTGCTCATGGATTCCCTCCGGGTGGGGAGGCGATGCGCCCGGCCTGCTGGGCGAAGAACTCGCCGATCCTCCGGCTGCCGGTGCGTTCCGCGACGCTGTCCGTGCGCATGTTCCACGCCAGGAAACGGAGCATGTCGGCCCTGCGTGGCGCGAAGGGGCGGGCCAGCAGCGCCACCGCGTCCAAGGTGCGGGAGGGCAGGCGGGTGATCCTGGGGCGGGTGCCGAGGGCCTTGAACGCCAGTTCGGCGATCTCGCGGAAACTCAGTTCCTCCGGGCCGCCGACCTCCCTGGTGCCGCCGTCGCCCCGGTAGAGGTGATCGACGCACACCGCCGCCAGATCCGCCCCGTGGATCGGGGTGATGCGCGCTCCGGGTGCCGTCAGCGCCACCCGGCCCCGGCGCGCCATCAGCAGCAGCTGCGCCAGGTCGGAGAAATAGCCGCTCGGACTGACGACCATTCCCGTCACCGGTGAGGAACGGAGCTCGGCAACGAAGGCGCACTTCGCGCGGGTGAGTCGCGCCGGGCACCGCTCCGCCCCCAGCGCGTGCACGTACAGGAAACCTCCCACCCCGTTCCTCTCGGCTGCTCGCAGCATGCCGAGGTTGGCGTCGTGATCGATCTTCCACGGATCGGTTCCCTGCCTGGTGACCCCGAGCGCCGAGACGACGCTGCCAACGCCTGCGGTCAACCGGTCCTGAAGGTCCGGATCCCGCACATCGCCGACGATCTGCTCGTCGATCAGACCCGACAGCGCGGGGGCGCCCCAGGCGCCGGGGTTCTCCGCGCGCCGTGCGTCCCGGACCACGGCCCGGATTCGGCGACCGCGCCGGTGCAGTTCCGCGGCGAGATGGCGTCCCAGGTACCCGGTGGCGCCCAGCAGGAGGACATCCGGGGCGCTCACTGGTCCGCCGCCTTGAGCATCCGGGTCAGGAGCACGCAGGCGATCCGGGTGCTGTCGTCCATGTGTTCGGGATGGGTGGCGAGCCACCGGTCCAGTGCCACCATCATGTTCCATGTGAGTTCCACGTGGAGGTCGGCCGGGAGATCCCGCTCGAGCTTTCCTAGGGCGCGGCCGCGCTCCACCATGAGCGTGCACCACTGGTGGGCGGCCCGTTCGAACCGGTCCCGCGTCGCCGACGGTGGCGCGTCGCGCAGGTGGAAGAGCACGGGAACGGCGGCCAGGTCCTCGTTGCGGCAGGCCCTGCCGAGGGCCTCCACGAGGCCGAGAACCGTGGGCCAGTAGCTCTCGGCTGTGAGGGTGCCGGGATCGGCCACCTCTATGCGGCCCGCCAGCAGGGTCAGGCCGTCGGCGAGCGCGGCGTCGAACAGCGCTCTTTTCTCCTGGAAGAAATGGTAGAAGGAGCTGCGGGGGAAATCGGCCTCCGAGAGGATCCGCTGCAGGGACGCTCCGCGGTAACCGTGGCGGGCGAAGTAAGCGCGGGCGGCGCGCATCAGGAGGGCGCGGCGCTCGGGGGCCAAGGGTTTCCGGGGGCGCGGCATCCTCGCTGCTCCTTCTCGTTGATCGGGGATGGTACGAGGATACCTATTTCTGGACCGAGTTGTCCAGGAATTCTGTCAAACGAAATCCGGAGGTGTGTTCCCGGTGCTCGTCTCCCGGCCGGGAGACGAGCACCGGGAAACGACCGCGGGGCACCGATCCACGGATCGGTACCCCGCGATGTCGTTGTGACTGGAGCTCTCAGCCGGCCAGCTGGGTCGCCAGGGCCACCAGCGTGCGTACCGCGGCGCCGGTGCCGCCGAGCGGCGTGTAGCCGTACGGGGACTCGTCGTTCCAGGCCGGGCCCGCGATGTCCAGGTGCGCCCAGGAGACACCCTCCGGGATGAAGTGCTGCAGGAAGGCGGCCGCGGTCAGGGCGCCGCCGTAGCGGTTCTTGCCGCTGGACCGCAGATCCGCGACATCCGACTTGAGGCCCTCGCGGATGTCATCGGTGATCGGCAGGTGCCAGAAACCCTCCCCGGCCGCCTCGGCCGCGTCGAGCAGGCGATCGGCGGTGGCGTCGTCGCTGGCCATGAGCCCGGCGGTGCGTTTCCCGAGGGCCACCATGCAGGCCCCCGTCAGGGTGGCGACGTCCACGATCAGGTTCGGTGAGTCGGTGCCGGCCCGCCCCAGCGCGTCGGCCATCACAAGGCGGCCCTCGGCATCGGTGTTGGCGTTCTCGACGGTGGTTCCGTCGAACATGGTGAGCACGTCGGCGGAGCGGTAGGCGGTGCCGGAGGGCAGGTTCTCGGCCATGGCGGCGTAGGTGGTGACCTTGACCGACAGCCCGAGCGCCGCGATGGCCCGGGTGGCGGCGATCACGGCGGCCGCCCCCGACATGTCGCAGGTCATGGAGGCCATCTGCCCGGCGGGTTTGATGTCCAGGCCACCGGAGTCGAAGGTGATGCCCTTGCCAACCAGCGCCAGGTGGAACTTCGCGCCGCGCGGGGCCCAGGTGAGACGGAGCAGGCGCGGGGATCTCGACGAGCCCCCGCCCACCGCCAGGATGCCGCCGTAGCCGCCCTTGGCGAGGGCCTTCTCGTCGAGGATCTCGGCCCCGACCTTGAGGTCCGAGACGTGGGCCTTGGCCGACTCCGCGAAGGTTTCGGGGTAAAGCAGGTTCGGCGGGGTGTTGATCCAGTCGCGGGCCTGTACCACGGCGGCCGCGATGACCCCGGCCTCCTCGACGGATTCCTTGAGCTGGGCGCGCCCGGTCACGAGCGTGATGGCGGCCACGGAGCTCTTCTGGGGTTTCTGGGTGATGCGGGGAATGCGGTAGGCGCCCAGCACGGCGCCCTCCGCGGCGGCCCGCGCCAGCTCGGGGTCGTGCAGTTCGAGGGAGATGGTGACGTTCAGGTTCTCGGCGTCCTTCGTGCCGCTGATCTTCCGCAGGGCGACCCCGCACGCGTGCCTGAGGGCCGACGGGGTGACGTCGACGTCGCCCAGGCCGACCACGACGAGTCGCTGAGGTACGGGGGGCAGGGTGGTCAGTGTGCCGAGTTCGCTGCGGGCGCCCAGTGCGACGACGGTGTCCAGTAGCGGTGACGGGAGCTGTTTGCTCCAGGCCTTCTCCAGATCCGTCGGCACCCCGACGAGGGTCGGGGTCCCGCCGACGCTGGTGAGGCCGACCACGACGACGTCGGCGTCCCGGTCGATGCTCTTTGCGGTCTTCAGGGCGGGAATGTTGGTGCTCACCGGGCCAGCTTAGAGGCTTCGGCGGGGAGCCGCGCGTGGGCCCCGTGGGCGGGATTCCGCAAGGACGTCGTGCGTGGCGAGGGGAGCGGTATCGCCAATTGAGACCGAGGTTCATTACCAATTCGTCTTTAACTAACCTAAATTTGTTTGTGGCCCGGCAAACCTCGCACAACGCCGGTGCCAGTTGATCGCTTGCCTGAATCCACTGTTGTCGGAAGGGAGATCGATGCTGTTGCAGCATCAGTCGGTCGTCAGGGCGGCTGGGGTGGGCGTCCGGTTGTTGGGTTTCCCGGTGCTCGCGGGCCTGACAAGTTCCGCTCTGCTCATCTTGGCGGCCTGGGTCAATGCCGCGCTGTTCAACGAACTTCTGGGGCAGCGGCGCCCGGGCGAGCTCGCGTGGCTGGCCGGAGCCCTCGGAGTCGTCCTGGTGCTCCGTCCCCTGGTCGAGTTCCTGGGGGAGATCGCCCAGAACCGTTCCGGTCTGGTCGTAAAACGCAACCTGCGGCGCGCGCTGCTGGCCAAGTTCGAGGAACTCGGGCCGATGCGTTCCGGTGCGGGCCGCAGCGGCGCGCTGCACTCCGTCCTCACCGACGGCATCGAGGCGGTCGAACCCTACTTCGTGAAATACCTCTCCCAACTTGTTGTCACGGTGGCCGTCGCCCTGGCCATCACCGTGATGATCGGGATGCACAGCGCGCTCATCGCGGGCATTCTCCTGGTCTGCGGCATAGCGGTGGTCGCCATCCCGCGGATCTGGGACAGGGTGCTCGCCGAGCGGGGAAGGGAGCACTGGGACGCCTACGAGAACATGAACTCCGACTTCATCGACGCCATGCTGGGAATGACCACGCTCAAGTCCTTCGGGGCGGCCGGGTACTACGGACGGCAGCTGGAGACGCAGTCCACGCGGCTGCTGGACTCGACCCTCGGCCAGCTCCGGCTCTCCCTGGGCGAGACCGGGCTCAGCGGGGCCATGAAGGTGCTGGGACCCGCCGTGGCTCTCGTCCTGGGGATCGGCCAGATCAGAGGGGGATCGCTCACCCTCGGGTCGCTTTTCCTGGTGATCCTCCTGTCCATCGAGTTGTTCCGGCCGTTCACCGCCCTCTCCAGTCTCTGGCACGAATCCTTCTACGGAATCTCCGCCGCCAGCCAGATGAGCGCGCTGTTCCGGCTGGTCTCTGGGGATCCCCGGCCGTCCGGGAAGGGATGGGGCAGACCCCCGGCGGGGGACATCGAGTTCGACAACGTCGTCTACAGCTATCCGGAGGCCGGGCAACCCGCGCTGGACGGGGCATCGTTCCGGATTCCCGCCGGCGCCGTCACCGCGATCGTCGGTCTGTCCGGTTCGGGGAAGTCCACCGCGCTCGGACTGCTGATGGGGTTCGACCGGCCCGCTGAAGGGAGGATCCACGTCGGCGGGGTGGACCCTGCCACCATTCCCGTCGAACGATTGATCACCCTGGTGCCGCAGGACCCGCTCCTGTTCCCCGGAACCGTCCGTGAGATTCTCGCCGAGGCCAGTCCCGGGGCCGGTGAGGCGCAGATGCTGGCCACCCTGGGAACGGTGCAGGCCCAGGAGCTGAGGACATTCGAGACCGGGGACATGAACGGCATCCTCGATGTGAAGGTCCTGGAACGGGGAACCAACCTCTCGGGCGGTCAGAAACAGCGGCTGGCGATTGCCCGAGCGCTGATCAGGGAAACTCCGGTCCTGGTCCTGGACGAATCCACCTCGGCCCTGGACTCCCGCACGGAGCAGCGGCTGCTGGCCGGGATCAGGGAGAAGCATCCGGGCCTGACCCTGATCCTCGTCACCCACCGGATCGACGCCGCATCGAGTGCCGATCACGTCATCGTCATGGAACACGGCCGGGTCGCCTGCCAGGGTTCTCCGGGGGAACTGCTGGCGGAACCCGGGAGTCCCTGGGGCGAACTCGTCACCATGCAGACTGGACGGGAGGCCGTGTGAGAACCGCTGTTCGTGAAGTACTGCACCTGTTCGGGATGCTGAGAGCCTGCGGGGGTCTGTTCGCCGCCTCCACGGTGGTCACCATGCTGTCGCAGCTGACGTTGGTGTCGGTCAGCATCACATCGGTCTGGCTCACCACCACCCTGATGGCCGATCCGGACGCCGGACTGTCGCTGCTGACCGGGGTGCTGTTCGGGGGCGTCGCCTTTCACGCCTTGAGCCTCCTGCTCGAGGTCTGGTGGTCCCACGAGGTGGCCTACCGGATTCTCCACATCTTCCGGGTCCGGATCTATGCGGCGATCAGGCGCATCGCCCCGCTGGGACTGCAGGGGAGAAGAACCGGGGACGTGGCCTCCGCGGCCATGGGTGACGCGGAGACCCTGGAGTGGTTCTACGCGCACACCGCGAGTACTGCCATCTGCGCGGTCATCAGCCCCGCCCTGATGATCGGTGTTCTCTGCTGGCTGGTGGGGCCGATCGGCCTTGTGATGGCGCTCGCGTGCGTGCTGCTGGTCGCCTGCCCGTTGCTGCTGATGGGAGTCCAGACGAGGCAGGGGATCAGGCTCAGGAAGAGCCTTTCCGACCTGCGCGTCACGGTCCTGGACTTCGTGCACGGGCAGCGGGAGCTGCGCAGCCTGGGAATGGTGGAACGCCAGGAGTCGGCGATCCTGTCGGGAACCGAATCGATCCAGCGGATCAAAATCGGGCAGTCACTGAGGCAGTCGGTGGAGAAGGCCTGCGGTGGGATCCTCACCGCCATCGCGACCTTGGTCCTCATAGTTGTATTGACCGGTGGGGTCATCGAGGGCAGGATCGCCCCGGACATCCTGCCCGTGGCCATCGTGCTGGCCGGGATGAGCACCGCCCCGGTCATCTCCCTGACCGGGATGCTGGCCCGGGTGGGGGAGATCGGCGCCTGCGCAGGGAGAATCCGGGGGATCCTGGAAGTGGAGGATCCGATCCCCGCGGCCCCGGAGCCGGGGCTGCGCTCGCGACCCGGTGAGCGGGGAGCGCTCAACCTCGAATCGGTGTCGTTCGCCTACGGCGACGAGAAGGTGCTGGAGGACATCACCCTGGCCGTGGAACCGGGACGCTCGATCAGCCTGGTGGGTCCCTCCGGGGCGGGGAAGACGACCATCGCCAACCTGGTGATGCGTTTCCTGGACCCCGGTGAGGGGGAGGTGCGTTTCAACGGTGAGAACCTGAGGGCCGTCGCCCCCGACGAGCACCGCGAACGACTGGCCCTGGTGCCGCAGGACTGCCACATCTTCGCCGGAACGGTCGGCTCCAACCTGTCCCTGGCTCGCCCGGAGGCATCCGATGCCCAGCTGTGGGAGGCCCTCGAGAGGGCCGGCCTGGCGGAGATGGTGCGCCGGCTGGGCGGGCTGGAGGCCAGGATCGGCGACCGCGGGGCCAACCTATCGGGAGGCGAACGCCAACGCCTGGGGATCGCGCGGGCCTTCCTCCGCGATCCCGAGCTGCTGATCCTGGATGAGCCACTGGCGAATCTCGACCCGTTCCTGGAGGCCGAGATCTCGGCGAACATGGCCCGGCTCCGATCGGACAGGACCACCGTGGTCATCGCCCACCGCCTCACCTCGATCAGGATGGCGGAGAGGATCATCGTCCTGAACGACGGGCGGATCGAGGCCAGCGGGAACCACGACGAGCTCCTGGGCAACCCGTTCTACAGGAACCTGCTCGGAACCCAGATCGGGGATGAGACATGACCTTCCCCGCCGGCACGGGAAGGCAACGACACGTGATCGCGACCTTCACCGGGAGGGTTTGCTGAACCTCGGACTGACGGTCCTACTGATTCTCGTCATCATCCTCGGGGGTGTCGTCGGCGCCACCGACATCGACATCGAGACCACGTTCAAGGGAATCTGGGCCGCCGTCGGGGGCAGGGTTCCGGTGCGCTGGGGTGGTTCACCATTACTCATCGCCTAGATCTGGGAGGCCCGTGCCTTGGAGGTGGAGGATGGCGGTGTCAAACAGTTCGTGTTCCAGGGTGCGTCACGTGGTGATCCCGGCCCTGGCGAGATCTCCCGTGGCGTGGACGGTGGTGCCCGGCCCGAGGGGAGGCCGGGTCGTTAACATGGCGGGATGAAACTGACTCTCATCGGAGCCCCCACTGACATCGGCGCCAGTGTCGCGGGCTGTCGCCTCGGACCAGGGGCGTTGCGTGTCGCCGGTATCGGAAAGGCCCTGCGGGCCTTCGGAGTGGATGTCCGCGACGCGGGCGATGTCACCGGGCCGCCGAATCCCCAGAGCCCGCCGGTTGACGGCTACCGCCACCTGCCGGAGGTGATCGAGTGGAACCGGGCGGTGCGTGACGCAGTCGCCGCCGAACTGGCGGACGGCCGGATGCCGGTGCTGATGGGCGGCGACCACAGCCTGGCCATCGGCAGCATCAGCGCCATCGCCGCGCACTGCCGCAGGGCCGGCAAGAAGCTGCGCGTCATCTGGGTGGACGCCCACGCCGACATCAACACCAATGAACTCACCCCCTCCGGGAACATCCACGGCATGCCGGTGGCCTGCCTGCTCGGCGACGGACCGGAGGAACTGACCGGCATGTCGGACCGGAAACCCGCCATCGAAGTGGACAACATCCGTCAGGTCGGGTTGCGCAGCGTCGATCCCGGCGAGAAACGGGTGCTCGTGGACAAGGGCCTCGAGGTGTTCGACATGCGTTTCCTCGACGAGGCCGGCATGCGGCACGCCATGGAACGCGCCCTCCACGACATCGACGGGGACACCCACATCCACCTAAGCCTCGATCTAGATTTCGTGGACCCGCAGGTCGCCCCCGGTGTTGGTACCCCGGTCGTCGGGGGACCGACCTACCGGGAGGCTCAGCTGGCCATGGAGATGATCGCCGACACCGGGAGGCTGGGGTCCATAGACCTGGTCGAGATCAACCCGGCACTCGACATCCGCAACACCACCGCCGAACTCGCCGTCGACCTCGTCGAGAGCCTGTTCGGCAAGTCCACCCTGCTTCGTTTCACCGAGGCCTGAAGGCCCATCGCCCCGGGCCGGGGCCGGACGTGAAGCACACCGGGCCCACCGCATTCGCGACGAAGAGCTCCTCGCCGCGAATGCGGTGGGCCCGGTTGTGTGGGGCGGCCCGTCGAACGGGGACGTCGGGAAGCGGGCGGTCAGGACGACAGGAACATGGACGGTTGGACCTGCCGGCCGTCATCCCAGAGGGCGACCTCGGTCACCCCGGCCTCCAGCAGATCGGACCAGTACAACCCGAGCCAGTCCTCGGCCTCCGGTTGGCTGCCGAACTCGGGCAGCAGGTCCTGCGACCTGAGGTCGTCCATGTCATGGGTGCCCGCGGTTGGGTGCCACTGGTAGCTCATATCGTCTCCCCACGGTTGATCCGGGGCGTCGGCCGCCGGAACCGGCGGATCATCAACGACCGGTTGAACATGTACATCAGCAACCCTCTGAGACTCGCCCTCGGGACGCGCTGCAGCAGGAGTTTCTTGAAGCCCCGCCAGATGAACCACGTGTTGATGAAACTCAGGATGAGCATCACCCACAGCCCGAGCCCGATGGAGACGCTGATCAGCGGCCACTGTGCCGTGGCCATCGTTCCGGCCATGATCAGGATCATCGCGGGAAACATGAACTCGGTGATCGTCCAGCGGGTGTCGATGTAGTCGCGGGCCAGAACGCGTTCCGGTGAAGCCTCCACCTTGTCCCAGGCGTCGATCCGGGCCTTGGCCTGGGCGTCGCGGTCGGCCTTGCGCTGCTCCTTCGGGCTCAGGTTCGGGTGCAGCCGCTGCATCCTCGCGGCCTCCGCCTGCTTGCGGGTGAGGGTGGGCTCCGACTTGCGCACCGGATGGCGGCGGGTCACCTTCACCTTCCCGGCCCCGGCCGGGGTCTTGTCCGGCGCCCCGACTCCGGGCGTAGTCTCCCGGGTTTTCTGGCCGCTCTCGTCCTGGCTCTTCTTCTCCTCCGGGACGGCGGCCTTCCCCTTCGGGACGGTGGTCCCGGTTTTCTGGTCGGGTTCTGGCACCAACCGGGTCCGTTGGTAGGGTTTGCGTCCCGGTTGATCGGTCTTGCGCTCGTAGGGGCGGAACAGTGCCACGGGATCTGCCTTCGGATGGATTGGGTGAATTCGGTTGGTCATTCTAACGGTCCGTCAACATCAGGGATCGAATCAGGGTGGTGCCGGCCCCACACCGGTCCCGGGGACGGTACGGTTGACGGAATAGACCAGCAGTGGAAGGACCCCAATGGCAGGCATCTTTGAGCGGATCGCCCTGATGTTCAAGAGCAAGGCTCACAAAACGCTAGACAAGTACGAGGACCCGCGCGAGACCCTGGACTACTCCTATGAGCGCCAACTCGAGTTGCTCCGCAAGGTGCGCCGGGGCGTGGCGGACGTGGCAACCAGCCGTAAACGCGTCGAACTCCAGGCCCAGAAGATGAGCTCCGAGATCGACCGTTACACAGTCACCGCGCAGCGTGCCCTTGAATCCAACCGCGAGGATCTCGCCCGCGAAGCCCTGACCCGCAAGGCCGGCCTCACCACCCAGCTGCAGGACCTCCAGAACCAGCACGCCGCCCTCCAGGCGGAGGAGGAGAAGCTGGTGCGCGCCAGCACCCGGCTCCAGGCAAAGGTGGACGCCTTCCGGACCCGCAAGGAAACGATCAAGGCCACCTACTCGGCGGCCGAGGCGCAGACCCGGATCAACGAGGCCTTCACCGGCATCTCCGAGGAGATGAGCGATGTCGGCATGGCAATTCAGCGCGCCGAGGACAAGACCCTGCAGCTGCAGGCCCGTGCTTCGGCCGTCGACGAGTTGCTGGCCTCCGGGGCCCTCGAGGATCCCACGGGTTCGGTCGGGAGCGATCTCGATCGCGAACTCGACGCCCTGGCCTCCGGGTCCTCGGTCGAGAACGAACTCGCCGCCATGAAGGCGCAGCTCAGCGGCGGTTCCGGCACCACGAACCCCCAGATCTCCTCCACACCCACATCCAATTTCCCGATGATCGAGAACACCAGGACCACCAACAACAACGGGGGGCAGGCATGATCGTTCGTCTCATGGGGCTCGGACAGTGGACCATGGAGCCCGAGCAGCTGCTCGAACTCAACGAGATCGACGAGGCGGTCGAGCAGGCCGTCAAGGCCGGGGACCAGGAACAGCTCCACAAGGAACTCCAGCGGCTCGTCGAGGCCGTCCGGAGCAACGGCCAGGAGGTGCCCGACGACCTGATCGTCGAATCCGACCTCGTGCTGCCCGACGTGGACGCCACCCTCGAGGAGGTACGGGAACTGCTCGACAGCACCTCCGAGTACTACGGACTAATTCCGGACCCGGAAGCGGGCCTCGAATCCGCCCAGAGCGAGTGAGGGTCCTGGTTTCCTGCGACCGAATCGGACGCCTCGGCCCGGCCGGGGCGTCCGACGCCGTTGCGGGGGCTTTCGCGGGGAGGGGCGCCCAGGTTGCTGTCGCACCCGTGAGCGGGGGAGGGGAAGGATTAGCCGAGGCCGTGGCGCGATTCTCCCCAGGCGCTCGGGTGCTGGCCGCCGAGAACCTCCGTCAGGCGTGCGACATGCTGGCCGAGGGCCCCGATTACCTGGACGTCACAGCCGTAACCGCCCCGGAGCTGGGGGAGTTGCTGGAGCTGCCGGTGACTCCCGCCCGCGCGGGAACCACCATGGTGGTGCCGCACCGCGAGGCGGGGCGCGCCCTGACGGGGCTGACGGGATCACTGGCGGAACGGGGCCGGGAGACCGGAGCCGGCATCGCGGCGGCGCTGGCGGAGGATTCCCGCGCCGCCGCCTGGCTGGAGCGGCTGGGGGTGACCGACCGGGCTCCCGCGGGGGCGCTCTGCGGGCTGGGTGCGTGGGCGCTGGGCTGCGGGGCGCGGGTGGCCTCTGGGATCAGGATCTGCGTCGACGGCTACCGGCTGTCGGAGCTGGCCGCCAAGGCCGATGTGATCGTGACGGGAACGGACGTGCTGGACCTTCACCGTCGCGGCGGGGACGTGGTGGCCGAACTGACGCGCCTGGGTGTCGAGGCGCTGAGGCCGGTGGTCGTGGTGGCAGGCCGGAACTTCGTGTCGTCCCGGGAGCTGCGCCTGGCCGGGATCGAGGAGGCGCACGCCGTGACCCCGCCCGGGGTGGGGGAAATTGACATCACCGCTGAGCAGTTGGAGGCCCTGGCGCAGCGGGTGGCCGGCACCTGGACTTGGTGAAGCCGTGAAGAGAAGTAGACTCAGGTCTGTGAGTGAAACCCAGACTGTTCCCCAGGGCGTCGTGCTGACCGACGTCGCCGTCTCCAAGGTGCGTTCCCTGCTGGAGGCCGAGGGCCGCACTGACCTGAGCCTGCGCATCGCGGTGCAGCCGGGCGGCTGCTCCGGGCTGCGCTACCAGTTGTACTTCGACGACCGTGAACTGGACGGGGATGTCGCCACGGAGTATGGCGACGTGAAGGTCGTCACCGACAGGATGAGCGCCCCCTACCTCGGAGGGGCCTCCATCGATTTCGTCGACACGATCGAGAAGCAGGGCTTCACGATCGACAACCCGAACGCCACCGGCGCCTGCGCTTGCGGCGACTCCTTCCACTGAGCCCCGCGCCCGGTCACCAGCTCGTGCTGACCGGGCGTCCCTCCTCGAAACCGGAACCGGACTGCACCCCGACCACGGCCCGGTCGTTGAACTCCGCGAGCGTTCGGGCGCCCGCATAGGTGGCGGAACTGCGCACCCCGGATGTGATCCAGTCGAGCAGGTCCTCGACACCAGGGCGCTGCGGATCCAGGTACATCCGCGACGACGAGATGCCCTCCTCGAACAGGGCGGCGCGGGCCCGGTCGAAGGCCGACTGCTCCCGCGTGCGCTGCCTGACCGCGCGGGCGGAGGCCATTCCGAAACTTTCCTTGTAGGCCCGTCCCTCGTGGTCGAACAACTGATCGCCGGTGGACTCGTGGGTGCCCGCGAACCAGGAACCGATCATCACGGAACCGGCCCCCGCGGCCAGCGCCAGGGCGACGTCGCGGGGATGCCTCACTCCGCCGTCGGCCCACACCGCACAGCCGCTGCGGCGGGCCTGCTCCGAGCATTCGAGAACGGCGGAGAACTGCGGTCGGCCAACACCGGTCTGCATGCGCGTGGTGCACATCGCACCCGGTCCGACACCAACCTTGATGATGTCGGCCCCGGCCCCTGCGAGGTCACGCACCCCATCGGCGGTCACGACGTTCCCCGCGACGATCGGCGCCCGCCTCCCGGTGCGCTCGGCGAACCGGTCGCGTTCCCCGCGCGCCAGCTCCAGCGCAGCGATCATCTTCTCCTGGTGGCCGTGGGCGGTGTCCACCACCAGCACGTCGGCCTGCGCCTCCAACACCGCCCGCACCTTGGCGGTCACGTCGCCGTTGATCCCGATCGCGACCCCAGTGCGCAGGCGGCCCTGCTCGTCGAGCGCGGGGGTGTAGAGGGCCGAACGCAACGCCCCCTTGCTGGTCATGATCCCCACCAGCAGCCCCTCCGGGTCGACGGCCAGGGCCACCTTCTGGTGGCGTTCCGCGAGGGAGTCGAAGACCTGTTTCGGCGCGGTGCCCGGCGAGACGGTGATGATGTCGCTGGTCATCACGTCACGGGCCTGGGCGAAACGGTCGGCGGTCGCCGCGTCCTGGGGATGAACCAGCCCCACGACCCGGCCGGATTCAACCACGACGGCCACCCCGTGCGAGCGTTTGGCCATCAAACCGACGGTCTCCCCGACGGTGGTGTGGGGGGAGACCGTCACGGCGGTGTCGAAGACGGGATGGGACTGCTTCACCTTCGCGATGGATTGCGCCACCACCTCCACCGGGATGTCCTGGGGGAAGATCGCTAGCCCACCCCGGCGGGCCATGGTCTCGGCCATGCGTCTGCCAGAGACCGCCGTCATGTTCGCTGCCACCAGGGGCAGCGGCGTCGCCAACCCGTCGGTGGAGGTCAGGTCGACGTCCAGCCGGGATGCGACATCGGAGCGGTTCGGAACCATGAACACATCGGAATAGGTGAGGTCCGTGGTGGGCCTCTCATTCAGGAAACGCACACGTGCAGCCTATGCCCTGTTGATCGGCTCAGCCGCCCGCGGTCACCGCGGGAGGGCTACGATGTTGCGAAGTCACACGTGGCCAAGGAGAGACTATGAGCGACGAGACCCTCAGGGTGCTGCTGTATTCCAGTGACCGCACGGTGCGGGAGCAGGTGCGGCTCGCCCTCGGACACAGGGTGGCCTCTGATCTGCCTCCCATCGAGGTGGAGGAGGTGGCCACCGGGCAGGCCATGCTGAAGCTGCTGGACGCCGATCCCGGTTTCAGTCTTCTGATCCTGGATGGTGAGGCCCAGCCGGAGGGGGGCATCGGCCTGGCCCACCAGGTCAAGGAGGAGTACGATCCCTGCCCGCCGGTGCTGCTGCTGGTGGCCCGCGTGGCCGATGCGTGGCTCGGTACGTGGTCGCGGGCCGAGGCGATCTCCGCCTATCCGGTGGATCCGATCCGGTTGCCCACTCAGGTGGCCGGGTTGCTGCGGGAGAAGGTGGCATGACCTACACCTGGCCGGACATCCTGACGGGGCTGGTGCGCCGTGAGGGTCTGGAAACCGAGGCCGCGCAGTGGGCGCTTAACGAGATCCTCTCGGGCCGCGCCAGCGAGGTGCAGCTCGCGGCCCTGCTGGTGGCCCTGCGGGCGAAGGGGGAGACGGAGGACGAGATCGAGGGCCTCAGCTCCGCGATGCTCGACAACGCGCTCCAGGTCGCCCTCGACCGGGAGGCCGTGGACGTGGTGGGCACGGGGGGTGACCGGGCCAACACCGTCAACATCTCCACCATGGCGGCCCTGGTGGCGTCCGCGGCGGGAGCGAAGGTGGTCAAGCACGGTTCGCGGGCGGCGTCCTCGCAGGCCGGCACCGCCGATACCCTGGAGGAACTCGGCATCAGAATCGCGTTGGAACCGGAGCGGCAGGCGGAGGTCCTGGGGAAGGTGGGCATCACCTTCCTCTTCGCGCAGTTCTACCATCCCGCGATGAAGCACGTCGCAGGGGTGCGGAAGCAGCTGGCGATCCAGACCACGTTCAACTTCCTCGGTCCCCTGTCGAACCCCGCCCGCCCCCAGGCGATGGCGCTCGGCGTGGCCAACGACGACATCGCGCCCGTAGTGGCGCGGGTACTGGCGAGGCGCGGGGTGCGGGGCCTGGTTTTCCGTGGCTTCGACGGACTCGACGAGCTGACCACCACCTCCTCCTCGGATGTGTGGCTGCTGGCCGACGGGCGGGTACACCGCACCACCCTCGATCCGGCGGATCTCGGGTTGCCGCCCGCCGCCCCCTCGGACCTGAGAGGCGGGGATGCGCAGCACAACGCCCAGGTGGTGCGGGACCTGGTGGCGGGCAGGACCGGTCCGGTCCGCGACATCGTGGTCCTGAACGCGGCGGCCGCCCTGCTGGCCTACCGCGGGGTGAGTTCCGTGGTGCCGCTCGCCGAACAGCTTGCGGTGACCCTCGCCGACGCCAACCGGGCCCTGGACGACGGCAGCGCCCAGCGGAAACTCGACGCCTGGATCGAGGCGACCAGGGCCTGAGGAATCAACCGCCGCCCGCCAGCGCGGCCGCCACCACGGGGCCCAGCCACAGCGACGGGCCGTAGGGGAAGGGTTCCGAGGCGCGTCCGCGCAGCGCGTGGACAATCGCCCAGCCGGCTCCGATGAGGGTTCCCGCCAGCAGTGCCGTCGTCCATGCCTGGAGGCCCATCGAACCGGCCGCCGCGCCCACCAGCAGCCCGAGCCTGACGTCACCGAAACCGAAACTTCCGGAGAACCGCCACACCAGCCAGAAAACACCCGAGGTCGCACAAGCCCCTGCCAGGGCCGTTACGAGCACCCCCGGGGAATGGACGGCGACCACCGCCAGGCCCGCCGTCACCTGGGCGGTGGCGATCCAGTGCAGGCGTTTCGGCAGCCACGTGGTCTTGAAATCCACCCACACCAGCGCCCCGCCCGCGCCGAGGTAGCCGAACCACAGCGGCAGCTGCACTGCGGGCACCCGCCAAAGGGCGCAGGCGCACCCCAGGACCATCAGACCCAGCGCGACGGCATCCCGCGGCCTGGCCAGGGAAGGGTAGTCGGGCGGAGGATCGTCCGGGTCGAGCGCAACACGAGACAGCCGCGGCACCACCAGAATCAGGTGGGCCGCGGCTGCCGATGCGCTGGCGCATGCCAGCAGGAACAGGATCAGGGTCAGCGCTGGGCCTTCGTGAACCCGGCCGCCTCAGCGGCCTCCTCGGAGTTGAACCAGACCTCGGCGATCGTCAGTTCGTAGCCCCGGGTGCCGGGAACGTGATACTTCTTCGAACGTTCGTTGCCCTTGAAGATGTAACCCTCGGGCGGGTTGGGGCCAACGTAGGAGCCCTCACCGAAGCTCTCCTTCGGGGCCTCCGGGGTGGGGGTGGTGGCCTGGGGAGTGGGGGTGACGGGCTCGTTGAACTTCGCGGCGGTGGCGAAGGTGTCGTTGTTGTTGATGTAGGCGCGCGACGGTTCGTGAGCGGTCCAGCCGTCGTCCTTGGGCGTCAGGAAATGCCTCACGGCCGCGACGGCGCCCGCAACGAGGGAACTGATGAACACGAACTTCGCGAACTTCTTGAACTTGCCGCCCTTGCGCTTCTGTTTCTTCACGGGCGCGGGTTTGTGACCGGCGGCCTTGTGCAGGGCCTGCTGCAGGTTGGGCAGCAACTCGGATGTGACCTTCTCATGGGCCGCGTCAACGGCGGGGGGAACCCGGTCGAGCGCGCCCCTGATGTGCGGCTCCCAGGTGTCGAGGCGTTTCGAGGCGAAATCCGCCGTGCGTTTCCCCGCCTTGCGTGCCAGGGGGGCGGCCTTGCGCTGGGCTTCCAGCAGAATTGCGGCGGCCCTCTCCACGGCGTCGTCCCAGATGTTGCGGCCAGCTTCCGTGGCGGCGGCGGCAGATTCCGCGGCGGCCTTGGTCAGTCGTGACTTCTTCACTGCTTCCTCCAATGGTTGGCTCGTGATCGAGCATCTCCAACGCTACCCGGTCTGGGGCGCGGGGGAGGGGAAACCCGCAACAACGATCCGATCCTGTGGGGCGACACAACGGGAAACTCGCTGACGCCGCTCGGCCGCCGACTGTAGGTTGGATCCCATGAGCACTGCTACTCTCCACACCACCAAGGGCGACATCGTCATTGAGCTCTTCGACGACGAGGCCCCCACCACGGTGGCGAACTTCGTCGGCCTCGCGGGCGGCACCAAGGAATACCGCGACCCCAACACGGGCGAGACCAAAACCGGGAAATTCTACGACGGACTCGGTTTCCACCGCGTCATCGGCGGGTTCATGATCCAGGGCGGTTGCCCGCTTGGAACCGGAACCGGCGGTCCCGGGTACCGTTTCGCCGACGAGTTCCACCCGGAGCTCTCCTTCAACCGCCCCTACCTGCTGGCCATGGCCAACGCCGGGCCCGGGACCAACGGCTCCCAGTTCTTCATCACGGTGGCTCCCACCCCGCATCTGAACCGCCGCCACACCATCTTCGGCGAGGTCAAGGATCCCGCCAGCCAGGCCGTGGTGGATGCCATCGCCACCACTGAAACCGATCACCGGGACCGCCCCACCACCCCCGTGGTGATCAACTCGGTGACCCTTTCCTGATCCAGCGCGCAGTGCGCGGGCCAGGCCCAGTCGCCGACGGTGTCCAGGAACCTGACCCCGGGCGACTCCAGCCAGTCCGCGATGCGTTCGGCCTCCTCGAAGCTCCCGGCGGGCAGCCCGCCGGGAGCTTCTTTCACCGTCTCGGACAGTTCCCGGGTGGCCTCGGCGGTTTCCGGGACCTGCGCGGTGCGGGCCCGGGCGGCCCCGGCGAGTTTCCCGAAGCGGATCACGTGAACGGCCCACTCACCGTGCTCCGGGGCGGCCGCCACCAGTTCGGGACAGCCCGCCAGGGAATGCACCCGGTGGAAACGCCTGGAGGTCTGGTGGGCGGCGAGGAGACGATCGGTGAGTTCTCCTGCCTCTTCGAAATGCTCCTGCGCCACCAGCTCGGCCAGCCTGGGGGAGGCCGATGCCAGCAGTTCCCTGACGTCACCCAGCCAGGCGTTGCGCAGGCGCTCCACCCCCGTTTCGTATCCCTCCGGTTCCGGAATCACCCACGATCCGCGGGATGAACGGTGGTGCCTGCGTTCCAGCACCCCGAAGGCGTCGCGGAACGCACGAGCCGATTCCCGGGCGGCGGCCAGGCCGGGAAATGGCCCCCAGAACAGATCCCCCGGGGACGGGGTCCTCGTGGCCACCAGCCGGGGAAAGGAACCGCTGGTCAGTTTCAGCCACCACAGGCGGTGCTGGTTCCTGGAACGCTGGTTGTACCGCGGGGAGCGGGCGGCGATCATCCGCAGCTCCCGCACCTGCGCCTCCAGGTCCGTGGCGCACTCGATCCCCCTGACCCCGGTGGCAACCCGCACCATCTCGTGGATCCGGGTGCGCTGCTCCGCCGCCGAGAAATACGAGGCGACCCTTTTCCGCAGGTTTCGTGACTTGCCGACGTAGAGCACCTCCGTGTGGGGAGACCCGTTCGCATCCCGGCCCTCGCGCTCGAACCAGTAGATCCCCGGGGCTTCCGGGAGCTGCTTGGCCCAGACCCGTTTGGCACGGCGTTCCGGGGGGACGTGCAACAGCAGCTCCCGCAGGTCCTCGACGGTGTCGATGCCGAGCCGCCCGGTTCGCTCCAGAAGGGCGTGCAGCACCTCGACGGTGGCGTGCGCATCGCTCAGGGCCCGGTGGTCGGGCCGGGTGGTGGCGCGGAAATGGGCAGCGAGTGTCCCCAGCTTGCAGTTGATCACCTCCCCCTTGGGCAGCACCCGCCGGGCCAGGGTCACCGTGTCCACCACGACGGGATTGGGCCACCGGATGCCGAGCTGCCCGCAGGCGCGTTTGAGGAAACCGACGTCGAAGGGGGCGTTGTGGGCCACCAGCACGCATCCGTCAGCGAACTGCACGAACTCCGGGATCACCTCTGCGGGGGAGGGGGCCGTGGCCACCATGGCGTCCGTGATCCCCGTGAGCACTTGGATCATCGCCGGAATGGGAACCGAGGGGCGCACCAGGGTCTGGAACTCGCCGAGCGGTTCGCCACCGCACACCTTGACCGCGCCGATCTCGGTGATCTCCGAATCCGGGCCCGCGCCCGTGGTCTCCAGGTCCACGACGCAGAAGGTGGTCACGCGAAGATGGCGTCCCAGGTCCTCGAAACTCGGCTGGGACGGCCCGGGGGCGTGGATGGAGGTCATGGCCTGCAACCTACCCGGCTGCGGTGACAAAAACGGTTTCCTTTCACGTTGATCATGTGCCCTGGTGGCCGATACAGTTTGGGAATGTCCTGAAGGTCGTTTAGGATTTTCTCAGCTTCATCCCCCGAGCGTCTGGAGTTCCGAGTGAAGTCGTTCCGCAGAGGATTGGTTGGTCTTCTCGTCGCAGCCAGCGTGGTCTTCATGCCCACCGCGTCCGCCGATCCCGATGCCGTCGCCGCTGCGAAGGAGAGACTGGATCGCATTCACGAGGAATCGGCGAACCTGGACGCCCAGCTCATAGAGGCGATCACCCGCGCCGAGGAGTCGAAGGCCAAGCTCGAAACCCTGGCGCAGGACCTGTCGGCGCAGGAGAGCAAGGTCGCCCAGCTGAGGACGGACCTCGGTGACCTGGCGATGATGCAACTCAACGGCGGCGGTCTCGGTGGCGGCGTGGACATCACCGGTCAGCTGCTCGGCAGCACCGACGACACCACCTTCCTGTCCGGGCTGGCCACCATCCAGAACGAAACCGACCGAAGCGTGGCCGACCTGCAGACCCTGCAGGCGGAGCAGGGTCGGCTGGATACGCTCCGCAGCCAGCAGGAGTCCATCACCGAATCGCGGAACGCTGATTTGGAGGCCAAGGAGAAGCTCTCCAAGGAGTACGAGGCCAAGGAGGCGGAGGCCCAGAAGGTCTACGACCGGCTGAGCGCCGAGGAACAGGAACGCCTCAAGAAACTGGAGGAGGAGGCGGAGCGGGAACGAGCGGCCCGCGAGAACCCCAGCCCCAGCCCCAGTCCTACTGCTTCCCCGTCCCCCGGCCGGGGCAACAAGTCCGATCCTCCCGCCACCCCGTCCCCCGGCGGTGGTGGTTCCGAGCGCGCCCAGCAGGCCGTCAACTACGCCCTCGCCCAGGTCGGGAAGGGCTACGTCATGGGCACCACCGGGCCCTCGACCTTCGACTGCTCCGGGTTGATGTACGCCGCCTACAAGCAGGTCGGCATCTCCCTGCCCCGCACCTCCCAGGCCCAGTTCTCGGCCGGCACCTCCGTGTCCAAGGGGGACCTGCAACCCGGTGACCTGGTCTTCTACTACGGCGGCATCACGCACGTCGGCATGTACATCGGCAACGGCCAGATCGTGCACGCAGCCAACCCGCGCAGCGGCGTGGTCACCGCCAGTGTGAACTCGATGCCCTACCAGGGGGCGCGGCGCGTATCCTGAGACCGCCCCATGTGGTACAAGTTCTTCAAAATCTTCATCTTCCGCCCGCTGGTCCGGTTCGGGTTCCGCGCCCGGATCCACGGCGCCGAGAACGTGCCCGCCAACGGTGGGGCCATTCTGGTGAGCAATCACATCGCGACGATGGATCCCGTGATCATTCCCGCGATGCTGCCCCGGAAGGTCACCTTCCCCGCGAAAGCGGAGTTGTTCGACGGGAGCAAGAACCTCGGCCGCGCCATCGTGGCTTGGTTCCTGAAGGCCATCGGGATGGTCCCCATGGACCGCGGCGGCGGCCGGGCCTCGGCCGCGTCCCTGAAGGCCATCTTCGAGGTGCTCGATGCCGGCAAGGTGATCGGCATCTTCCCGGAGGGAACCCGGTCCCCTGACGGCAGGCTCTACAAGGGCAAGACCGGGATGGCGCGCATGGTGCTGGCCTCCGGCGCGCCGGTGCTGCCCGTCGGTCTGATCGGCACCCAGACCGTCAGGGGATTCCTCGGCATTCCCTGGGTGCGGCGCCCCGTGGTCGTGGTCGGTGAACCGCTGGACTTCTCCGACCTGAAGGGCCGTGAATCCGAGACCCGCACCCTGCGCTGGGTCACCGAGGAGGTGCAGGCCGCCATCCAGTGCCTCACCGGCCAAGAATACGCCGACGTCTACGCCACCCGGGTAAAGTACGGCGATCTCAAGGAGAAGGGCTCCGACGAATTCTTGCGGCCCCGTCCCGGAGGTGGGCCCAGGCCGGCGGCGAGCGAAGGGTGATGCCCGGGACGCCCCCGACGTCGGCGCGCCTGGGCTGGGTCCAGGCCGCTTCCTCCTGGTTCCGCAAGGACTACGACGTGCTGGGGCGGGTCTTCGTGGTCACCGCGACGGTGCGCGTGGTGTTGGCGATTCACACGGTGGTCGTCTCCCTCTGGTTCGTCTACCCGACAGCCAAGAACCAGGCAGGGCTGCTGATCTCCTTGGCCGTCATCCTGCTGTGGACGTTCTTCGTCACCTTCCTGCTGCGGCGCCCCACCGACCGGAACCTGTGGGTGCACCTGGCCGACGGCGCCGTGACGTGTTCCCTGATCTTTGCCACCCCCTTGGTGACGGCCCAACCGTACGGGCAGACCTCCCTGGCCGGATACTGGATGACGGGGTGCTGCCTGTATGCGGCCGTGCTGCGGGGAACCGCAGCCGGGATCACCGCCACCTTGGCCACGGCGATGCCCCTGCTGATGATCCCGCCGCGAGTCACCATCTCACGGATCGACCTGGTGCTTTCCATCCTGCTGATGAGCATCTGCGTGGGGGTGCTCATCACCCAGTTCAAACACACCATCACGGAGCAGGAACGGGCCCGGATCCGTTCCGTGGCGCTGGGGGAGCGGGAACGCCTGGCGAGGATCGTTCACGACGGCGCCCTGCAGGTGCTGGCCCTCGTTGAACGGGAAGGACCCGAGCTGGGGCCGCGTGGGCTGCGGCTGGCGGAACTCGCCCACGAATCCGAAACCCAGTTGCGCAACCTCATTCGCGACAAGGAGATCCTCAGCGAGAACGCCACCCGGCAGGTGGACCTGGCGGCCGCCCTCGACAGGTTCCAGAGCACCAAGGTGGTCGTCTCGACCATGGCCGGGCAGGTCCTGGTTCCCAGGCTCATCGCCGAGGAAGTGGAGGCCGCTCTCATCGAGGCGTTGAAGAACGTGGAGAAACACGCGGGCCCGGGAGCGAAGGCCTGGGTGCTGCTGGATCAGGAGGATTCGGAAGTGATCCTCTGGGTGCGCGACAATGGGGTCGGAATGGATCTCTCCGAGGCTGCCTCCGCCGGGGAGCGGGGACGCCTCGGGATCAGGGATTCGATCGTGGGCAGGATGACGGCGCTCGGAGGAGCCGCCGTGGTCAAGTCCACTCTGGGAGAGGGCACCGAATGGGAACTGCGATTCCCGGTGAAGGTGGGAGAGGTGTGAACGAGATCACTCGGAACCGCGTGATGCTGGTGGACGACCACCCCATGTGGATCGAGGCGCTGGGCGAGGACCTCACCGAGGAGGGCTTCGAGATCGTGGCCGTCGCCAAGAACGGAACGGAGTGCCTGCAGCGGGCGCGCGCCACCTGTCCCGACGTGGTGGTGATGGATTTGCAGATCCCCGCCCCGGACGGGGCGACCTGCACCGAACTGCTGGTGCAGGAGTTCCCGGACATCCAGGTGCTGGTGATGTCGGCCAGCGGAGAACGGGAGGACGTGCTGCGGGCCATGAAGTCCGGGGCCCGGGGGTACCTGGTGAAATCGGCCTCCAAGGCAGAACTGATCGAGGGGGTGCGGCGCACCGCCGCGGGGGATGCGGTGTTCACCCCCGGTCTGGCCGGGTTGGTGCTGGGCGAGTTCCGGCGGATGGTCAACGTCGCCCACAGCCACGACGACGACGGCCCGGTGCTGACCACTCGCGAGGTGGAGGTGTTGCGGCAGGTGGCGAAGGGCCTGGCCTACCGGGAGATCGCGGAGGAGTTGTTCGTCTCCCACCGTACCGTCCAGAACCACGTGCAGAATGTGCTGCGCAAGCTCCAGCTCCACAACCGCGTGGAGTTGACCCTCTACGCCATCGACCAAGGACTCCACGACCCGAACGAGTGAAGTGGAGTAGTCTTCCCGCCATGTCGTCGATCATGTCCCGGGCCGAGTTGAGATCCCTGCCGATGCTTCAGCAGCCCAACTATCCGGACGAGGCCGCGCTGGACAGCGTGATCGACGCCGTGGAGAAACTGCCGCCGCTGGTGTTCGCGGGGGAGTGCGACGGCCTGCGGGCCAAGCTCGCGGAGGTCGCGGAGGGGCGGGCATTCCTGCTGCAGGGCGGCGACTGCGCCGAGTCCTTCGAAGCGGTCACGGCGCAGCACATCAAGGACAAGCTGCTGGTGCAGCTGTCCATGGCCGTCGTGATGACCTACGCCGCCCAGGTCCCGGTGGTGAAGGTTGGGCGGATCGCCGGGCAGTACGCCAAACCCCGCAGCAAGCCGACGGAAACCCGGGGGGAAACCACCCTGCCCAGCTACCGGGGTGACGCCATCAACGGGTTCGACTTCACCGAACAAGCCCGGGCCCACGATCCGGAACGCCTGATCCGTCTCTACAACGCCTCCGCGGCCACCCTCAACCTGGTGCGCGCGTTCGTGACGGGTGGTTTCGCTGATCTGCGCGGGGTGCACACCTGGAACCGTGATTTCGTCGGCAACCCCGAGGTGGAAGCGGCATACGAGGAACTGGCGGCGGAGATCGACCGGGCGCTGACCTTCATGGTCGCCTGCGGGGTGGATGACAGGGCGCTGTCCACCATCGACTTCTACGCCTCGCACGAGGCGCTGCTGCTGGAGTACGAACGGGCCATGACCCGGGTCGACTCCCGTTCGCAGCAGGTTTACGGCTGTTCGGGTCACATGCTGTGGATCGGGGAACGCACCCGGCAGCTCGACGGCGCCCACGTGGAGCTGTTGCGGCGGGTCCGGAACCCGCTGGGGATCAAACTGGGTCCCACCACCACACCCCGGCAGGCCATCGAACTGGCCGACCGCCTCGACCCAGACCGGGAACCGGGCCGGATCACCTTCATCACCCGGATGGGCGCCGACCGGGTGCGCGAGGTGCTTCCGCGGGTGATCGAGGGGGTGGAGGAGACCGGACGCAAGGTCGCCTGGGTGTGCGATCCGATGCACGGCAACACCTTCGAGGCCGCCAACGGTTACAAGACCCGCTCCTTCAACGACGTGGTGGAGGAGGTTCGTGGTTTCTTCGACGTCCACGACTCCCTCGGTACCTGGCCGGGAGGCCTTCACGTCGAACTGACTGGCGACGACGTCACCGAGTGCGTCGGCGGTGCTCTGAAACTCGAGGAAACCGACCTGGCCGACCGCTACGAGACGGTGTGTGATCCCAGGCTGAATCGCAATCAGAGCCTGGAGTTGGCCTTCACCGTCGCCACCAGGCTCCGCAAGGGACGCCGGAGCCGGGGAAATCCGGTGCTGGACTTCCGGGCCAAGGAACTGTGACGGCTCCCCAGCGCATTCCTCAGCGCCCCGGTGGCAGGGCGCCGATCTCCGGAACCGGCCTGGGCCAGATGCCGAGTTCGCGCCAGACGAAGTCCGGTATCCGGCCGAAGAAACCGTGGAGGAGGAACAGCATAATCTCCACCCGCTCCAGCGGCCACTCGGGGTCGCGGGCGGTGATCACCCCGTTCTGATCGATGCCGAAGGACAGCGCTGGGAAACGCAGGAAGAACTCGAGCTGCCTCGGGTTGAACACGTCGGAGGCGAACCGGGGGCTCCAGCAGCGCACCGTGAAGCGTTCGTTGAAATCGATGGACTCGAAGTTCTGAACGTCACCGCTGCCTGCCATGTTCACCGAGATGGGGATGAAGTTGAAATTGACCCAGAAACCGCAGAAATTCTCGATGTGGTTCTGCACGGTGGCGGTTTGCCCGGTGTAAGCCGCGGTTTGCCACTGGTGGGTGGCCCGGATGAAGGAAATGGGGCCCCTGAGGCAACGCACGATGTTGAGCACCTGGCCGCCCGGGGTGCTCAGGGGGAGATGCTGGGCCAGCGAGTCGTCGCGTCCCACGAACTCCCAGTCGGGATGATTCGCGAAGGAGACGTACGGCAGCGGCGGTTCCCATTCGTGATCGACGGCGGGGGAGCCGGTGATGGCCGCGTGAGCCGCGGCCAGCCACTCCACGGCCAGTTGGAGCGTCTTCAGTTCCTGGTTGACGTCCAGGAGCACGAACTGGTCGTGGTCGATGGTCAGACGGTTGTATCCGAGGGAGGGCAGCAGCGGGGCGATGGCATCGATCACGGCGCGCCCGTAAGTTGCATCCTGGAAAACCGCCTTTATGGGTCCCCAGGCATCCATGATCAGGCCCTGAACCCCGGGAATCGGGACTGATTCGTGGAAGAGATGGAAGGGCGGCATCGAGTGCGGCAGCGGCATGCAGACGACCTGCTGCTCCCCGTCCCAGAAATCGCTGCTGTACCGGAAGGCCTGGAAAGGGAGCCCGGACCGGGATCTTCCCACCACCTGCTGCTTCACGTTCCGGTTCATCCCGATGCCGAACGGGGGTAGGTTCAGCCCGGCCGTGATGCTCAGGTCGGGCTTGTCGTTCCAGGACCAGCCGAGCCGTTGGAGGGCGCTGTGACGAAGGTGCTGGGGAATCAGGACGAGGCCTGCGATGACTGCACCGATGAGCAGACAACAGAAAAGGAACAACGCCACCCCTCCAGTGTGGCAGGAAGTGGTGTCAATCGCCCGGTGAAATCGTCCCCGTCGACCGCCGGAAAACGTCGTTCCACGCCCTTCCCCTGAGGGTGCGTTTCTCCCGCAGGACCCCTCAGCCGCGCCGTTTCGGGACCGGCCGGGGCCATGCCCCCAGCTCCTGCCACACGAAATCCGGAATCCAGCCGAAGAACTCCTGGAAGAAAACCAACATCGCGCCGATCTGTTCCGGCAACCATTCGCCGTCGGTGACCTGGATGTTGCCCTCAGGTGTGATCGCGAACCCTGCCGGGGAGGTCCTCAGCAGGTGCTCGATCTGACGCTGGTGGAACACATCGGATGCGAACCGTGCGCTCGGGCAGCGCACCTTGAAACGTTCGTTGAACTCGATGGACTCGAACTTCTGCGCCCTGCCCCGACCCATGTTCACCGAGACCGGGATGAAATTGAAACCGATCCCGAAACTGCAGAAGTGCTCGGTGTGTTCCCTGGTGCTGCTCCACTCATTCTTCGCGTTCCGGGTTTTCCAGTTGTGGGTGACCCGGATGAAGGTGATGGGCCCTCCCAGGGACTGCACGATGTTGACCACCTCGTGGTCGTAACCGCCCAGCTCCAGGGGCAGGCGGTTCAGCAGCGAGTTGTCGCAGTCCGTGTACTGCCAGTCGGGGTGATCCGTGAAGGAGACGTGCAGGGGCGCGCTCTCGTACTCGTGACTCACCGCGGGGGAGGACGCGATGGCCGCTTGGATCCGGACCAGCAGTTCGACCGCGGCCTCCAGCGATTTCAGGTCGCTCTTGACCCCGAACATCACCAGCTGGTCGTGGTCTATCGTGAGTTGCCTGGCATCCAGTTCCGACAGGAAGGGGCCGATGGCCGCCGCCACCGCCCCGCCGTAGTCCTGGTCGAAGAAGAGCATCGTCTGTGTGCCGTCGGACGGGTGGGGGCCGCCGATCCCGGGAAGCGGAGACGTCGCGGTGAACCGGTAGAAGGGCGGCATCGAGTGGGGGAGGGAGACGCAGACTATGTGGTTCCGGTCCTTCCAGAAGTCGCTGCCGTACCGGAATGCCTGGAAGGGGACACCTCCGTGGGACCTGCCCACCACCTGGTCCTTGACCGTCCTGTTGAGCCCGAGACCGAACGGCGAGTGGTTCAACCCGACGGTGATCCTGAGATCAGGGTGATTCACCCACTTCCAGCCGAGGCGTTTCAGGGCGAGGTGGTGGAGAATGCTGCGTGTCACGAGATAACCGATGACACCTACGACGATCACCCAGAACAGGATTTGCAAGTCCATGGGTAGAAGTCTTACCGCAGAAACGGTTCAACTTCTACGGCGGGCGCGTCGCGAACGCAGTTCCTCGACGAGCGTCTCCAGGAATTTGGCGCGACGCCCGGGCCAGGCGGTCAGCAGGAGTGCCGCCACCACCAGACCCCCGCCCAGGAGAACCTGCCAGGTGAGTTCCTCCATGCCGAACCCGATGGCGAACACTGCGGCCCACATCGGCTCCGAACACATGATCACCGCCGACGTGGTGGCGGGCACGTAGCTCTGCGCCCAGCTCTGCAGGAACAGCGTGACGGCCCCGCAGAAGATACCCAGGTAGAGCACCGGCCACCACAGATCCCAGGTGGCTGGCAGCTGGTAGTCGGCGAAGGGCAGGAAACAGAGCATCCCCCCTGCCCCGGTCAGGGCCTGCATCAGGGTGAGCGACTGTACCGTCTCGGGTTCCACCCAGCGTCCCAGGAAGATGATGTGGAGGGCGAAGAGCACCGCCCCCAGCAGCGTGATGGCCGTGCCGAGTCCGAACCCGTCATTCCCGCCGCCGTCATTCCCGAGAGCCAGGATGCCGATCCCGGCCAGCGTCAGGGACACCGCTATCCAGGTGCGCCCCGGGGTGGGTTGTTTCATGATGAGGGGGGTGAGGATCGCGGTGAAGACCACGTAACTCGCAGTGATGAACCCCGAGAGCGAGGGCGGGGTGTGTTCCAGCCCCACCATCTGGAGCACCAGACCGGTGTTGAAGATCAGGCCGAGGATGATGCCCCGTACACAGGTTTCGCGTTTCATCCTGAGATGGGGCAGGAAGGCGGGCAGCAGGCACAGGGCGGTCAGGGTGAGCCGGGAGATCAGAAGGTGGGCGGGTGTCATGGAGGACTCGTATGCGCCCTTGGCCACCACTACCGTCGACCCCCAGGCGGCTGCTGCCAGCAGCAAAGCGAATGACGGCAGAAACCGGCGGTTCGAATCCACGCCGACAGCCTATAGGCAACTCCTGGCCGAGGACGGCATCGGTTGCGTCTCCCGGGAACCGGGAGGACCCATGGGTCATGTCACGTAGAGGATGACGGTGCTGCCCTTGGGGGCCGTTGAACCGGCCGAGGGGTTGGTTCCCGAGGCGAACCCGAGCGGCGCGGGGAAGATGGAGTTGTTCTGGACCTCCACCTTGAACCCGGCGCCCTCCAGTTCCTTCTGGGCCTCGTCGGTGCGTTTGCGAGCGACGTCCGGCACGGTCACCATCTCCGGGCCCAGGGACTTGACCAGTTTCACGGTGTCGCCGCGATGCCCGGTGCCGCTGGCGGGATCCTGGGAGATCACCTGCCCGGCTGCGACGGTGTCCGAGTGCTCCTCGGAAACCTCGACCGTGAAGCCCTGTTTCTTGAGTTCCCTGCTGGCCTGGTCGGCGTCGGTTCCCTTGTAGTCCTTTATGGTGATGGGTTGGCGGCCCTTGCTGACAACCAGGTCGATTTTGGCGCCGGGGGGCAGAAGATCCCCCGCCGATGCGCTGGCGGAGATCACCAGGCCGGCCTCGACGGATTCCGACCAGTCCTCCTTCACCTGCCCGACTGCCAGATTCGTCGATTCGATGGCGGAGCGGGCCCGGGAGAGTTCCTGCCCCACCACTTCGGGCATCGCGTAGCGCTCGGGACCTTTGGAAACGGTCACCGCGACCTTCGTGCCCCGGAGGGTCCTGGCGTTTCCGGCCGGGTCGGTGCTGATCACCGAACCCACCGCGACGTCCTCGGAGAACGCCTCCTGGGTGGTGTATTCGAGACCGTTGGCCTTGAGGGCCTGGAGCGCCTGCTCCTGGGGGATGTTGGTCACCTCGGGGGTGGTGGTGAACCGTCCCTCGGCCCACCACCAGGAGACGGAGACGACGATCGCCGTGACGACCAGCACCAGGACGAACAGCATGATGCCCCGGCGGCGCCGGTAGATCGGGTCCTGGGAGAACTGGGGGAAGATCGGCGTGCGGTGGGAACTCGGGGAACCGTTCCTGCCGGGACCGGGAAGCGTGGCCCGGGGCGGTTCCCCCGCGGAGGACGCCGACCTGGCCGAGGTCGCGGACCGCGGCGAGGGTGCAGAGGCCGGTGACCGGAGGGACTGCGGCTGCACGATGGCCGTCACCGCGTCCGGTGAGACCTCCTCCACGACCGGGTCGGGTGTCTCCGCGGACCGGGGACGAACGGGGATCGGCGGCAGCTCCTTGAGGGGGCGCGGGCGCGGCTCGGGGCGCGGCGAGATCTGCTGGGTGGCAGCGTCGCCGTCACCGGGCAGAGGACGCAGCTGGGCGGCCAGCGCCGGGTTGTGCTGTCCCGGATTGCTTGCCAGTTCGGTACGGACCCGGCGCAGCTTGTCCATGAGTTCGCGGCCGTCCGCGACGCGGGCCTTCGGGTCGCGTGCGGTGCAGGCGGCCACCAGGGCGTCGAGGTAGTCGGGGATGAAACCCGGGAACCCCAGTTCGCGAAGCTTCGCGGAAGGGGCGGGCACGTCGATGTTCACGTGCGCGTAGGCGATCTGGTAGTTGTTCTCGCCAACGTGCGGTTTCTTGCCCGTCAGCAGCTCGAACAGGACGATTCCGGTTGAGTAGATGTCGCTGCGCGAATCCGGGCGGGCGTGGGTGACCAGCTCGGGGGGCAGGTACGAGGCGGTGCCGACCAGTACCCCGGTGGCGGTCATCTGCGGGGACTCGGTCTGGCGGGCCAGGCCGAAGTCCGCGACCTTCACGTGGCCGCGGGTCGAGATCATGACGTTCTCGGGTTTGATGTCGCGGTGGACGATCCCTGCGTCGTGGGCGGCCGCCAGGGCCGAGGCGATGGGCTCCAGGTAGTCGAGGGCCAGCACCGGTTCGAGGGGGGCATCACGGGCGATGAGTCTGCGCAGGGTCTCACCGTCGATGAACTCCATGACGATGTAGGGCTGTCCCCGGGAAATGCCCTGGTCGAAGATGCTGACCACCGCGGGATGGTTGATCAGGGCCGCGGAGCGCGCCTCCCGGTCGAACTTCGCGGCGAACTCGTCGTCCTCGCCCAGGTCGGTTCGCATGATCTTGACCGCGACGGTCCGCTGGAGGCGCCTGTCACGTGCCCGGTAGACCGTGGCCATGCCGCCCCGCGCGAGTTTCGCGAGAATTTCGTAGCGATCGTCCAGCACGCTTCCGACCATCGGGTCGTAGGTACTGCTCTTGTTCACCGCGGTCTCCTGGGGAAGGTAGGGGATCTGGGCTGGGCGATGGGCTCGGCCAGTAATGAGTGTAGGCCGATACCGGGACGGGGGAGTTCTGGGCGCGCCGCGTAGGCTTCTCGCATGACGGTAATGCACAGTCTGCGTTCACGGATCCTGTTGGCGCGCGTGGCGGTGCAGCTTCCCCTGGCCGAGGCCGGGGACCGGCTGCCGGGGCTGGTCCTAGGAGGAGCCGACGTGGCGGTGCTGACCACCGGTGGTGCCGCCGACCGGAGGAGGGACCTGAAGATCCTGCGGGACCTGGAACGCTACCTCGGTCAGCGGGTGCTGCTGGCCGTCGACACCCCGGAGCTGGAGGCGGACGTGCGGGTTCTCTTCCCGGGCGAGCAGGACAGGTCACGTCCGCATCAGTGGGCGCTGCTCGGGCAGGCGGTTCAGGAGCAGCGGCAGATCGTCGAACCGGACGGGGCCTTCCAGTTCCTGGCGGTTCCCGGGTCCTCCCCCGGTTCGCCGCTGCTGCGTGCCGCCGTGGAGAATCAGCCCCCGCTGCGGCGGGATTCGGTTCCCTGGTTCGCCGCGGGTGGGTTCGACGCCGGATCGGTTCAGGCCCTGGTGGAAACAGGGGTCCGGCGCGTCTGGCTCGCCGAGGGCGGAACCGTGGAGGAGCTGGAACAGATCGACGAGATCCTGCGGCGGGCATGGGGTGAGGACCCAGCGTACGAGGACTACCTGGACTTCGCGGTCCGGGCGTGAAACCCCCCGGGTCGACCAGCCACGAATTGGTACTGTGAGGCCTGCCTATCCTTACAGGTAAAGAGGTTTCATCACATGACCAACCCACTTTTCAACCCGATATCCAGGCGCACGTTCTCCGGTTTGGTCCCGGTCCTGCTGACGCTGGGGCTCACCGGCTGCGGATCCGGGGGAACCTCCGGGGGAGGGGACGCCTCGTCTCCCGCGAGCGCCCGCACCGTCACCCACGACCTCGGCGAGACCGTCATCAACGGCACCCCGAAACGGATCGTGTCCACATCGGTGGTGCTGACCGGCACCCTCCTGGCCCTGGACGCACCCGTGGTCGGTTCCGGGGCGTCGAAGCCGGGCGCCGAGGGATTCGACGACGTCGGTTTCTTCTCTCACTGGTCGGCTACCGCCAAGGAACGCGGTGTAAAAGCCCTGTACACGAACAGCAAACTCGACGTTGAGGCCGTGACCGCGGAGAAACCGGACCTGATCATCATCGCATCCACGGGAGGGGACAGCACCAAGGACGACTACGACTCGCTGTCCAGGATCGCTCCGACCGTCGCCATCAACTACAACTCCGAGAGCTGGCAGACCGTCACCCGGAAGGTGGCCGACGTCACCGGCACGCAGGCCAGGGCCGAGGAACTCACCAACACCTTCAATTCGAGGGTCACGGAACTCAAGGCCGGAATGAGCGGGGTCCCCACCGACCCGGTGCAGGCCATCGTCTACACCCCGTCCAACGGCCTGTCCTTCGCGAAACCGGGCGGCCCCCACGACGAGATCTTCTCGGCTCTCGGTTTCAAACTCGCCGAGGCACCCGCCAGCAGCGGTGAAGAGGGAGCCAACCGCAAGGACTTCGTGTTCGCGACGGTGGAGCAGAGCGTGCAGGCACTGACCTCCGAGACCCTCCTGCTCGTCTCCGGTGACGACAAGACCGTCGAACAGCTGAAAGCAGATTCCAACTACAACACCACCCAAACCGTGAGCAGCGGCAAGCTGGTGCCGCTGGGGATCTCCAGCTTCAAACTGGACTACTACAGCGCGCTCGCCATGGCCGAGACCTTGGCGGCCGCCTACTCGGGGTGAGCAGGCCTGCCTGGGTGCTGCTCGGGTTGGTGATCCTCCTACCCTGCCTGGCCATGGCATCGTTCCTGTTCGGGTCCGGCGAGGTGCCCGCCGAGCAGGTGATGGCGGTGCTCTCCGGCGGTGGTACCGGGCAGCAGCGCCTCATAGTGCTCGGGATGCGCGGCTCCCGGACCCTGATAGCGCTGGTCGCCGGCGCCGCCCTCGGGATCGCTGGGGTGCTGGTGCAGGCGCTGACCCGTAACCCGCTGGCAGAGCCGGGACTGCTGGGGGTCAATGCGGGCGCCGCCTGTGCCGTGGCCATCGGCCTCGGTCTCGCCCGGTCCCTGCCGATCGCGATGATGATGCTGGTCTCCCTTGTCGGTGCGCTTGTCAGCGGACTGGTGGTGACCGGGGCAGCGGGGGCCTGGCGGGGACGTCACGACCCGGTTCGTATCGTGCTGGTGGGGGCTGCCTGGAGTGCGGTCGTCTCGGCCATCACCACGGTCATGCTGCTCAGCGACCCCAGGATCTACGCAGAGTTCCGTTTCTGGGACGCGGGGGCCGTGATGCCGCGGCCACTGGACCTGGTGATCGCCGCGGCGGGAACGCTCGGGGCCGGGCTGCTGGCCGCGCTGCTGCTGGCGAGATCCATGGACGCCCTGGCCCTGGGGGAGGAGTTCGCCAAAGGACTCGGCCTCGCGGCCGGGCGGGCCCGGATGCTGGTGGCCCTCACCTGTCTGGTGCTCTGCGCGGCGGCGACGGCCCTGGTGGGTCCGGTCTCCTTCCTCGGGTTGATCGCGCCCTTCGCAGCACGGCTGGTCGTCGGCCCGAGGCATCGCTCGCTGATCTGGTTCTCGGCCCTGCTGGGTGGGGTGACGTTGCTGGCTGCCGATGTGCTGGGCCGGGTGGTGAACCCGCCCGCCGAGGTGCAGGCCGCCCTGATGTGCGCCCTGCTCGGGGCGCCGTTGTTCATCGGGCTGGCCCGGGCGCGACGAGGGGTGCAGCTGTGAGCCTGCAGGTGCGCTCCGTGCGACTCGGGCCCGTCAGTTTCCGTGCCCGACCACGAACCTGGCTGGTCGCGGCCCTGGCGTGGGGCATCGCCCTGGCCGGGGCGATCGCGGTGCTGTTCTCCGGTTCCGTGAACATGACCCCTGAACAGTTCTGGGCGGCCCTGGCCGGGGTGGGGGAACGCGCTGACATGCTCCTGCTGTGGGAGTTCCGGATGCCCAGGGCAGTCACCGGCCTGGTGGTCGGGGCATGTCTGGGCACGGCCGGCTGCCTGTTCCAGGCGTTGTCGCGCAACGCCCTGGGATCCCCGGAGATCATAGGTCTGACCGGTGGCGCCGCGCTGGGGGCCGTGGCCTCCGTCATAGTTTTCAGATCCTTCGGGTGGGGCACTGCGGTCGGGGCGATCATCGGTTGCCTGGGGGCCGCCCTGCTCACCTGGGTGCTCTCGCCCAGGGGATTCGGCGGCGGCAATCGTCTCATCCTCATCGGTCTCGGGGTTGCGTCCCTGATCCAACCGGTGACGGTGCTGCTGCTCACCCGGGCCGACAGCGACTCCGCTACCTCGGCCCGGCTGTGGCTGACCGGCACCCTCAACGCCCGCAACTGGAGTCACGCCGCGGTCGGCGCCGTGCTGTTCGCGGTGATCCTGCCGTTCGCCCTGCTGATCTCGCGGCACCTCGACGCCGCCGCCCCGGGAGAGGACCTAGCCGCCGGGCTGGGGGTCTCCCGCCGCTTCACGCAGTGGACGGCGACCGGCGTCGGGGTCGCGCTGACCGCGGCCGCGGTCGCAGTTGCCGGACCCATCTCGTTCATCGCGCTCGCGGGCCCGCACGTGGCCCGCCGGCTCCTGAAGGGACCAACCGCCCCCGCGGGTATCGCGGCGGGCACGGGGGCGGCGCTGCTGGTGGCTGCGGACCTGGTGGGGGCGAACCTGCCGGGTGGTCTGCAGCTCCCGGTGGGGGTGACGGCCGGTCTGCTGGGTGGCGCCTATCTGCTGCTGCTCCTGAACGGACAGGAAAGGAAGAAATGACCGGAACCGCCCAGGAGTTCCCGCTGAAGGCCTCGTCGGTGCGGCTCGGCTACGACCGGAAGATCGTGATCGAGGACATCACGCTGGAGGTGCCCGAGGGGGAGCTGACGATGCTCATCGGACCCAACGGATGCGGCAAGTCGACGCTGCTGAAGGCCTTGGCCCGGGTGCTCGCTCCCAAGGCCGGGTACGTGTACCTGGGGGGAACCGACATCCACCAGCTGCGGACCACCGCCGTCGCCCGCAGGCTCGGGTTCCTGCCGCAGCGCCAGTCGGTGCCGCCGGGCATCAAGGTACTGGACATGGTGAGTCGAGGACGGTTCGCCCATCAGAGGTTCTGGTCCCGGTGGTCGCAGGAGGACGAGAAGGCCGTGGCCTCGGCACTCGAGGTCACCGGACTGACCGATCTGCAGCGGGCCGACGTCGACGAACTCTCCGGCGGGCAGGTGCAGCGGGTGTGGCTGGCGACGGTGCTGGCCCAGGACACACCACTGCTGCTGCTCGACGAACCCACCACCTTCCTGGACATCGCCCATCAGTACGAGGTCCTGAAACTGGTGCGCGGGTTCCGCGACGCAGGACGCACCGTCGTCGTGGTGGTGCACGACCTGAACCAGGCCACCCGGTTCGCCACCAACCTGGTGGTCATGAAGGACGGGGCGGTCGTGGCCTCAGGGCTGCCCGCCGAGGTGCTGACCGCGGAACTGGTCGAGAGCGTCTTCGGACTCCCGGTGCTCATCGTACCGGATCCGGTCACCGGGACCCCGATGGTGGTGCCGCGATGACCATGCACCTGCCACCCACGCCCCTGTCCGCCACGGGCGCCCCGCACCCTGCGGACCCGGAGCTGCCGGACCGGCTGGACCACTCCCCGATCATGGGGAAACGGTGTGTGATCGATGGCGTGGAGATGGTGGAGGTCACCTTCGTCGCCCACGAACCCCGGGGGCGTGAGGTGCTGGTTCACCTCAACAGCCTCACCGATGCGATCCGCACCCGGCTGGACCCCGCCGTCATGAACCCGATCGGGGGCACTGCGATCCAGGCCCTGTCCTGGTGGCTGCCCGCCGACGGCTGCTACTCCTACCGCTACTGGCGCAGCGACGAAATACCCCGCGACATCGGTGCAACCCGCGAAGGCTGGCTGCGGGTGCACCGGGAGGGTGAACCGGATCCGCTCAACCCCGAGACCCTGCCCGCCTTCGACCTGCGGGAACAGTCGGTGTGGCGCGGACCTGACTTCCATCCCGCCCCGTGGGCCCCGGCAGGCGAGGCCGAGCAGCGGTGGCGGCTGCACGACGGCAGAAGATTCGCGGTGCTGCCCGGGGACGACCGGACCCTGGTGCTGTTCGACGGGCTTCGCTGGCGCCTGGCGGGGGTGGCATCCGCGTTGCGGGCCGCAGGGTTCGGGCACACCGTCGTCGCCGTCGACACTGGGGAGGGAGAACGGCGGGCCGCGTGGCTGACCACGGCTCGGGGCTGCGCCCCGCTGGTGGAACGCGCCCGGGAACTGGCCGGGGCGGGCCGCGAGGTGATCGCCGCCGGGCAGTCGTTCGGGGGCCTGGCGTGCGTGGAGCTCGCGACCCACCGGCCGGATCTGGTCACCGCAGTGATCGCCCAGTCGGCGTCGCTGTGGTTCGCGGGCGATCCCGTTCCGGATCCGGAGGCGGAGGGCATCCTGCTGCGCGATCTCACCGCGGGCACGAGGACGCTGGGGGTGCCGGTGGTGGTTCAGGCCGGCACCGACGAACGCGGCCTGATCCAAGGCGCCCGGCGGCTGGCCGGGATCGCGGAGAGAACCGGCCGGTTGGTGTCAGCGGAGGAGTTCCGTGGCGGCCACGACCTTTCCTGGTGGCGGCACGGCCTGCTGTCGGGCCTGTCAGCCCTCGTCTGAACCCCGCCAGATCCGTGCCGGCTCGCCCCGGTGCCTGGCGGTCAACCACCACACGGCCTCCACCAGCCCGGCCCCGACCAGCCCGGCCACGACCCCGAACAGGATCGTCGACGGATTGTCCAGGTCCAGCAGCAGCTGGCCCCGCAGCCACGCCCACGGAATCAGGAACATGGCCAGGTAGAAGGCGTAGGAGACGACCACCAGGCCGAGCCGCCACCACACCCACGGGCGCGCCACCACGGCCAGCACCCAGACGGAGGTGATGATCAGGGCCGCCAGGGTTGCCGTCGAGGCCTGCGCCTGCACGACGGCCGACACCGCCCCGAAACCGCGGGTAACCACGTAGGTGACGGTGGAGACCGCCCCGATGATCACGCCCGAGGGCACCGCCAGCGACAACACGCGGCGCACGAAACCTGGCCTGGCGCGTTCCTTGTTGGGGGGCAGCGACAGCAGGAACGCGGGAATGCCGATGGTGAACCAGCCGACCACGGTCATCTGGAGCGGGATGAACGGGTTGGGCAGCCCCATCAACCCGATCACCAGGGCCAGGAAGACCGCGTACACCGTTTTGCTGAGGAACAGTTTCGCGACCCGCTCGATGTTTCCGATCACCCGGCGGCCCTCAGCCACCACGTGCGGGAGGGTGGCGAACCGGTCGTCGAGCAGTACGATCTGCGCGACCGCCCGGGTGGCGGGGGAACCCGAGCCCATCGCGACCCCCAGGTCGGCGTCCTTCAGGGCGAGCACGTCGTTGACGCCGTCACCGGTCATGGCGACGGTGTGGCCCCGGGACTGCAGGGCCGCGACCATGGCGCGTTTCTGCTGCGGGGTGACGCGCCCGAACACGTCGGCCCCGGCGATCTTCTCCGTGAACTCCTCGCCCTCGGCGGGCAGGGTGCGGGCATCCACGGCCTCGGCCACGGACACCCCCAGGGAGCGGGTGACCGCACCAACTGAGGCCGCGTTGTCACCGGAGATCACCTTCACGGCCACGTGCTGGTCGTTGAAATAGGCGAGGGTGTCGGCGGCGTCGGGACGAACCAGCTGGTCCAGCACCAGCAACGCGACCGGCGTGACCGTCCCCGGCGCGCCGGGGGAGTCGACGGGCTCGGATGCGCGGCCCAGCAGCAGCACCCGGCGGCCCGTGGAGCCGATCTCCTCAGCGCGGGCGGCCACGTCGGCCGGGGCCAGCACGTCGGGCGCACCCAGCACCCAGTCGCCGCGCGTCCCGAAGGAAACCCCCGACCATTTCTTGGCCGAGGTGAACGGCGCCCGGGCGGTGACCTCCCACGGCGAGGAGGCCGCGGGGGTGGCCTCGGCGATCGCCGTCATCGAAGCGTTGGGTGCCGGATCGGCGGCGACGAGCTGCGCCAGCACCTCGGTGACCTCGTCCGCGCCTCCCGCCAGGGGAATCACCTCGCCGAGGGTCATGGCGTTCTGGGTCAGGGTGCCGGTTTTGTCCGCGCACACCACGCTCACCCGGGCCAGGCCCTCGATGGCAGGCAGTTCCTGCACCAGGCACTTGCGTCGTCCCAGCCGGATCACACCCAGCGCGAAGGCCATCGAGGTGAGCAGCACCAGACCCTCGGGGATCATCGGCACCAGGGCACCCACCATCCGCAGCGCCGATTCCTGCCAGGTGGTGCCCGGCTGGCGGAACTGCACCCAGATGGTGAGCAATCCCGCAGGGATCAGCAGCCAGGTCACGAACTTCAGGATGCGGTCGATGCCCGCCCGCAACTCGGAGTTGACCAGCGTGAACTTGGCGGCCTGCGCGGTCAGTTGCGCCGCGTAGGCCTCGGCGCCGACCTTCGTGGCCCGGTACACGCCGGAACCGGAGACGACGAAGGCGCCCGACATGAGTTCGTCGCCCACGGATTTGGCCACCGGATCGGCCTCACCGGTGAGCATCGACTCGTCTACCTCCAGGTAGTCGGCGGCCACCACCTCGCCGTCGACGACCACCTGGTCGCCCGGGGACAGCGCGATGAGGTCGTCGGCCACCACCTGGTCTCGCGGCAGGGAGACCCGTTGCCCGTCGCGCAGCACGACGGGATGGGCCTCCCCGATCACGGCCAGGCTGTCGAGGGTGCGTTTGGCGCGCAACTCCTGAACCATGCCGATGATCGAGTTGGCGACGATCAGGATCGCGAACGCCCCTTGGGCGAACTGCATGGTCGCGGCGACGATCACGAACAGCACCGCCAGCATCGCGTTCACGCGTGTGAAAACGTTGTCGCGGACGATCTGCCAGGTGGTGCGCCCCGAGCGTTCCGGCAGCGTGTTGACCTTTCCCTCCCTGACCCGCTCCGCCACCTGGCCGGCGGTCAGGCCCTGCAGCTCACCGGTCACGATCGGTGGCCAGTCCGGCGAGTGTGATGAGGGCCGAGCGTCCCTCTGCGTCCATGTCGGCTCCTTCCAGAGCGGTCAGGGCATCCGTGGTGGAACGGGCGATGAGTTCCTCGCAGGAGTTCCGTGCCCCGGTGGCCTCGATGATCTCCCGGGCGGTGGTGAGATCCTCCTCGGTGAGCCCGGGGGTGCCGAGGAGGGAATCCAGGGTGTCGTGCTGGCGGGCGTCGCCGTTCTCCAGGGCTGTCAGCACCAGCACCGTGCGTTTGCCCTCCCGGATGTCGTCGCCCGCGGGTTTGCCCGTGGCCTCGGGATCCCCGAAGACCCCGAGGATGTCGTCGCGCAGCTGGAAGGCCCTTCCCAGCAGGGAACCGTAGGTGCCCAGAGCCGCGAGCAGCCCCGGCGGGGCCTCGCCGAGCGTCGCACCGAGTTCGGCGGGGCGTCGCACCGAGTAGCGGGCGGACTTGAACTCCAGCACCTTCTCGGCGGTGTCGGCCTGGGCCCGCGGGGTGGAGCGGTCGGTGGCCCCGAACGCGGCCGCGACGTCGAGGTACTGGCCGAGCAGTACCTCGCTGCGCATTGTTGCGAGCACCGAGGCGGCGCGGCGAACGGCCTCAGGGGAAAGGCCGGCGTTCTCGAACATCTCCGCGCTCCAGGAGAACAGGACATCGCCCAGCAGGATCGCGGCGGCCTCCCCGAAACGGGCGGCCCGGGGGCCCGGGAGGAGAGCCTCGAAACGGCGGTGGGCCGATGGCGCGCCGCGCCGGGTGTCGGAGCCGTCCAGCAGGTCGTCGTGAACCAGCAGGGAGGCGTGCAGCAGGTCGAGGGAGGCGGCGGCGCGCAGCAGCGGGCCCGGGTCGATGGGCCGTCCGGCGGCCGCGACATACCCCCAGTAGCAGAAGGCGGGACGCAGCCGTTTCCCACCCGCGACGCAGGCGTGGGCGGCGTCCAGCACCGCCGTCGCGCCCGTTCGGTCCGCGAGACCGGCCTGCTCGTCGAGGAACTCCGCGAGTGTCCTCCCTACCGCCGAGATGAAAACCGAACTCATCGGGTCGTGGGCGGGGGGAATCAGCATGCGCCCCAGCTTAGAGGTCGAGTCAATCAGGCCCCCGGCACAACTTGATCGAAGCTGATTGAACCGGGCTGTTACGAAGGAACGGCCCGTGTCGAAACCGCAACCCCTCCTCCTGCACACGAATCGCAGGATTTCGGGGTAGCGGTTGGGGTCCCCGAGGTGAACCCCTCCCGCGCACGAATCGCAGAAGAAAAACGGTTCAACGTCGTGCGGCTACGGCGGTTTCAAGTGGTGTGTGCAATGTTGAGTAGTTGTTCCATTTTCTCGGCTGGTGTGGCCCAGTCAAGTACTCGGCGGGGTCGGGTGTTGAGGAGGTCTTCAGCGTGTTGGACCTGGGTGTCGGTGATGTGGGTGAAGTCGGTGCCTTTGGGGAAGAAGTCCCGGATCAGGCCGTTGCTGTTCTCGTTGGTGGGGCGTTGCCAGGGAGAGTGGGGATCGCAGAAGTAGGCCTGGCAGCCCGAAGCGAGGGTGAAGCGGGCGTGTTGGGCCATCTCGATGCCCTGGTCCCAGGTGAGGGTCGTCATCAAGGTGGCCGGGAGTCGGTGGGCCATCTGGATCAACGCGTCGGTCACGGTGGTGGAGTCACGGCTGGTGACCCGTTGGATCATGGTGTAGCGGGTGGTGCGTTCGTTGAGGGTCACCAGGGCCGAGGTGCCGCCCTTGCCGATGATGAGGTCTCCTTCCCAGTGCCCGGGAACTGCCCGGTCCTCGACCTCGGCCGGACGGTTGGTGATGGTGGCCTCACCGATCCAGCTACGGCTACCCCGCCCGGACAGCCGTGACCGGGGACCTCGGGTGGTACGTCCGGAACGCAGGGCTTTCTCGACGGTGAGTTCATGACGCAGCCCGCCGGCGGCCTGGACGTAGAGGGCCTGGCAAATCGTCTCGTGACTGACCCACATCGTGGGGTCCTCCGGGAAGTCCTGACGCAGCCGGTGAGCGATCTGCTGCGGGGAATGTTTGTTGTTCAACCGTGTCACCACCTCGTCCCACAACGGTGTCCCGAGTACCAGCTTCCTGTCCTTGGGACGCCGACGTGACCAGTCTGCCAGCCGCTGCGCCGGCTGGGCCCGGTACCGGCCAGGACAACGCTTCATCTCCCTGGAGACCGTGGAACGGTGGACACCGAGTTCTGCAGCTATCTGGGAGGGCGGAACCCGGTCACCGACCCGAACCTCGATCAGGATCCGCCCCGCCAGGGTCAACCGGCCCTGCCCGTCACGCCACTGCGCTGGCTCTCCCACCTCCAACACCGGGTTCTCCCGTAACCGCCGCCGACGCCGCCGCGGACTGTAACGATGCTCGTTCAACCCACCAACCCCTCCCACCCGGCCCCTCGACAACACCATCCCCGCCTCGACAGCCACCTTCCTCACAGTGGAAGGACTACCACCCAACTCCCGCGCGATCGAATGACACGACCGGCCCTGCCCCAACAACACCAACATCAACCCACGACGCTGCTCATCCAACCGCACAACACACCTCCAGAAACTGTTGTTGCGCACACCCTCTGAACCCGCCGACGCCACACGACGTTGAACCGTAGAACCTCCGCGATCCGTGCACAGGAGAGGAGGCGGGGGTGGGCATTACCGTCGTCCCCGATCCGGCTCAACTGGCGGTCGGGTGTCTGGGAACTTGTAGCCGGGTCTATTTGTTGGGTGTGGGGTGGTTTCGACACGGACTGCTCGCCCAGGGGCTCGCAGTCCGGCTCAACCGACTTGGAGAAGTGGAAATCGGTTGAGCCGGCTGGAGGAGATCGGCGTCGTGGTTCGGTCCAAATTTCTCGGGATCTCCTATCCTTGTCCCCATGTCTCCGACCGTTGCCGAGCTGCTCCGCGACGCCGCGTCCCCGACGCTGAGCTTCGAGTTCTTTCCCCCCCGTACCCCCGAGGAGCAGCCGCGCTTCGAGGCAACCGTCGCGAAACTGGGCCGTTTCCACCCGGCTTTCCTGTCGGTCACCTACGGGGCCTCCGGCTCCACCCGCGACCGCACGGTGGCCGCGACCGCCGCTCTGGGGAGCGCCCAGCACGCCACCGTCGTAGGCCACCTGACCTGCGTTTCGCAGTCCACCGACGACCTGCTGCGAACCCTCGACGCCTTCGCCGATGCCGGGGTCAGCGACATCCTGGCAATCCGCGGGGACATGCCCGGCGGGCCGCAGCAACCCTGGGAAAGGCACCCAGATGGACTCGGAAACGCCACGGAACTGGTGCGGCTGATCAAGGCACACGGCGACTTCTGCGTCGGCGTGGCCGCCTTCCCGAACGTCCACCAACCCGACAACGACCCCGAACTGGACGCCCGGATCGTCGCGGAGAAGGCCGCGGCTGGCGCGGACTACGCCATAACGCAACTGTTCTTCGAGTCACACCGTTACGTGGAGCTGGTGAACCGGGTCCGCGAACGCGGCAGTCAGATCCCCATCATCCCCGGCATCGCGCCGCTGACGGTGATCACCCAGATCGAAAGGTTCGCCTCGCTGGCGGATTGCCCCCTCCCCGAGGACTTCGTCGCCGCCCTCAGGGCCGCCAGGAACCCCGCCGAGGTGCGCAGCATAGGGCTGTCCCGCGCCGTCAACCTGTGCCGGGAACTCCTGGCGGCGGGGGCTCCAGGGCTCCAGTTCTTCACCCAGAACCGCTGGAAGGCCACCTCGGAGGTCCTCGACGCCATCGGCTGGGGGGATCGGGTCAGCTGAGGGCAGCCCGCCAGGCCGAGGTTCCGACGTCGAGGATCGTCATGCGCTGGGTGGCCCGGGTCAAGGCGACGTAGAGCACCCGTTCCGCGCCGGGGGCCTCGGCGACGATCTCGTCGGGGCAGAGCACCAGCACACCGTCGTATTCCAGGCCCTTCGCCTGCAGCGCCGTGACCACGATGAGGCGTTCCTCCAGGGCCGCCAGCCGCGGATCTGACATCGCCAGGCGCGTCGTGGCCGCCAGCCGCGAGGGTGGCACGATGACTCCGACCGTTCCGCTGACGTGCCCGGCCAGGCCGAGGCTCAGGGCGATGATCGCCTCCGCCAGGCCGGCCTCATCGGTTTCCTCGAGCCTCGGGACCAGACCGGTGTTGCGCACCGCGCGCGGCAGGCTGGCCTCAGGGAACACCCGGGTGATGACCTTCGCGGCCAGACCGAAGACCTCGGAGGGGGAGCGGTAGTTCGTGGACAGCGTGAAACGGCGCAGCGGGGCGCGCCCCACGAGGTCGCTGACGGCCCGTTCCGACTCGGCGGTATCCGGGTAGGAGCTCTGCGCGGGGTCGCCTACGAGCGTCCACGACGCCTGCGGGCCCCGGCGCCGCAGCATCCGCCACTGCATGGGCGTGACGTCCTGGGCCTCGTCCACGAGGATGTGGGCGTAGGTGGTCTGCGGGTCCTCGTCGGGGTCGGCGACGTGCTCGCGGCGCAGCAGGTCGGAGGTGGTCACCAGTTCCGGGATGTTGCCGAAATCGATGAAAACCGGTTCTTCGTGCGACTCCGCGGGCACGGGCCCCAGCATCTCCAGCAGCTCGTCCAGCAGGGCCATGTCCGCCACCGACCAGCCGGTGATCTCGACGTCGTCGGTCTGCAACCACTGGTACGACTCAGCCAGGTTGTCGCGTTCCCGGGCCGTGAGGTTCGGCGCCAACTCTTCGAGCAACTCCCGATCCGCCAGGCGGGCCAGTACGGTGGGGGCGTCGAGCATCGGCCACCACGAGTCCATGAACTCCCTGAACTGCTGGTGGTCGCGGATCCGTTCGTCGATCTCCTCGGGGCCGAGTTCCACGTTGACCGTCAGTTTTCCGGCGAGCGCCCGGGCCACCGATGTCGTTGCCGCGGCGCGGCCGCGGTTCATCTTGTAGTTGGACAGCACCGACTCCCGGATCCCGGCCAGTTCCACCGCGTCCAGTTTCAGGACCTCGCCCTTGACGCTGACCCGCACCTCCTCCGCGGCGGGGTTCGGGGGGCGGCGAACCAGCCTGCGAAGCACCTTCAGCATCCGCAGCGAACCCTTCAGGGTGGCCGCCGGTGCCGCGTCGACCCGCTCCGAGACCATGCCCAGCACGTCACCGGCAACGGCCCCGACCGCGCGCAGCGTCACGGATTCCTCACCGAGGCTCGGCAGCACCCGTTCGATGTAGTTCATGAACACCGAGCTGGGGCCCACGACGAGCACCCCGCCCTTCTCGAGGCGGGCCCGGTTGGTGTACAGCAGATAGGCGGCGCGGTGCAGGGCCACGACGGTCTTGCCGGTGCCGGGACCGCCGCCGATGATCGTCACCCCTTGGTAGGGGGCGCGGATGGCCTCGTCCTGCTCCGCCTGGATGGTGGCGACGATGTCGCGCATGGTGCGGCCCCGGGCCCGGGTCAGGGCCGCCATCAACGCGCCCTCCCCGAGGATCGGCAGGTCGGTTTCGGCGCTGGTGTCCAGCAGGTCGTCCTCCAGGCCGATGACGTTGTCGTCGCGGCAGCGCAGCACGCGGCGCCGGATCACGTTCATGGGGGTGGCCTGGGTGGCGCGGTAGAACGGTTCGGCCGCGGGGGCCCGCCAGTCGATCACCAAGGGCTCGTACTCGGCGTCGCGGACACCGAGCCGGCCGATGTAGCGGGTCTCGGGGAAGTTCAGGTCGAGCCGACCGAAAACCAGTCCTTCGTGTTCCGCGTCGAGGATCGCGAGACGTTTCGCCGCCTGGTAGGCGAAGGCGTCGCGTTCGAACAGGGCGGTTCCCGACTCCTCCCGCAGGTAGTCGTCCCGGTCCGTTTTGTAGATCTCTGCGCCGCTGCGGGCGAGTGTCCGGGCGCTGGCCGTGGAGGCCGCGAGGTTTTCGTAGACCCGGTCAACGTGTGCCTGTTCCAGCGCGATTTCGCGCTGTAGATCGCCTCGGGAAGTGCTCAAGGGCGGTAATCCTCACTCCTGGGATGGACGCTCCACTCTACTCCGTCCGGAGTTCCCTGAAGGCCAGTTGGGATCAACGGTTGACGCACCGTAGTCTCTTGTTGCAACGCAACCAGAAAATGTGAGGGGGAACCGATGAGCGGGAAACAGCAGGCGGAACCGGGAAGAGGCGACCCCGCTCGCCCGTGGAAGATCGCGACGGGGATCCTGGCCGCCGCGCTCGTGTTCTGCCTGGGGGTGCTGAGCCAGACCCTGCTGAGCGGAAGGTCCCAGACCGACGCCTCCGCGACATCCCCGAACGCGGCGACGACGACGGCCACACCCGAGACCACCCGGCAGACGGTGGATCCGTCACGGAAAGCCGAACAGGAGACCGAGATCGCGAAACTGGCCAGGCGCCAGGAGAACGACCCGATGGCCAAGGGGCGGGTCGACGCCCCCGTGGTGATGATCGAATATTCCGACTACCGGTGCCCGTTCTGCTCGGTGTTCGCCGAGGAAACGCTCCCGAAACTGCAGCCGCTGATCGACGACGGAACCCTGCGGATCGAGTTCCGTGACCTCGCGGTCTTCGGCGACGACTCCGTCGCAGCCGCCGCGGCCGCCCGGGCCGCGGGGAAGCAGGGCCTTTTCTGGGAGTTCCAGGACGCCCTCTACAGAAGGCTTCCCAACCAGGGGCATCCCGACGTCAAGGATGACCTCGTCATGGAGATCGCCACACAGGTCGGGGTGCCGGACATGGCGGCCTTCGAGGCCGACTACCGCTCCGAGGAGACCCGGACCGCGGTCAAGAACGAAACCGCCGAAGGCCGCCGGATGGGGATCGACGGGACCCCCTTCTTCTTCATAGGCACCCGGGCGATCTCCGGGGCCCAGCCCCTGGAGACCTTCCAGCAGATCATCGCGCAGGAAAAGGCGAAGGCCAGCTGAGGGGCGGTCTCAGATCTCCCAGCCCTGCCGATCGATGGTGGCCCGGGCCCGGTCCAGCCGGACGCAGTGCCCTCCCCGGATGTCCAGGAGGGCCTCCTGGGGAACCTCCACCCCGGCGCCGTTAGAGTCCCTGGTGCCCAACACCGAGCGCTCGGTGGTGCCCGTCACCTCGCCCCAGCCGGTGAAATCGGAGGTGCACAGGCGCATTCCGGGCGCGATGGCCGCCAGAAACTCGGGATAGGTCTCGAAGACCTGCCCCGGGGGAACGGACGGGGGCTCGTAGGGGGTCGTCGTGTTGCACATGCGTCAAGACTAGGTTTGTTTCCCCGCATCCGGGGACCATCCGCGTTGGGTGGCTCTGGCGATGGCTTCGAAGTCGTCATCGGATCCTGTGATCACGCCCGCGACCTCGAGAGCGGTGTAGCCGTGCACCGTAGCCCACAGCGACAGCACGACCTGTTCCAGGGGGCCTGACAGGGCGCCTTTGTCCATTGCCCTTCTGACGCGGCCCTCGACGGGGACCGCGTGGCCCACCACCCCCGCGACGACCTCCTGGCTCGGGGTGATCCGTTCCACCAGGACGAGGAACTGGTTCCTGTTCTCAAGGGCCCAGCGCCGGTAGGCGCGGGCCAGTTCCAGGAGGTCCTCCAGCGGGTCATCGCGCATCGGGGCCTCGGACTGGGCGCGATTGAACTCCTCCAGGACCCGCAGGTAGACCGCGTCCAACAGCGCCGCCCGGCTGCCGAAGAGCTGATAGACCGCGCTGGTCGAGGTGCCGGCATCCGCTGCGAGGGTGCGCAGGGAGAGACCCTCGGTGCCGGTACGGGCGATCGTGTCGGTCGCGATGCCGAGCAGCTGCTCGCGCAGATGGTCGTCGTGGGGCCGCGGTCTTGGCATGTGAAAAGGGTAACGACGAATATGCTATAACAGCGTTATATAACATCGTTACACAATGTTGGAGGTAGACAGGGTGACCGAGGAACAGAACCAGAACCCGCCAGGCGGGGCCCCGGAAGAAGCTGTTGTCGCGTCGCCCAGACGCTGGTGGATCCTGGTCGCCCTGTCGTTGGCGACGATAATCATCCAGTTCGACCAGTCCGGAATGACGCTGGCACTGCCGCACATCCAGGCGGAGCTCGGGGCCACCACCCAGCAGCTGCAGTGGGTGATGGACGCCTACTCGCTGGCCCTGGCCTCGGTGGTGCTCACCGCGGGGGCGGTCTCGGACCGTTACGGGCGCCGTAAGGTGTTCCTGCTCGGGATCGCGGTGCTCGCGGCGGGTTCCCTGATCGGGGCGCTCGCTCCTGACGCGAATGTCGTCATCGCTGGCCGGGCCCTCATGGGTGTCGGCGGTGCGATGTTCATGCCCGGCACCCTCTCGATCATCACCCATGTCTTCGACCGCGTCACCCGCCCGACCGCGATCGGTATCTGGGGTGCCGTGACATCCCTCGGGGTGATCGTCGGGCCGCTGATCTCCGGTGCCGTGCTGCAGATCTGGCACTGGCGCGGCATCTTCGTCCTGAACGTGGTGATGGCTGCTATCGCCTTCACGGGAGCGGCGGCGCTGGTTCCGGAATCGCGCGACCCGCACCCGCGTCGCCTGGACATCCTCGGGGCCGTTCTCGCCGGTGCCGGGTTACTCGGCGTCATCTACGCCGTCATCCACTCCTCCTCCGACGGCGTCACCAGTCCCGTGGTGCTGGCCGCGGCGGGCGTCGGGGCCGCGGCGCTGGTGCTGTTCTGGCTGCATTCGACCAGGGGAGAGGTGAGCATGTTCGACCTCGGGGTGGCGAGGAACCCGGCGTTTCTGGGGGCGGCCCTTGCCGCGGCGGTAACCATGTTCACGATGGCAGGCCTGCTGTTCATGATCACCCAGCAGTTCCAGCTCGTCGATGGCTTCGGGGTGCTTCTGGCCGGGGTCGCGGTGCTGCCAATGGCAGGTGGTGCCCTGGTCGCATCCCTGCTGGTCCCGCTGCTCGTGAAACGTCTCGAGGTGCGTACCGTCGTCCTGCTCGGCCTGGCGCTGATGGGTGCGGCCGCCGCCGCGTACGGCCTGGCGCAGCCCATCCGCGGCTACCTGCCGTCCCTGATCGTCCTGATCCTGCTCGGTATGGGCAACGGGGGCGTGATGGTCGTGTCCAACGACCTGCTCATGTCGTCGGGTCCCAAGAGCAGATCCGGGTTGATCTCCTCCATGAACGACACGGTCCAGGAGGTTGGAACCGCCCTCGGGATCGCTGTGCTGGGGGCCGTGTTGGCGAGCCAGTATGCCGAATCCCTTCGTCGTTCGATGCCCGGGGTGGCTGATGGCTCATTCACCGCAACCCTTTCCGACGCAGGGACGGATTCCTCGGTGCGGGAGGCGGCGTTGGCGGCCTTCGGGGACGCGTCCCGGATGGCGGGGCTGACGGCGGCCGGGGTCGTGGTGCTGGCCGTCATGGTGATCGCCTTCACTCTCAGAAAAGTGGTGGCTGCGAAGTCCGGAGAGGACGAGGAGGACTGAGTCCTTGAGCGACTAACCTGCTCCTCATGGCTCTGATTCACAACGATTGCCGAGGCTTGTGCGATTGGCATGCCGCCGGGGAGCTCCACGACGGGTTGCCGTTGTTCCGGTGCAACGGGTGTCGTTCGGAATGGACCCCGGCCGAACGCTGGACCCCGATCAACGCCGACGGCGAGATGTCGGAGGGGGTACTGGCCGCGAGGGCCATGCCCAAGGTTCGCAGGGACCGGTGAACGAAAAAGCCCGCTCGACTCCGCGAACGGGCTCAATCAAAAAGTGTCCGAGAGAGGACTTGAACCTCCACGCCCTGAAACGGGCACTAGCACCTCAAGCTAGCGCGTCTACCTATTCCGCCACCCGGACCCGGGTCACCCCCACATCAGTGGGCGCGACGAGAAACGATAGCAGGCGGCCGGAGGGGATCGCAACCGAGATCGCCGGGTTCAGTCGGTGATCCGGAACTGGTTCGGGCCGCCGGAGATGTCGTCGAGGGCGGCGACGATGGGTGGTACCAGCTGCTTGGTCTCGGCCTCGAGGAGTTCAGCCAGGTGATCCGGGGTTCTGGGGCCGACCAGGGCGCTCGCCACCTGTGGGGCGTCACGAACCCACATCAACGCCACCTGCGCCGGCGTGAGCGCCAGTCCGTCGGCGGCCTTGGCGACGGCGTCGATCACGGCCCGGCTCCGGGGCTGGAGGTACGGCTCCAGGAACCAGCCGAAATGCTCGGAGGCGGCCCGTGAATCCTTAGGGATGCCCCGGCGGTAGCGGCCCGTCAACGCGCCCCGGCCCATCGCCGACCACGCCAGCAGACCGAGGGTGTGGTACTGCGCCGCGCCGATCACCTCCACCTCGGCGCGGCGGGCCAGCAGCGAGTACTCCACCTGCACCGAGGCCAGTTTCGTGCGTCCCGACATCGCTTCCTGCCAGGTGGCGGCCGTGGCGGTCTGCCAGCCGACGAAATTGCTCACCCCGACGTAGCGGGCCAGCCCGCGCGAGACCGCGGAGTCCAGCGCCGACAGGGTTTCCTCGATGGGCGCGTCTCCCCAGGCGTGCACCTGCCACAGGTCGACGTGATCGGTGCGGAGCCTGCGCAGCGACCCCTCGAGGTCATTCAGCAGCGCCGCCCGGGAAGTGTCGATGATCCTTCTCCCACCCCGGATGACGAAACCGGCCTTGGTGGCGATGGCCAAGGAGTCGCGCGGGATGCCCGTCGCCAGCAGCTTCCCGATCATCTGTTCGGCGACCCCGCCGCCGTAGGCGGGGGCCGTGTCGATCAGGTTCCCACCACCCTCGACGAAGTCGTGGACAAGTTCGCGAACCACCGGCCACTCGACGTCCCTACCCCAGGCCATCGTTCCCAGGCCGATCCTGGAGACGTGCAGCCCAGATCCGCCGAGTGCCCGATATTCCATTCGGGCAGTCTAGGTCGCGGTTTCCCCGGGATGCTTGAAGCACGCCGGTGAGCGAGGGAGCTGCGGTGACCACGGCGGGACCCCGGCCCGGGATTCCCGGACCACCCCGAGCCCCTGGTGCAAGCAGGTTCACATCCCCGTAGTGTGGGGTGAGTGATGTACGAATTTCCTCACCCCGACCGCGTGGTCGTCGGTGCCCTCGGTCCTGTCGGGGAACGGAGCTTCGTCATCCAGATCCGTCAGGGGGAACACATGGTCGCCGTCGGCGTCCAGCGGGAGGCGGCGCTGTCCATCGCCCGCCGCATCGACTCCCTGCTGCGGGAGGCGGCGGCCCTCGGGTGGCTGGGGGAACCCCCGGAGACCGATCCCGAACTCGGCCCGCTGGATGCCCCCGTCGAGGTGCTGTTCAACGTCGGGGCCATCGGCTGGGCCCTCGACACCAGGAGGGGGGCCATTCAGCTCGAGTTCTACCCCGACGACCAGGACGTGCAGGAGGTGGCGGCCATTGTCCAGGTGTGGCTGTACCCCGGGGTGGCCAAGCAGTTCGCTGCGCGTGCCCGGATCATCGTCGCGACCGCCGACCCCAGCTGCCCGTTCTGCTCCCAGCCGGTGCACGCCGCCGGGCACATCTGCCCCCGCAGCAACGGCTACCGCGCGCCACTGTTCTGACTGGCACCTTCACTGATTCCGGTGTTGATGCCGGGAGGGAGGTTCGGAGGCAGTAGTTTTGTGGCCATGTATTCGTGGGCCCCAGTCGAGATTCCCAGCATCCCGCCGTCGCAGGACGTGCCCAAGCGGCTCAGGCTGCACGACTCCTCCTCCGCTCGCACCATTCCCGTCGGCCCCGCGGAGGGCGACGCCCGGATGTACGTGTGCGGCATCACCCCCTATGACGCCACGCACCTGGGGCACGCCAACACCTACCTCACCTTCGACCTGGTCAACCGGGTCTGGCGGGACCTCGGCCTGAAGGTCAACTACGTCCAGAACGTCACGGATGTGGACGATCCGCTGCTGGAACGTGCCGCAGCAACGGGGCAGGACTGGGAGGAACTGGCCGAGGACCAGACCGAACTGTTCCGCTCCGACATGACTGCGCTGCGCGTCATCCCACCCGACCGCTACGTCGGGGCAGTCGAATCCATTCCGTGCGTGGTGGAGCTGATCGAGAAACTGCTGCCCACCGGGTTGGTCTATCAGGTGGAGGATCCCGAGCACCCCGACTGGTACTTCAACACCGCGGACGCGCCCGATTTCGGGGAGATCAGCCACTACGACGAGGAACGCATGCTCAAGATCTTCGCCGAACGCGGCGGGGATCCCGAAAGGCCTGGGAAACGCCACCCGCTGGACTGCCTGCTGTGGCGGTTCGCCCGCCCCGGGGAGCCGAGCTGGACCTCGGCGCTCGGCGTTGGCCGACCCGGCTGGCACATTGAGTGCACCGCCATCTCCCTGCATCATCTCGGTCCCTGTTTCGACCTGCAGGGCGGCGGAACCGACCTGATCTTCCCGCACCACGAGATGTGCGCCGCCGAGTCGCGGGCCGTGACGGGGGTGCCGATGTCCGGGGCCTACGTTCATTCCGGGATGGTCGCCCTGGGGGGCGAGAAAATGAGCAAGTCGAAGGGCAACCTGGAACTGGTCAGCGGGCTGCGGCAGCGCGGGGCCGATCCGATGGCGATCCGGCTGGCGTTGCTCGGCCAGCACTACCGCAGCGACTGGGAGTGGAGTCCACAGCTGCTGGAACGCGCCACCGGACGCCTCGCCACGTGGCGTTCCCTCCGCGACCTGAACGCCACCCGCCCCACGGGGGAGACCATCGCCGAGATGCGGCGGGCCCTGCGCAACGACCTCGACGCCCCCTTGGCGCTGAGCATCGTCGACGAATGGGCTTCCGTGAGCCTGGCCACCGGGGGCGAGGAGCCCGGTGGGTACGACAGGATCGCCGCTGCGGTGGATGCGCTGCTCGGGATCAAGTTGTGACCCACTAGGGTGGCGGTTCGTGAAATCCTTTGAACAGCTCTTCGATCAGCTCCGCGAGACGGCCCGGACCCGCCCGGAGGGGTCGTCGACCGTGGCCCGTCTGGACGCGGGGGTGCATCACATCGGGAAAAAGGTGGTGGAGGAGGCCGCCGAGGTCTGGATGGCCGCCGAGCACGAAAGCACCGATGATGCCGCGCTGGAGATCAGCCAGTTGCTGTACCACCTCCAGGTGATGATGATCGCGCTGGACCTGGACCTCGAGGACGTTTACCGGCACTTGTGAGCCGGAGGAGTGAAGATGCTTAAGATCGCCGTGCCCAACAAGGGTTCCCTGGCCGAGGCGGCCACCAACATGCTCCGGGCCGCCGGATACCGGCAGCGCACCGACCCCAAGGACCTGACCTTGGTGGATTCAGTCCACGACGTCGAGTTCTACTATCTGCGTCCCCGTGACATAGCCGTGTACGTGGGGGAAGGACACCTGGACGTCGGGATCACCGGCCGGGACATGCTCCTCGACTCGGGTGCCCGCGCCACGGAGGTCATGCCCCTCGGCTTCGGCGGCAGCCGGTTCCGGTTCGCCGCCCCGGCGGGCCGGTCCAACGACATCGCGGCCCTGGCAGGCAAACGCATCGCGACCTCCTATCCCGGGCTGCTGGGCCGCTGGCTGGGTGAACACGGCATCGAAGCCAACCTCGTGAAGCTCGACGGGGCCGTGGAATCAGCCATCCGGCTGGGGGTGGCCGATGTGGTGGCCGATGTCGTCGACACCGGAACCACCCTCCAGCGCGCCGGGCTCGAGGTCTTCGGTGAACCCATCTGTGCCTCCGAGGCAATCCTCATCCGGCGCGACGAGGACACCGAACCGGAGGGGCTTGCCTCGCTGCGCACCCGGCTCGAGTCGGTGCTGGTGGCGCAGAACTACCTGATGATGGACTACAACGTCGCGGAGCCGGATCTCGAGGCCACCACGGCCCTGGCCTCCGGCGTCAACGGCCCGACCGTTTCCCGCCTGGCCGAACCCGGCTGGATGGCGGTGCGGGTCCTCGTGCCGCGGCGCGGCGCCCATCTGCTGATGGACCGGCTGTTCGAGGCGGGGGCCCGCGGCATCATCCTGACCGAACTGAGCGCGGTCAGGCTCTGAACCACCAGGGCCCGGGAAGGATCTCTCAGACTATTCCGCGTTTCTTCAGGATGGCCTCGATCTCATCGAGATCCTCGTCCCCGCCCGCGTCCTTCCGGGAGGCGGCCCCGCCGGGCTTAGGGGCGGGACGAGCGGCCTGGGCGGTCTGCTGGCCTCCCTTCGTGACCGCGGGTTTGGCCTTGGGCTTCTGGGCGGCGGGTCGCTCGCGAGGAGCGCCGTCCTCCTGGTCCTGGCGCGGCTTCGCGCCCGGCAGGAAACGGGCCACGGCGATCAACAGGATCCCCAGGACGCCGATGCCGGCACCCCAGCTCATCGTGTTCGTCCACCCGGTGCGGTCCACCCAGGCGATCAGGCTCTCGACGCCGCTGACCAGCAGATCCGACATCCCCGTCAGGAAAAGCCCCAGCGGCAGCAGTGCGAAACCGATCCCGGCGAGCAGAGTCCGGGGGCTGCGGCCGTGGGCGAACAATCCCGCTGTGATGGCCACTATGACGGTCATGACGGCGATGGTGACAAACAGCGACGTACCCATGTGTTCAAGCATTCCACATTCCCGGGTGCGGCGATGGGAGGGACTTGTAAAACTTGTGTAGTGGAGTTTAATGTTTTCCCGGTGGGACGGGCCCGCCCCACCGGGCTGGCGGCATTCAACGATGCACAGGGGAACCCGGTCGGATTCCGGGACTGACGCGCAACGGTGGGTGGACGCCTCCGAGGAGACATGCCACGAGTCCGAGCACCTTGCCAGCCCCCGTAAAGAGCCTCGCGCCCAGGTTCCACAGGGAGTTCCGTGCCAACATTCGTCGCCCACGTCCAGGGCTCCGGCAGAGCCGATGGGGCAGAGTCTGCCCCCGATTCCTCACGCGAGCGCAAGATGAGGAAACGGAAAAACCCCCGGTCACCGGGAGGGCGTCGCGGGTCGCTCGCGATGCTGGCGGCCCTCCCGGCGTCGCTGCGGCTGGTCATCATCACTCAGTTCGCCTTCAACGTCGGCTTCTACCTGGTGGTGCCGTTCATAGCGGCGCACCTGGCCAAGGACCTCCTGCTCGCCGAGTGGATCGTCGGGCTGCTGCTCGGGCTGCGGACGTTCTCGCAGCAGGGCATGTTCTTCCTGGGGGGAGCGCTCGCCGACCGTTTCGGGATCAAGAGCGCCATTCTCGTCGGATGCGCCATCCGCATCTGCGGGTTCCTGGCCCTGGCCATCGCCGACGAGGTCTTCGGGGTGATGGTGGGTGTGATCCTGATCGGATTCGCGGCGGCGCTGTTCTCGCCCGCGGTGGAATCCGCGATCGTCGCCTGGGCCGGTGAGGCCGAGGCCGGTGGGGCGGCGACCCGGGAGGAGATCATCGGGCTCGAGATGATGGCCTCCCAGCTGGGATCCGTCGTCGGCCCCGTGCTGGGAGGTGTTCTCCTGCTAATCCCGTTCCGGCTGACCTGCCTGCTGGCCGCGGGGGTTTTCACCCTGATCATGCTGGCCCAGGTCGTCTGGCTGCCCAGGGGAAGTCGCATCGGGCAGTCCACCCCGGTCCGGGAATCCGTGGGCCACGTGCTGGCCAATCGCCGGTTCTTGGTTTTCGCGTTGATCCACTGCACCTGCCTGATCGCCTACAACCAGTTCTACCTGGCCATCCCCGTCGAACTTGACCGGATCGGCGTTCCAGGCGCCGACATCACCTGGTTGTTCGGGATGGCCGCCGTGCTCACCGTGGCGCTGCAGCTGCCCGTGACGCGCATGGTCGCCCACTGGCCGACCGCTCGCGTCCTGGGGTGGGGATACGCCCTGATGGCCGCTGGTCTCCTGGGGGTGGCCGCGTTCGCGGCCCTGCCGCCCCTGCCCGGGGTGCTGGCCTTCCTGCCCTCGGTGCTGTTCGTGATCGGGCTCCATGTCGGGCAGGTTCTCGTCATGCCCGCGGCGCGTGGTGTCGTCGCGGACCTGTCCGGGGGACAACGGCTGGGCAGCCATCTCGGGATGCTCGCATCCGTCGGTGGGCTGGCCGTGCTGCTGGGCAGCACCGGGATTGGCCTTCTCCTGCCCCTGGCGGCGACCCCGCAACCGCTCGCGCCCGTGCCCTGGGTGGTTCTGGCAGGCCTCCCCGCCATCTCCTGCGTCGCCGTGGTCGTCTTCTGCCGTCGGCCCCCGGCCACCGGGACACCTGGGCGGTGACACCGCGGGACCATCCGCCACCTCACCGCCCAGGTGGGCTCGGTCAGGAGGTGCGGCCCGCGAGGATCTCCTGTGTGGCCTCGTCGGTCAGGTCCTGGTAGCCGTACTCCTTGTAGAAGGCTTTCACCTCGGCCGCCATGTCGACGTCGGAGAACAGATCGGGGTGCAGGATCTTGCCCAGCCAGTGCGGGGCCAGAGCCCCTTCGGCGCTGCGAACGCACCACAGATAGACCCCGGCGGGGCAGACGTGGATGTTGCCGTCCTTGACGGCATCAACCGTCGCCAGGGCCGGGTCGGCCAGGATGGTGTTCTTCGATTCCTGGGAGAGCGTGAAGATCATCCGCGGGTTCCAGGCCACCACCTGCTCGGCACCGACCACCAGCCCCGTGCCCTGACCGGTCGCGGTGAAATCGGCCGCGACGTTGATGCCACCCGCGGCGACGATGTACTCGTGGCTGATGTCCTTCGAGTTGATGGTCGAGTACTCGTTGCCCTCAGCGCGCAGCTGGAGTACCGGCACCCGGTCCGAGCCGGCCAGGGACGCGGTTCGTTTCGCGGTGTCGTCGACGTTGCCCTTGTAGAGCTTGACCAGCTCCTCGGCTTTCTTCTGGTGATCGCCGCCCAGGATGTTGCCGATGATGGTGAACGCCTGCGACATCTCTTCGACGGTGCTCAGCTTCTCGATGGCGACGAACGCGATCCCCGCTCCCTTGAGCTGGGCCAGCTGCTCCTCCGTCAGGGTTCCCGGGCCGTAGACCACCTGGGCCCCGGATGCGATGATGTCCTCGACGTTCTTGGTGTCGTAGCCGTTCGGGTTGGCCTTCTCGTAGTCGGGATAGGTGGCCTTGAACCGGGGGGAGAGGGCGCTGGTGGCCGCCGCTACGATCTTGTTCGAGGCCCCCAGCATCGCGGTGACGGCCGAGAACGCCCCGATGGTCGGCGCCACCTTGGTGACCTCAGCCGGTATCTCCACATCGTTGCCGCTGGAGTCCTTCACCATCCGGGTGCCCGAGGCGGCCGAGCCGGAGGCGGCGGGCGCATCCGGGGACTGTTGCGTGGCCGGTGAGCAAGCCGCGATCAGCGCCGCTGCCAGGCCGTAGACCAGTAGGGTGAGCAGTTTCTTCATCGCGTGTTCTCCTCTTTCAGGGATTGGGGTGGGGGTCGTCGAGGGGCTGGACGCAGCGCAGCTGCCGCCCCTCGTAGTCGGTGTCGAACACGGCCACGCGGATGCCGTAGGCGAGAGCGAGATTGTCCGGGGTCAGCACCTCGGACGCAGTTCCGTGCAGGTACCGGCGCTCCTTGGTCATCAGGGAGACCAAGGCCTCGCACTGGAAGACGTGATCCGGGAAATGGGTGGTCATGACCACCCCGTATCCCTCCTCGGCGAGGCGTTTCACCACTCGCAGCACCCGCACCTGATTGCCGAAGTCCAGGTTGCTGGTGGGCTCGTCCATCATGATGAACCTCGGCTGCTGCGCGAGCGCCCTGGCGATCAGCACCAGCTGCCGTTCGCCGCCCGAGAGCTCGGTGTAGACCCGCTCGGCCAGGTGCGCGATCTCCAGACGCTCCAGGCACTCAGCAGCGATCCGGAAATCACCCCGGCCCAGCATCGCGAAGGTGCTCAGGTGCGCCGTGCGCCCCATCGCCACCACGTCGAGAACCTTGAAGGAGAACGGTGGCACGTGGGACTGAGGGACGTAACCCACCAGCCGCGCGAACTCGGCGTGACCGAAGTCGTGGATGTCGCGGTCGCCTATCAGCACCTTCCCGGACAGGATCGGGTTGAGGCGCAGTACGGCCTTGAACAGCGTCGTCTTGCCGATCCCGTTGGGCCCCAGCAGGCACCAGACGGACCCTGCATCGATGCCGGCGCTGAACCCGTCCACCACGGCCTTGCCGTGGTATCCGCAGGCCACTTCCCTCAGCTCGATCCTCATCAGACCCAGTCCTTCCGGCCCTGGAAGAGCAGGTAGATGAAAAGGGGTGCCCCGATCAGGGACGTGACGATGCCCACCGGCATCTCCCCGGGCAACAGGATCCGCACCGTGTTGTCGACCACGAGCATGAAAAGGCCGCCCGCCAGCAGACAGCTCGGAAGCAGGAAACGGTAGTAGGGACCGACCACGAGCCGCATCAGGTGCGGCAGGATCAGGCCGACCCAACCGATGTTCCCGCACAGGGTCACGGCGGCCGCGGTCAGGATCGTCGCGCAGCAGATGATGACCAGCCTCGCGCGGCGAACGTCGAGTCCCATGCTCTGGGCCTCTTCTTCGCCGAAGGACAGCACGTTCATCCGGTGACGCAGCAGCATGAGCGGGATGGCTCCCAGCAGCATCGCGACCGCCAGGACGATGAGGTTGTTCCAGCTGCCCGAACGCGCGAAACTGCCCATCAGCCAGAACACTATGGTGGGCAGTTTGTCGTTGGAATCCGCGATGTACTTGATGAGGCTGGTGAAGGCCGAGAAGATCGACGAGATCACCACCCCCGCCAGCACCAGCACCAGCAGCTTCGACGAGCCGCGTCCGATGAGCCGCCCCAGCAGTAGCACCACGGCAACCGCTCCCAGACCGAACGCGAACGCCACGCCCTGGGTCACCCACAGCGGCGCGCCGACCAGTAGGCAGAGGATGGCCCCAGTGGAGGCCCCCGAGGCCACCCCGAGGATGTCAGGGGAGACCATCGGGTTGCGCAGCAGCCCCTGGTAGGCGGCCCCGGAAACCGCCAGGCAGCCTCCGACCATCAGAGCCAGCAGCAACCGGGGGATGCGGATCACGGTCAGGACGTAGAGCGCCTGACTGTTCTCCTTCGCCACGCCACGGCCGCTGACCAGGTCGGTGAAGATGTCCCACAACTGGGCTGGCGGGGTGGCGTAACTGCCGGTCGTCATGGCCGCCACCAGGGTCGCCAGTATCAACGCCACCAGCACGGTAATGACCGTGACCTCGCGGCGGATTCCAAACCAGGCGTGATCCGCAATAGCGGTCAGCATTGGATCCTCCATCTTCAGCTGCGCTTGGAACAGGGTTCTTTTCTCGCAACTGAGGAAAGCAGCTTATCCCAGTCCGGGGGGAACCGGGGACCTGCTGGCGAGTGTGAGCCGGGCTCGTTCGGGATCGCCGAGATTTTTGCCTCCCGCGCTCGCTATGGTGGCGCAATGGGAATCTTGAACGGACTGTTCGGCCGGGAGCCGGGAACTGGTCGGAAGGCCGGGGCGGAAATGAGGGAACGCCCGGGCTGGGACGCCATCACGGTGGCCTGCGAGCAGCTCTACCCGGATCAGACCGAGCCGTTCCACGTCGGCACCCTGGTCTCCAGCTTCCTGGGGGGTGTCGACCCGTTGGAGGGTATTTCTGTCTACCGCGCGGACGAGCCGCGCCCGCACTGGCACTACATCACCTACGGGTTGACCGACGTCTACGGCAAGCAGGGCGGGCCCGGGGATTCCGGGGTTTCCGGATACGGTTTCGAGCTGACCTTCCGGCTCGCCGATGACGAGGCCTTGAAGGCCAAGGAGCCGCCCACCTGGCCGTTGAGCCTGCTCCAGAACCTGGCGCGCTACGTCTTCCGTACCGGCAACGGGTTCGCGCCCAACCAGCAAATCGACGCCAACGGTCCGATCGTCCCGGGCGAGGAGACCACCCAGACCGCCCTCGGTTTCATAGAGGACCCGGACCTGGGAGGCATTGAGACCCCCAGTGGCTCCGTGCAGTTCGTGCAGCTCGTCGGGTTGACCGCCGAAGACCTCGATGACGTCAACAACTGGGACGCGGAGAAGTTCTTCTCCCTTCTGACCAGTTCCCGGCCGAAGGGCGTGACCGAGCTGCGGGGCGTCTCGCTGCGGGCCGACCCGGAGATCGCGACACAGATAACGGAGGGCCGGAAAAAGGATGGGTCGCAGATGGGGCAGGTCTTCATCGACGTGCTCAGGATCACATCCGAGGGCGGCATGCCGATGCTGACCATCGGGGCCCGCGTCGCCGGGGTCCTCGGGGAAAGGCTCAACAGCCGCCTGCCCCACGGTCGTGAGTTCCTCCTCCACAGCCCCGACGCGGAACTGCTCTTCCTGCCCGGCGGTCGCACCGGGATCCAGCTGGGGGCGAAGGAGGCCACCCTGACCCTCGACCCGGCCGACCTCTCCCGGCTGGCCGCCACCCTCAGGGCCAAGGCGGGCCAGTACATGGCGCCCGACGGGGTGATCTGGAACGTGGAACGCACAGAGATCACCGACAACGACGGAAACGTGGTCGAGACCATAGGCTGAGGCATTTGTCCCCGCGAGCGGGGTGGAGTATCCTTGCTGGCCGTTGACGGCGACGTTGAAACGTTCGCCCATGAAGTGGAGGCCTGACCTCCCACCCAGGTTGCGGCAGCGGCCGGGTAGGAACACACGCCACGGCGTGTCGTCAGGCCTTCGCGCATGCGCGAAGGCCTTTCTCGTCGTCGAGGCCAGACCACGACAATCCTGGAGGAACTCATCAGCACTGAACCGCGGATCAACGAACGCATCCGAGTACCCGAAGTCCGGCTCGTCGGCCCGAAGGGCGAGCAGGTCGGCATCGTGCGTCTCGAGGACGCCCTTCGCCTCGCAGTTGAGAGCGACCTCGACCTCGTCGAGGTGGCGCCCCAGGCGCGCCCCCCGGTTGCAAAGCTGATGGATTACGGCAAGTTCAAGTACGAGGCCGCGCAGAAGGCGCGGGACGCCCGTCGGAACCAGTCGAACACCATCACCAAGGAAATGAAGCTTCGTCTCAAGATCGACAACCACGATTACGAGACCAAGAAGGGCCACGTCGTCCGGTTCCTGAAAGCCGGCGACAAGGTGAAGATCACCATCATGTTCCGCGGGCGGGAGCAATCCCGCCCGGAACTGGGCATCGACCTGCTGAAACGGCTCGCCGACGACGTCGCCGAGCACGGTTTCGTCGAGTCCGCACCCAGGCAGGACGGCCGGAACATGCTGATGGTCCTCGGCCCCACCAAGAAGAAGACCGAAGCCAGGGCCGAACAGGCCGAGGAACGGGACCGTCGCATGGAGCAGCGCAGGGCGAACGCCGAGGCGGAGAAGGCCGAGGAGGCCCGGCTCAGGGCCGCGGCCCGGCCGTCCAAGAAGAAGCGCGGCCCAGCCGACAACATGGACCCCGACATCGACCTGTGACGCGGGCCGGTCACCAACAGAAAGCGAGCCAACCATGCCGAAGATGAAATCGCATTCGGGAACCAAGAAACGTGTCAAGGTAACCGGATCGGGCAAACTGATGCACCGTCAGGCGAACCTGGGACACCTCAACGCCCACAAGTCCTCCAAGCGGCTGCGTCGCCTCAAGGGCAACACCGAGATGGCCGGCTCCGACCTCAAGCAGGCCAAGGCGCTCCTCGCCGGTCACCCCGGCCGCTGAGCCCCCTCCGATACCCAGTACACACCCGTGGGCCGGGAGTGACCGGCCGAAGAACAAGGAGTAACCATGGCACGCGTCAAGCGTTCTGTGAATGCGAAGAAGAAGCGTCGCGAGGTGCTGGAGCTGGCCTCCGGCTACCGTGGGCAGCGTTCGCGCCTGTACCGCAAGGCGAAGGAGCAGATCCTCCACTCCGCCACCTACGCCTACCGTGACCGCCGGGCCAGGAAGGGCGACTTCCGTGCCCTGTGGATCCAGCGCATCAATGCCGCCGCCCGCGCGGAGGGCATGACCTACAACCGCTTCATCAACGGCCTGAAGAACGCCGGGGTGCAGGTGGATCGCAAGATCCTCGCCGACCTGGCCGTCACCGACGCCGAGGCATTCAACGCCCTGGTCGCCGTCGCCCGCGAGAACCAGACCCCGGCCGCTGCCTGAGCGTGGCCCCGGAACGCACCCCGAACGCAGCACGTGAGCTTCCCGGCTCCGTGCTGCGTTCGGTTCGTCGGCTGAGGAACCGGCGCGGCCGCGAACTGGCGGGGAAATTCCTCGCCGAGGGACGCCAGGCGGTGCGGGAAGCACTTTCCGCCGAAGATCTGGTGACGGGGGTGATCGTTGCCGACCCGAACCGTCACGCCGACCTCCTCGGGGGAACCGACATCCCCGTGTGGCTGGGTTCCGAGGCCACGATGCGGCAGCTGTCAGACACCGTCACCCCGCAGGGCATCGTCGCGGTGTGTCGGCAACCCCGGTTCAACTGGGACGACGTCGAGGACGCACGCCTGCTGGTGATCTGCGCCCAGGTCCGCGACCCCGGGAACGCAGGAACCGTGATTCGCTGCGCCGACGCCTTCGGGGCGGACGGCGTCATCCTCACCTCGGGCTCGGTGGAGGTGTGGAACCCCAAGACGGTGCGATCCTCCGTCGGGTCGCTTTTCCACCTGCCGATCCTGACCGGGATCGACCTGGCCGATGCCGTCTCCCACGCGGGTGGCCTGGGCATGCAGGTGCTGGCGGCAGACGGCGACGGCGAACCCCTGGACCTGTTCGCCGCCTCCGGTGGGCTGGCGAAACCGTCGGCCTGGTTGATGGGCAACGAAGCGTGGGGCCTGCCCGCCGAGGACGCCGCCCTGGCCGACCACGTGGTCGCCATTCCGATGTGGGGCGCCGCGGAGAGCCTCAACCTGTCGTCCGCCGCCGCCATCTGCCTGTATCAGACGGCCTCCGCCCAGCGCCGCTGAACCGTGTCCTTCCCCGTCCCCCCGGCCTGCGGGTGGGGCAACCAACGATGATGTGGCGGGTGCTGTTCGACGCGGGGCCGGCGCGGTCCCTCAGGAAATCCGATCCCGGATTCGTCCGGCCCATCCGGGCTGCGCGAACCGGCCTCGCTGAAGACCCGGCCTCGCGCTGCAAGGCCTTTCCCGGGCTCTTGCGGAGCCGTGGGTGTTCGACGCCGGGGGCCGTGCCTGCTGTTGGACATCCGCCGCAGGAACCGGGTCGTGATCGCCCTCACCCCGGAGGAACACCGGGGCTGTCTGGGCCACCAATGAACAACGATTCTGTGCGCTTGCGCGCGCGGCGACCCCGGGAGCCGGGGCGTCCGGGCCCACTGACCATCCGGTGGTCGCCGCCCCCCTTGCACGCCATCCGGTTTTCCGTTCAAGGATCTCAAGGGCGGCGATGCGGTTGTTCCAGCCAGCAGGGGGCTTACTAGACTCAGCTGCTGTAGCTGGAAGGGGAGATCCATGGCAGGCCCGAACGACAACGTTGATCCAAAACAGCCGGCGGCTCTCGACGCCGCCTCCGTGGAGGGCTATGTGGCCGACGCCCTGGCCGCCGTCGCCGCCGCCTCCTCGACGGCCGAACTGAAACAGGTGCGCTTCGACCATGCGGGTGATCGTTCCCCACTGGCCTTGGCGAACCGGGGGATCGGCGCGCTGCCGCCCGCGGAACGCAAGGAAGCCGGGGCCCGCGTCGGCAGGGCGCGCGGTCAGGTGAACCAGGCCGTCGCGGCGCGGCAGGAGGAACTGGCCGCCGGGGAACTGGCGCAGGCCCTCGTCGCCGAGCGCATCGACATGACCCTGCCCGTGGAACTGACCCCCCGGGGGGGCCTGCACCCCATCACGACCCTGATCGACGACATGTGCGACGTGTTCCTCGCCATGGGCTGGGAGGTGGCCGAGGGCCCCGAACTGGAGGCCGAGTGGTACAACTTCGACGCCCTCAACCTGGGTGTGGACCATCCCGCCCGCGGTGAGCAGGACACCCTCTGGGTGGAGCCCGCGACCGCAGGCAAGCTGCTGCGCACCCAGACCTCCCCCGTGCAGGTCCGCGCCATGCTGGAACGCGACCTGCCCCTCTACATCGTCAGCCCCGGCAAGGTGTTCCGCGCCGACGAGTACGACGCCACCCACCTTCCGGTCTTCCACCAGCTCGAGGGACTCGTGGTGGACAAGGGGATCTCCATGGCCGACCTGCGTGGTGTCCTCGACCACTTCGCCCGGGCCATGTTCGGCGACGTCACCACGAGGATGCGCCCCCACTACTTCCCGTTCACCGAGCCTTCGGCCGAGGTCGATCTCCAGTGCTTCGTCTGCCACGGTGAATCCGTCGGCAATCCCGATCGTCCCTGCCGGACCTGCCGTTCCGAGGGATGGATCGAGTGGTGCGGTTGCGGGGTGGTCAACCCGCGCGTGCTGCGGGCCTGCGGGATCGACCCCGAGACCTACTCGGGTTTCGCCTTCGGCATGGGGATCGACCGTACCGTCATGTTCCGCACCGGGGCCCCCGACCTGCGTGACTTCGTCGAGGGCGACGTCCGGTTCTCCCTCTCGGCAAATGGAGGTGTCAGATGAAAGCCCCGATCTCGTGGCTGCGTGAACTGGTGAACCTGCCCGAGGGGGTCGGAACCAAGGAGATCGCAGACTCCTTCACCCGTCTCGGCCTCACCGTCGAGCACATCGAGTCGACCGGTTCGCAGGTGACGGGCCCGCTCGTGATCGGCCGTGTGCTCAGCTTCACCGAGGAACCGCAGAAGAACGGCAAGACCATCCGGTACTGCCGCGTCGACGTGGGATCCCACAACGACCCCGCCGACGAGCAGCATCCCGCATCCCGGGGCATCGTGTGCGGCGCCTCGAACTTCGTCGTCGACGACCTCGTGGTCGTGGCGCTTCCCGGGGCGGTGCTGCCGGGCGACTTCCGGATCTCCGCCCGCAAGACCTACGGGCACGTCTCCGACGGCATGATCTGCGCCGAGGACGAGATCGGGCTGGGTGAGGACCACGCCGGGATCATCGTGATCCCCGGGTCGTCGGGGCTGCACCCCGGTGACGACGCCCTGGCCGCGTTGTGGACCTCAGACGAGGTGCTGGACATCGACGTGACCCCGGACCTGTCCCACGGCCTGTCGTTGCGGGGACTGGGCCGCGAACTGGCGGTGGTCAACGGGGTCCCGTTCAGCGATCCCTACGACCTGCCGCTGCCAACCCCGGTCTCCGACGGATACCCCGTCGTCCTGGAATCGGATCGCTGCTCCGCGTTCGTCGCCTTCACCATCGAGGGCTTCGACCCGGCCGCCCCGACCCCCAGGTTCATGGCGGACCGGCTGCGCGCCTGCGGGGTGCGTTCCATCTCCCTTCCCGTGGACGTCACCAACTACGTGATGCTCGAGTCCGGGCAGCCACTGCACGCCTACGACGCGGCCAAACTGCAGGGACCGATCCGGGTGAGGCTCGCCACCGAGGGGGAGAAGATCACCACCCTCGACGGCGTCCGCCGCACGCTCACGGCCGATGACCTGCTGATCACCGATGACTCCGGCCCGATCGGTATTGCCGGCGTCATGGGCGGGGAGACCACCGAGGTCTCCGCCGAGACCACGGCCATCGTGCTGGAGGCCGCGACCTTCGCCCCGGCCAGCGTCTCCCACACCTTCCGGCGGCACGGGTTGCCGTCGGAGGCGTCCAAACGTTTCGAACGCACCGTCGACCCGGGGCTCACCTACGCCGCCGCCCGCCGCGCCGCCGACCTGCTCGTGGAACACGGCGGCGGTCAGGTCCGCGGCGACGTCACGGTCGTCGGGCAGGTCCCGGTGCCGGCCCGGATCGACCTGCGAGCCGGCCTGGTCTCCGCGATCCTAGGGGCCGAGGTGGAGCTCGAGGAGATCCTCCGCGTGCTCGAGGCCGGTGGCTGCCGGGTGACGGCTCTCGGTGACTCCCTGACCATCGAGGCCCCGACCTGGCGTCCCGATCTGCGTGACCCCTACGACATCGTCGAGGAAGTCGGACGCAAGATCGGCTACCACCGCATCGGGAGCCGCCTCCCGGCCGCGCCCGCGGGCAGGGGCCTGACGAGGGCCCAGCGGGCCCGCCGCGCCGCCATGCACGCCGCGGCCGCCTCCGGTTTCACCGAGATTCTCAGCTTGCCGTTCGTCTCCGAAGCGGATCTGGATCGGATGGGCCTGGTGGCCGGGGATCCGCGGCGGGCCGTGGTGCGGCTGGCCAATCCGCTCGCGGAGACCAGCCCCTACCTGCGCACCACGCTGCTCCCGGGTCTGTTCGCGGCGGTGGCCAGGAACACCTCCCGCTCCCTCACGGACCTGGCGATCTTCGAACGTGGCCTGGTCTACATCGACGGGAACACCCCCGCAGCGCCGCGCCCCGGGGTGGAGGAGCGTCCCGGCGACGAGGAGATCGCCGCCCTGCAATCCGCCCTCCCGGAGCAACCCGAGCTGCTGGCCGGTGTGGTGACCGGGGCGTGGCGACCGGCCGGTTGGGACACCCCGGCGGTGGCCGCCGACTGGCGGCACGTCGTCGCGCTCGCGGAAGCCGTGGTACGCGCCACCGGGCACACGCTCGAACGCCGCAACGCGGAGGTCGCTCCCTGGCATCCGGGGCGCTGCGCCGAACTACTGCTTGCGGGACGAACGGTCGGCTACGCCGGCGAGCTGCACCCCGAGGTCATCCGGGCCTTCGGGTTGCCCGCCCGGACCTGCGCGGTGGAACTCGACCTCGGGGCCCTGCTGGGGGCCGAGGCGGGAATCCCCCGCATCGGGCTGCTCTCGGGTTTCCCCCTCGCCAAGGAGGACGTCGCTCTGATCGTCGACGAGGACACGCCCGCGGAGAGCGTGCGGAAAGCCCTCGCCGAGGGGGCGGGTGAGCTGCTGGAGAGCATCAGCTTGTTCGATGTCTACCACGGCGACCAGGTGCCCGAGGGCAGGAAATCCTTGGCCTTCGGGTTGCGTTTCCGGGCCGACCGCACACTGACCGACGCCGAGGCCGCGGCGGCCCGTGACGCGGCGGTCGCGGTGGCGGCCGAACGGTTCGGCGCCACGCAGCGGAGCTGACCCGGTACGAAGGAGGAAAGATGACCACCTCGCAATCCGCTGGGGGATGCCCGGTCCGGCACGAGACGGGACACCTGAGGGTGGTGGGGCACGCGGAGGTGGTCGCGGTCGTGACCGACCCCGAGACCTTCTCGAGCGGGGTTTCCCGGTTCCTGCAGGTCCCGAACGGCCTCGACGGTCAGGAGCATGCCGCCTTCCGTGCCGTGATCGACCGGTTCTTCACCACCGAGGCGCTCGCGGAACTGGAGCCGCGCCTGAGGGGCGTGGCCCGCCGGCTCGTGGCGGGACTTCCCCGCGGGGAGGTGATCGACGTGGTCAGTGGCATGGGTACCCGCTACGCGGTCCAGGCGATGCTCGCCTGGCTCGGCTGGGATCCGGACCTGGAGGAGGAACTCGTCGGATGGGTCGCCGACAACGCCGCCGCGACCCGTTCCGGTGAAATCGAACGCACCCGCGCGGTCGCCGAGCACTTCGACGCGATCATCGTCCGTGTGCTCCAGCCCCGCCTGGAGCGTCTCGACGAACCCGCCCGGGACGTCACCGACCAGTTGCTGCGGCAGCGTGTGCAGGGGCGAGGCCTCCAGCACCCCGAGTTGGTCTCGATTCTGCGGAACTGGACCGGCGGCGACCTCGGGTCACTGGCCCTGTGCGTCGGGGTGATCATCCATCAACTGGCGGCGCTCCCCACCCTGTTCCGGGAGCTGCACAGCCGGCTGGGGGACGCCGAGGCCACCAACCGGGCCATCGACGAACTCCTGCGCATCGACGACCCCTTCGTCTCCAACCGGCGGATCAGCACCCGGGCGACCGAACTGGCAGGGGAGAGCATCGGGGCCGGGCAGCGCCTGGTGGTGGACTGGACCCGCGCGAACCGCGACCCCGGGGTGTTCCCGGATCCCGACGCCTTCCGGCCCGAGGAGAACGCCCCCGAGAACCTTGTCTACGGCAGGGGCCCACACGTCTGCCCGGGACGCGGGCTGGCGACCCTGGAACTGCGCGTCCTGCTGGAGGAACTGCTGCCCGCGATCTCGGGGATCGAGTTGCCGGAGCAGCCGCGGGCCGTCCGGGCCGAGTTCCCGCTCGGGGGCTGGGCCAGCCGCCCCGTGATCCTCCGCTGAGGTTCGCGCGGGTCCCCGGTCAGTTCTCGACGCTGGTGGTCAGCTCGCCCTTCCTGAAGTCGGCCACCAGGGCCACCGCCTCGTCGAACTCGGCGTCCACGCCGGGCGCCACCTCGGTGGACAGGGAAACGACAATGGTCACGATCAGGTTCGCCACGAACCCGGGAAGCAGCTCGTAGAGGTCGAAGATGCCTCCGGGCAGGTTCGCCCAGACCGCAGCCACCACGGCACCGGTTGTCATGCCCGCCAGCGCGCCCCAGCGGGTCAGCCGCCGCCAGAAGAGGGCCAGCAGCACCACGGGCCCGAAGGAGGCCCCGAATCCTGCCCAGGCGAACGAGACCAGTTTGAGAATGCTGTCGTCGGCCTGCCAGGCCATGAGAGCAGCCACCACGGAGACGATCATCACCGCAACCCGGCCCAGCAGGACGGAGCGTTTCTCGCCCAGCTCCTTGCGGTTGAAGGCGTGATAGAGATCCTCCACGAGGGCGGAGGAGGAGACCAGCAGCTGGGAGCTGATCGTGGACATGATCGCGGCGAGGATCGCCGCCAGCATGAATCCTGCGACGAACGGGTGGAACAGCAACTGACCCAGCGCAATGAACACGGTCTCCGGGTTGGGCAGCTGCCCGGTGTCGCGGCGGTAGGTGGCGATGCCGACCAGCGCGGTGGCTGCGGCGCCCAGACAGGCCAGCGCCATCCACCCGATGCCGATGCGCCGCCCCGCCTTCGCCTGTTGTGGGGTCTCCAGGGCCATGAACCGCACGATGATGTGCGGCTGCCCGAAATACCCGAGCCCCCACGCGGCGGCCGATACGATGCTCATCAGCGAGGTGGAGGCACCCCACAGCGCCCACGTTCCCGGGTCGAGTTCGTTGATGGTCGAGATCAACGAGTCGGGGCCACCGAGCCTGAACAGACCGGCCACCGGGACCGCCACCAGGGCGGTCACCATCATGAGCCCCTGCACCACGTCGGTGTAGGCGACCGCGAGGAAGCCGCCGACCAGGGTGTAGAGCACCGTGATGCCCGCCACCAGAACCATGCCCAGGCGGTAGTCCACCCCGAAGGAGGCCTCGAAGAACCTACCCCCCGCCACCATGCCACTGGAGACGTAGAAGGTGAAGAACACCAGGATGATCACCCCCGCGCCGATCTGGATCAGACGGGAGCCGTCGTGCAGCCGGGCGCTCAGGAAGGTTGGGATGGTCAGTGAGTTGTCCGCCACCTCCGTGTAGGTTCGCAGCCGCGGCGCGGTGTACTTCCAGTTCAGCCAGGCGCCCACGGTCAGCCCGATCGGAAGCCACATCGTCGACATCCCCGACAGGTAGAAGGCGCCCGGCAGCCCCATCAGCAGCCAACCGGACATGTCGGAGGCGCCGGCGGACAGGGCCGTGGAGAGGGGACCGAGGTTTCTCCCGGCCAGCATGTAGTCATCCATGTCGTCGGTGCGTTGATAGGCCCAGAGTCCTATCACGATCATCGCGACGAAGTAGATGATCATCGAGATCGCCTGGTAGGTCTGCTCGTTCATCGGTACCTCCGATCGAAGAAGCAACCCAACTTAACCGACCCGGAGACCATCGCGGCGGCGATCCCGAATACCGGCTGTACCATTCACAACGTGCTGACCAGAGGGCGGATAGTCGATGCGGGTCTGCGGATCCTGGACTCCTGGGGGCTCGGCGACCTGTCCATGCGGCGCGTGGCGGACGAGCTCGGCGTCAAGGCCGGGGCGTTGTACTACCACGTGCCGAACAAACAGTCGCTGCTGGCCGGGATCGCCGACGTGATACTGACCCCCGTCGCCGTTCCCGACGCGACCGGGACGGGCGAGTGGCTCAGGGACTGGTCCCACAACCTGCGCGGGGCGCTGCTGGCCCACCGCGATGGCGCCGAGCTGGTCGCATCGACCACAGCCCTGGGAATGGGCACAGTGGACGCGACCGCAGCGGCCAGGGGCGTGCTGGCCGAGCGGGCCTGCCCCGAACCGGAGGCCACGGCCGCCGCTTTCCTGCACTTCATCCTGGGCCACGTCATGGCGGAGCAGACCCGCACCCAGCTGGTCTCCCTGGGGGTCCTGGACGCTTTCGACGATGATGCATCCAGGGCGGACTTCAGCCACGGTGTGGAACTCCTGGTCCGAGGCGTCACGACCTGAGGAATGACGCGGACAGGCATCTCACCACAACTGGCCGAGAACACCGACGAGCATTTGCCTCGAGGCCGCCCCGGGCAAGCTGGTTGAACCGGGTTGCGGCGAAGGAGAAACCCGAGTCGAAACCACCTCTGGCAGCCGATGAGCGGGCCTGACCGAACGGCAACGGACACTCTCAACCCGGGTTTGACACGACTTACCCGCCGGTGTTCACGGGGCGGGCCGACCGGAACCAGGAAAGACGACCCGCCCGCAGTGTCAGGCCGGGACGACGTTGACCAGCTTGGGGGCCCTGACGATCACCTTCCTGACGCCGTTGGGGATCTCCTTGACGATGCGCGGATGGGCCAGGGCCAGTTCACGCAACTCGTCCTCGGTGATCGAGGCGGAGACCTCCAGCTGGGCGCGCAGCTTGCCCCGGACCTGGACGACGGCGGTGATGGTGTCCTCGGCCACCAGTTCCGGATCGGCGACGGGGAAGGGCTCGTGGGCCAGCGACTGGTCGTGCCCCAGCCGGTGCCACAGCTCCTCCGCGATGTGCGGGGCCAGCGGCGCAACCATCAGCACCAGGGGCTCCACCGCGGCCCTGGGCACCACCTTGAGGGCGGTCAGGACGGTGTTGTACTCCGTGAGCCGTGCGATGGCGGTGTTGAACGACAGATTTTCGTAGTCCTTGTTGACGGCGTCGATGGTTTTGTGCAGGGCATGGAGGGTCGCCTCGTCGATGTCGGTGTCACGGGTGACCAGATCGCCGGTCTCCTCGTCGACGACGTTGCGCCACAGCCGCTGCAGGAAACGCTGAGACCCGACCACGGCGCGGGTCTCCCACGGCTTCGACTGGGCCAGCGGGCCCATGCCCATCTCGTAGAGGCGGAAGGTGTCGGCGCCGTAGGCCTCGTACATCTCGTCGGGGGAGACGATGTTCTTCAGTGACTTGCCCATCTTCCCGTACTCGCGTTTGACGAACTGGTCCTGCCAGGTCCAGGTCATCTCCTGGCCCTCCCCGTGGGCCTCCACCTCGGCGGCGGGCACCGTCTGGCCGCGGGAGTCGCGGTAGGCGTAGGCCTGGATGTAGCCCTGGTTGAACAGGCGGCGGAACGGTTCCGCGGAGGAGACAAACCCCAGGTCGAACAGCACCTTGTGCCAGAACCGGGCGTAGAGCAGGTGCAGCACGGCGTGCTCGACCCCGCCGACGTACAGGTCCACCCCGCCGACATCACCCTCGCCACGCGGACCCATCCAGTAGCGTTCCACATCCTCGCCGACGAAACGGTCGTGGTTTGCGGGGTCCAGGTAGCGCATCTCGTACCAGCAGGAACCGGCCCACTGGGGCATCACGTTCAGTTCGCGACGGTAGACCTTCTTGCCGTCGCCCAGGTCCAGTTCGACGCTCGTCCAGTCGGTGGCGCGGGCCAGTGGCGGCACCGGATCGGAGTTCCGGTCCTCCGGGTCCATGGCCTTCGGGGAGTAGTCGGTTACCTCCGGCAGTTCGATGGGCAGCATCTCTTCGGGCAGGGCGATGGGCAGACCCGTCTCGTCGTAGACGATCGGGAACGGCTCGCCCCAGTAGCGCTGGCGGCTGAACAGCCAGTCCCGCAGCCGGTAGTTCACGGTGGCCTCGCCCAGCCCTTTGGCCTCCAGCCACTCGGTGATGGCCGTCTTGGCGTCGGAGACGTTCATGCCGTTCAGGGAGATCTCGGGGTTGGTGGAGTTGATCACCTCACCATCGCCCGTCCACGCCGAATTGCCGTTGTGCTCCGAGCAGGGGATCACGGTCTCGACGATCGGCAGGTTGTAGGCCTTCGCGAACTCCCAGTCACGCTGGTCACCGGAGGGGACCGCCATGACCGCACCCGTGCCGTAACCCAGGGTGACGTAGTCGGCGATGAAGATCGGGACGCGCTGGCCATTGACGGGGTTGATGGCGAAACGCCCGGTGAACAGGCCCGTTTTTTCCTTGTCGTCGCCACTGCGGTCCGCATCGGTTCTGCGTTCCACCTCGGCGCGATAGGCCGCGACCGCCTCGGCGGGGGAGGCGTGGCCTCCGGTCCAGGCGGGGTCGGTGCCCTCGGGCCACTCGGAGGCGGCGCCGTCGGCCAGGTGGTGTTCGGGTGCCAGCACCATGAAGGTGGCGCCGAACAGGGTGTCCGGGCGGGTGGTGAACACCTCGATCCGCTCACCGCTGGCGGCCTCGGTGAAGAACACCCGGGCACCCTCGGAACGACCGATCCAGTTGCGCTGCATGGCCTTGACCTTGTCCGGCCAGTCCAGCTTGTCCAGGTCCGCCAGCAGGCGTTCCGCGTAGGCGGTGATGCGCAGCATCCACTGGCTCATGTTGCGTTTGAACACCGGGAAGTTGCCGATCTCGGAGCGTCCCTCGTTGGTGACCTCCTCGTTGGCCAGCACGGTGCCCAGACCCGGGCACCAGTTCACGGGCGCCTCGGACAGGTAGGCCAGCCGGTGCGAGTCGATGATCTGGCGGCGCTCCTGCGCGGGCAGCTCCTCCCAGGGCCGGCCCGACGGGGTGGGGCGTTTCCCGGATGCGAACTCCTCGACCAGCTCGTCGATGTGGCGGGCCTTGTTCGCCGCCTCGTCGAACCAGGCGTTGAAGATCTGCAGGAAGATCCACTGGGTCCAGCGGTAGAACTCGACGTCGACGGTCGCCACGCTGCGGCGGGGATCGTGGGCCAGGCCCAGCCGTCGCAGCTGGCGGCGCATGATGGCGATGTTGTGTTCGGTGGTGACCCTGGGATGCTGCCCCGATTGCACGGCGTACTGCTCAGCGGGCAGACCGAAGGCGTCATAGCCCAGGGCGTGCAGCACGTTGCGGCCCTTCATGCGGTTGAAACGCGCGAAGGTGTCGGTGGCGATGTAACCGAGGGGGTGCCCGACGTGCAGGCCCGCGCCACTCGGGTAGGGAAACATGTCAAGGACGAAGAGCTTCTCGCCGCGGGAATCGATCTTCTCGGGCTCGGCCCAGGGCCCGGCAGGATTCGGGGCGTGGAACGTGCCCTCGGTCTCCCAGTGATCCTGCCAGTGCGCCTCGATCTCACCGGCCAGCTTCGCGGTGTACCGGTACGACGGCTCACTCATCAGCGTTTCTCCTTAAGACATGCAACTGCGGAGTCGAGACTATCCCGCCGTGACCGGCCCGGTCGACCGTGCCCGCATTGTCCGCTTCTCTTCCCGTACACGAATCGCGGAAGAAAAACGGTTCAGCGTCGCCACACGACGTTGAACCGTAGAACCTCCGCGATTCGTGTACAGGGGGAGGGAGTCGGGCAGGGTGGTCGCCGAGGATAATTGGAATATTTATTCATTTGATGGCATAGTTGCCGTTGTGAGTTTCAAGGTTGCCGTCGCGGGATGCACGGGATACGCGGGAGGCGAGGTGCTGCGACTGCTGCTGCAGCACCCCGAGGTCGAGATCGGTGCCCTGGCGGGCAACTCGTCGGCGGGCGACCGGCTGCGAGACCACCAGCCCCACCTGGCCCCCCTCGCCGACCGGGAGATAGTCGCCACCACCGCCGAGAACCTAGCCGACCACGACGTCGTCTTCCTGGCCCTGCCCCACGGGGCGAGCGCCGGGATCGCCGGGCAGTTCGGAGCGGAGACGCTGGTCATCGACGCCGGGGCCGATTTCCGGTTGCGCGATTCCGGGCAGTGGCGGCGCTTCTACGGCAGCGAGCACGCGGGAACCTGGCCCTACGGCCTGCCCGAGCTGCCCGGCTGTCGGGACGCCCTGCGCGGCACCGGGCGGATAGCGGTGCCCGGCTGCTACCCGACGGCGGTCACGCTCGCCCTGTTCCCGGCCGTCCAGGCGGGGCTGATCGACCCTGCGGGAATCGTAATCGTCGCCGCCTCCGGGACCTCAGGGGCGGGAAAGGCCGCCAAACCGCACCTCCTCGGCTCGGAGATCATGGGCAGCGCCTCGGTCTACGGGGTCGGCGGGGTGCACCGGCACATTCCCGAGATCATCCAGAACCTCTCCGCGGTGACCGATGAGCGGGTCGGCGTCTCGTTCACCCCCATGCTGGTGCCGATGCCCCGGGGCATCCTCGCGACCTGCACCGCCCCCAGGGCCGGTGACGTCGCGGCAGACGAGGTGCGGAGATGCTACGAGGCGGCCTACGCGGACGAACCATTCGTCGACCTGCTGCCCGAGGGGACCTGGCCCGCGACCGCGGGGGTCCTCGGCTCCAACCGGGTCACGGTGCAGGTCGCCGTCGACGAGGCCGCGGACCGGGTGATCGTGGTCTCGGCCATCGACAACCTCACCAAGGGCACCGCCGGCGGCGCAGTCCAGTCCATGAACATCGCCCTCGGTCTCGGCGAGACCACCGGCCTGAGCACGATCGGAGTGGCACCGTGAGCGTCACCACCCCCGCAGGATTCGCCGCCACTGGAATCGCCGCCGGGATCAAGGGCGGAGATCGCCCAGACCTGGCCGTCGTCTCCAACCTCGGGCCACGGTTCGCCGCAGCCGGGGTGTTCACCCGCAACCGGGTGTTCGCAGCGCCCGTCGACTGGTCCCGGCGGGCCGTCGCCGACGGCCGGCTGTGCGCGGTGGTCCTGAACTCCGGCGGGGCGAACGCCTGCACCGGCCGGCCGGGATTCGCCGACGCCCGGGCCATGGCCGAGAAAACAGCCGCCGGACTCGGCGTTGCTGCGGGGGACGTCGCCGTCTGCTCCACCGGGCTGATCGGTGTCCGGTTGCCCATGCCGGAAGTCACATCCGGCATCGAACAAGCCTGTGCGCAGCTGTCCCTGGACGGGGGAGACGATGCCGCGACCGCGATCATGACCACCGACACCGTCAGCAAACAGGCCGTCCACCGCGGCGAGGGCTGGAGCATCGGAGGCATGGCCAAGGGGGCCGGGATGCTCGCGCCCGGGCTCGCGACGATGCTCGTGATACTGACCACCGACGCCGACCTGGAGGCCCCGGTCCTGGACGCGGCGCTCCGCGAGGCGAGCCGCGTCAGCTTCGAGCGGGCCGACGCGGACGGCTGCATGTCCACCAACGACACCGTGCTGCTGCTCGCATCCGGGGCCAGCGGCATCACACCCGAAGCGCAGGAGTTCACCGCCGCGCTGAGCGAACTCTGCCAGAACCTCGCACGTCAACTGATCGCCGACGCCGAGGGCGCCGGGCACGAGATCGCCATCGAGGTCGTCGGCGCCGCATCCGTGCGCGACGCGGAGACGGTGGGCCGCGAGGTGGCGCGCAGCAACCTGTTCAAGTGCGCGGTCTTCGGATGCGACCCGAACTGGGGGCGTGTGCTGTCAGCCATCGGCGTCACCGACGCCGTCTTCGAGGCCGACCGGCTGGACGTCTCCTTCAACGGAGTCCAGGTCTGCCGGGGCGGCGGTATCGGCGAACCCCGCGAACTGGTCGACCTGTCCGGTCGCAAGGTCCACGTCCTGATCGACCTGCACGCGGGCGAGGCCGCTGCCACCATCCTCACCACCGACCTCACGTACGAATACGTGAAGGAGAACGCGGAGTACTCCTCATGACCCCCCGGTACACCCACCCCGACCACGACCTGCTCCTGGCCAAGGCCGGCACCCTCATCGAGGCCCTGCCGTGGATCGGCCAGTTCGCGGGCGAGACCGTTGTCATCAAGTACGGCGGCAACGCCATGATCGACGACGACCTGAAACGCGCCTTCGCCGAGGACATCGTGTTCCTGCGACGCGTCGGGCTGAAACCAGTGGTCGTCCACGGCGGCGGACCCCAGATCAACTCCATGCTGGAACGGCTCGGCATCACCTCGGAGTTCCGCGGCGGCCTCAGGGTGACCACGTCCGAGGCCATGGACGTGGTGCGCATGGTGCTGGTGGGACAGGTTGGCAGGGAATTGGTGGGTCTCATCAACGCCCACTCACCCTTCGCCGTCGGCATGTCCGGTGAGGACGGCGGACTGCTGCGGGCCCGGCGCCGCGGCCTGGTCGAGGGCGGCGAGGAGATCGACCTGGGATTCGTCGGCGACGTCGATTCCGTCGATCCCTCCGCGCTGCTCGACCTGATCGAGGCGGGCCGCATCCCCGTGGTCGCAACCGTCGCGCCCGGACCCGACGGCCAGATCTACAACGTCAACGCCGACACCGCCGCCTCGGCCCTGGCCCTCGCGCTCGGGGCGAAACGCCTGGTCATGCTCACCGATGTGGCGGGGCTGTACGCGAATTATCCCGACGAGTCGACCATCATCTCCTCCATCACCCCCGAGGAGGTGCGCCAGTTGATGCCCGGCCTCACCTCGGGGATGGTTCCGAAGATGGAGGCGTGCGCGCGGGCCGTGGAGGGCGGGGTGCGCTCCGCCACCATCATCGACGGCCGGGTGCCGCACTGCCTGCTGTTGGAGATCTTCACCGACGACGGGGTGGGAACCATGGTCTGCGAGGAGCCGGTATGAGTCACGAAACCGAACTCGGGAGCCGCTACGGGGCGGTCATGATGAACGCCTTCGGCGCGCCTCGAAGGATCTTCGCCCGCGGTGAGGGCATCCACCTGTGGGATGCCGACGGCAACCGCTACGTCGACCTGCTGGCGGGAATCGCCGTCAACGCCCTGGGGCACGGACATCCCGCCGTGGTGGCAGCCGTCACCGGGCAGCTGAAAACCCTCGGGCACATCTCCAACTTCTTCGCCTCCGAGCCGCAGATCCGGCTGGCGGAACGCCTCTCGGCGGCGGCCGGCGGCGGCAGGGTGTTTCTCGCCAACTCGGGCGCCGAGGCCAACGAGGCCGCGTTCAAACTGAGCCGCCTCACCGGCCGGACCCGTCTCGTGGCGATGGAGGGATCCTTCCACGGCCGGACCATGGGGGCGCTGGCCGTCACCCACACCGAGAAGTACCGGAAACCCTTCGAACCGCTCCCCGGGGAGGTCACGTTCGTTCCCTTCGGCGACGCCGGGGCCCTTGACGCGGCCGTGGATGAGACGGTGGCCGCGGTGGTCGTCGAACCCGTCCAGGGGGAGTCCGGGGTGATCCCGGCGCCGGAGGGATACCTGGCCGCCGCCCGGGAGCTCACCACCCGGGCCGGGACACTGCTGTGGATCGATGAGGTCCAAACCGGCATCGGCCGCTGCGGGGAACTGCTGCTGAGTCGTTCCCACGGGGTGACGGCGGACCTGGTGACGGTGGCCAAGGGCCTCGGGAACGGGTTCCCCATCGGGGCCTGCATCGCCACGGGCCGTGCCGCGGACCTGTTGACCCCCGGCGGGCACGGCAGCACTTTCGGGGGCAATCCCGTCGCGGCGGCGGCCGGCAACGCCGTCCTGGACGTGCTGGGCGGCGGCCTGCTCGAGGACGTCCGCCGCATCGGCGAGTGGTTCGCATCCGAGATCACGGGCCTGGGATGCCCGGAGATCGCCGGGGTGCGCGGGGCGGGCCTGCTGCGGGGTATCGTGCTCACCCAGGAGGTTGCTCCGCAGGTGGTGGAGTTGGCCCTGTCGGAGGGATGGGTGCTGAACGCTCCGCGCCCCGATGTGCTGCGGGTTGCTCCGCCGCTGATCATCACGGAGGCCGACCTGGCCCCCTTCGTGACCGCCCTGCCCGGATGGTTGGAGAGATGCAATGCCTGAGATGAAACGATCCGCCCGCCTCGCTCTGATGCGGGGCCTGTTGGAGGAGGGGGAGTTCACCTCCCAGCATGAGTTGATTGCCGCGTTGGCGGAACGGGACGTGGAGGTGAGCCAGTCCACGTTGAGCAAGGATCTCCTGACCCTCGGAGCGGTGAAACGCCGCACCCCCGAGGGGAGCCTCGTCTACGCCGTCGGCGACGAGACGGAGGGCGGGGGAGTGGCCGCCGAGAAACTGGCCCGCCGCTGCGTGGAACTGCTGCAGTCGATACAGCACGCGGCCAACCAGATCGTCATCAAGACCCCACCCGGTGCCGCGCAGTTCCTGGGGGCCCACGTGGACAGGGCGCGACTGCCCGGGGTGATGGGCACCGTCGCGGGCGATGACACCCTGCTGCTGGTCACCACGGATCCGGAATCCGCGGTGCGCACTGCCGGCATCATCGCCCACATGACACGCACCGGGAAGCCGACGAGGCTCCGGGACCTGGAGAAGGAGGGACAGTGACCGAGGGAAGGCTCTGGGGTGGACGGTTCACCGGGGGACCCGCCGACGCGATGTTCGAGTTGAGCCGCTCCACCCAGTTCGACTGGCGTCTGGCCCCCCACGACATCGCCGGATCACGGGCCCACGCCAAGGCCCTCCACACGGCCGGGCTGCTGACCTATGACGAGGCCACGGCCATGGACGCCGGGCTCGCCGAGCTGCTGCGCCGGGTGCGCACGGGAGAGTTCGCGCCGTCCCCCACCGACGAGGACGTCCACGGCGCGTTGGAAAGGGGCCTCAAGGAGATCGTCGGCCCAGAACTCGGCGGCCGGCTGCGGGCAGGACGTTCCCGCAACGACCAGATCGCCACCCTGATCCGCAGTTACCTGCGCGAGGAGGTGCGCGTGCTGGTGGCAGGGGTCCTGGATGTCGTCGAGGCCCTGGCCGGTCAGGCGAAGAAGAACCTAGGCGCCGTGATGCCCGGACGCACCCACCTGCAATCCGCCCAACCGGTGCTGCTGAGCCACCACCTGCTGGCGCACGCCTGGCCGCTGCTGCGCGACGTCTCCCGCCTGCAGGACCTCGATGCCCGCCTGGCGGTCAGCCCCTACGGTTCCGCCGCCCTGGCCGGCACCTCGCTCGGTCTGGACCCGCAGCTGGTGGCCCGTGAACTGGGCTTCACCTCGTCGGTGCCGAACTCCATCGACGGCACCGCCGCCCGGGACCTGGTGGCCGAAATGGCGTGGATCCTGGCGCAGATCGGGGTGGACCTGTCCCGTCTCAGCGAGGACGTGATCCTCTGGTGCACCGCCGAGTTCGGTTTCGCGAAACTGGCCGACGAGTGGTCCACTGGCAGCTCGATCATGCCGCAGAAGAAGAACCCCGACGTGGCCGAACTGGCCCGCGGCAAAGCGGGACGGCTCATCGGAAACCTGTCGGGGCTTCTCGCGACGCTCAAGGGAATGCCGCTTGCCTACAACCGGGACCTCCAGGAGGACAAGGAACCGGTCTTCGACGGCCTTGATCAGCTGAGAATCCTGCTGCCCGCCGTCGCCGGGATGATCGCCACCCTGAGCTTCGACCACGCGCGCATGGCCGCGCTCGCCCCGGCGGGATTCTCCCTGGCCACCGATGTCGCCGACCACCTGGTTCGGATGCGAGTGCCGTTCGCCGTAGCCCACGAGGTGGCGGGGGAGGCGGTGCGCTACTGCGAGCAACGGGGAATCACCCTCCAGGACCTCACCGAGGCCGATCTTCCCGGAATCAGCGAGCACCTCGACCCCGGGGTGCTCGAGGTGCTGACGGTGGAGGGATCGGTGAACGCCCGCAACGGGCGCGGCGGCACCGCGACCGCCCGCGTGGCAGAACAGCTGGAGGAGGTTTTCGTGGCCCTCGAGGAGAACAGGTCCTGGACCTGAGCGAGTGGGACTCATCGGAGCCGGTTGAACCGGCCGCCTCGAAACCCTCCACTGGCGAAGCTTGTTGAGCTTGGCCGTGAGAAAGGAGCGGCGTGTACTCCTTTCCGTGAAGCTGGTTGAGCCGGGTCGCGAGGAACGAGCGGCCCGTGTCGAAACCATGTTCGGCCCGCGGGCCGGTCCCGGGTCGGCTTCGAAGAACACCCGTACTGAAACTGCTGGGCCCCCGATCAGATCGGGGGCCCAGCAGGTTTCGCACTCAGGCTGCGTGACGGCAGGTCGGGCAGGTGCAGTCCTCGCAGACGCAGGAGGAGCAGGAGGAGCAGTCGCAGGAGCCGCAGGAGCAGGCGTTGTGCGAGCAGGTCGGGCAGGTGCAATCCTCGCAGGTGCAGGTGGCACAGGTGTCGGAGCAGTTGCCGCAGGTGCAGGTGGTGCACTCGTCGTAGTGGCCGTCGTGCTCGCGGTGCGCGTGGCCGTCGTGGATGTAGTCGACGTGATCGAAGTGGATCACGGCCTCGTGGCCGCAGTTCGGGCCGTGGGTGTGCTTGTGGGCCTCGGCGGCGATGTGCTCAGTGGTCGTGGTCATGTTTCCCCTCCTGGGTGTGTTTCATGGCGTCGCCCAGGATGTGGGCGACGTGTTGGTCGCAGACGCTGTACCAGATCTCCTGACCCTGCCGCCTGGTGGCGACCATCAGGGCCCCACGCAGTACGCGCAGGTGCTGGGAGACCAGCGGTTGGGGCAGTCCGAGAGCCTCCACGAGCTGACCCACGGTGCGTTCCCGGTCGGAGAGCAGGTGAACGATGGCGGCACGCACCGGATTCGCCAGGGCCTTGAAAAGGGCGCTGACCGGCTCGTAATCGGAGATTCTCGCGGCTGGCACGCCGTCCATTGTTATATGCGAATATTTGCATTTCAAATCCTCGATGGGGCGTGTCGGGGCGGATGGGGATCGGCCACGTGACCGCTGAGGTGAATCCGGTCTGGAGCGTGAGTAGGCTGCCCCCGTGAACGCATTGCTTGACGACCTCTGCTGGCGCGGGCTGATCGCCCACTCGACCGACCTGGAAGCCCTCGGGGCGCACCTGGACGAGGGGCCCGTCAAGTTCTATGTGGGTTTCGACCCGACGGCACCGAGCCTTCACATGGGCAACCTCGTCCAGCTTTTGTTCGCCCGCCGCCTGCAACAGGCCGGACACAAACCGCACCTGCTGGTGGGGGGCGCCACCGGACAGATCGGTGACCCCAAGGAGACGGGGGAGCGCGTGATGAACTCCCGGGAGGTCGTGGCCGGATGGGTGGAACGAATCCGGGCCCAGGCCGAACGTTTCGTCTCCTTCGAGGGCGACAACGCCGCGGTGATGGTCAACAACCTCGACTGGACCGCCGGGATGTCGGTCCTGGACTTCCTGCGGGACGTCGGAAAACACTTCCCCGTTAACCGGATGCTCGCCCGCGACGTGGTGGCGCGCCGGCTGGAATCCGGGATCAGCTACACGGAGTTCTCCTACGTGCTGCTCCAGTCGATGGACTACCGGGAGCTGTACCGGCGGCACGGGGTCACCCTCCAGCACGGCGGATCGGACCAGTGGGGGAACATCACCGCAGGGGTCGAACTGCTCCGCAGATCCGACCAGGTGCGGGCCCATGCCCTGGCCACGCCCCTGCTCACCAAGGCCGACGGCACGAAATTCGGAAAGACCGAGTCCGGCACCGTCTGGCTCGATCGTGAGTTGACCAGCCCCTACGCGTTCCACCAGTTCTTCCTCAACGCCGAGGACGCGAAGGTGGTCGACTACCTGAAGGTGTTCAGCTTCCGAAGCCGCGAGGAGATCGAGGCGCTGGAGAAGGCCACTGAGAACGAGCCCCACAAGCGACTCGCGCAGAAGGCCCTCGCCGACGACGTCACCGACATCGTGCACGGGTCCGGGGAGCGGCAGGCAGTGGTGGCCGCGGCCGCGGCCCTCTTCGGACGCGGGGAGCTGTCCTGCCTGTCGGAGGAGACCCTCCGGGGAATCATGCGTGAACTGAAAGCCCCGGAGGTGACGCTCCCCATGCCGTTGGTGGATGCCTTCCTGGTGTCCGGAATCGTCGAATCGAAGGCGGCCGCCAAGCGGGCGATCCTTGAGGGCGGCGCATACCTGAACAACGAGAAGGTCACCGATCCCGAGTTCAGCCTGACGGAGACCGACCTCCTGGGAGGTTGCTGCGCGATTGTGCGCAGAGGACGGCGGACCGTCGGCGGGGTCCAGGTGGGAACCGGCCGCTGAAGCGCCTGCCGGGACGGGAGTTGCGCTATCCCGCGAGGGCGTGTACTGTTCCTCAAGCTCTCGCGGGAAACCGGGGAGCACCGCTCCCAACCGCCCGGCACCGGAGCGAGTGTGCGATCAAGTGGATCCCACTCAAGGCCCCGGAGGAGGACGGAAGATCCACTTGACGGATCGCGGGAGTGGACCTAAGATGAACGAGCTCCGGTCAGCCGGAGCGAGATCGGAAAACTAAATCGGGCCTCGATTTGACGGTCGAGAACAAGCCGGATAAGGTTTACCGGGTTGCTGCTTTGGTGGCTTCCGAATCTTGAGAACTCAACAGCGTGCTTTAAGTCAATGCCATTTTTTGGGGATGGACCAAGGATTGTTTTTTTGGTTTGTTTCTTGTTTTTTCCTTTGATTGATTTTCCTCTGCAGTGTGCGCATTTGGTTGTGTGTGTTGTGGGGGTTTGTTGGTGATTGGGTTTTCTGTCGAATTGTTTTTGGGTGCGCCTGTGTTTGTGGGTGTGTCTGATTTTTGTTTTTTCGATGGAGAGTTTGATCCTGGCTCAGGACGAACGCTGGCGGTGTGCTTAACACATGCAAGTCGAACGGTAAGGCCCTTTCGGGGGTACACGAGTGGCGAACGGGTGAGTAACACGTGAGTAACCTGCCCTCATCTCTGGGATAACAGTCGGAAACGGTTGCTAATACTGGATATGAGCTTGCAAGGCATCTTGTGGGTTGGAAAGATTTTTTTTGGTTGGGGATGGACTCGCGGCCTATCAGCTTGTTGGTGAGGTAGTGGCTCACCAAGGCTTCGACGGGTAGCCGGCCTGAGAGGGCGACCGGCCACATTGGGACTGAGATACGGCCCAAACTCCTACGGGAGGCAGCAGTGGGGAATATTGCACAATGGACGGAAGTCTGATGCAGCAACGCCGCGTGCGGGATGACGGCCTTCGGGTTGTAAACCGCTTTCAATTGTGACGAAGCTTTTTTGTGACGGTAGCAGTAGAAGAAGCACCGGCTAACTACGTGCCAGCAGCCGCGGTGATACGTAGGGTGCGAGCGTTGTCCGGATTTATTGGGCGTAAAGAGCTTGTAGGCGGTTTGTCGCGTCGGGAGTGAAAACTTGGGGCTTAACCCTGAGCTTGCTTTCGATACGGGCTGACTTGAGGGAGGTAGGGGAGAATGGAATTCCTGGTGGAGCGGTGGAATGCGCAGATATCAGGAGGAACACCGGTGGCGAAGGCGGTTCTCTGGACCTTTCCTGACGCTGAGAAGCGAAAGCGTGGGGAGCGAACAGGCTTAGATACCCTGGTAGTCCACGCCGTAAACGGTGGGTACTAGGTGTGGGGGACATTCCACGTTCTCCGTGCCGTAGCTAACGCATTAAGTACCCCGCCTGGGGAGTACGGCCGCAAGGCTAAAACTCAAAGGAATTGACGGGGCCCCGCACAAGCGGCGGAGCATGCGGATTAATTCGATGCAACGCGAAGAACCTTACCTGGGTTTGACATATGCCGGAAGCGTTCAGAGATGGGCGTGCCTTTTTGGTCGGTTTACAGGTGGTGCATGGCTGTCGTCAGCTCGTGTCGTGAGATGTTGGGTTAAGTCCCGCAACGAGCGCAACCCTCGTCCAATGTTGCCAGCGGGTTATGCCGGGGACTCATTGGAGACCGCCGGGGTCAACTCGGAGGAAGGTGGGGATGACGTCAAGTCATCATGCCCCTTATGTCCAGGGCTTCACGCATGCTACAATGGCCGGTACAAAGAGCTGCGAGCCTGTGAGGGTGAGCGAATCTCGGAAAGCCGGTCTCAGTTCGGATTGGGGTCTGCAACTCGACCCCATGAAGTCGGAGTCGCTAGTAATCGCAGATCAGCAACGCTGCGGTGAATACGTTCCCGGGGCTTGTACACACCGCCCGTCAAGTCATGAAAGTCGGTAACACCCGAAGCCGGTGGCCTAACCCATTTTTTGGGGGGGAGCCGTCGAAGGTGGGACTGGTGATTAGGACTAAGTCGTAACAAGGTAGCCGTACCGGAAGGTGCGGCTGGATCACCTCCTTTCTAAGGAGCCGAATGGTTTTTGTGGCTGGTTTGTTCCTGGATGTTGTTTCTGGGGGCTGGTCATGGTTTTTGGTTTCTGGGTGGAACATTGGCTTTTACCATGTTTTGTGGTGGCGCGTTGTTGGGTTTTGAGGGGTCGGTGGCCGTTTGGTGGCTTCGGTTTCTCTGTGGAGCCCCGGGCTCTTCCGGTTTTTGCCGGGGGGTTTTGGGGTGTGTGTTTTGAGAACTTTATAGTGGACGCGAGCATCTTTGTAGTTTTTGTTGTTGGTTTTTTGGCAAGCTACTTAGTGCGATCGGTGGATGCCTTGGCACCAAGAGCCGATGAAGGACGTTGTAACCTGCGATAAGCCCAGGGGAGTTGGTAAACGAGTTTTGATCCTGGGATTTCCGAATGGGGTAACCTTGATTCCGGAGTTGTGTCCGGTGACCTCTGCCTGAATGTATAGGGTAGTTGGAGGGAACGCGGGGAAGTGAAACATCTCAGTACCCGTAGGAAGAGAAAACAATAGTGATTCCGTGAGTAGTGGCGAGCGAAAGTGGATGAGGCTAAACCTGTGCCGTGTGATAGCTGACAGGTGTTGCGGTGCGGGGGTTGTGGGATGCGTTGTGGTCTGGCTGTTGACGGGCCGGCGAGTTATAAATTGATGGATGAAGTTGAATCGGTTGGAAAGCCGGAGCGTAGAGGGTGATACTCCTGTAGGCGTATGTCTGTCACTCGTTTTTCGTTTTCCCAAGTAGCACGGGACTCGTGGAATCTCGTGTGAATCTGGCAGGACCATCTGCTAAGCCTAAATACTCCTTGGTGACCGATAGTGTATCAGTACCGTGAGGGAATGGTGAAAAGTACCCCGGGAGGGGAGTGAAATAGTACCTGAAACCGGTCGCATACAATCCGTCGGGGCCTCGAACTTTTTTGTTTGGGGTGACGGCGTGCCTTTTGAAGAATGAGCCTGCGAGTCAGTGGTGCGTGGCGAGGTTAACCCGTGTGGGGTAGTCGTAGCGAAAGCGAGTCCTAATAGGGCGTTTTTAGTCGCGTGCTCTGGACCCGAAGCGGGGTGATCTATCCATGGCCAGGGTGAAGCGAAGGTAAGACTTCGTGGAGGCCCGAACTCACTTGGGTTGAAAACCGAGGAGATGAGCTGTGGATAGGGGTGAAAGGCCAATCAAACCCCGTGATAGCTGGTTCTCCCCGAAATGCATTTAGGTGCAGCGTTGCGTGTTTCTTGCCGGAGGTAGAGCACTGGATGGTCTAGGGGGCCCACAAGCTTACCGAAATCAGCCAAACTCCGAATGCCGGTAAGTTAGAGCGTGGCAGTGAGACTGTGGGGGATAAGCTTCATAGTCGAGAGGGAAACAGCCCAGATCATCAGCTAAGGCCCCTAAGAGGTGACTAAGTGGAAAAGGATGTGGAGTTGCGTTGACAACCAGGAGGTTGGCTTGGAAGCAGCCATCCTTGAAAGAGTGCGTAATAGCTCACTGGTCAAGTGATTCTGCGCCGACAATTCAGCGGGGCTCAAGTTATCCGCCGAAGCTGTGGCATTCACGCGTTGTGGCCGGAAGGTTGCGTGGATGGGTAGGGGAGCGTCGTGTGCGTGTTGAAGCGGTGGGGTGACCTGGTCGTGGAGTGCATACGAGTGAGAATGCAGGCATGAGTAGCGAATGACGGGTGAGAAACCCGTCCGCCGAATATCCAAGGGTTCCAGGGTCAAGTTAATCTGCCCTGGGTTAGTCGGGACCTAAGGCGAGGCCGACAGGCGTAGTCGATGGACAACGGGTTGATATTCCCGTACCGGCGAAACAACGTCCGTGCTGGGGCACGCGATGCTAAGCATGCGAGACTGTCTGCTGCCTTTCGGGGTGGTGGGTGGTTGAGTCTGTGATCCGAGTGTGTAGTAGGCAAGCCGCGGAGGGACGCAGGAAGGTAGCTCATCCTCAGCGTTGGTTGTCTGAGGCTAAGTGTGTAGGGTGGGGTGTAGGTAAATCCGCATTCCGTGATGCCTGAGACACGATGGGCCTGCACCGTTTGGGTGTGGGTTGAGTGATCCTATGCTGCCTAGAAAAGCTTCGTTGGCGAGTTGTTAGCCGCCCGTACCCTAAACCGACACAGGTGGATAGGTAGAGAATACCGAGGCGATCGGGATAATCGTGGTGAAGGAACTCGGCAAAATACCCCCGTAACTTCGGGATAAGGGGGACCTGATACGTGACCAGCCTTGCGTTGTGAGCGTTGAGGGTCGCAGAGACCAGGCCCAAGCGACTGTTTACTAAAAACACAGGTCCGTGCCAACTCGTAAGAGGATGTATACGGACTGACTCCTGCCCGGTGCTGGAAGGTTAAGGGGAACTGTCAGCCGCATTTTGTGTGGTGAAGCGGTGAACTTAAGCCCCAGTAAACGGCGGTGGTAACTATAACCATCCTAAGGTAGCGAAATTCCTTGTCGGGTAAGTTCCGACCTGCACGAATGGAGTAACGATTTGGGCGCTGTCTCCACCACGAACCCGGTGAAATTGCATTACGAGTAAAGATGCTCGTTACGCGCAGCAGGACGGAAAGACCCCGGGACCTTTACTACAGTTTGGTATTGGTGATCGGTGTGACTTGTGTAGGATAGGTGGGAGACTTTGAAACCGGGACGCCAGTTCCGGTGGAGTCGTCGTTGAAATACCACTCTGGTCATTCTGGTTATCTAACCTAGGACCGTTATCCGGTTCAGGGACAGTGCCTGATGGGTAGTTTGACTGGGGCGGTCGCCTCCTAAAAGGTAACGGAGGCGCCCAAAGGTTCCCTCAGCCTGGTTGGCAATCAGGTTTCGAGTGTAAGTGCACAAGGGAGCTTGACTGTGAGACCGACGGGTCGAGCAGGGACGAAAGTCGGGACTAGTGATCTTCTGGTAGCGAATGGAAGCGCCAGGACTCAACGGATAAAAGGTACCCCGGGGATAACAGGCTGATCTTGCCCGAGCGTCCATAGCGACGGCATGGTTTGGCACCTCGATGTCGGCTCGTCGCATCCTGGGGCTGGAGTCGGTCCCAAGGGTTGGGCTGTTCGCCCATTAAAGCGGCACGCGAGCTGGGTTTAGAACGTCGTGAGACAGTTCGGTCCCTATCCGCTGCGCGCGTAGGAGTCTTGAGAAGGGCTGTCCTTAGTACGAGAGGACCGGGACGGACCAACCTCTGGTGTGCCAGTTGTTCCGCCAGGAGCACGGCTGGTTGGCTACGTTGGGAAGTGATAACCGCTGAAAGCATCTAAGCGGGAAGCACGCTTCAAGATGAGGACTCCCACACCGTCAAGGTGGTAAGGCCCCCCGCAGACCACGGGGTTGATAGGTCGGACGTGGAAGCACAGTAATGTGTGAAGCTGACCGATACTAATAGGCCGAGGGCTTGCCACACCAACAACACAACCAAAGAATTCTGTACGCGTCCACTATGAAGTATCCCAAAACACACACCCCCCAATAAAGGGTGTCTGCAACAACAACAAACAGCCGGTGAAAAACCCCTTCAAAGGTTTTGTCACGGTGGCCATGGCGAGAGGGAAACACCCGGACCCATCCCGAACCCGGAAGTTAAGCCTCCCAGCGCTGATGGTACTGCACACGCGAGTGTGTGGGAGAGTAAGACGCCGCCGGACAACACACCCAACGCCCCCACAACCCACCAGTTGTGGGGGCACAACCACACCCCCACCAAAAACCACCACCCAGCGGCCGCTCCGGTTTCACCCCGATCTGTGCACGAGGGATTGGTCGCTCCCCGATCATCCGCGGTGATTCGCGCGGGAAGGAGCTCCGTGGCAGGGGATCCGCTTCCCACCCACGGTGGATCACGAACCAGCTCAATCATCTTCGGGGCAGCCAGTACCCGGAAATCCCGCGACCAGGGGAACGATGAAGTTGGGTTCTCAGTCCGGCTTTGGGAGAATCAGGTCATGGGTTTTGAAGGAAAATCCCCGAGGGACGATTCCCGGAACGGGGGCCGCGACCGGCGCCGCGACGACCGCGACCGGCAAGGCACCGCCAGGTCCGGGGGCCGCGCTTGGGAAGCCGGGCGAGGCAAGGGGGGAAGCGACCGCAAACGGCAGGGAGGACGCGATCGGACGCCGTGGCATCAGGGCGGACGCGACCGTGACGCAGGTTCCCGCCGCCAGGACCAGACCGGAGACGATAGGGGCAATTCCCGGGGGGGATGGAAACAGGGACGGCCGAAGCCGTCCGGCACGGATGGGAACCGCGGCTCACGGGTTCCTCGAGACTCCCGGAATGACCGTGGTGAGCGGCGTGACTTCCGGGAAGGACGCGGCGACCGGCGCGATTCCCGGGAAGGACGGAGAGACTTCCGGAGAGAAAACCCCGGCGACGAACGGGAAAAGCGCGTGCCGAAACCGGGAACGGCCCCGGCGCAGAACGAACCCCCGACACCCGATAACTTCGATGAGTCGATGCTGCCAGCCAGCGTGCGTGCGGAACTGAAAGGCCTCCCGAAGGACCTGGCCAACACGGTGGGGGCCCACATCCTCGCCGCAGGGGAACTGCTGGATGTCGACCCGGAACTGGCCTACCGGCACGCGGAAGCCGCCCGGAGGCGAGCCGGGCGTCTACCGGTGGTTCGGGAGGCCGCCGCCGAGACGGCCTACCTGTCCGGTCACTACGACATCGCCCTGCGGGAGTTCCGGGCCATCAGAAGAATGAACGGGGGGGACGAGCTCCTTCCCGTGCTCGCGGACTGCGAACGCGCCCTGGGAAGGCATCGCGAGGCGCTGGAACTGCTGGCGAGCCTGGACCCCGGAACCAAGAAGCTGGGGCTCCGCATCGAGTGCATCCTCGTCGAGGCGGGGATTCGCAGCGATCTCGGGCAGCGCGGCGAGGCGATGCGGCTGCTTAAGGCGGCGATATCCCACCGGATCGGCCCGAAACTCGGGCAGGCACGCCTGCGTTACGCCTACGCAGACCTGTTGGAACGCGAGGGCCGGCTCGATGCGGCCCGGGAATGGTTCGAGTCGGCGGCCCGGATGGACCCCGAGAACCAACTCGAGGTCACGGAGCGGCTCGCCTCCCTGGACGGCATCACCCTGCCCGAGGACTTCGACCTGGAACCAGTTCCCGACGAAGAACCCGAAACGGTTGACGAGAAAACCGAAGTGGTCGACATGGAGGACGCGATAGAAACCCAGGTGATCGACCTGGTCAGCCCCGAGGAGGAAATCGCCGAAGTGCTCGCTGAGATCGACGGGAGCCGGGAGTGAAGGCGCTCGTGTCGAGCTACGACGCCGCCCTGTTTGATCTCGACGGGGTGGTTTATCTCGGTCCGAACGCCATCGACGGGGTGACGAGCGCATTGGCGAGGCTGCGCGAGATTGGAACCCGGTTGGGTTTCGTCACCAACAACGCGGCACGCACCCCGGCCGCAGTGGCCGAGCACCTGCGGGAGCTCGGGATCCAGGCCGACGACTCGGATGTGGTCAACTCGACCCAGGCCACGGTGCGTATGCTCCGCGGGGAACTCCCGGTGGGGGCGAAGGTGCTGGTGGTCGGCACCGACGCGCTCGCCTCCCAGCTCGCCGAGGGCGGTTTCGTTCCGGTCTCGACCCTGGAGGAGAACCCGGTGGCCGTCGTGCAGGGCTACCATCCGCAGCTTCCCTGGAGCCTGTTGGAGCTCGGTGCCATCGCCGTCCAGAGGGGAGCGGCGTGGTTCGCCACGAACCCGGACCAGACCCGCCCGACCGAGCGCGGAATCCTGCCGGGCTGCGGCGCGCAGGTCGACCTGATAGCGGATTGCGTCGGGTTCCGGCCGTCGATGGCGGGCAAACCGTTCCGGCCGCTCCTCGACGAGACCGTGCTGCGTCTCGAGGCGCGGCACCCGATCTTCATCGGAGACCGCATCGACACGGACATCGTCGGCGCGGGGAACGTCCGAATGGACTCGCTCTTCGTGTTCACGGGGGCGCACGGAAAGTACGACCTCGCCGATGCCGACCCCATCGGCCGCCCCACCCACATCGGGTACGACGTCTCGGCCCTGCTGGCGCCGGCCCGTGAGGCGGAGATCATCGGGAACGGGTTCCGCTGCGGGGTGGCGGAGGCGTGGATGATAGACGGCAGGGTCGTGGCGGACGTCGTCCCGGATGACATTGAGGGACAACTCGATCTGCTGTGGTGCGTGCTGCACGCCATCTGGAGGTTCAACGCCGAGGGAGCCGACCTGCTGGCAAGGCTGGACCTGCTGCGATGACGAACCCCACCCCCCGCGACGCCGCCCCGGGCGATGTGCAGCGTCTGCAGGCGATAGAAGAGGCCCTGGCAGGAATCGACGATCTGGGGGAACTGCCGGTCGACGACGCCCTTGCCCGCCTTGACGCGGCACATCAGGTGCTCGCGGAGGCCCTCAACCCCGGGCCGGGGCGTCGGGAGGAACCTAGGTCCGGGACGAACCGGTGAGGCTGGACCGGGCCCTCGTGGCCCGCGGCCTGGCACGGTCCCGCACCCAGGCCACCCGGCTGGTGGTGGAGGGGCGGGTCAGGGTGGCCGGAGCCCTAGCGCAGAAACCGGCGATGAACGTCGACGCCTCCACCGAGATCTCCGCCGACACCGAGAAATGGGTTTCCCGTGCCGCCCACAAACTCCTGGGGGCGATCGCGGATTCCGGAACCAGCCTGCACGGGCGCGTGCTCGATGCCGGGGCATCCACCGGGGGGTTCACGCAGGTGGCGCTGGAGCACGGTTCGGACCTGGTCTACGCCGTCGACGTCGGGCATCATCAACTGGCGGCGCCGATTCGTTCTGATCCGCGCGTGCGGGTCCGGGAGGGCCTGAACCTGCGCGATCTCAGCCTCGCCGATCTGGACGGTGAACCCGTCGACGTAGTGGTCGGGGACGTCTCGTTCATCTCCCTGAAGCTCCTGCTGCCATCACTGCTGGGGGTCATCCGCCCCGGCGGGGTGGCGTTGCTTCTGGTGAAACCGCAGTTCGAGGTGGGAAAGGAACGCCTCGGCGCGGGTGGGGTGGTTCGTGACCCCCGGCTGCGTGAGGAAACCGTGGATGCCGTTGTCGAGGCCGCCGGTGTTCTCGGGTGGGGTTGCGACTGGCGTGGTCCCAGCCGGCTTCCCGGTGCCGGCGGCAATCAGGAGTTCTTCATTCGATTGTGCTCGGTTCACGGCGCTTATTACCCTTGATGACCGTGGAAACCCGAACCGTCGCCGTGCTGCTGCACCCGGAACGTCCCGAGGCCCTGGAGGCGGCAACAGCTTTCATGAGCCAGATGCCCGGCTTCAGGTTCCTGAGTTTCTCCGATGACGTGGAGCGCCTGAGGGAGCTCGTTCCCGGAGCAGATCTCGAATCCATCGACGGGAAACCGGCGGAGTTGGCGGTCGTCTTCGGGGGGGACGGCACCCTTCTGCGTGCCGCGGAATGGGCCCAGCCCCTGGACGTCCCATTGCTGGGGGTCAACCTCGGGCACGTAGGTTTCCTGGCGGAGCTGGAAACCTCGGACCTCACATCGCTGCCGCAGGCGGTGATCGACGGACGCTACGAAACCGAGCAGCGCCTGGTCCTGCGGGTCGATGTGGCCAACGCATCCGGGAAGATCCTGTGGTCCTCGTTCGCCGTCAACGAGGTGTCGCTGGAGAAACTGATGCGGGAGAAGATGTTGAACGTCCTCGTGCACGTCGACGCCCACCCGCTCTCCCGGTGGGGATGCGACGGAGTGCTGGTGGCCACACCCACCGGATCCACCGCCTACGCGTTCTCCGGCGGCGGACCCGTCGTGTGGCCCGAGGTGCAGGCGATACTGCTGGTGCCCCTGTCCGCCCACGCCCTGTTCAACAGGCCCATGGTGCTCTCACCCGACTCGCACGTCTCCCTCGAGCTGGGTGGTCCCGTGCCGCAGGGCATCATCTGGTGCGACGGCAGGCGCAGCTTCGAGGTGGAGCCCGGGCAGCGGGTGGCGGTCAGGGCCAGCGGGCATCCGCTGCGCCTGGCCCGGCTCTCCGAGCAGCATTTCACGACGAGGCTGGTGCGGAAGTTCAAGCTGCCGATCGACGGCTGGCGACGCCCACCCCGGAGGTGAACATGCTGACAGAGCTTCGTTTGAATTCGCTCGGGGTGGTGGCGGAGGCCGTCCTGCCGCTGGGCCCCGGGCTCACCGCCCTGACGGGAGAAACGGGCGCAGGCAAGACGATGATCGTCGCAGGACTCGGCCTGCTGCTGGGGGCCCGGGCCGACGCGTCGTTGGTCAGGAACGGGCAGGACAGGGCGCTCGTGCAGGGGCGTTGGGAGATCGGCGAGAACACGGCCGAGGCGGTCGAGGCCCTCGGTGGTGACCTCGACGACGGAGTGGAACTCGTCACCCTCCGGCAGATCTCCTCCCAGGGACGTTCCCGCGCCACGGTCGGCGGGGTGCAGGTCCCCGTGTCCGCCGCGGCCGGTCTGCTGACCGACCTGGCGACGATCCACGGCCAGTCCGAACAGACCCGGCTCTCCACCCCTGAGAGGCAACGGGAACTGCTCGACGCCTTCGCGGCACCGGCTGCGCTGGAGGACTACCGCCGAGACTTCGCGGAACACCGCCGGATCACCGAGGAACTCGCGGGGCTCGAGGCCGATGCGATGAACCGGGCCCGGGAGATCGACGTGCTGCGTTTCGGGTTGGAGGAGATCGCGGCCGTCAACCCCGGGGAGGGGGAGGACGAGGCACTGGCCGCGGAGGCGGTGCGCCTGGCCGATGCGGACGACCTCAAGGCCCTGGCGATGACCGCGCGGGTTGCGTTGAGTGGATCGGAGGAGGATCTCGACGCCCCCAGCGTGCTCGGGCTTGTCGGGGCCGCACGCAAGGCCCTCGAGACGCTCGCCGAACGCGACCCGGGCGCCACGGACCTGGCGCGGCGCATCACCGAGACGAACTACCTGCTGACCGACCTTGCCCAGGACGTCGCCAGCCATGCCGCGGACCTCGTCGCCGATCCGCTCAGGCAGGAGGCCGTCGCCGATCGCCGCGGCCAGCTCGCGGCCCTGACCCGCAAGTACGGCAACAACGTCGCAGAGGTGCTCGAGTGGGCGGGGCGGGCAACCGAGCGGCTGGCCGAACTCGACGGGGCCGACGACCGGATTGAGGAACTGCGGGAACGGGCCGCCGTCCTCGATGCGGCCCTCGACGCCGCGGCGGCAGGGATCTCCCGGGTTCGCAGGGAGGCCGCGGGCAGGTTCGCGGAACTCGCATCCGCCGAACTGAAGGCCTTGGCGATGCCGCATGCCAGGCTGGAGTTCGCCGTCACAAAGGCCCCGCGCGGCCCCCACGGCGCGGACCGGATCGAGCTGGTGTTCACCGCCAACCCCGGTTCCGCTCCCGGCCCGCTGGGAAAGGTCGCCTCCGGCGGGGAACTCTCCCGCGTCCGACTAGCACTCGAGGTGGTGCTCGCGGGCCAGTCCCCGGGGCACACCTTCGTCTTCGACGAGGTGGACGCCGGTGTCGGCGGTGCCGTCGGCCTGGAGATCGGCAGAAGACTGAAACGGCTCGCCGCGGACGGCCAGGTGATAGTGGTGACCCACCTGGCGCAGGTTGCGGCGTTCGCCGATCAGCATTTCGTGATCGCCAAGTCCAGCGACGGGCAGGTCACGACCTCGGACGTCACTCCCCTCGGTGAGGGGGAACGCGCCGCCGAACTGGCCCGGATGATGAGCGGCAGCGGGGACTCTGATGCCGGGCTGAGGCATGCGGAGGAACTGATCAGGAGTGCACGCGCCGAAAGGGCCGGATAAAGTGACCGGCATGAGCCGTGCACTGGTGGTAGTCGATGTACAACGTGATTTCTGCGAGGGAGGGGCCCTCGCCGTGGCCGGGGGTGCGGATGTGGCCGGGAGAATCAACCGGCTGCTGTCGGGGGAACACAGCTACGACGTGGTGGTTGCCACCCGGGACCACCACGTGGATCCGGGCGGGCACTTCAGCGACTCCCCGGATTTCAAGGACTCCTGGCCGCCGCACTGCGTAGCGGGTACCCCCGGTGCGCAGCAGCATCCCGGGTTGGTCTTCACGAAGTGGGACGGCCTGTTCCTGAAGGGGCGCAACGAGGCCGCCTACTCCGGTTTCGAAGGAACCGACGAGGCCACCGGCGAACCCTTGGAGGATTTCCTGAGGAAACGCGGCGTGACCGAGGTCGATGTCTGCGGAATAGCCGCCGACTATTGCGTCAATGCCACGGCCCGTGATGCCGCGCTGGCCGGTTTCGAAACCACCGTCCTGATCGATCTCACGGTCGCGGTGCATCCCCAATCCCTGCCGGATCTCGTGAAGGAATGGAACAAGGCGGACCTGCGGGTGCGCAGGACTGAGGGGTGACGGTTGCGTCTTTCGTCAGCCCGGTTGTGGCGGATACTAACTTTCGGATAGCCTTTCCTCCCGTGGTGCGCCAAGGTGCGTGCACCGGGGAGGAACGGGCATGAGAAAACGGATCCTGGTCGGTATTTCGGTCCTGGGTCTCGGGCTGGGCACATTGACGGCCCCCGCCGCGCGGGCCGAGGGTTCTGCAACCCTGAGCCTGTACGCCGTCGGCGCCAAGGCGGACGGCACATCCCCGGTGTGGCTCGGAGGACGGTGCAGTGGCAACGCGTCCGGGGCCGTCCTGCGCTTCTTCTCCGATAAGGTGCCGCAGCCGGAGGCCGTCGAGGAGAGAACGGCCGAGACCAAGGCCCCGGAGGATGAATCGGGCGAGGCGCCGGACGTTGAGAAGGAAGTGGCCGTGACGTTGGAGAACGACGGCACCTTCGAACACATCTACGAAGCAACGGGCCAGCAGTACGTGGTGGCGACCTGCAAGTACTCGGACGGGGAGGCGGTGAGCAGCGGCGTCGCTGTCGACGCGGACCAGCCGACCGAGCCAACCGTCACCGCCACGAGCGACCAGCAGGGTTTTCAGCCCGGCGGGACGATCAAGGTATCCCTCAAGGGATTCGCCCCGAACCAGGAATTCGAGGTGTACATGCACTCCAAGCCCGTCAGGCTCGGGACCGGCACCACGAATTCGGATGGCAGCGCCGACGTGGATGCGAAGATTCCCGATGATGCCACGCCCGGAAAGCATCACCTGACGGTTCGGGCCAAGAATGCGCAGCGGGCGATTTTCTCTTTCATCCTGAAGAACAAATCCGGGGCGAAGAATGATACCTCCGCCACTGAGGGATCCGCACAATCCGGGAGCGGGCAGCGGGGAAAGGCGTGGAAAACCGGTGGGCAGATGCCGGCGAAACGGGTGGCGCTAAAACCCGGCCTGCCCCGGACGGGACACTGACCGGCGGTTTCATCTTCGGTAAATCCCCTTGTGAACCGCGTTAAAGACGGGGCGGTGTGGCAGTTGGTGTCCCGGCATGCGGTAGAGATAGCGCCGGACCGCCCGCATCCGGGGAGCGGCTTTGCCCGGCGCGGAGCAAGGGTGACCGCGGCAGGTGGCATCTGTTGAGGCGACCTTTCGGCTATCCGAATGGGCCATCAATGGTATAGCGTAAGTCGCGTGCGTGGCACTGGGCCGCGCGAAACAGAGGGGAAGATAAATGAAGAAGCGTGTCCTTGCCGGGGCAGCCGCCTTGACCTTGGCCTTCGCCGGGTTCACCGGGATCAACCAGGCCTCCGCCGATGACGGCGTCGCGCCTTCGCTGACGGTCCGTGCTGTCAACACCGCCCAGGGTGATTCCTCGGCCTATCTCGCGGCCAAGTGCCCCGAGCACACCGCGAAGGCGGTCATCAAGGTCGGTGAGTGGAAGACCGAGACCATCAACCTGAAGGACCAGCCGTCCGAGTTCGGGTACATGATCACCAGCACCCAGGGGCAGACCCCGACGTCGCTGACCTGCTTCGATTACCAGGACCAGTCCACCAACACCACCATCACCGTTGACCTGACCAAGGCCGTCGGCCCGCAGGTCACCGTCACCGGCGACGGCGTGGCTCGCAAGGCCGCTCCCGGCGGGAACATCGCGGTTGGAGCCACCGGTTTCACCGCCGGCCAGGAGCTCGATGTCACGCTCTACTCCAAGCCCTACCCGCTCGGCAAGACCACCGTTGCCGCTGACGGTTCCGCCCAGCTGAACGCAGTCCTCAGCGGCGACGTGACCCCCGGCAGCAGCCACTACGTCGTCGTCAAGAACGACAACGAGGTTGGCCTGGCCAACGTCACGATCGTCAACAAGGACGACCTGAAGAAGAGCGGCCAGCCCGGAGACAACGGCGGGAAGAAGAACAAGCCCGGTCTGCCTCGCACCGGTGCCGCAATCTGATCCGACCAGCAACCGCCCCGTGCCGGAAGGCCCGGGGCGGTTTGCCGTTCCCGGGTGGATCTGGAAACCCGGGGTGCTGATCCTCGCGGTGGTGGTCGGCCTGGTCACCGCGGGGGCGCTGCTGAATGCCCGGGCGAACCGCCTGGACGTGAGGCTCCACGCATCGCGGAACGACGGGCGCACCCTCCTGGTGGTCGGGATCGACGACCGCTCCCTGGCACCCGAGGGCACCACCGACTTCGGGGAACTCGGCGACGAACACGGTGCCCGCGCCGACCTGATCCTTGCCCTGCACCGGCAGGGAGGACAGATCCGTGCCGCGAGCATTCCCCGCGACCTCGTCGTCGAGGTCGCCCCCAACGAATACGACCGCTTGGCCACCAGCTGGCTGCGCGGCCCGCAGGCTTTCGTGGACGGCCTGTGCCGCAGCCTTGCCATGCCCGTGGATCACGTGGTCGTGGTGAACCTGCGCGGATTCGTCACCCTCGTCGACGCGGTCGGGGGAGTGGACGTCACTTTGGAGCATCCGTTGCGGGACGAACACGCGCACATAGACCTGCCCGCGGGAACCCAGCGGCTCGACGGGCGTACGGCGCTCGGTTTCGTGCGCAGCAGGCAGGGGGAGATCCTCGTCGACGGCACCTGGACCGCCGATCCCGAGGGTGCAGCGGGGCGGCAGCGACGTGGCGGCGAGGTGTTCCGGGCCCTGCAGGGGCGGCTGCCACGCAACCCCGTGACCCTCTACTCGCTGGCCTGGAGGACGCTGCCAGAAACCTCACTCAGCGACGGCACATCCCTGCTGGACCTGGCCGGGTTCCGTGACCTTCCGGGTGATTTCGCCCGCATTCCCGTCGAGGGCGGCAGGGACGCCGACGACTGGGTGGCCACGGTCAACGACCAGACCCGTGCCGCCCTGGCCGAAACCGGACTGGCAGGTGGCTGTAGCGTCTGATGGGTGCGGGACGGATGACGCCGCACCAGAACGGCAGCCAGGAGGAACCGGATGAGCTGGGATCGACCCGTCGCGTGGGAGGTCAGGAAACGAGTCGAGCTGGGGAGAGGGCGCGTTTCCGCGTTCGTCGACGAGACCATAGCCACCCCCTCCGGGGAGGTCATCGCACGCCAGTACCTGACCCACCCGGGCGCGGTGGCGGTGGTCTGCTGGGATGAGAAACACGACACCATAGCGGTGGTGCGCCAGTACCGGCACCCCGTGAGGTATGAACTGGTGGAGATCCCGGCCGGGCTGCTCGACATGGCCGGCGAGGACCATGTGGCGGCGGCGCGGCGGGAACTCGCGGAGGAGGCCGAACTGGCCGCCGGGCGCTGGAACGTCCTGGTGGACATCACCACCACCCCGGGGGCCTGCGAGGAATCGCTGCGGATCTACCTGGCCCGCGACCCACGCAACACTTCCCGCCCGGACGGCTTCGTCCTGGAGGGCGAGGAGGCGCACATGCGTTCCGAATGGGTTCAGCGCGAGGACCTGGTGGCGGCGGTGCTGGCGGGGCAGTGCCAGTCCCCGACGCTGGTGGCGGGAATCCTGGCCCTCGAAACCGCCAGGCTGTCCGGGCGCATCGGCCAGCTGCGTCCCGCCGATGCGCCGTGGCCGATCAGGGCCGGTCGCTGAGTGAACGCGGCCGAGGACGCGCTGGAGCAGTATCTGGCACACGTGCGCGTGGAACGGGGACTGCGGGCCAACACCGTGGCCGCCTATCGCCGTGACCTGGAACGCTACCTCTCCTTCCTCGCGGACCGGGGCGTGACCGACCTCGGGGATGTGAGCCCCGTGGAGATCAGCGAACACGTCCGTGAACTGGCCGCGGAACTCAAGGGGGCCTCGGTGGCGCGGGCCCTCGTCAGCGTGCGGAACCTCCACGCCTTCGCCCACGAGGAGAAAATGACCTCCGAGAACCCCGCCGCCGAGATCCAGGTTCCCAAACTGGGCAAACGACTCCCCAAGGCGCTCAGCGTTGCCGAGATCGAGAGGCTGCTGGCCACCCCCGACCGGGAGGATCCCATCGGGTTGCGGGACGCCACCCTGCTGGAGCTTCTCTACGGCACGGGCGCCCGGATCTCGGAGATCACGGGACTCGACGTCGACGACGCCACCATAGCCATGGCGGACGAGGGCGCGGGCCTGAAGCTCAGGGGCAAGGGCGGGAAGGAACGGGTGGTTCCCCTCGGCAGCTTCGCCAGGGAGGTTCTCGACGCTTACCTGGTGCGGGCTCGCCCGGGGCTCGCTGTCAAGGGTGACGGCGGGGGAGCACTGCTGCTGAACACCCTCGGGAGGCGCCTGTCGCGCAACTCGGCGTTCACCATCGTCTCCAGATGTGCCAGGACTGCGGGAATCGGGACGGAGGTCTCCCCCCACTCGCTGCGGCACAGCTACGCAACCCACCTCCTCGAGGGCGGTGCCGACGTGCGGGTGGTGCAGGAACTGCTCGGGCATGCATCGGTGGCAACCACGCAGATCTACACCCTCGTGACCGTGGACCGTCTCCGCGAGGTCTACCTGGAGGCGCACCCGCGGGCGAGATGAGGAACCGGGCACCGACCGAGCCGGCGCATGCGGGCATTGGGCGGCCGGAGCTCCCGCGATGGCCGCCTGACGAATCTCCGGGCCGACGCGATCCCCGAAGCGCAAGCGCGGCGGCCCCGGCATCGCTAGGATGGACTTGTCGACATTTATAGGAGGCGAAGTGGCCGACGAGCTGTTCAAGGTTCCCGACGCTCCTGCGGAGTCAACCCTTCCCGAGGAACTCGGGCCCACCGGGCGGCCCGTTCCGGATCTACCCGTTCCCGCGCCACCCGCACCCGGCCGGGACATGCACGCCGTCATCATCTCGATGTGCAACCAGAAGGGCGGGGTCGGGAAGACCACCACCACCATCAACCTGGGGGCCGCGCTGGTGGAACTCGGACACAAGGTGCTGCTGGTCGACTTCGACCCACAGGGGTCGCTTTCCGTGGGGCTCGGCGTCAACCCCCACACCTTGGAACGCAGCGTCTACAACCTCCTGCTCTCCCGCGAGTACATGGCGGACGAGGTGATCCAACCCACCTCCGTCGAGGGGATGGACATCCTCCCCAGCAACATCGACCTGTCCGCCGCCGAGGTGCAGCTCGTCAGCGAGGTGGCGCGTGAACAGACCCTCAGCCGGCTGCTGGAGCCGCTGCGCGGCGAGTACGACTTCATTCTCGTCGACTGCGCCCCCAGCCTCGGGTTGCTGACCATCAATGCCCTGACCGCCAGCGATTACGTGATCATGCCGCTGGAGTGCGAGTTCTTCGCCCTGCGCGGCATCGCGTTGCTGACCGATACCATCTCCAAGGTCTCCGACCGGCTCAACCCGAACCTGAAGATCCTCGGTATCCTCGGCACCATGTACGACGGGCGGACCCTCCATTCCCGAGAGGTGCTGGAACGAGTCGTCCAGGCCTTCGGCGACGACGTCTTCCACACCGTCATCCGGCGCACCGTGAAGTTCCCCGAGACCACCGTCGCCGGTGAACCCATCACCACCTACGCGTCGGCCTCCAAGGGAGCCGACGCCTACCGGATGCTGGCGCGAGAGGTGCTGAGGAAGTGCCGGTGAACAAAAGGGCGAGCCTGCCCGGGGCGAGCGAACTGTTCCGCCCCACAAAGGCCCCGGAGCCGGTGACCCCGGCCACTCAGGCCCCGCAACCGGAACCGAAGGAAAAACCCGGGAAACGCACACAACCGGAACAGCGGAAACCGTCCCGGCCCGTGGCGACGGGCCGGGTCAAACACGACCAGAAGATCACGGTTTATTTCTCCTCCGAGGAACTGTTCGCGCTGGAGGACGCCACGCTGGAGTTGAAGAGACGGCACGGCATAAACCTCGACCGGGGGCGCCTGGTGCGCACCGCAGTCGCCCTCGCGCTGCTCGACCTGGCCGAGAACGGCGCCGAGTCGGCGGTGGTGACGGAGCTCAACCGGAAGTGAGCCGACGACCTCGCGCCCGAGCCGAGGAGACGCCGCAGACCACCCCGGGTTTCGACGTGCACCTGGAGAACTTCGAGGGGCCGTTCGACCTGCTGCTCCAGCTCATCTCCCGACGCGAACTGGACGTCACCCGGGTGGCGCTGAGCCAGGTCACCGACGAGTTCATCGCCCATGTTCGCGCCGCCGGCGATGCCTTGGGGTTGGAGCAGACCAGTTCCTTCCTGGTGGTGGCCGCCACCCTCCTGGATCTGAAGGCGGCCCGGTTGCTGCCGGGCGGTGAAGTGACCGAACCCGAGGATCTGGCGGCCCTGGAGGCCCGGGACCTGCTGTTCGCCCGGCTGCTCCAGTACCGGGCCTTCAAGCAGTTGGCCGCCTGGGTGGAGGGAACCATGGCCACGGCGGGCCGTCAGCACTGGCGCCCCGGCGGGCTGGAGGAACGATTCCGAGGCGTCCTGGTCCAGGTCGAGCTGCCGATCGGACCCGAGGATCTGGTGCGGCTGGCCGCCCGGGCGTTGACGCCGAAACCGGCTCCCGTGGTGCAACTCACCCACCTGCACGGCAGCCGTGTCAGCGTCGTGGAGCAGACCGGGATCGTCGCCCGGCTGCTGGCCGGGAAGGGGCAGCTCACCTTCCGGTCCCTGGTAGCGGGCTGTGACCGGTTGACCACCGTCGTGCGATTCCTGGCGATCCTCGAACTGTTCCGCGCCGGACGGGTCAGTTTCGAACAGGCCGGTCCGCTCGCGGAGCTCAGCATCCGCTGGTCGGGGGGAGAAACCACGGGAATCGTCGTGGACGAATACGAACCCGAGGAGCAGACGTGAGTGTTGCCCGCGCCGTCGAGGCGCTGCTGATCATGGCCACCGATCCCGTTCCCGCCGCTGACCTGGCGGCCCAGCTGGGGGTACCGGAACACGAGGTGGTGGCGGAACTGGAACAGCTGACCCGGTTCTACCGGGAAACCGAACGGGGCTTCGAGCTGCGCCGCGTCGCGGGGGGATGGCGCCTGGCGACCGCCCCGGATCTCGCCGAGGTGCTGGAGGCCGCGGTGGTCGCGGAAACCCGGGCCCGGCTCAGCCAGGCGGCGCTGGAAACCCTGGCGGTCATCGCCTACCTCCAGCCCGTGACCCGCGGCCGGGTCTCCGGGGTGCGGGGCGTAGGCGTCGACGGCGTCGTGCGAACCCTGCTGGCCCACGGCCTGATCACCGAGGCGGGGGAGGAACCGAACGGGGCCATGACCTTCGCCACCACGTCGCTGTTCCTGCAGAAGCTGGGGCTCGACTCGCTGGATGAGCTGCCGGACTTGGCGCCGCTGCTGCCCGACGCCGTAGCCTTGGAGGCCGAACTTCGCGCAGCATCGGGAATCGAGGAACAACATGACTGAGCCGGAGGGCATCCGCCTGCAGAAGGTGCTGGCGGCGGCCGGGGTGGCGTCGCGCCGGGCCAGCGAGATCCTGATCTCCGAGGGACGCGTGGAGGTCAACGGCAAGGTGGTCTCCGAGCAGGGACGCCGGGTGGATCCGGAACGCGACACGATCCGGGTCGACGGGGCCCGCATCCCCCCGCCGCGCAGGCACCGCTACCTGGTGCTGAACAAACCTCGCGGGGTGGTTTCCACCATGGACGATCCGGAGGGCAGGCGCACCCTGGTGGACTACCTGCCGCGGAAATCGGAACGGCTGTTCCACATCGGGCGTCTCGACACCGACACCGAGGGCCTGATCCTGCTGACCAACGACGGTGAATTCGCGCACCGTCTCTCCCACCCCAGCTTCGAGGTTCCGAAGACCTACGTGGCAGAGGTCGCCGGCATCGTGGACCAACGGACCATTCAGCGCCTGGAGAAGGGGCTGCGACTCGAGGACGGTCCCGTCAAACCCGATCGGGTCAAACTGCTCTCGCGCGGTGAGTCGCGTTCGCTGCTGGCGATCACCCTCCACGAGGGCCGCAACCGCATCGTCAGGCGCATGATGGATTCCGTGGGTCACCCGGTGGACCGGCTGGCGCGCACCGGCATCGGCCCCGTCCGGCTCGGGCAGCTCACCATCGGGACCATCCGCGAACTGACCCGCGAGGAACTGGGAGCGCTGCTCGATCTGGTGGGTATGTGAGGAGCGTGGCAACCGGTCTGGGGTAACATTTGCCGGGTGCGTTTGAGTGAAGTGATGACCCGAGCACGGATGGCCCTCGCCGCCGCCGCGCTTTTCGCTGTGGCCCTGACGGCCTGCTCCGGCGATCCGACCACCGATCCCTCCGGGGGAAACACGGATGATGCGGCGACGACACCCGCCGCGTCCCCGAGCGATGCCGCTTCGTCCCCGGACCCGCTTCCCACGGGGAGCCTCACTCCCTCGGAGAACCTCGACGCCATCACCGTCTCCGACGCCGACGTTCCCGAGATCACGGTTCCCGCACCGTGGGCCATCAGCAGCACCCAGACGAAGGTGCTGCGCGACAGCAGCAACGCCCAGGTCGTGGGCGCGAACTCCACGGTCACCGTCAACTACGTCGGTGTCAACGGGCGCACCGGGGCCGTGTTCGACAGCTCCTTCCAGAGAGGAAAGGAAGCCACCTTCTCGATGGGAGGGGTCATCGCAGGGTTCAAGAACGGCCTCACCGGACAGAAGGTCGGCTCCAGGGTGCTGATCGGCATGACCGGGGCAGACGGCTACGCCCAGGGCAATCCCCAGGCCGGCATCCAGGCGGGTGATTCCCTGGTGTTCGTCGTCGACATCATCGCCGCCTCCTACGATGAGGCGACGGGTGAGGCCGTGACACCAGCCGCGGGGCTGCCCACGGTGACCATGACCGAAGGCAAACCGGAGGTGACGTTCCCGGAGGGTGGTGTCAACGCCGAACAGCTTGTGGTGCAGCCGCTGATCAAGGGCCCCGGCAAGACGATCGAGGCCGATTCCACTGTCTCGGTGAAGTACCGGGCCTGGGGGGCGAAGTCCGGGAAAATGATCCTGGACGGTTGGCGGGGGGCCCAGAGCGGCAAGCTCTCTACCCTGATCAACGGCTGGAAGACCGGCCTGTTGGGGCAGACCGCGGGGTCGCGGGTGATGCTCGTGGTGCCATCCGCGGACTCGTTCCCCAACGGTGAGCCCAGCAAGGGACTGGAGGCCGGTGAGGGTCTCGTCTACGTGATCGACATCCTGGACGTCAAGGCAGCGTCGTAGCAGAACTGGCGAAACCGTTCCCCGTCCAGGTGGCGGGGGCGCAGAAGGTATCGGGAAGGGGCTCAGGCATAACGGCCAGGGCCCCTTCCGGCGTTTCGTGGCGTCCGAGCCCCAGCGAGGCCGTCAGCTCAGCCAGAACTTCGGGGATCCGCCAGCCCCGGTCGAGCAGGTCGGCCAGGGTGACCGCCCCGTCGCGTTTCGCCAGGCGCCTCCCGGCAGGATTGGTGACCAGGCCGATGTGTGCGTAGCTCGGCGGCCGGCCGCCGAGCAGGGTCGCGAGCCAGGCCTGGCGGGGCGCTGAATCGAGGAGATCGGCACCCCGGGTGATCCGGTTCACCCCTTGGTGCAGGTCGTCCACCACGGCCGCGAAGTTGTACGCGGGCACCCCGTCACCCCGGATCAGCACGAAATCGTCGACAACACCGGTCACCTCGCCTGCGAAACGATCGGTAACGGTGAACCGGGCACCCTTGGCGCGGATGCGGATCGCGGCCGGACGCTGCCGCCTGCGCCGCGCCCGCTCGGCCGCGGAGAGCCGCGCGCAGGTCCCCGGGTAGGGACGATGACCCTCACCGTGTGGGGCGGATACGGCCTGCTCGATCTCCTTGCGCGTGCAGAAGCACTCGTAGGTGCGGTCCCGCAACCGGGTGAGGGAGTCGCGGTAGGCGTCCAACCGTTCGGACTGGGTCACGACCTCGCCGTCCCAGGTCATTCCCAGCCTCCGGAGGTCGGACAGCTGCCGGTCAGCGGCCCCACCGGCCGCCCTCACCCGGGCCGCGTCGAGGTCCTCGACGCGCAGCAGCCACCGTCCCTCCTCCCGCCGGGTCAGCAGCCATCCGGCAAGCGCTGTGCGCAGGTTCCCGAGGTGCAGATCGGAGGTCGGGGAAGGTGCGTAACGGTCGACGATCGGCATACCCCCATTGTTGCGGGGCGCAGTCCCCGGTACCCTCTAACCCACCAGGCCACCAGGGAGATGAGATGTCGGCGAGCAAATCAGAGAGGCTGCTGAATCTGCTGATCATGCTGCTCAGCACCCGGGGCTGGGTGGGGCGTGATCGCATCCGGCAGGTCATCGAGGGGTACCGCGGGCTGGACGACCGGAACTTCGAGCGCACCTTCGAGCGGGACAAGGCCGAGTTGCGGAGCATCGGGGTCCCCGTGGAGGCGGGCTCCCACGAATCCGAAGGGGGAGAACCCGGCTACCGGGTGGATCGTTCCGCCTTCGAGTTGCCGCCCATCTCCTTCACCACGGATGAACTGGCCGCTCTGGGCGCCGCCGCCCGCGTGTGGCAGGACAGCGTCGCGGCGGACGACACCCGGGTGGCGCTCGCCACGCTACGGGCCGCCGGGGCCGACCCGGACGCCGCCCGGTTGCTGACCCTGCAACCGCAGCTCACCGCGATCGACGGTCTCGACGTGTGGTGGGAGGCGCTGCGGGACCGGCGCGAGGTGCGGTTCGGATACCGCGACGAACCCCGCAGACTCCAGCCGTGGCGGATCGTGCAGCGCCGCGGGCACTGGTACGTGATCGGATTGGACCTCGACCGCGCGGAGAGACGCCACTTCAAGCTGTCCCGGCTCACGGCCCCGCCCCGGGCGGTCGGGGAGAGCGCCGCCTACGAACCACCGGAGACGGTTGTCATCGACTTCGCATCATCGGAGCAGCGTCCCTCGGCCAGAGTCGCCCTGCGTCCCGGGCGTGGACACGACCTGGTGCGCAACGGCCGGCTGGCCGCTCCAATGGCCGGTGACCCGGAGGGTTTCGAGGTCTACGAGCTGCCGTTGACGCCCGTGCTCGTCGGTGAGATCTGCGCGCTGGGTGCGGATGCCATCGCCCTGGCGCCGGAGGAACTGGTCGACGACGTGGTGGCCCGGCTCCGGGCGGTCGCGGGGAGGTGGGCCCGATGAGGTCGACGGATCAGGTGCAGCGTCTCATCCAGCTGGTGCCCTACCTCACCCAGAACCCGGGGGTCACGGTGACCGAGGTGGCCCGCGACTTCCGGACCACCCCCGCCGTGATCCTGCGGGACCTGGAGGTGATCCAGTTCTGCGGGCTGCCCGGGGGATTGACCGACGACCTCTTCGACATCGACATCGAGGGGGTCCGGGCCGACGGGGAGATCTACCTGTACAACTCCGACGTGCTGGCCCGTCCCATGACCCTGACCGCGGTCCAGGCGGCGAGCCTCATGGTGGCCCTGGGAGCGCTCGTCGAGCTCGGATCCGATGCTGCAGCCAGCGCCAGGGCGAAGCTCAGCGAGGCCTGCGGACAGGCGGGAACCGGGATCGAGGTCACCCTGACCGCGGGCGACGAGGAGATCCGCCGCGTCCTGACCCGGGCCTGCGAGGAACGCCGGGTGGTGCGGATAGAACATGAAGGCACCGGGGGGCGGGCCGTGGTGGAGGTGGAACCCGCCCGCCTGAGGGTGGTGGACGGCACCACCTATCTCGACGCCTGGTCCCGGCTGCGGGATGCCTGGCGCAGTTTCCGCATGGACCGGATCCGCGCCGTCGTGATGCTTGACGAGACGTCCCCGCAGCGGGAGGGCCTGGAGGAGGCCACGGGGTCCTGGTTCGCCGATTCCGAACGCAGGGTGGAGCTGTCCCTCGGGCCCGGCGCGGCCTGGGTGCCCGAGTATTACCCGACCCATTCGGTCGAGTCCGACGTCACCGGGCTGAAGGTGGTGCTTCCCGTCGGCAGCCGCGACTGGTTGGTCTCGCTGCTGCTGCGGCTCGGTGAGGACGTGGTGATCGTCAGCGACGGGGAAGCCGTCACTGAGGCCGCGGAACGGGCCCGGGAGGCGCTTCGCGCATACGGTCGCGAGGAAACCTGACCGGATCTACCGGCCGGGTCGGGTACGATCGCGTAGTGTGATCTGGGTAATCGTTCTTGGCTGCTTGGCGGCGGCCGGGGTGGTGGTCCTGGTGGTGCTCGCCGTCGGGGTTCGGAACAAAATTGACGACGTTCTGGTGGAGACGCGAGTGTTGGAGGAACGTCGCGAGGAGTTGAAGGAGCTCACAGCGAGCGTTCAGCTGCCCCACAAGCACCACGAGTAAGCTTCACAGAAACGAACGAATCCAAAACGAGGTAACTGCACTATGCCGAACATTGGTCTCCCGGAACTTCTGATCATCCTGCTCGTCGCCCTGCTGCTGTTCGGCGGTTCCCGCCTGGCGGGGCTCGGGAAGGGAGTCGGACGCTCCATCCGGGAGTTCAAGGAGGAGGTCAAGTCCGCCGAGTCCCCCGACCAGGACAAGGACAAGTCCTCCGAACCCGAGGTGGTCGAGGCGGAGATCGTCGACGAGAAGGCCGCGGACCTGGAACGTCGCCAGCGAGAGCTGGAGGCCCGCGAGCAGGCCCTCAAGGAAGCCGAGTTGAAGGCCCGGGAGGCGGCGCTGAACGCCCGTGAAGCCGAGACGGGGAACTGATCACATTGAGTTCCGACGCCAGTCGTGCTGAGGCGAAACCGCGTCGGTCCAGCTGGTTCCGCCCGCCCAAGAAGGAGTCCCCGGACGGCAGCATGTCGCTGGGGGATCACCTTCGCGAGATCCGCTACCGCGTCACGATCTCGGCCCTGGCCCTGGTCCTGGCGGCCATCGGATGCGCCTTCTTCTACCAGCCGCTGGTGCTGTTCATCATGGAGCCCTACAACGTCGCGAGGGCGGACGTGAAGGCAGCGAATCCCGAAGCGAACCTCCAGCTCGCCAACACCGGGGTGACCGGGCCCTTCACCCTCGGAGTAGTGATTCTGATCGTCTGCGGTCTGATCATCACCATCCCCGTGTGGCTCTATCAGATCTGGGCCTTCGTGGCCCCCGGCCTGCTCGCCAAGGAGAAGAAGTACGTGCTGTACTTCATGGCGGCGGGAATCCCGCTGTTCCTGGCGGGCTGCGCCATGGGCTACTGGGTTTGGCCCAAGGGCATAGCGGTCATGCTGAGCTTCACGCCGCAGGACCTGGGGATCATGAATTACCAGGACATGGCGGAGTTCGTGACCCTGGAGTTGAAGATCATCCTCATCTTCGGGGCGTCTTTCCTGCTGCCCGTGATCGTGGTGGCCCTAAACCTGCTCAATGTGGTGCGCGGCCACCAGCTCAAGAAGTGGCGCAAGGGCGTGTTCTTCGGCTCCTTCGTGTTGGCCGCGGTCGCCACCCCGTCGACCGACCCGTTCACCATGCTCTGCATGGCGGTCCCCATGACACTGCTGTTCTACCTCTCCGAGATGGTCTGCCGCGGCCTCGACAAACGCAAGGGCATCGTCGCCGCGGAGGAGGAACAATTCAACATAGACGTGGATGACGGCAAGTGAACCAACTGGCGAAGCCGCGCCTGCTGACCCTGGTGGTCAACGAGCGCTCAGGCGGGGGACGCGCTGGCCGCATGCTGCCCAAGGTGGCGCGCAGGCTCCGTGAGCAGGTTCCCACCGCGGAACTGCACATCATTTCCTCCAACTCGTGGACCGAGGCCGAGAAACTGACCCGCGCCGCGGCCCTGGAGGCCCGCCCCGGGGATGCGCTGCTGGTGATGGGGGGCGACGGTATGGCCCATCTCGGGCTCAACGCAGCGGCGGGCACCGAGGCGACCCTAGGGCTGATCCCCGCGGGCACCGGAAATGACTTCGCGCGCGGCGTCGGCGTGCCCCGCACAGTGGACGAGGCCGTCGGGGTGATCGTCGCGGGCCGGACCCGTACCGTCGACCTGGCCCACATCTCCAACGACACCTTTCCCCGGCGTTATGTTGGCGCGGTGGTCTCCACCGGCTACGACGCCCGGGTGAACCGCTCCACCAACCACATCAGGTTGCGGCTGGGGGCCCTCAGCTACGGCTACATCGCGCTGCGGGAGCTGGCCTCCTTCTCCCCGCTGCACTACGACATGATCATCGACGGGGTGCGCCGCCGCCAGGAGGCGATGTTGGTCGCGGTCTCCAACACGGGAATCTTCGGAGGCGGCATGCGCATCGCCCCCGAGGCCGACCCCACCGACGGTCTCCTCGACGTCACGGTGGTCGGCCCGGTATCGCGGACCACCCTGCTCAGGCTGCTGCCCTCCATGTACTCCGGGGCCTTCGTCAAACACCCCTGCGTGGAACAGTTCCCGGCGCGCAGCATCGAACTGGCCGGCGAGGGGTTGTTCGTGATGGGCGACGGCGAGGAACTGGGCGAGGTGCCCGTGCGTGTCGAGTGCGTGCCGGGAGTGCTCAAGGTCTTCGTCGCCTGAGGCGCCCTGCTACCTTGGGGCGGTGACCGATCAGGTGCAGCGCTTCGCCGCGCTCTACTCCTTTCCGCTCGACGACTACCAGATCGCCGGCTGCGAGGCCCTGGCCTCGGGCTCGGGGGTGCTGGTGGCCGCGCCCACCGGGGCGGGCAAGACGGTGGTGGGGGAGTTCGCCGTGTGGCTGGCCCTGGAGACCGGCACACGATGCTTCTACACCACCCCGATCAAGGCGCTGAGCAACCAGAAGTACCACGACCTCGTGGCGCGGCACGGCGCGGACCGGGTGGGGTTGCTGACGGGCGATTCCTCGGTCAACGGCGACGCCCAGGTGGTGGTGATGACCACCGAGGTGCTGCGCAACATGATCTACGCCTCCTCGACGGGGCTGAACAACCTGGGTCACGTCGTCATGGACGAGGTGCACTACCTGGCCGACCGGTTCCGCGGCGCAGTGTGGGAGGAGGTCATCCTCGGGCTGACCCCTCGGGTGCAGATCACGGCGCTGTCGGCGACCGTCAGCAACGTGGAGGACTTCGGCGACTGGCTGCGCACCGTGCGGGGGAGTTTCGAGGTGGTGGTCTCCGAGAGACGTCCCGTCCCCCTCTACCAGCAGGTGCTGGTGGGAACGAAACTGGTGGACCTGTTCGAGGGTGTCGCCCCGACCGCCAGGGAACTGCCCGGCGAGCGAGCGGCGAAGGTGAACCGGGAGCTGCTGAAGGTCTCCCGCGCCGAGGCCACCCGGGTGCGTGATGACTCCCGGCGGCCCCGCGGGCGTTCCGGCCGGGGGAAGAGACCCCGCGGCTCCGGTTCCTTCGGCGGTGACGTCCATCCGCGGTTCGCGGGGCACCGCACCTCGCGGACCGAGGTGGCGCGGGTCCTGGAGAGGGCCCGGCTGCTGCCCGCGATCTGGTTCATCTTCAGTCGCGCCGGGTGCGACGCCGCCGTCGAGCAGCTGCTCACCGCCGGGGTGAACCTGACCACCCGCGCCGAGGCCGCCCTGCTCGGGGAGATCGCCGACCGGCACGTCAGCGGATTGTCGGTCACTGACCTGGACGCGCTCGGCTACGAGGACTTCCGGGGCGCCCTCTGTGCGGGGATCGCCGCCCATCACGCCGGGCAGCTGCCTGCTTTCAAGGCGATCGTGGAGGAGGGATTCGCCACCGGGGCCTGCAAACTGGTCTTCGCCACCGAAACCCTGGCGCTCGGCATCAACATGCCCGCCCGGACCGTTGTGCTGGAGAAACTGGTCAAGTACAACGGCGAGGCCGTGGTGGACATCACCCCGGGGGAGTACACCCAGCTCACCGGGCGGGCGGGTAGACGCGGCATCGATGTCGAGGGACACGCCGTCGTGCAGTGGCAGCCCGGCATGGATCCGCGAGCCGTAGCGGGCCTGGCGTCGAGGCGCACCTATCCGCTGCGTTCCTCCTTCGCGCCGAGCTACAACATGGCCGTCAACCTGACCGCGTCGCTGGGCCGGGAGCGGGCACGTGAGGTGCTGAACCAGTCGTTCGCGCAGTTCACCATCGACAAGACCGTGGTCAAGGCCAGCCGGGCGGACCGCGACCGCCGCCGCGAAATCGCCGCCAGCCGCGCCGAGGCCGAATGCCACCTGGGGGATTTCATGGAATACGCGGCCCTGCGGGAGGAGATCTCCCAGCTCGAGGGCACCTCCGCGGCCGCCCGCCGGGCCCGGCGCGCCGACGACATCGCCGAGGCCATCTCGAAGCTCATGCCCGGGGACGTGATCTGGGTGCCGAGGCAGGGCTGGTGCGTGGCCCTGGCCGTCGGGCAGAAACAGAGTCGCGACGGGGTGCCGTGGGTGCAGGTCATCGCCGCCGATCACACCGTGCTGCGGCTGCGGCCCCACGACCTGCCCGGCGCCCCCACCCCCGTCTCCCGGGTCAGGGTACCCCGGCGTTTCTCCGTGCAGGACCGCAAGGCGCGCCGGGAACTCCTGGCGGGGCTGTCGGCCAGGCTGGAATCCGTCGACCCCGAAACCCCGGTTTTCGAACCTACCCCGACCGACGAGGAACAGGCGAAGCGGATCGCGGAGCTGAGGCGCAGAATGAAACGGCACCCCTGCCACGGCTGCGAGGACCGGGAACTGCACGCCGTCGCAGCAGCACGCGCCATCCGCCTCGAACGGGAGGCCACGCGCAGAGAGGCCGAACTGACGGGACGCGCGAACTCCCTGGCCGTGCAGTTCGACCGGGTCTGCGGGGTGCTCTCCGACCTCGGCTACCTGCACGGGGACGAACTGAGCGACGCGGGGCGGATGCTGCGCCGCATCTACAACGAACTGGACCTCGTCGCCGCCGAGTGCATCCGCCGCGACGTGTTCGCGGACCTGGACGGGCCACAGCTGGCCGCCGTGCTGTCGTCGCTGCTCTACGAGTCGCGACCGGGCCGCGACCAGCGGCACCCGCGGATGCCGGACGCCGCCAGCGAGGCGGCGCAGTCCGCGTTGCGGACGGTGTGGCGTGAGATCGGGGCGCTGGAACGCAACCACCGCCGCGACCGGGGACGCGAACCCGACATCGGTTTCGCGGAGGCGGCGTGGCGCTGGGCCAGCGGCCAGGAACTCGCGAAAGTGCTGCGCATCAGCGGCCTGCCCGCCGGTGATTTCGTACGCTGGGTGCGGCAGGTCGTCGACCTGGCCGGCCAGATCGCGACGGCCGCCGGTCCCGGGGACCTGCGCCGCACCTGCCGGGAGGCGATCGCCGCGATGCGCCGCGGGGTCGTCGAGACCGATATCGAGGAGGACTGATGGGAGTCGCGTTGCGCGTGATCCCCTGCCTGGACGTTCACGACGGACGGGTGGTCAAGGGGGTCAATTTCCGCGACCTCAAGGACGCCGGGGATCCGGTGGAGCTGGCCGCCCGCTACGGTGCGGAGGGGGCGGATGAGTTGACCTTCCTGGACATCTCCGCCTCCGCGCAGGGCCGGGAAACCACCCGGGAGATGGTGACCCGGTGCGCGGAGACCGTGTTCATCCCCCTCACCGTGGGAGGCGGGGTGCGATCGGTGACCGACGTGGATGCGCTGCTGCGCTGCGGGGCCGACAAGGCGGGCATCAACACAGGGGCGCTCGCCGATCCGGGGGTGATCGACAAAATCGCGGCGCGTTTCGGCAACCAGGTGCTGGTGCTGTCCTTGGACGCCCGGCGCGCGGACTGGGCGCCCTCCGGGTTCGAGGTCACCACCCACGGCGGGCGCAGACCGGCGGGCCGGGATGCCATCGAATGGGCGAAGGAAGCAGTGGATCGGGGTGTCGGGGAGGTGCTGCTCAACTCCATGGACGCCGACGGCACCACCGACGGTTTCGACATCGGGATGATCCGGGCGGTCCGCGCGGTCGTGGACGTGCCGCTGATCGCCTCCGGCGGGGCGGGAACCACGGCCCACTTCGTCGAGGCCGCCCGCGCCGGTGCGGACGCGGTGCTGGCGGCAAGTGTCTTCCACTACGGGAGGCTCACTATTGTTGGGGTCAAGCAGGAGCTGGCCCGGGCCGGCTTCGAGGTACGAGGAGTCTGAAGACCATGAGCGATTGCCTGTTCTGCCGGATCATCGAGGGCGAGATCCCCTCGAAGTTCGTCTACGAGGACGAAACCGCCGTCGCCTTCCTGGACATCAACCCGTGGCAGCAGGGACACACCCTGGTGGTTCCGCGCCGCCACGTGGCCGACGCTCTGGAGGACCCAACAGCACTGGCAGAGATCACCCCCGCCATCGGGGCGGTCGGCAATCTGTTGAAGAAGAAACTGGGCGCCAGCGCCTGCAACATCCTCAGCAACGCCGGCGCCGACTCCGGGCAGGAAGTCTTCCACCTCCACGTCCACGTCCTGCCCCGCTACGCGGACAACCCAGGCATCTCCAACATGCGCGGACCGATCAGCGACGACCTGGACCAGGTGCACTCCCGCATCACCGCGAAGCGATGACACCAGGTGCGGTTGGCGCGCCGCACCTGTTCCCAAGGAACCAAGAAGGGCCAGGATCCGCCGGGCGGATGGCATCTCCGCGCCCGGCCATGGAGGTTTCTTCCTGAACCGGTCTCACACCCGCCGCATCACCGCCACCACCTTGCCCATGATGCGGGCGCCGGTGCCGTCGATGGGGGAGTAGGCGGCGTTGTGGGGCATCAGCCAGGCCTTGCCGCCCCTGCGGCTCAGGGTCTTCACAGTGGCCTCGTCGTCGAGCAACGCGGCGACGATGTCGCCGTTGTCGGCATCGGGCTGCTGCCGCACCACTACCCAGTCGCCGTCGCAGATGGCGGCGTCGATCATGGAGTCCCCGCGCACCTCCAGCATGAAGAACGTGCCCTTCCCGACCAGCTGCCTGGGCAGGGAGAAGACGTCCTCCACCTGCTCTTGGGCGAGAATGGGGCCGCCCGCCGCGATCCTGCCCAGTAGGGGCGTCTCGACAGCCTCGGGACGTGAGGTGTGGGTCTGTTCGGGGTCTGGAAGCTCCGGTGCGGGTGCCTCGGGGGCGACGGTCTCCGGCAGGGTCACCACCATGGCCCGCGGCCGGTTCGGGTTGCGGCGGATGAAACCGGCTTTCTCGAGCACCTTCAGCTGGTAGGCGACCGAGGAGGTCGATGCGAGACCGGCGCGTTCGGCCAGTTCGCGCATGCTCGGGGGGTAGCCGTTGGCCTCCACGGCGTCCCGGATCAGTTTCAGCAGCAGCTGTTGGCGAGGAGTGAGGTTGCCGGTCCCACCCGAGGGGGAGGAGAGTTCGGCTATGCGCGCCACGTCGGCGGCCGCCTGTGCCTTGCTGGGACGCCCTGCGCGCGAAGTCTTGCGGGAGGGAAGCCGGATGATCGTGGCCTCCGCGGTTTCCTCGTGGGTCTCGTCTGCCATGACGCCATCCTACCCCAGAATACGAACATCTGTTCGAGGATGGCGGTGCGGAGCGAAAATGTCGGTGCCGGCGTGTTGACTCCTTCCGTGACGCAATGGGAATCGAAAAGGTGTTTGAAACTGCGCGCGGGTTCCTGTAGCGTTTCGAACACAGGTTCGACGTGCCGCGGATGGCGGCCGTAGTGGCAACAGGAGGAAGCATGAGCATTGAAGCCGCTGAGATGACCACATTCGCCCGCTCCCGCAGGGGGCGCCGCGCGGGAGGCCCCGCCGGCCGTCCCGCCCAGCCCGCGCCCCGTGTCCGTTCGTCCCGCGGCCCCGCGACGCGCGGTCCCCTCGGCGGTTCCTCCTGCACGGTTGTTCGCCCCGGATCTCGTTTCGCGCAGCGCCTCAAGTCGATGGCCTTCGCTGCTTTGGTGGTGCTCTCCTTCGTCGTCGCGGCGCCGGGAATCGCATCTCTCAACCAGCCTGACCCGACCCCGACGCCCACCGCGGGGGATCCCGCCTGGGCGCACGTCACGGGTCGCTGAGAAGTTTTCCGGGACTTCCCAGCGACACGCCGTCGGTGTTTGACGGCGCAGGGTCATCGGCATATGGTTCCTACATCTAGTAGTTGCGACCCCGCTTTTACTCAACACGTTGTATTTATTGGGTGTTGAAGGGGGCTTAGGGGGAGCAGCGTCGCAAGCCGCGCCCCAGGGGACGGGGCCACTTGAAAGGACTCTGCCGTGTTCTGTCCGTTCTGCCGTCACGCAGACACCAAGGTGTCTGACTCGCGTGCGACGGACGACGGCCTGGCCATCCGCCGCCGCCGGGTGTGCTGCTCCTGCCAGCGGAAGTTCACCACCGTGGAGCAGATCCAGCTCTACGTCCTGAAACGCTCCGGGGTGGTGGAGGCGTTCAGCCGGGAGAAAGTGATCCGGGGGGTTGCCAAGGCCTGCCAGAACCGCCCGGTCACCGCGGCCCAGCTCGCCGCCCTCGGTCAGCGGGTCGAGGAGGATCTGCGTTCCATCGGGCAGGCCGAACTGACCAGCGAGGACATCGGCATCGCGATCCTCGGCCCCCTGGCGGAGCTCGACCCCGTGGCCTACCTGAGGTTCGCCTCGGTCTACAAGAATTTCGATTCTGTTGACGATTTCATCGACGAGGTCGACTCCATGAAACGCCGCCAGCCGACCGGTGACGCGCTGCTACCCGAACCCGTCAGGGGTCCGCGGCGCAGACGCCGCCGCGAGACCGACTCACAGGAACCCCTGATCGGCTGAGCCGATCAATCTCCGCCATTCTCGTAGTGAGGAAGAAATGACCACCACTGTGACCAAATCCGCCAACAACCGGGGACGCCCCGGTGAACAGCCCGCTCTCGGGGTGGGTCTCACCATCGAGAGGGTGTTCTCCACCGAGGGTGTGCATCCCTACGACGAGGTCACCTGGCAGTCGCGCGACGTGGTCCAGACCAACTGGAAGACCGGTGAGGTGGTCTTCGAGCAGCGCGGCGTGGAATTCCCCGATTTCTGGAGTGTGAACGCCTCCACCATCGTGACGAACAAGTACTTCCGGGGGGCCCTCGGCACTCCGCGGCGTGAAGCCAGCCTCAAGACCCTCATCGACCGCGTCGTCAGGCAGTACGTCAGGGCCGGCCGGGACAACGGCTACTTCGCCACCGACCGGGACGCCGAGATCTTCGGGGAGGAGCTGACCTGGCTGCTGCTGCACCAGTACTTCTCCTTCAACTCGCCGGTGTGGTTCAACGTCGGCACCCACTCGCCGCAGCAGGTCTCCGCCTGCTTCATCCTCAGCGTCGACGACTCCATGGAGTCGATCCTCAACTGGTACAAGGAGGAGGGATTCATCTTCAAGGGCGGTTCCGGGGCCGGTCTGAACCTCTCCCGCATCCGTTCCTCGAAGGAACTGCTCAGCTCCGGCGGCACCGCATCCGGACCCGTGTCCTTCATGCGCGGCGCCGATGCTTCGGCCGGAACCATCAAATCCGGCGGCGCCACCCGGCGCGCCGCGAAGATGGTGGTCCTGGACGTCGACCACCCGGACATCGAGGAGTTCGTCGAGACCAAGGCCCGTGAGGAGGACAAGATCCGGGCGCTGCGCGATGCCGGTTTCGACATGGATCTCGGTGGCAAGGACATCACCTCCGTGCAGTACCAGAACGCCAACAACTCGGTGCGGGTCACTGATGAGTTCATGTCCGCGGTAGAGGCGGGCACCGAGTTCGGGCTGCGCGCCCGCACCACCGGAGAGGTGATCGAGAAGGTCGACGCCCGGGAACTGTTCCACAAGATCGCCAAGGCGGCTTGGGAGTGCGCCGACCCCGGTGTCCAGTACCACGACACCATCAACGCTTGGCACACCACCCCGGAATCCGGGCCCATCACCGCGTCCAACCCGTGCTCCGAGTACATGAGCCTGGACAACAGCTCCTGCAACCTGGCCAGCCTCAACCTGCTCAAATTCCTGGGGGAGGACGGGGTCTTCGACGCGGAAACTTTCGTGCGCGCCGTCGAACTGATCATCACCGCTATGGACATCTCCATCTGCTTCGCGGACTTCCCGACCGAAGCGATCGGCGAGACCACCCGCAACTTCCGGCAGCTCGGGATCGGGTACGCCAACCTCGGGGCGCTGCTGATGGCCATGGGCAAGGGCTACGACACCGACGGGGGGCGTTCCACCGCGGCCGCCATCACATCCATCATGACCGCAGCCTCCTACCGCCGCTCCGCGGAACTGGCCGGGATCGTCGGGCCCTACAACGGATACGCCCGCAACGCCGAGGCCCACAAGAAGGTGATGCGCAAGCATCGCGCCGCCAACGATTCCGCGCTCGTCATGCCCGCCGACAAGGACCTCCACGCGGTGGCCACCCGGGAATGGGAGCAGGTGGTCTCGATCGGCGAGGAGAACGGCTACCGCAACGCCCAGGCCTCCGTGCTCGCCCCCACCGGAACCATCGGTTTCATGATGGACTGTGACACCACCGGCGTCGAACCCGACTTCTCCTTGGTGAAGTTCAAGAAACTCGTCGGCGGCGGTTCCATGCAGATCGTCAACCAGACCATCCCGCGGGCACTGGCCAAGCTCGGCTACGACGATGAGCAGGCCCGCAGGATCGTCGATTTCATCTCCGAGAACGGACACGTGATCGGCGCGCCGGGGCTTGCCAGGGAGCACTACGAGGTCTTCGACACCGCCATGGGGCAGCGGGCCATCGCCCCGATGGGGCACGTCCGGATGATGGCTGCGGTGCAGCCCTTCCTGTCCGGGGCCATCTCGAAGACCGTGAACCTGCCGGAGTCCGCCACCGTCGAGGACATCGCGGACGTCTACCGGCAGGGCTGGAAGCTGGGCCTCAAGGCGCTCGCCGTCTACCGGGACAACTGCAAGGTCGGCCAGCCGCTCTCCGACGGCAAGAAGACCGAGGACAAGGAGAACGTCAAGGTCGTCGAGAAGGTGGTGGAGAAGGTCGTCTACCGGCCCAAGAGGGAGCGTCTGCCGAAGTCGCGGCAGGGCCGCACCACCAGCTTCTCCGTCAGCGGGGCCGAGGGGTACATCACCTCCGGCGCGTACGAGGACGGGCGGCTCGGTGAGGTGTTCCTGAAACTCGGCAAGCAGGGCTCCACCCTGGCCGGCGTGATGGACGCCTTTTCCATCGCGGTGTCCATCGGCCTGCAGTACGGGGTGCCGCTCGAGAGCTTCGTGCAGAAGTTCACCAACCTGAAGTTCGAGCCCGCGGGCATGACCGACGACCCGGACATCCGCATCGCGCAGTCATTCATGGATTACATCTTCCGCCGCCTCGCGCTGGACTACCTCTCCTTCGACGACCGCGCCGATCTGGGGATCTACACCGCCGCCGAGCGCGCCCGCTACGTCGAGACCGGTTCCTACCTCTCGGAGGAGGAAGAGGCCGAGATGCCCGAAGCGGAGAGCCTGCGCAACGACGCCTACGACGACTTCAACGTCGACGGCGCCCGGCAGCCCTCCCTGATCGACGCCCACACCACGGCCGAGCTGATGGAGTCGATGACCGGGCGGGCGGTGGACGCCCCGCTGTGCATGACCTGCGGCACCAAGATGCGCCCCAGCGGATCCTGCTACGTCTGTGAGGGCTGCGGTTCCACCAGCGGCTGCAGCTGACCCGACGGCGAGCGGTGGGGTACGGGCGCTGCCCGTACCCCACGATGCTCTGATCCTCAACTGGGCGGTTTGTCAGATTCTCGATCCCGAGCACCATGGGGGCAAAGTAGTCGTACTGCTGGTACTACTATGGTGGTATGGGTCAGGTGAAGTTGAGCGTGAGTCTGTCGCCGAGCGAGGTCGCCGTGCTCGACAAGTACGCACAGTCTGCGGGTTTGAAGTCACGATCGGCGGCGATCCAACAGGCCATCAAGCTGCTGGGCGATCCCGACCTGGAGGATGCCTACACCGCTGCCTGGCAGGAGTGGGAGGACGCCGGAGAGGCCGAGGCCTGGGCGGTCACCGTCGCCGACGGGGTGAAGTAGTGCTCCGCGGCGAGATCCGGCTGGTCGATCTGGAGCCCGCACGGGCGGGAGAGGCAGACAAGCGTCGTCCGGCGATCATCGTCAGCAACGACCGCGCCAACACCGTCGCCGCTCGACTCGGGCGAGGCGTGGTCACGGTCGTCCCCGTCACCAGTAATACCGCGCGGGTCTTTCCGTTTCAGGTGCTTCTCCTCGCGGATGAGGTCGGTATCCGCTCGGATTCCAAGGCCCAGGCCGAACAGGTCCGAGCGGTGTCAGTCGACCGCATCGGCCCGGTGATCGGGCGCCTTCCCGCCCGCCTGGTCGCCCAACTGGATGAGGCGCTCCGGCTGCACCTTCAGCTCTGAATCCCCGTCCCTTGCGATGTCGACGAGCTTGGGGATGGCATCCCGACTGTGGCTGATCGTCTGTTTCGTGAAGTGCTGTCCCCGACGCGGGCACACGGGTGTTGTGTGAGCTTTTCGGGTTTCCGGCGCTGAGGGCGCTGGGAAGCCGGGTGCACTCGGCTCAGGCGGAGCGGACGGTGAAGCAGATGCCACTGGGGGAGGCGACGAAGTTGAAGCTCTCGGGCACATCGATGATGTCGCTCACGGTCGTGCTACGGCAGCTGATGCGTGCGTGGAGAGCCACCAGCTTGTTGTGCGCTAGGCCCTGAGCGCGGGCGCATGAGGCGCGGGCTCAAGCGACGGGACCAAGGCTCATGTAGGCGCGGGCTTGCTGGACGGCGGCGAAGACATGTCGTGTCGCGTGGCTTGACGCGGCTCAAGCTGGGCGTTAGTCACTCGGAAAGTGAATGGTTGTCGGTCACATTCGAACGATGCTTTGCTTTTCCTGCTTCGGGTGACCTCTTCCGCAGCGTACACCGGTGCTGCGGCCGGGAGCCTCTCACTTCCTTGTCGGGGTCAAGTCGATGATGACCGTGACGTACTTGTCGCCGGTTCGGGTGCCTCACCAGACCCGCTCACACGGCCGGCACCGGTAGTGGGGGGGCACCACCTCCAAAACCGTTGGCTTCCACCCGAACGGCACATGTGTTAACCGGCGCAGTACCGCATCATGCCGGAGTCCCGCCTTGGCGCAGGCCGGACACCGCGACGGCGGTGTCGTGGGGTGGCAGCGCAGCACGGTGTGGTCGGGTTCGATCTGCTGACCGGTCACGGTCAACCCGAGCCGGTCCAAACGGCAGAACGTGTCGAGGCAGGGTGAGGTAACGTTTCACGCAAGGACCCTCGGGTTTCAGACTCGGCTTCAACACCCTCATCCTGACAGCCCGAGGGCTCCACACACCCCCAGAGCCACCAACTCCAGGGCCCCTCATCCGCTCACTTCTGCGAAGAGCCCATAAACAGACCCGACCTAACAACGGGGCCGCCTGGTGGCTTGCGGTGCGGTGCGGAAGGATCTGTATCGGTCTCAGTCAGTCAGATCGGGCAGGTCGTAACTGGAATCTAGGGGGTTCTTCTGCCGATCCAGCTTGTGCTTGACGCGGTTCTCCTCCCGGTTCTTGAACCACGTCGTGATCGGTGAGATTTCGTCCTCTCCGGTGGTGTGGTCCGCGTTGGGATACTGGACTGGCTTACCGTCACTCCATCCATAGGAGGAACGGACGAAGGCGCGCACGGCGAGCCAGGACTCGAAGCCCTCAGGCAATGCATTGAGCAGAGACGTCAACCGTTCAGTGCTGGACGCCTCGATCTCCTGAAGTCGCTCAAGGCCAAGGCAGCCCGTCAGGTCGCGATACATCCCAGCGAGTTTGTGGCCGTCGTGTACGACGACGTTGGTTGCCCGGATTTCTACCATTCCCAGGCCGAGGGGTTTACCGAAGCCGAGACGGTGGAAGCCAATGGAGGGATTGTCGCCGTCGGTCGGTTTTTCACTGCGGGGTACCAGTCTTTCCGGAGTGAGCAGCCACACGAGTACGGCTAGTTCCTCCGCCGTCAGCCCCTCGAAGTTGATCGTCGTGGTGAAAGTTGCTCCTGGGGCAAGGTAGGAGCCGATGACGGTCTGACTCGAGCCGGGTGCCCCGGTGAGTGTCTCGACGCCTGGAACGGAATCGAGCTGCTGGCCGATGCGCAGGCGGTGGGACGGATAGACCTTCCGGATGAGGAGCTGGCCCGACCTGTACGTCTCGTCACGGGTTGTCTCCTCCGATAGAGGGCCGCCGTCAGCCTTGCGCAGATAGGGGAAGCCCGTAGATGGCTTGGGACTCGCCAAGGACGGAAGGCGCCAGCCCGTGTTTCCGTCCCCGGAGAGCCTGAGCCAAGCGGCGCCTTCTGGCTGTTTCGCGGGTCTGATGGGATGGATCGTGACGCGACCATGATTTGCTGCCACCTGGTTCTGGGCATCCTCTTTCCTGTCAGCGATGAAGCCCCACATGCGGTCGGCGGGGGAGGCTTGGGAATACTCCTGAGCAGGGACGATGTTGCCGGCCTCAGCCAGTTCCGCAGGTGTACACGCCTCACTGCTGACGCGCCTTCCCACCTGGGACAGGGACAACTCGGTGACAGTGCCCTTCGTGTTGTCGATTGAGGCGAAGAGGGGGAGCCCGGGCTCGTTGGAGGCTAGCGTCCTCACGTACCGCTCGATCGCCTCGCGGTCGGCCGAGAGACCCGGCCCACCGTTCTCCCCGTCGAGGATCGAGTGGATGAGCCAGGTGTTTGGAGAGTCCGAGCGGCGGGTCTTGGTCTCCTTCTGTGCGCCGGCGCTGCGACGGTGCGCTTCCTGGCGTTTGAGGGTGCGGATGTTCTCCAGGTAGCTGTGGATGACCTCGACGAGGTTCGTGAGTACTTGGGCTGAAATATCCCGGTACGTCCTGTTCTTCTTCGTGTCGAAGAAGACGAACTCGTTGTACTTGGTGTCAATGAGAGGGTCGGAGCCCTCCGGGGTGAGGCGGACGACGTAGCCGGTATATGGGGAGTCCTTGGGGCCGTGACTCTTGCTGTGGCCGACGGTCCCGCAGAAGCGCTCGCCCTTGACTGAGGAGACGATCAATCGCTTGGTTTTGTAGAAGTCCTCCTTCTGGGCGGTGAAGGTGACTTGTGAGCCGTGCGGCGTCGCGTCCCGAAGCTGTGACAGGCGCTCCCGTACATGCTGCGGACCTTTCTTGTTGTGGTATTTTCGCTTCCTTTTCTTGGTGGCTCCGGAGTACATCAGCTGACCTGATTTGTCATACAGGGCTGTACGGGACTTCTCGGAGTCAGGAAGAACAGCTGCACACAGGCATGGAAGACGATCCCACGTGCCGTTCTTGGGCCTCCGATTCCTCCCGAGCATGATTCGTGCCCGAAGACCAGTTCCTCCGGAAGCGTTTTGATCCGCGACGAGGAATACGGGATAGAGAATCGCCGCTTCCTGAGATGTGCGGCGGTGTGTGAGCACATGCTCGTAGCCTGGAAAGACGCGCATACGGGATGCGGTGACCGCCTCGTAGGCGGACGACAGCACACCCTTGAGGGTGGTTGCGGGAATGGTCGCATCCTCCCAGTCCATGGCGCCACCCACAGCTCCGCTGCGTGAGGAGACGACGACCTGCCCTTTCGCGGTGCGTTGGCCGGGAACGGTCGGGGACGCGACCTTGATGGACACGTGCAGTTTGCCCGAGAGGCCATTCGGCAGGAGGTGATCATGCCTGACGGGCGGGTAATCCCCGCCGAGGCCATTCTTTCCGTTCTTCCGGTGTTTCCTCGTGGTTGGGACACCGTTGTACGCATGGTGCCAGGCAGTCATCGTTGTCTTCGCTGGGGACGGTTTCCGCCTCGTGGGTTTCATGCCGGACCTTTCGGTTTCCCGGGGACGACAATGGGTTCGCCTGAATCTGAACCGAACATGTCACGTGGGGCGATGCCCTTGCCGGGACGGGGCTCGCCCGTTGTTCCGTTTGTCTGGTTGTTCTCCTTGTTTTCGTTCAGACTCATGTGCCTGACCTTCGTGTCGTCGGCGTATCCATAGGCCGCACGCTGCATTGCCTGGACCCAGGGGAGCTTCGTGATGACGGAAGGCATCTTGGTGTCGAAGACGGCTTCACTCGGGTCTGCGGTCACGCTGCCCGCCCCCAAGCAGCCTCGCAGCGATGCGTAGTCCTGCGCGAGACTGCCGTTCCGCTGAGCCCGCAGGCTCCCCTCGACGGCTCGAACCTCGAGGGTGCCCAGCCCGAAGGGTTTGCCGAGCCCCATGCGGAGGTAGCCGATCTTCGAGCGCTGATCGTCCTGTTCGGATGCCGGCACCAGGTTCTCTGGGGTCAATACCCACAGGAGGGCGGCGAGCTCGTCAGAACTGAGGTTGGTGAAGGTCAAAGTGGTGGTCAGCACGCTGCCGGTCGCCAACCAGGTGCGTGCTGTGATCCGAGTCTCGAGGTTCTTCTGAGGCCTTCCATTCATGACGGGGTCCGCGGTTGCGGCGACCGGAAACCCTTTCTGGTCGAGGATCTTCCGATGGACGGGGTAGGCGGCGGCCCCGAGGAGTTGGCCGTCCCGGAAGAGATCAGAGCGCGGTAGGGCTCCGTCGGAGTGGCCATCGTGTCGCCGAGGAGTCCTGCCTTCGTGATCAGTCAGGTAGCGGCGGGCTGAACCGGGTTTCGGGGCGAGGAGGGGAGTGAGGAGTTGTGACTTGTTGGAGACGATGGTCGCCTGTGTTCCGTCGACCGGGCCGATGCTGATCCGACCGCGTAAGGCAACGTCCCCGCCCTTCCCGGCTTTGTCATGGACGACGTATCCAAAGAGGCGATCGGCAGGGGACGCGTCATCAGCCTTCGTGAGCGGGGCGACTTCCTGCGTCTTGGCGAGCTCCAGCGGCGAACGCTGATAGGCGTGGCGCCCGATCATAGTCGGAATGATCTCGACGACGACCGGAGCGTCATTGGAGTTGTCGACGACCGCGAAAGCGACCGTGCCGACTGTTAGCGACGCTGCGGCGCACACGTCCGCAGTCGCTGTTGGCACGGCGATGTGTGAGACTCCTGTCGTTTTCACGGCCTCTCGTTGTTCGCGGTGCACGGCATCAGTAGCCCGGTTGGGCGGCTGTTTCTTGTTCTTCGGATCCTTGCTGCGTTGAGCCACATAGCTCTCGACAACGGCCCGGTACGCTTCACGCACCCGAGACGAGATGCGCACCTGTGCGGGGCCATGAGGCGAGATGTCAAAGAACACGCGCTCGTCGTGCTTTCTGGGAAACAGGTCTCTTGGCGACTGATTCGGTGCTGCGGTCCTGCACACGTAGCCTGTGACGCCGTCGAGGTGCTTGGTCGTGGTGATGGACTCCGGAATGCGGAAGATCTCGATCGGTTGGCCGGTGTTCTCGTCGTGGATGTGCGTAACCAACCAGTAGGCGTACCGGGCGCTCTTCCCACCACGTCCGTGCAGGCACAAGGTCATGTCGCAGACGATCTTCTTGCCATGCGGGGCGAGGCGGTCAAGTCGATCCTGGGGGACGACGAGTTTCGCAGGGCCGCAAGACGTTCCTCGGAGCGCCGCTGCACGCATCTTTGGGTAGACGAGGTTGTGCTCGCGATAGTCCTCAGTGACCTTGGTGTCGCCGTAGTAGAGAGCGCCGATGAGGCCATCCTCATCCTCCCCGGTGATTCGGATCGGGACCAGCCCGAGAGCGCTGGCGGCGTCGCCCCGGTAGGTCAGCGGCACGGAGCGATCATCGGCGGTCCGACGGAAGCCACCCTGGTTCTCCACGTCACCGAAGACGCGGAAGCGCGAGCACGTGAGCGTCTCGTACGCGCGAGAGATCATGCCCTTGATCATGGTCGGTGGAACACGGACCGTTTTATCGGAGTTGAGCGGAAGGGCAACGAAATGGCGCTTCTCAGCCCGTCCTCCTGGACCGGCTTCCTCCGTGGTGATCTGCTCACCGAAGACCAGTGGCGTGTGCAGCGTTATCTCTAGGTCAACAGAACCGGACCAGCGATCAGGATCGAGGTGATCGTGTGAGGGTGCAGGCCCGTCGAGGAAGAGGTCAGGGGGAAGGACGTTGTGCCGAGCCAGGTTCTGCGCGGACCGCCGCGGTACAGGGATCCGATTGACGGCGGAGTGGAAGGGTTTGAAGTCCTCAGTCCTGCCCGGCATGTCAGCCCCACTTTCCCGTCATGAGCTCGTCGACGAACACGGTGTTCCCGTATTCCTGCTCGGTGAAGACTTCGATGCTGGTCATCGTCTTCGGGTTGCCGGGCAGCGCCGCACCGTGCTGGAGGTATGCGTTGTGGCGGTACCAGCACGGCTTGAACTTGGGAGTGCTTTCCTTATTGCTCGAGGTTTCGTGGACGATGATCTCGGCTGAACCAGAGCCATTGACCCATCGCCACTCGTGGGCAAAGACCTCACGGTCATTAGTGATGCCGGCCTCCCACAGCCGCAGTTCGTAGATGGCGGCTCGTTCAACATCGCCGCCGGAGCTGTGCAGCTTTCCGTCGGAGACGGACGTGACGGCGTGCGCCCCAGCCGTCGTATAGGCGATTCCGGCGACGGAACCGGCAGAAGCGGCGGCTTTCAGGACATCGTCGAGGGTGGCGTTGGGGTTGGGTGACGAAGACCACATTGCTTCCCTCAGCGACGGCATCGTGAGTTCGTCAGGCATTGTTCTTCTCCCCGGTCTCGATGAGATAGGAGGACCATCCGGCAGCGTCTGCGCCGCCGTTCGGCTTGATCGTCTCGTTGACCGTTCGCAGGTGCTTCAGCAGGGCATCTGCAGCGTCGCGCCCGCTCTGGCCTTCGCCTGCCGTGAACATCCAGGAACCGTCGCCGGGGAGCCCGAGCAATTCCAGTCCCTCGACCGTGAGGCCTGTGACCTCCACCTGTCCCAGTCCACGAGTTCCCCTGCTGCCCAGCGGGAGCGTGCCCGTGGAGAGCTCTGCCAAGACGAGCCCCAGCAGACACCAGGCGGCACAACGCCGGTTCTGCTCGTTGGGCAGCCTGTCGGGGTCCAGTTCCAGGACGATGTCGTCCCAGCGGGCGCCGTCGTGGACCTCTTCTCCGTACAGAGCGCCTTCGGCCACGCCACCGGTCCAGCGGTCGCCCGCGTTGTGGGTGACCGTGCGGGGATTGGCCGACGGTGCCGCCTGGGTGTCGAGCACCGTCAGGGCGCCACGCTGCTCGGTGGTGCCGAACAGGTCGCGGACGAGAGTGGGGTCGTCTGCCAGCTGGTCGTGGACCGTGATGTCGGGCTTCGACCAGTTGTCGAGCCGCTGCCCAAGGGCTCCCACGAGAACCGTGCGTGCGATCCGAGAGGCTCTGGCGCGCAATGCCCCGCGCACCGAGCTCCCGGGAAGGACGAGCGGACCATCCTCGCCTCCGGCGTCGCGCAGCGGCACGGTGGGGACGGGTTTCTTGTCAAAGATTCTACCTTCAGCGAGAGCGGCCTCGCGCTCTTCCTTGAGGTCGGCCTTGTCCTGCTTGGACAGCCCCGGGTCCGCCACCAGGATCCCCGTGGGACTCTTCCACGTGACCGTGATGCGAGTGCGCTTGGCAGGACCGCAGTCCACAGGCTCCAGTTCTGTACCCGGCAAGGGGGAATCGGACAGCAGGGACTTCAGGCCCTCCCTGGTTTTGAGGCTGAACTCCCGGAGCCGCCAACGTTCATCCTTGGGCTTTCCATCGTCGAGCGCGATCCGTCCCCAGCCCGCGCTCTGCCGACCACCGAAGGAGACCTGCCCGGCTTTGAACAGCCCGACGATGAGCTCAAGGAGCTGCTTGACCTCAGCCGCAGTTGCAGGCTCTGGAGGAGCCGCTGGTTCCTTCTTCTCCTCTGATGCGTCGGCGCCGCCCTCGGCATTCGTGCGTTTCGCTGGCGCCTCGTCGTTGATGCCCTCCGCAGTGATGACGAGTGTCAGTGCGTTACCCCGAGGCACGAACTCGTGGACGAACAGCGCCCCGTCGCCGACGGCGCCCCAGCAGCGGTTCATTGCGATTCCGACCCTGCAGGGCAGGTCGGCCCCGGCCTGCCGCTGCTCAGCCTCGGAGGAATCACCCGACCGAGAACCCGCCAGGGCCTCCTCGGGAATCTCGACGGGGTGAAAAGTCAGGGCGGAGGCCCGCAGGGGTGTGCCGTTCGGCGCCTTCTTGCCTCTGTCACCCCACAGCCTGGCTTGGGCTTCCTCGGTCAGGAACTGGGCGACGTCGGACTCCGGATTCTTCTCCAGGTATCGGGTGCAGGCGGTGCGCACGGCACCCTTGACCGAGCGCCCGGTGAGGATCGGGCGCTCATGGGCGTCGCGGGCGAATCTCGTGGCGACCGCCTCCCGGTCGACGCCTTCGCGCGTGGGGTCAGCCACCACATCCATCCCACCCGAGTGCAGGGGAGAGTGGGTTGTCAGACGGATCGTCAGCTCGTAGCGGATGATGCTCATGACTGCTCCTCCTGGGAGGTTGCGGCGTCGGTGCTGCCGATGAAGTCGGAGCGGCGGAGGTCGCCGAGGCTGAAACTCTTCTCATCCAGCAGCGGGTGCCCGACGACGAAGCGTCCGAAGCCCTGGGCCGTCAGGTCGCCGACGCCGGTGACGGCCAGGCGGGTGAGCGCAAGGGCGGCGGCCTCGTCGGGGACCGCGACGCGCAGCACCGAACCGGCCTGGATCGCCGTGTGCGTGGGGCGGGGTTGGCCTCCCGCCGTCGACCATGAGTCGATCCGACGGTGGCGGATGCCGGCGGTGAAGCGGTCGTCCGTTTGCTGGCAGACCTCCAGGCGTGCGCCGAGGCGGCCGAAGGCATCAACCAGATCCTGCTGGCTGCCGCCGGGTCCCAGCGCCGCCGATCGCGCCAGGACGTCGGAGGTGAACCACAGGGTGGTCTCTCCCGGGGCAACAGGCGAAGTGGCCGTCTCGGTCAGTGGGGAGAAAGTGCAGCGGGCGTGGCCGTAGGTGCCGCTCAGCCGACGCGACCCCAGGCGTGCGTCATGTGCAGCTCCTGTTGCGAGAACCTCCTTCACGCCTGAGATCCTGACCAGGTCCTCGGACAACGTCATCGTTGCCTGGAGCGTCAAACCGGCGGGCAGGGCCCGCACGAGGAAAAGGGCCCCATCCTTCGCGGCCCCGGTGGCAGTCGAGTGCGCTGTGGCTTGGCGGCCGGTGAGCGGCGGCGCTCCCAGACCGCCAGACAGTGTCAGTTTCTTGTCGAGTGGATCGTGTCCGTCCGACGGTTCCGGCGGCGCCACTTCAAGGCCGGGAAAAACGAATCCGCTGCGCAGCGGCGAGTGCACGTCCTGCGGCTCCCCAGTTCTCAGCCGGTTCGTCACCTCCCGCCAGCACTGATTCGGCTTGCGCACCTTCGGAGTGGAGAGCGCGAGCGGTGTCGGTAGGCCAACGACGTCACCCACCACCGGCAGCGCGTCGGAGACGAGCAGCCGACCGTGCACGACGGCGTCACGGACAGCAGCGTCGCCGGGCAGCGCGCGCCGCAGGAGCCGGTGGACCCAGGGCAGCAGGACCGTGCCGCGCAGGAAATCCAGCGAACGTACCTCATTGGACATGGGCACGTCATAGGACACGACCGGGGTGAGCAGGTTGATCGTCAGCTTCGTTGACCACCACTTGGGGGATTGCAAGGCGCCGGAGCTGGGCGCAGGTTCCGGTTCAGCGACCGGTGAGGATGTGGTGCGTGCAGCTACGTGGGGGATTGCGAAGGCACGTGTGGCGCGAGGGACGGTTGGAGTCTCAGGAGAGAGGCGGTCCATTGCCTGGCTGCACCACCGGCGCACCTGACTCAGGATCTCCCCGCCATCAGCGTGCAGTGCGGGGTCAACTCCGATGAGGATGTCACACATGCCGTCACCGTCGGACCGGTTGGAGCCGATGCCGCGCACCAGCAGCCCGGATAGAGCCAGTAGCAGGCGGGCGGCATCACACTGCTCATTCGACCACGTCAGTTCCTGGCCGTCGACATCTTCGCCCACGAGGGTGACCGTGCCCTCAAGACGGCACGCGCCTGCGCGCTCGAAGAAGCGCAGAAAGTCGTCGCGAGCCGTACCTGTCTCGTCGTCGATGGACAAAGAGACAACCTCATGAATTGGAACGTCCTGTCCCTCGGGCACGGTGGCGTCAGAGAAGATGACGTTACGCTGATGGCGACGGTCCTTGCCGTCGTCATCAGCTTCAGGGCCGAACAGGTCGCCGGCGAATCGTGTCCACGGGCCGTTGTCCTTCCCGTCATCGAGCGCTTGCGCTGCGATGACAGTCTGCTCGCGGATGACGCCGGTCAAGACGGTTCCGCGGACCACCGGCTTGCCGGTCCGGTCTTTCTCAATGACGGAATCGATCCCGCCGGCGATGCCGGTGCCGGTGGACACGCCCCAGTCGGAGTGGAAGACGACGGTGAGCGGGAAGGCGTTGGTTTTGCTCACGAGTGCACCTCCTCCGACGTCGGGGTGGTGGGTGTGCTGTCCTTGGGGTGTGCCAGTCCCGTGACCTGCTGCAAGTAAGAGTTGGGCAGGAGATCGGCCAGCTCAAGCAGGTCGAACAGTGACTCAGAGCCGCCACGCGCGATGTCGGAGTCGACGGAGACCTCCTTCTTCACTGCCTCCCAGTGCTTCACCACCTCTTCCTGCTTGCCGTCAGACAGGAGCTTGCGAATGCGGGCGGCGCGGGTACGGGGGAAGGGTTCGACCCTGTCCTTCTCGTCCTCCGTGTGTTGGAACCCTTTGAACCTGGCGACACGGCGGCATGTGTCCTTCCATGTGGCTGGCGCCGGAGTTTCCGAGGTGCCCGAGGGGCCGCTGAACGGCGTCTCAGTAGGTGTTTGTGCCTCTGAATCCGATGTCCGTTTGATGAGTCGGAACGGGCGCTTGGTGAAATCTCTGTACCCACCGAGCTGATCGTCAGGATCGACGACGGTGGTGTCGAACAGGACGTGGAAGTCCAAGGTGGAGCAGCCCTGGTTCTTACCGACGCCCTTGGCGCGACTCACCAGCTTCTCGGCGAGTTCGTAGGCGATGTGGAAGGGAAAGTTGCGGCGCACGATCGCCACTCCCGCAGCGGCTGTCATGGGGGCGGGACCGGAGATGCCCTTCTTGTCACAGATCTTGCTGACTGCGTGGAGGTATTTGAGGAGTGGATCGGCGGCCGTCTTCTTCTCGAAATTGAGCAGGAAGGAGGCAGCGAAGGGCAGGGCGTAGTCGCCGGAGGCGATGACGGTGACGTCGTCTCCGCCCAGGATGACGGGCACGACGGGAACGACGGTGAAGTCGATCTGTTCGGCACGCCGGTCTTTCTGGGCCCACCGGGCGACGTCATACCAGGCGGTGGCGAAGGCGTCGGCCACAACGGCGTCGAGATGGAGACTCACGGTTAGCACGAAGCGGCGCAGGGCGTCGGGATCTCGTGGTTCGCAGCCCAGCTGGCCCTCAAACTCATCCGAAGGCACGCAACCCACTGCCGCCTTGAGGTTGCGCATGATCGCACCGATGCCGTTGCCATCGATGTGAATGACGGCAACTTTGGAGAGGGCGATGGGACCGGGGGATGTGATGGATCTTTGGGCGGCGGTGGGATGTGTATCGCGGTTGTCTTTACCGGTTCGCCCGTCCTGGAAAGGGTACTCGATAGCGCTGAGCGCCTCCTCGGCGCGCTCGAGGTCTTCTTCAGGCTTGGTTTCCTGCTGTGCGGATTGCTCGCTGGTGTCGGCTGGGGCATTAGCACTGTCGTCGGGGTTGCGAGGCACAGAAGTATTTGCGGGCCAGTCCTCCTTGCCTATCGAGAAGGCACGCTCAAGCTTTTCTCGAAGCTTGGTGGGGTCGGGGACTAGCCGATCCTGGTCCTTCTCCTCTTTGAGTGCCGTGTTTGTGTCGGTCACCAGGTCAATGAGTCCCTTGCGGGCCCAGTAGGCCCGATACCGCTTGATCCGGGAGGGAAGAGAGTGCGCAGTGGCAAGATCGTCCGCGGCCTCGTCCTTCAGACCGCCGGGAAGCATGCAGCTGAGCGGCGGGGCTGCTGGCAGAGACGAATCCTTCGCTCTGGCCAGGAACGGCATCTGGGAGAAGCGGGCCTGTGCGGGTGAGCGACGCAGGGCGTAGGCTGCGGCCTCGGCGTGGACCTTTTTGAGCAGGTCCTCATCGACGGCGCTCTGGTCATTCATGCTTATGTAGACGCCGGAGACATCGATGCCCGGGGCCTGGGCCAGCGCGGTCCGAGTGACCTGGCCGATGACCGCCTTGGCGCAGGTCTCGGTCTTCACCATGAAAATGACCTTGCCGGACGCGCGACTGACCCACTCGGTGTGCTCAGTAATGAAGTTCAGGTCGCTCACGTCATCATCGTTGACACGACTGACCCTGGTGCTGGTGAGGTGGGCGGCTGCGTTTTGCTCCCAGGCCGTGTTCGCTCCGGTCTCGTTCAAGGCCTTATCAGTCCATTCCTTGAGGCAAACGAGCTGTGCGGACGCGCCGATGTTCTCGCGTAGGCGCGGAGAGGAGAAGATGTAGTGCTGGTTCCCGTTGGTCTCGAGCATTACGAGGTACATGGGGATCCTCTCGAAGGGATCTGGACGCGTGCAGTGTGCCACAGGGATGCATCCTGCGTCACTACTATGAGCGTGTAAGACAAGCCGAACGGCTGATGCCTCACCCTGTGGTGAGGAAGATGCGCCTACGTCACGAATCGTCAGCCCGCTGAGGAATGCTGCTGTGAGAGAGGACGCGATACATGACCATCATCGTTTATCCAGTGGGGCAGGGCGACCTGCGCAACGACATCGTCGGGCTCTCGAAATCCGAGCGACAGGAGGCCCAGGGGGAGGCCGAGCAACAGGTCGAGAAGTTTCTCGACGACGAGGATTCAGAAGGCCTGCTCAAGGTGCTGCTCGAGGCGCCCGAAGAAGGCTCCCGCTTCAGCGCCCCGCCGCTGTCCCTCATCCTGCGTGCGCTCTTCCCGGCCGAGGGTGAGCGGGTGGTGACGGTCCTTCTCCTTGCGAGCCGGAGTGGTGATTCCGGTACACGGACGTGGAAGATTGGTGAGCTTCTCAAGAAAGCCTTGGGTCTTGCGGGTGTCCACGACGGGCTCCGGAAGGAATTGCGGCTCGACGTCAGTGTGGAGATGTGTGAGGCCAATCTTCAGGAGACGGCAGGTGTTGAGGAACTCGCCGAGAGGCTCCGCTGCCTTGTGGATTCCCAGAACCAGACTGGGGACGAGCCGAAGGTCGTCGTCAATGCGATCTCTGGTGCCTCCATGATCGCGCTCGGCGCGATGGGTGCCGCCGACCAGCTCGGCTTGGACTGGCGGGCCGCGGTCGCACCCGGCTCCCAGAAGGACACGGCCGTTCTCCTCGACCGCAGTTCCTATGACACCGCTCCCTTCTACTGGCTGCGCTCCCTCGGATACATTGAGCAGGCGAGGAATTGGGCACAGGGACGATTGGCCAGGAGTTCCGGTCGGGCGTCGGTTGACGTCGGTAGCCTGGATGGCCTCACCGACCTCATGAAACGACTTGCCACCAACCCGGAGTCCCTGAAGGATGAGGACCTCGCCTCCCTTCTTGCCCTCGACATGGCCCGTGCGGACAACGGCGCCGGCCTCATTGCACGCGCCTGGGTGCAGAAGCACTACCTCGATTGCCACCACAAAGAGATCGAGGCTGGGATGCACACACTGGAAGATCTCGTGACGGTGGCGAAGAGAGCTCGGGGCAAGTTGCCCATGCTGGGGGAGATCATCTGCGCCGCCCAGAAACGCCAGCAGGAACTCAAAGATGAATGCCCGAAATCGGTCCGGTGGCTGCTGGAGCACCAGTGGCTCAACGATGTCGGGAAGGGGGCGGTCCATGACCTCGCTGCACCATCGGCCTCCGACGTCAAACGGGTGCTTTCCCTCAAAGAGATTGACTCTTGTCTACCAGACTGGGTTGCTCGTCCTGAGTGGAGACCTGGGCGGGGATCGGTTCTGTTCATAGCTCCGTGTGGTTCCGGTGCGCCGCGCGGCATGTGCGTCACTGAGCGGATCCTCGGCAAAGAACCAGACAAGAAGATCCGTCGAGCGGTGCCCGGCGCCATGCTCGACGGCGCGGAGTCTCTCCCGGCCGAGTTCCTGCTCCTGCACTCCTCCTATCCCGGCTCCAAGAAGACCTCCCTCGACGCTGCTGATGCGGCCCGCAGAACCCAAGTGCACGCGGGCTGGAAAAGACACGTTTCTCCCTCCGTCGACAAGCGCGATTACGAAGGGGGCGACAGAAACGAGTACGTGGCGACACCCGTGATCATGAGGAGCGTCAGCGGTCAGGTCGCTCTTGCACTCGAGGCCAAGCATCCTGCGGCTGTCGTCATCGTCGGCACCGGTCAGAAGGCGGCGGTGCTGGGCGCGCTCCAGGCGGCCCAGGCGTGGTGCGCGGAGCACGCCACCCCGCTCTTCCTCCAGACCTTCGTCGATAAGGTCGACGAGGAGGGAAGGAAAGAGTCGGTCTCCCAGCTCCACCGGTTCGCGCTGCACAACGACGCCGAGACCGCCCTGCGTGAGGCAGCCATCAGTAGCCTGAAGAGTCTCAACCTCCTCAGCGCTGTCCGCGTTCTCGCGGCTGGCGACTGGCGCATGGACGAGATGGCGGACAGGTGTGACAAGCTGCGTCAGCAGCTCCTTGAAGTCGCAAACGACAAGGAGAACCCAGACCGCGGAGCCGGTGTCCTCATCGATCTTCTCCAGACGGTAGCGGGCCTGTGGACAGAGGCCACCGAACTGACCAAGATGCGCTTGGCGGTCGTCGTTGCCGAGGCTCTTAACTTCAAGACGAAAGGGAGCAATCTTCTTCACCGGAACAACAACCTCGAGGGCGGGAGCGGAAATCCAATCAATCTTGCTCGCCCCTACCCGAAGGACTGCGACAAGAAGAGGTCGAAGGACAAAGGCCCTCATCAGGACCTGCTGGAAATCCTCTACAGGGTGCGGAACAAGTTGGTCGTGACGCACGCTGACGACATCGTCAAGTCCGCTTTGCAGATGGTCCTCCAGGATCTTGGAGGCGCAAACATCCGGACGGACTCCAAGGCAGTGAGTGGAGATGATGTGACCTATCCGGACGTACTGCGGTTGACATGCGAGAAGCTTGAGGAAGCAGCCCGCGCCCTCAGCATCACGTGGGCGTCGTCGACGTGGAAAGCTGAATTCGACCATCTCATGTCTGAGCTCAAATCCCTGGCCCACACCCGGGAACCCTGAACAGGGAATGGTGTTGTTGCACGGGCACCAGCCACGGTTCTGGCCAACCTCACCGTCCATGACGTCGTCGTTGACCTCGACGCCGACCGGACGCTACAACTTCCCGCCTCCGGCGTGGTACCCAGGCTCCTGCTCTCCAACGGGAGACAGGAAAGTCTGCGCGTGGCTGATCCGGATAACCCCGACGATCTGCAGGTGGTGTGGGAGGTGCCCATCGCCGTCGGCGCCACTTGGGTCGGTGTCGAACCGTCCCTGCCCGAACCCAGGCCTGGCGCCGTGTACGTCATCAGTCGTGTTGTCGCTGAACACTTCCCGGAGCGTGCGGACCTCGTCCGGCTCGACGACCTAGTCCGCGACGAGCACGGAGAAATGGTGGCGGCCCACAGTCTCGCCTGCCTCCACTCCATGACGCGCGCCGACTGATGACGAATCCGGGTTCCTGACCGGCCGACGGCGTTCCGGGAAGGCGGATGACCGGGGACCTGATCCGGGATGTGGTCTCCACGACCTCTGCGGCGGGCGAGTGAATACGCCTTCCGGTGGGGAGAAGCCGTTGACGAGAGGCGGAGGAGCCCTCGAGGCTGGAACGGGCCTTGGGTTGATCCGCCCGGACCGGGGAGCGGGCGCGTAGAATCACCGCCCGTGAATCAACCAGACCCCGAGTGCTACGGCGATCAGGAGTTCGAGGACTCCCTGGAACCCAGGCATCTGATCCGGCGAACCGACGCGGTGGCGCGGGCCGGGGGGATGATGCTCGGTGCCGGTACCAGTTCGCTCCGGGTCCGGCAGCTCATGCGGCGTTCCGCCAAGGCCCTCGGGCTGGGACACATCGCCTCGTCGATCACGTTCACGTCGCTGGCCATGACGGTGGAACGCCGTGGAGTGTTTCGCACCAAAGTGGTCGAGGTTCCCAAACCGGGGGTTAATGCTCACCGGATCGCGATGCTGCAGAAACTCAGCAATGAGATGCCGGAACGGATCACTGCGACGGAGCTTGACCGCCAGCTGGACCGGATCGACCACGCGGATCCGCTGTACCCGGCATGGTTGAGAGGAATCATGGTCGCCCTGGCCTGCGCCTCCGTCGCGGTGCTCGCCGGCGGTGGCTGGCGCGAGATCGGGACTGTGCTGCCCGCCTCTGCGCTGGCGTATCTGCTGTTCCGGCGGCTCGGGCGCTGGCAGATCAACCACTTGGCCGTGGTGATGGTCTCTGCCTTCACCGCCTCGGCACTGTATTTACTGGGAACCGGGATGCTGGACCGGCTGTTCGGGGAACCAAGTCCGCGCATGGCCGCGGGGTTCATCTGTGCCTCCATCTTTCTGATCCCCGGTTTCCCGCTCGTGACCGCGGGCCTGGAACTGACCCGGCTGGACCTCACAGCGGGGTTGCCCCGGGCCGCCTATGCGTCCATGATCCTGCTTGCCATCACCATCGGGGTGTGGATCGTGGCCAATCTCGGTGGGGTCACCGCGGAGACCGCACCGCCTCTCGGCGTGGAGCCGTGGCAGGTGTGGGCCATTCGAGTGGTGGCCAGTTTCATCGCGGTCGTGGGGTGGGCCATGATGCTGAACTCGCCCCTACGCGCCGCGATGGCCTCCGGTGCGGTCGCGGTTGCGGGCAATGCCGTCAGGCTGGAGCTCATCGACCTTGGGGTCGCGGAACACGTGGCGACGTTCGCCGGCTGTTTCATCATCGGCCTCGGCTGCGCCTTGTTGGGAAGGCTATTCGGACTTGAGAAGATCATCATGACCGTGCCGACCCTCCTGGTTTCCATCCCCGGTGCTTTCGCCCTGCGGAGCCTGCTCCACCTCGACCAGAATCACACGGACCTGGCCGTCACGCAGGGCATGACGGCACTGCTCGGAGTGATCGCCATGGTTGGAGGCCTCTCGGCGGCCCGGATGCTCACCGATCCGGAATGGACCTTCACCCGTGATGACCCGCCGCACCTGCGAGAGGTGGTTCCCGGGCTGCGACGCCGGAAACTGAGGTCTTGAACCTTGTTGCGAAAAACCATGCGGGTTTCCGCGCGTCACCATGAACCCGCACATGCCGTGGGGTGTGTGGGAACACATTGCTGACTGACCCGATGCTGATCAGGTGTGGCTCCCTGTCCCGGCCCGCGGCACCGGGAGGTTCTCGGTCAGCTTCTGACCGATGGGGACCTGCGGAGGAAACTTGGTAACTGACGTCCACCTGGCTGCGCTTGCCATTGAGCACGGCGCGAGCATCTGGTTTTTCGACAGCGATTTTGCCCGTTTCCCCGGCCTCGCCCTGATCAGTCGTGGGCATCACTGACGCCGACCCGCACCCACCACCAGCGAGGCATTGAGTTGTTCTCCCGAGAGCTGCTCCGCCAGAAGCACGTGGACGCGTTCACGGGAAACTGCGTCCAGGTCGGCCAGCATCGACCGGAAGGCCGACCCTTCGATCAGCAGGCGGAGAACCACGGCATCGAGCGGGACCCTGAGCTCAATCGTCGTGACCTCGGCGGACAGGCCCAGCGTGCCCATTCGGGTGTGCATGGTCTCGGGACGGGTCAGGTCGTCACTGAAGCGGGCACGGCCTTCGTGCGGTGGAGGTAGGGCGCCTCCCAACTTCCTCAGAATGCCCGCCAGAATGGTTCCCACGGCGGGGAGGTCCAGTGAATCCGGGGAGGAGAGCCAGTGAGCGATCACAAGCTTCCCGCCTGGACGGAGAAGGTTCGTCAGATGATTCGCCCCGGCAGCAGGATCGGGTAGGAAGGGTAAACCGAGGATGCAGAACACCTGGTCGTAGGGGCCACCCTTCCATGTGGTGATGTCGGCGGCATGCGGGACGACTTGGGCGGTGTGTCGCGACTCCGCGAGGCGGTTTCGTAGCTCTCTGATCAGAGACCCGGACAGGTCAACGGCATCCACGCGTCCCGCGGAGCCGACGAGTTCGGCGATTGGCAGTGTCGCGGATCCGATGCCGCAGCAGGCATCCAGCACGTGTTCCCCGCTGCCAGGAGGTGAGGCTTTGACGACGGCCAGGCCGACCCGGTCCCACAGCAGGGGAGCAAGAGCGGTGAAATCCCGGGCGGCAGCATCGAACACACTGTCCATGCCGACCATCATGCCCCTCATGACCGTCCCGACCCTGCTGGTCATGGCGCCCGGCTCGTCGGCGCTGCGGACCCTTCTGTACTTCGACGCCGGGGACGTCAACCGCGCCGTCGCGCAGGGAATCGCGACGATGCTCGGGGTGGTGGCCATGGTGGCGGGTCTGTCGGCTGCCCGCATGGTGACCGATCCGGAGTGGATCTTCACCCGCGACGATCCGCCCGCGATCCGAGTGCCCGTTCCCCGGATCCGCCGGAGAGGGAACTGACCGGGGTCCCATCCCCGGGAACGGCGCCGACCACCTGGACGTGCTGCGCGGCCCGCTGACCTGGAATCAGTCGGAAACCTCCCCGTAGGCAGCCCTGAGCACGTCCTCGGGGGGCGCCACCTCGATCCGGGGTTTCGCCACGTCTTCGAGAAGCACGAACCGGAGGGCGGTGCCGTGGGTCTTCTTGTCCTTGTTCATCGCCCGCCGAAGTGCCGGCCAGACATCACCGCGGTAGCGGGTGGGCAACCCGAGCCGTTCCAGCAGGGTTTGTTGCCGTTCTGCGAAGGCCCGGGAGGAGTGGCCCAGCAGGCGCGACAGGGTGGCCGCGTAGATGATCCCGACACTGACCGCCTCCCCGTGCCCCCATCCGGAGTGGCGTTCGACGGCGCGCCCTAGGGTGTGTCCGTAGTTGAGCAGTTCGCGGCCCACCCGCGTGCCCTCCGAACGGGACTCGCGCAGGTCCTTGCTCACGATGGAGGTCTTGATCCGGATGGACCGTGCCACCGCCTCGGCCAGTTCTTGGCTCTCCGGGTCGAACATCCGCTGCGTCCGGGTCTCCAGTAGGTGAAGGGTCCGTGGATCGGCCACGAAGCCGTGCTTGGCCATTTCGGCCATGCCGCCTCGGAGCGACTCCGGCCCCAGGTCCGTGAGGTGATCCATGTCACAGAGCGCCGCCGCCGGCTCCCAGAATGCGCCCGCAACATCCCCACCCGATCCGATGTCGATCCCCGTCTTTCCGCCGATGGCGGTGTCCACCATCGCGAGCAGGGTCGTCGGCACGCTGACGAAGTCGATGCCCCTGAGCCAGGTCGCGGCGACGAAGCCCGCCAGCTCGATAGTCGGTCCCTCGCCGAAACCGACCACCGCGTCGTCCCGGGTGAGGCCCGCCCTGGAGAGCCTCCGCCAAGCCATCGTCAGCGTCTGCGGACGTTTGGCCTCGCGTCCGGCGGGGACCTCGATGAAAACCACGTCCGAGTCGAGGGTGCTCCCGAGTCTCCTGGCCTCCCGGGTCAGGGAAGCGGTGTGGATGATGGCCACTCGCGAGCGGGGGCCGAGCGCCTGGGAGAGCTCGAAGGACACCCCGCGCCCCACCCGGACCTCGTACGGTTTGTCCGCGGTGACCGGGATCACCTCACCTATGTAGCGTCCTGGCTCGAACGATGCGACGTGGGCGGCTACCGCATCGACCACCGAGTCCACGGAGGCGTGGTCGGTGTCCACTGCGAGACTCGCCAGCCGCGCATACGTCGGGGCGCGTTCGGAGAGCATCTTCCGCAACCGGACCACGGCGTCCTGCCCTGCAAGGAGCGGGCGGCCCTCGTCGCGTCCGATCCGCTGGGCAGAGCTTTCGGGCTCCACCCGCAGCCAGACGACTGGATGGCCGTCGAGGGCGTCCGCGATCGCCCGGGTCATCGGGGCGCCTCCCCCGAGGCTGAGAACCCCCGGCGCCGCCAGGAGCTCGATCGTGATCTCACGCTCCAGCGCCCGGAAATACGGTTCCCCGTCGGTGTCGAAGATCTCCCGGATGGTTCGCCCTTCCCGTTGCTCCAGGACGAGGTCGACATCGAGGTGCGGCAGGCCGAGCCGCTCCGCGAGGAGCGGCCCGACCGTCGACTTACCGGAACCCGACAACCCGATCAGGGCGATTGCGTTCATGGCAGCCGCCCGATCGTGGGGAGATCGCGGACCGAATGGTTTTCCACGGCAGGAGCCTAGTGCATCACCCCGCGCCGGCCTCAGCGAGCACACGGACGAGAGACGCCCGTGCGCTCATGCACCGCTTGGCCAGGGGAACATCCCGCACGGGGGCCTCCACCGACAGCGGGGTCCCGGCGGGCAGGGCCCGGGTGAACTCCGCGAGGGCCAGGTCCCCGTCGCCGGGGAACCGGCGGCCCGTCCTGGCCTCGGCGAGCGCATCCTCGGGGCTGACAGGTTCCGGCGACGTGATGGTGTCGCAGAGCTGTGCGTAGGCGATTCGCTCCGCGGGAACCCGGGACAGCTCGGCCGCGGTGCCGCCCGAGCGGGCGGCGTGGAGCGAGTCCGGGAGCACCACCGCCGGCCCCTCGATGAGTCCCACCAGGTCCAGGGCATCGCCGAGGGTGCGGATCTCGGTGAAAACCATGTACTCGACGGCCAGTGTCAGGTCCCGTTCCCCCGCCGCGGCGGCGACGACGTTCAAGCGCTCCAGGCGCCTGCCGGGATCGGGGTCGTTGACGTTGACCAGCACGTACCGGGCCTTGAGCCGAGCCCCCGCGTCGAGGACCGACAGGTGTTCGGAGATTTCCTTGTCCGGACGGATCCTGAGCACCTCGACATCCCACGGGGCGATGCCCGTGTCATCAAGACGCCGCAGGGTCTCGCGCACCATGGGGGTGTCACCGATCAGGGGCCAGGCGGGTTCGTCCCCGGCCGGGAAGACCCGCAGTCCGATGGCGTCAAAACCGGCCTCCGCCGCCGCCACTACGGCGTCGGGCGGTGGGACGTCGAGCACGGTGAGGGCCGAGACGCCCAGCTTCCTGGCGGCCATCTCAGGCCTCCCGGCCCGCCGCGTGCTTCCCGATCCGGTAGCCGAACACCATGCCGGAACCCACTTGGCAGCCGCCGCCCGGGTACTGGATGCCGAACACCTGCTGGGCGTCCGAACCGGCGGCGTACAGGCCCTCAATGGGCCGGGAATCGGTGTCCAGGACCTGACCATCCGGGTTGATCAGGATGCCGCGCCCGGTCGACAGGGGGGTGGGGTAGACCGCCATGGCGTAGAACGGCGCCGTTTTCAACGGTCCGAGGTTGACGTTCGGTGTGGCCTGCGGGTCCCCGTACTGGGGGCTGTACTCGCTCTCCCCCTTCCCGAAGAGGCTGTCCCTGCCCAGGGCGCAGTCGGCGTTGAACTTCCGGACGGTCTCCTCCAGTCCCCGGGGATCCACGCCGATCCTCACCGCCAGCTCCGCCAGCGTCCTGGCCTTGAACAGGTAGCCGCTGTCGAACCAGTGGCGCGAGATGGGCAGACCGGGATAGATCATGCCGAGGCCGTACCGCTTCATGTGGTCGTGGTCGGCGACCAGCCAGGCGGGAACGGTCGGGACCCCTGCCTCGTCGGACTCGTACATGCCGCGCACGAAGTGGTTGTACGAGCGCGCCTCGTCCGTGAAGCGCTCGCCCGCCGCGTTCACGGCGATCATGCCCGGCTTCGCGCGATCCCAGATGTGCGGGAACACGGCCTGGGAGCCGTCGGGCCGGTAGCCCACCGACGACGGGAACCACAGCGCCCCGTTCTCGTCCTCGGGGCCGATGGTGCCGCCGGCCGACTCGGCCAGGGCGAAGGTGTCTCCCGTGCTGCCCCCGGCCGCAGCCGTGTACTGGGCGGCCGGCTTGCGCAGGTACTGGTTGCGCCGGGTGGGGGAAGCCGGGAAACCACCGGCCGCCAGGACCACGCCCTTCCGGGCCTTGAGCTCGCGAGGAATCCCCTGGTACTCGACGACGGCGCCGGTGACCCGGCCGTCCTCGATCGTGAGGCGCTGCGTGACGGCGTTCAGCCACATCGTGCCACCGTGTTTCTTGTACTCGCGGTAGAGACGTCCGATGAGCGCGTTGCCCATGACCACGCGGGTGCCGCGAGGCCAACCCCACAACAGATCCCAGACCCATGCGATGCCGAGGCGGAGGGCGGTGCCGACCGCCTGGGCGCGTTCGCGCAGGTCCTGTCCGTCGAACAGGTGCAGCAGTTTCGTGACCTCAGTACGGCGAACCATGAGCGAGCCCCCGAACAGGGCGAACTCCGGCAGCGGGCCCCGCAGGTGGGAGAAATCGATTTTGCCGAGCGTCTTGCCGTTGAACGGCTCGGGTTCGAGGGCCCGGTATCCCCTGCCGGAGCCCTCGAGCTCCGGGTAGTAGTCGACGAAACCCGGGAAGGGGATCCACTTGATCCCCAGCCTCTCCATGTAGTCGATCATCCGGGGCCCGGTCTGGATGTAGGTCATCCACATCTCCTTGGGTCCCTTGTCACCCACCAGGGCGTCGAGATAGGTCTCGGCCTTGGCCAGGTCGTTGGTGATCCCTGCCTCCTCGACGTACCGGCTGCCGGGAATCCAGCACGTTCCCGCCGAGCGGCAAGTGGTGCCGCCGAAGCGGTCGGTTTTCTCCAGCAGGAGCACCTTGAGACCCTCGTTGCTTGCGGTCAGGGCGGTGCTCAACCCGGCGGCACCGGTTCCCAACACGATGAGATCGAACTGAGTCTCCTTTTTTCTTGACATGTCCTTTCCTTTGTTCGGAGGTGGGGTTCGTTCAGAGGGAATGTCCGTACTTGGTGACCTCGGCCTCGTCGGCCTCCTCGTCGAGTTGGTCGAGCGACTTGAAGGCGGTCTCCCTGGTGCCGAACGCCGCGGTGAGCAGGACGGCGGCCATGACTGCGATGGTGAGCAGGTAGACGGGTGTGAAGTCGGTGGCGTCCCCGATGACGAGGGCGGCCGCGATGGTGGGGGCGAAGCCGGTGATCGTGAAGCCGATCTGGGTGCCGAGCGAGGTGCCGGACAGCCGAACCTTCGTCGGGAACTGCTCGCCGTAGAAGGCGGGCCACACGCCGTTGACGGCCGAGTAGAAAATGCCCTGCATCACGAAACCGAGCAGGTAGACGCCGATGACGTTGGCGTCGTGGAGCTGGGTCATGTAGAACCAGAGCAGTACGGCGACCACGATGTAGCCACCGATGTAGATCTTCTTGCGTCCGAGCTTGTCCGCGAGAAGGGTCCACAACGGAATGGCCGCCAGGGCGGACAGCTGCACGAGCACCGTTTGGGACAGCATGTGGGCCTCGGCGATGCCCTGCGCCTTGCCGTAGCTCAGCGCCCACACGGAGAAGATGGTGGTCTCGAAGTTGTGGAGAGCCAGGATCGTCACCGCGACGAGCGGGCCCCAGTAGCGCGTGATCAGGATGCGCATGGGATCGCGCTTGACCCTTGGCCCGGCCTCGGCTGCCTGGGCCTGGAACTGCGGCGGCTCCTCCAGGGTGCGTCGGATCAGCCAGCCGACGAGCACGACGAGGGCGGACAGCCAGAACGGGATCCGCCAGCCGACGGACATGAAGAACTCCTCGCCGATGGCGGCCATCGGGATGAACACGCCCGCGGCTATGACCTGGCCGAGTTGGGTCCCGAACATCGTCCAGCCGGTGGTGAACGAACGGCGGTTGTCGGGGGCGTGCTCCAGCGACATCGAATTGGCGCTCGACTGTTCGCCGCCGGCCGAGAAACCTTGCGCCAGGCGGCACGTGACCAGCAGGACGGGGGCCGTGACGCCGATCTGGTCGTAGGTGGGAAGACAACCGATGGCGAATGTCGCGATCCCCATGAGGAACAACGTGAAGACCATGACGACGCGGCGACCCTTCAGATCGCCCCAGCGACCCAGCACGAAGGCCCCGACGGGGCGGGCCACGTAGGCGACCCCGAAGGTGGCCAGGGACAGCAGCGTGGCCACGGCCGGGTTGCTCGGGTCGAAGAAGAGCCGGTTGAACACCAGGGCCGAGGCGCTGGCGTAGATGAAGAAGTCGTAATACTCGAGGGCGCTGCCGACCAGTGCGGCGATCGCGGATTTCTTTGGTTGACGCTTCGGCGCGTCAGCGAGTTCGTCGGGGGCTGCGGTGGAAGTTGCCATGGGTTTCTACCTTTGCTGGGGCGGTACGGGGACGGGGAGGCCGGAGCGGGGATCACCCGGGGAAGCGGGCGCAGAGGACACCGCCGCGCGGGGTGCCGAGAGGATCGGTCCGCCTGCGCTCCTCCTTGACCGCAACATCCCGGGGCCGTGTGCCGATCAGCCCGGCTCCGGCTGCGGTGGTTCTTGTTGTCTGCGATTGAGCCATGTCCGAACTCCAGGGATCTCGGCCCGGCACGTTGGTGCGAGGGTCGGGAAACATCGTCGTTCCTGGTCCAACCGTAGGTCATCTTGATCCCGGAGTAAAGGGTGTTTTCACCATTTGGTACATAAATCTTGCAGCAGGATCTGTACATGGAATCGGGCTGGGAGTATCCTTTGTGTACCGACCAGTACATAAGTTGTGGCCAACGTAGGCCCTGGTGGGCCACAGCGGCCACGTAGAAAGGCGACATCGTGGTTCAAGAGAAGATCCGCAAGGAGATGACCCCGGAGCAGGTTCAGGAACTTGACGACCTGTTCGCCCGGGCCCGCGTCGCGCAGCGCGTGATCGAGACCTACGACCAGGACCGGGTGGACCGGCTCTGCCAGGCAGTGGCCTGGGCCGTGGCCAACACGACCACCTTCCATCGGCTGGTGAAGATGGGCATCGAGGAATCGGGCCTGGGGGACTACACGTCGCGGATGAACAAACGCATGAAGATCCGCGGTGTTCTCCGCGACGCCCTGCGCCAGCCCAGCGTCGGCGTCATCGAGGAGGACCCGGGGCGAGGAATCGTCAAGTACGGGAAACCGGCGGGTCTCATCGGCTGCATCGTTCCCACGACCAACCCCGACCTGACCCCGGCCGGCAACGCGATCTACGCCATCAAGGCCCGCGACGTCGTCATATTCTCCCCGCACCCGCGGAGCAAGGACACCACTTTCGAGACCGTGCGCCTCATGCGTGATGCCCTGGAGGCCGAGGGCGCGCCCGCCGACATCCTCCAGTGCATCACCCGGCCGAGCCTGCTGGTGAGCCAGGAACTCATGCGACGCTCCGACCTCGTGATCGCCACGGGCGGCCAGGCCCTGGTCCGCCAGGCCTACAGCTCGGGCAAACCCGCCTACGGGGTCGGGGCCGGCAACGCCACCGAGTTCCTCGACGAGACCGCCGACATCAAGGCCACGGCCACCAACTGCATGCTGTCGAAGACCTCCGACTTCGGTTCGGGCTGTTCCGCGGACGGCAACGTGCTGGTGCCGCGCGGCAGGTACGGCGACATGCTCGACGCCCTCGCGGAGGTCGGTGGTTACCGCGCATCGGAGGAGGAACGGGCCAGGCTCGAATCGGTGATGTGGGATACCGAGGGGCATCGCCTGGCGGACACCGTCGCCATCTCCCCGCAGAAGCTCGCCGAGGCCGCGGGCTTCACCATCCCGGACGAGGCGAAGTTCATCTTCGTCGAGGGCGACGGCATCGGTGAGGAACACAACTTCTGCAAGGAGAAGCTCACCACACTGCTCGCGGTCCACGCCTACGACGGCACCTTCGAGGACGGCGTCGACCTCGCCCTCCAGCTCTACGAGGTCGGGGGCAAGGGCCACAGCTGCGGCATAGCCTCAACCGACGACGCCCACATCGACTACTTCGGCCGGATGATGCCGGTGTCCAGGATCATGGTCAACCAGCCCAACTCCCGGGCCAACGCGGGTGCATTCAACAACGGGATGCCGATGACCTCCTCCATGGGATGCGGCACCTGGGGCGGCAACATCATCAGCGAGAACGTTTCCCTCAAGCACTACATGAACACCACCTGGGTGTCGCGGAAGATCCCGGTCGACCGCCCCTCGGATGCGGAACTCTTCGGCGATTTCTACGACCCCGCGATGGAACCCGACGGGGAGGCCAAGCCCACCGACGCCGCGGTCACGGTGAGCTGAGGCCCGGTCATGACCGAGGAACGCAGCGCAGGAGAGCTGCTTGACGAGGCCCGGCGGTGGTGGACCACCTCCATCATCGACATCCACCCAGGCGAGATCGCTGTCCGGGGCTATCCCATCGAACAACTCATCGGGAACGTCACGTTTCCCCAGATGATCTGGCTCATGCTCATGGGGGAACTCCCGACGGAACCGCAGGCGACCCTGCTGGAAGCCGCCCTCGTGGCGGGCGTCGACCATGGCCCGCAGGCCCCCTCCATCGCGATCTCGCGCATGGCGGCCACCTGTGGCCCCAGCCTGAACGGGGCGATGGCCTCGGCCATCAACGTCCTGGACGACATCCACGGTGGCCCGGGGGAGCAGTGCATGGAGATCTACTACGAGATCAATGCGCTCGCCGGAGCCGGTGGCGACCTCGAGTCGGCCACCGCCGAGGTGGTGGCCCGCCGCAAGGCATCGGGGTTGAAGTATTTCCCGGGATTCGGGCACCGTTTCCATCCCCTCGACCCACGCGCCCCCAGGCTGCTCGGCATGGTTCGTGAAGCGGCCGCGACCGGGGACGTGTCCGGCCGTTTCGCCACCATCGGCACCGTGCTGGAGGACACCCTCTCGAAGGGGAGGGTTCGCCGGATCCCCATGAACGTCGACGGCGCCACGGCCGTCATCCACTGCGAACTCGGCCTGGCCCCCGAACTCGGGCGTGGGGTGTTCATCCTGTCCCGTTCCGTCGGGATCCTGGCCCACGCCTGGGAGCAGATGCAGCAGGGGGGACGGATCAAGGGGCCACAGGCCAAGTTCCTGAATTACACCTACGACGGCCCGCCACGCCGGGACCTCACCGTCACCCGGACCAACGAGCCCACCGAGGAGAGCCCATGACCGTCCTTGCCGCCCACGAGATCGTCCGTTACCTGGAAGGACGGGGAGTCACTAAGGTGTTCGGCCTGTGTGGTCACACCGTCATCGCGATGCTGGAGGCTCTCTCCGGGAGCGAACGAATCGAGTTCGTCAACGTCCGCCACGAACAGATCGCGTCCCACGCCGCCGACGGCTACGCCAGGGTGACCCACCGCGCCTCGGTGGTGCTGACCCACCTCGGGCCGGGCCTGACCAACGCCGCCACCGGGGTGGCCAACGCCGCCCTGGATTCCATACCTGTGGTCGTGATCGCAGGTGACGTACCCACTCACTACTTCGGCAAACACCCCCACCAGGAGGTGAACCATCACGCCGACGCCGACCAGTGGCAGATCTACCGGCCATTCGTGAAACGGGCGTTCCGGGTTGAGCGTGCCGAGCTTCTCCCCGAGATCCTGGACCGGGCCTTCGTCATTGCGGAGTCGGGACGTCCCGGCCCCGTCCTCGTCGACGTCCCCATGGACCTCTTCAGCCTCCCGATCGAGGCCGCCCTGGTCGATCGCGCGCTGGCCAACCACATCGACTACGCCCCGCCCGCGCTCGACGTGGCCACCGCGGAGCGGATCGTCACCAGCCTGGCCGCCGCCGAACACCCGCTGGTCTACGCAGGGGGCGGGGTCCTGTCGGCCTGCGCCTCGGAGGAACTGACGACCCTGGTGGACCTGCTGGACCTGCCCGTGGCGCACAGCCTCATGGGCAAGGGAGCGGTCTCGGACGACAACCCGCACGTACTCGGAATGTCCGGGTTCTGGGGGATGCCGTTCACGAACCAGATGTGTCGTGGAGCCGACTGGATCCTGGGGCTCGGAACCCGCTTCGCGGAGGCTGACTCGTCGTCCTGGTACGAGGACTTCACCTTCAGGATGCCGCCCACGAAACTCATCCAGATCGACATTGATCCCGAACAGATCGGGCGCAACTACCCGGTCGAGATCGGGGCGGTGGCGGACCTGAAATCCGCCCTCACAACGCTCCTCGAGGCCGCCCGGAGGTTGTATCCCCGAGGAGTTGTGCGGGAGGGCGTGACCGGGACCATCCTGGCCGAGCGCGCCGCCCGCAAGGAGGCACTGGTGGCGAACCAGACCTCCGGGGAGTTCCCCATGAACCCGGCCCGGATCCTGAAGGACCTCCACGACCACATTCCGGCGGACTCCTTCGTGGTCACCGACGTGGGCTGGAACAAGAACGGCCTCGCGCAGCAGTACGACATCTCGGTGCCCGGAACGTTCATAACCCCCGGCGGTTTCGCGACCATGGGATTTGGTTCCCCTGCGGCCCTGGGGGTGCAGCTGGCCGCTCCCGGCCGCCGGGTCATCGCCCTCGTCGGCGACGGAGGTTTCGGCCAGAACCCGGCGGTGCTGGCCACCGCCCGCCGCGAGCGGATCCCGGTGGTGTGGGTTGTGATGAACAACAACGCCTACGGGACCATCGCCGGCCTCGAGAAGGCCAACTACGGCACGACGTTCGGCACCGTATTCGAGTCTGAGGACGACGACATGTGGTTGGACTACTCCGCCATCGCGGCTGCGTACGGGATCCGGGCCAGGAAGGTCACCTCGCCCGAGGATTTCGGGGTTGCCCTCGACGAGGCCCTGGCCTCGGGGGAGCCCTACCTGATCGACGTTCCCATGCGGAACATCCCCACCCCGACGGGCGGTCACTGGAACATCCTCGACATCTACAGCCCGGATGGCGTCAAGGGCCACGTGAGTACCTGAGGATCCGATCGAGAAGGAAAGGACATGTCACATCACTACTCACTCGCCTATCTCACGGTGGGCGATCTCGAACCCTCGGCCCAGGTTTACGTCGCCGTCGCGGCGGGATACGAGTACGTGGGCCTGAGACCGATCCCGATGGGCCTGCCGAGCGAACCTCGCCTCGACCTGCCGCACGACCGGGACCTCCTGGAGGCGTGCCGCGTCGCGCTGGCTGAAACGGGGGTCAGGGTCTGGGACATCGAACTCGCCCGGGTGATGGCCGGTATCGACTACGACAGCTACCTGCCCGCCCTCGAAGTGGGGGCGGAGCTCGGGGCGACCACGCTGCTGGCGAGCGTCTGGACCGAGGACCTGGGGGAGCAGGTGGACGGCCTGGGTCGTGTCGCCGAACTGGCCGGCCGGTTCGGCCTCAGAGTGGTAGCCGAGTTCGTGGCCCTTTCCGCAATCCAGACCCCTGAACAGATGTCCCGGCTGGTCAGGGAGGTTGGGGCGCCGAATCTGGGCATCCTGATCGATGTCTACCACTGGATGCGCGCTGGGGCCTCGTTGAAGGACATCGCGGCCCTACCCCCGCAGTGGTTGCCCATGCTGCACCTGTGCGACTGCTCAAGCGAGACCCCGCCCGACTCGGAGGCGCTCCGGGTGGAGGTTCGCGAACGTCGACTCTATGTCGGTGAGGGCGATGCCCCGATCCCTGCCCTGGTGGCCGCGCTTCCGGCCGATGCGGTCCTGGCCATCGAGCAGCCCAACCTGGCGCGACTGCGCACCCTCGGGGACACGGAGTACGCCACCCGGTGTCTGGCGGCCGCCAGGGCCACCATCCCAGCCTGACGGCCCTGCCGTCACGGCGCATCATCCAAAACCCAAACCCGATCTTCAAGGAAGAAGAACCATGTACGACGGAATCAAACCCGTCTCCCACATGCTCGGACTCGTGGGCGACAACATCACGGCCTCATTCACCCCTCCCATTCACGAGACGATCGGACGCGCCATGGGAATGAGCGTGACGTACCGGCCGATCGATCTGGCCGTTCAGGACATCGGTCCCGACGATCTCGCCGACATCCTCGCCTGGGCGCGACGGTTCGGTTTCAGCGGCCTGAACATCACCGCCCCCTGCAAGCAGCTTGTCATTCCGCTTCTCGATGACCTCTCTGAACGCGCCCGTTCCCTCCAAGCCGTCAACACCGTCGTGTTCCGGGATGGCAAGGCCATCGGGCACAACACCGACTGGTGCGGGTTCGCCTTCTCGTTCAGGCGGAACCTCCCCGGGGCCAAGGCCGACAACCTCGTCCTGATGGGGGCCGGTGGCGCGGGCTCGGCCGTGGCCTACGGCATGCTCGACGCGGGTGTGAACACGATCACCATCTTCGACATCATCCCCGAACGGGAAACGGCCTTGGTGGAACGCATGACCGCCATTTACGGCCCGGGCCGCGCACTCGCGGGGGCGGGAGCTGATCTGGCCGTGACTATGGCAAACTCTGACGGTGTGATCAACGCCACCACACGCGGGATGACCGGACACGAGGCCGGATCCAGCGTCCCAGCCGAACTCCTGCGACCCGAGATGTGGGTCGCCGACTGCGTCTACCTCCCGGTGATGACCGAACTCCTCCAGACGGCGGAGAAGCGCGGTTGCCGGATCCTCCCGGGCACCGGGATGGCGGTTGAGCAGGCGGCCGAGGCGTTCCGGTTGTTCACCGGGGTCGAAGCTGATTCCAAGGCGGCATACGGCGCCCTGGATGCGCTGCTGGCCGCCACCTCCTCCGGGTGATGGCGGGGCGACAGCCTCAGCTCACGACCCGGGAGGCATCCCGGAACCTGGACCGGACCAGGGCGAACATTCTCGAGGTGGCAACCGATCATTTCGCCCGGAACGGATTTCACGGAGCTCGCGTCGACGAGATAGCCAACGAGACCGCGACCACGAAACGGATGGTCTACTACTGCTTTGGCAGCAAGGCTGGGTTGTTCTCCGCGTGTCTGCGCGCGGAGTACGCCCGGATCCGGGCCTATGAGCAGGATCTGAACCTGGGGGCCCTGGATCCGGTTACGGCGGTGGACACCTATGTCCGTGCCACCATCCGGTATCACGAGGTGCACCCGCAGCTCGCCTGCTTGGTGCGCACCGAGAACCTGCTCGACTCGGAGCACCTGGCCGGGAGTGAGCGCACGCTCTCCCGGCCGATCATCGGCACGCTCGACGCCGTGCTCGCCCGCGGGCGAGCGGAGGGCGCGTTCCGCGAGGGGATCTCGGGGGTGGAACTCCACATCGCAGTGACCGCGTTGGGGAATTACAGGATCACCAATCAGAAGACCGTCAGGACGTTGTTCGACTTCGACATGCGTGCCCCGGAGCGGCTGGAGCACGACCTGGATCACTACTGTTCGATGATCCTGAACTGGCTGCGGGCCTGAGCGGCGCGCCTCTCAAGGGAGGTTTGCGTCGATGAGTTCCAGGATCGGCTGGAGCTCTTCCACCGGGATCTGCCCGGGAGCGGAAGGGCGACCCACCATCGCGAACGTGGCGCACGATCCCGTCACCCGGGGGGACAGCCGGGTGATCAACCCCAGACCACCCATGGACATGGTCAGCACCGGGGTTGACGGGTACTGACTGGTCATGGTCCAGGTGGCCTCCATCAGCTGGAGCACGTCACCGGTGTTCTGGGGCATGACCGCGGCCTTCGCGACGGCACAGCCCCGCTCCTGCATCTCCACCAGGTGTCGGACCAGGTCCTCGGCCGATGGGGTGGCCGTGAAGTCGTGGAGGCTGCCGACCACCGGCACCCCGGCGTTCCTCGCGGCTGCGATGATGGCGTCGCCGACCGCCCGCTCGAAGTGGTGCTCGACGTCGATTGCATCCACCAGGCCGGAGTCGATGACGGCTATGTTGAGGTCGCGGTACTCCTCGGACGTGATGGGTTTGTTCCCGCTTTCGTGGTGGGTGCGGAAGGTGAAGAGAACGGGCCGCTCCCGGGCGGCGGCGCGTATCCTGGCGGCAGCTTCGAGGACGGCAGTGGGGGAGGGGGCGACGTCTAGGAAGTCCACGCGCCACTCGATGATGTCGAACTCCACCCCCGCGAGCGTGGTGGTCTGGGAGACGAGTTCCTCTACCGTGGTGCCGGTGACGGGCACTATGACCTTCGCCCTTCCCTCACCGAGGGTGACGCCTCGCAACTGAACCGGTGACATGGTGACCTCCTATGGCCTCAGGGTAACCGAGAGGATCCACCGGTCCCGTGCCTGGGGAAATCGTGGACCCGCGCCGCGGCGGGGTGGTGAGCGGCCTGGCGTCACTCGATACCGCGCCATCAACCCCTGCCGCGTCGGCAAATCCCTCCTTGACAGGCATCGTTGCAACGGCCACGCGGCGACGGCATTAACGATATGAATTTCTATTCTATTTTCATGAGGTTTGCCTGTGTTTATGTAGCTTGTTTCCCCTCGGAACTCCTAGGCTTCTCATAGTTTTTGTGTTAGCGTGTCTCCAAATCACTCGGTCCCACCAAGTGGTGCGGTGGAAGCGGCACCGGGGACACTCGAAGAAGAGGCACTCATGAAGCGTTTCATCCTTGCGAGATGGCAAGACTTCACTCGTGCCTTCACGGGCTGGACAGGTGTGGCCCTGGCTGCTCTGCTCGGGGCGGTCCTGGGTGTCGGGGTCTTCACCGTCTTCTACTCCGGGTCCACCGAGTACCTCGGTGACGACCCCGCCAGTTGCGCGAACTGCCACGCCATGAACGAGCAGTACGAGGGCTGGTTGAAGGGGTCCCATCACGACGTGGCAACCTGCAATTCCTGCCACGCCCCTCACAACGACATTGTTTACAAGTACATCAACAAGGCTGACAACGGTTTCTGGCACGCGCTGAAGTTCACGTTCCAGAACTACCCCGAGAACATCAAGATCCGCGACCACAATCGCGAGATCGTCGAGGCCGCCTGCATCGATTGCCACGGTGACTACGTCGATCAAGCCAAGAACAGTTCCGAGCACAAGGGCGAGCGGATGTCCTGTCTCCGCTGCCACGACGGCGTCGGTCACAAGAGGTGAGGAGAGATGAGCCCCACGACTGACAACAACGACAAGCCCACCACGACCGAGGCAGTCGAGCGCACGCCTGACGAGGTGGAGAAAAAGAAACCCACCACATGGACGGGACCCCGCAAGAGGTGGGTTCCCATCGTGGTGCTGCTCTTCGTGGCGGTGGTCGCTGCCGGGCTCACGTGGCTGCTCACCAACATCTTCCAACACAAGGAGGAAGCCAGGAACCCCTTCACCAAGGTCGTCGAACTGGATGATTCCACCTACGACCCGGCGGTGTGGGGGAAGAACTTCCCCATTCAGTACGAGCAGTACAAGAAGACCGCGGAGGACACCGACGGTGATTTCGTCAAGGTCGATCCCACGGCGGACGATCCGCGCGAATACCACACCCTGTCCCGCATCGAGATGGAACCCCGGGCCCAGCTCATGTGGCGCGGCTACGCGTTCTCGGTGGATTACACCGAGCCGCGCGGCCACGAGTGGGCGCTGGAGGATCAGAAGCACACCCAGCGCACCCAGCCGAAGTTCAAGCAGCCCGGCACCTGCCTCAACTGTCACGCCTCGATGCCCGAGGTCTACGACAAGCTCGGCAACGGCGATCGGATGGCGGGTTTCCACGCCATGAACTCCATGTCCTACGAGGAGGCCGTCCAGCACGCCTCGTCGACCATCGCCTGCATCGACTGCCACGACCCGAAGACCATGGAGCTGAGGATCACCCGCCCGGCCTTCATGGAAGGGATCAAGAAGGCCAAGGCGCTGGAAGGAATCACCGATTACGACGTCAACCGCGACGCCACCAACCAGGAGATGCGAACCTACGTCTGCGCGCAGTGTCACGTCGAGTACTACTTCGCGGGTGAGGGCAAGACCCTGACCTTCCCGTGGGACAAGGGCTTGACGGCCTACGACGCCATGGCCTATTACGACGAGGTCGGCTGGACCGACTACAAGCACGCGGAGAGCGGTGCTCCCATCCTCAAGGCCCAGCATCCCGACTTCGAGACCTGGTCCCAGGGCATCCACGCCGCCAACGGCGTCACCTGCGCCGACTGCCACATGGCCTACCAGCGCAACGGTGCCGCGAAGGTGAGCAACCACCAGATCATGAGCCCGATGGCCAACGACGAGACCATCAACGCGTCGTGCCTGACCTGCCATCACTCCACCGAGGCCGAGATGCGCCAGCGCGTCGAGAAGATCCAGACGACGTGGCAGAGTTCGCTCAACGTGAGCTTCACGGCCCTGGAGGGGCTCATCAACGACATCAAGGCGGCCGAGGCCAACGGCACGGCCACTGAGGAGCAGCTGACGCTCGCCCGCGACTACCAGCGCAAGGCGCAGTTCGTCGTCGACTACTCGTTCTCCGAGAACGGGCGCGGCTTCCACGCTCCGCAGTACTCGGTATCCATGCTCAACCAGGCCACCGACTGGGCGCGTTCCGGACAGCTCGCCCTGCGCGGGGTCTCGGTGGAGAACGGTGTGCCCCCGGCCATCCCGGAAAAGCACATGCCCAACAAAAAGAACTGACCGACCACACACAGAAGGGATTGATCCGGGGCGATGAAGAGCAAAGGTAGGACTTTCACGAGGGAAGACCTCGAGTCCTTCCTGTCCACTGCCCCGGACCAGCTCAAGGACTGGGCGCAGCAACAGCTCGCCCAGTTCGACGAGGCCCACCAGGAGACCCCGGAGGACGGGGATGATGACGGCGTGGACCCGTCGGACCTCCTGCCGGAGGGTGAGGAGGACGAGGACGACGCCGAGGCGGACACCCCCAAGGTCTCGGCCCTGGAACGTCGGGCGGGGGTCTCGCGCCTCAACCTGGTGCTAGTTACCCTCCTGGCGGCCGCTCTCGTCGTCATCGTCCAGATGGCCGGGCGTCCCCAACCGGAACCGACCACAGCGATGCCGAGCAACCACCCGTCCGTCAACGCATCCTCCCTGGCCGCGATGGATCAGGCACAGAAACTCGACAAGGACCGCGAGGCCGAACTCAAGGCCCAGATCGAGGCCGACCCGACCAATGTCGAGGCCCGGTTGAAGTTGGGCACCCTCTACTACAACGCCGCCCTGTACCCAGAAGTGATTCCACAGCTGCAGTCCGTCCTCGACCAGGACCCCGACAACCTGGACGCGCTCCTCGGCATCGGAGCGGCGGAGTACAAGACCAACCAGTACGACGCCGCCGAGAAGCACTGGCTGCGCATCACCGAACTGGCCCCGCAACGCGTGGAGCCCTGGTACAGCCTCGGCTTCCTGTACATGGCACGCACCCCTGCCGACCCGGCGCGGGCCCGGGAGGCCTGGAAAAAGGTGATCGAGATCGATCCGGGCTCGAACATGGCCAAGGAGGTCACCACCCATCTCAACTCCTTGGCCACTCCCACGGCGGCCACGAGCTCCGGGAGCTGAGAGAATGGAGCTGACGGTTCCGGTGGCCCTCCTCGCGGGGATCGTGTCCTTCGCATCCCCCTGTTTCCTACCCATCGTTCCGGTCTTCGTCGGTCAACTCGTCGGCTCCGGACCCGGGCGGGTGGACCGGCGCGTCGCGCTCGGGAACTCGCTGGCCTTCGTCGCCGGCTTCTCCATCGTGTTCATCGCCTTGTGGGCGTCGCTGGGGTTGTTGGGCAGATCCCTGGGTCCCCACGCCGTCCACGCCCGGATCCTCGGGGGAGCGGTGCTGGTGTTCATGGGGCTGCACGTCGCCGGGCTCCTGCGGCTTCCCGTGCTCGACAGGCTGGTGAGGGGCCGGCTGCCCGTCGCGGGCGGGACCACGTCCGTGTGGCGCGCGGGACTCATGGGGGTGGTCTTCGGAGCCGGGTGGACGCCCTGCATCGGCCCGGTGCTCAGCGGCATCCTCACCTTGGCCACAGTCAGCTCCACCGTGTGGTCGGGGATGCTCCTGATGACCGCGTATTGCCTTGGTCTCGGCCTGCCCATCGTCGCGGTCGCCCTCGGATCGGCCGAGGTCACGCGGCGTTTCGACTGGTTCGCCAGGCACCACGTGGCGGTGTCCCTGGTGACCGGGGGTCTCCTGGTGGTGGTCGGTTTCCTCATGATCACCAACCTGTTCGCGTCGCTGGCCGGGTTGATCCCCGTGTTTGGAATCTAGAGGTGACCGATGAGTGATGACACACCCCGTCGAAGGGGAACCACCGACGGACTGGATGAGGCCCTCGACCTCTCGCCCGGCCGGTTCCTGCACGCGATCTATGCGCTGTTCTACAACAAGGCCTTCGGGCTCGTCCTGATCCTGCTGACCGGGTTGTTGTCGCTCATCGGGGTGCTGCTGCCGCAGAAGCCGCCGAACATCGCGGGCAATCCGGAGCGGCAGGCCGCCTGGCTCGACAAGGTGCGCGGCGGCACCGGAGGGTGGACGTCGATCCTCGACGCCCTCGGTTTCTTCTCGATGTTCTCCTCCATACCCTTCCTGGTTGTGATGGGGCTGCTGGCCGTCTCGATCATCGCCTGCACCACGCACCGGATCCCCGTCATCTGGAAGGCGGCCCGCCACCCCCACGTCCGTGTGAAGCCCAGGTTCTTCGACGTCGCCGGGCTCCGCACCCGGTTCTTCACCTCGCGGGAACCGGACGACGCGCTGGATGTCATCGTCGCCGACGCCCGCCGCCACGGTTTGCGGGTCATCTGCGACGACAAGGAGCCGGGGCGGGGTGCCTACCTGGACCGCAACGCCTGGATGCCGTTCGGCACGGTGTTGGCGCACACGGCGTTCGTCGTCATCATGGCGGGTTTCGTCGTCTCGTCGCTGACCGGGTTCCGCGATGAACGGTTCGCCCTGACCATCGGGTATCCCCGCGAGGTCGGGCACGGTACTGGTCTGGTGGCCGAGGCCACGGGCTTCCGCGACACCTATTACGAAAACGGTACCCCGAAGGATTACGTCGCCGACCTGGTGCTGCGCGACGGCGACAAGACGGTGGCGCAGCAGGAGGTCAGGGTCAACAGCCCACTCAGCCACGCCGGGTACATGTTCCACCAGGCCTACTTCGGGGTCGCGGCGGTGATGCGCGTGACGGACGCGTCCGGGGCTGTGGTCTTCGAGGGCGGGGTGCCACTGGAGTGGACCACGCAGGACAAGGTCTTCAACTATGGGCACGTCACCCTGCCGGATCAAACCGTGATGTACGTGATCAGCCCCGCCTCCGGGCAGGTGGGGAGAGGCATTGCGCCCGGCCAGGTGAGGGTCGAACTACGCCGGGGAGAGAAGACCGCCCCGCTGACCTCGACCGTGATCGACATGGGGGTCGCGACCTCCGCCGGGGACTACTCGTTCACGTTCCAGCGGGAGCAGCAGTTCACGGGGATGATCCTGAGAAGCGATCCCGGGACGGGAATCGTGTGGGCCGGGTTCGCCTTGCTGGTCGTTGGCACCTGCATGACGATGTTCTTCCGCCATCAGCGCCTGTGGGTGCGGGTGAGCGAGACCGAGGAGGGAACCCTGGTACAGATGGCCTCCCCGGACCGGCGTGACTCCGGGTTCACGCGTTTCGTCACGGACATGGTCGAACGCGTCAGCACCCAACTGACCAGCGCCACGAAGAAGGGAGATCAACGATGATCGAGTATTCCCAGGCCCTGTTGCTCATAGCGACGACGCTCGTGGTCGTCTCCACCATCGCCTATCTCGGCGCGGTCCTCGCGGCGAGAATGGCGAGAACCTCGACCGCCGCCTCGTCGGACGGGGTGATCGTCGGTGAGGGCGAAGGGGAGGTCAAGGTCACGGGCGGCCTGCGGCGTGCGCCGTTGCGTCGTTTCACGGTGGCGTGGTGGGCTGCCAAATCCACCCAGCTTGCCCTGCTGCTGATGACGGGTGTGTTGATCACCCGGATGATCGCCACGGGGCACGCGCCCTTCTCGAACCACTACGAGTTCGCCATCGCCTTCTCCTGGGGCATGCTCCTGGCGCAGGTCTATTTTGAGTGGCGTTATCGGATCCGGACGATGTCGGTGATCACCCTGCCGGTGATCCTGGCCATGCTCATCTACGCCTCCACCATGTCGTACAAGCCGAACCCTTTGATGCCCGCGCTGCAGAACTCGCCGTTGCTGACGCTGCACGTGGTGACCGCGTCGCTCGGGTACGGAGCCGCACTGGTGGGCTTCGCGGCGGCCGTGATGTACCTGCTGGCGCCGCACGTGAAGTGGAAGGGGTGGCCGAGTCGGGAGTCCCTCGACGAACTTGGCTACAAGGCCACCATCGTCACCTTCCCGATGCTCACCCTCATGCTCATTCTCGGCTCCATCTGGGGCAATGTCGCGTGGGGCCGGTACTGGGGCTGGGATCCGAAGGAAACGGCGGCCCTGGTCACCTGGCTGATCTACGGGGCCTATCTGCACGCCAGGGTGACCAGGAGCTGGCGCGGCACGAAATCGGCGTGGCTGCTGGTGCTGGCCTTCGTGGCCGTGGTGTTCACCTACCTCGGTAACCTGTTCTTCGGAGGATTGCATGCCTACACCTGATGATGACGAGGTGGCCGAGTTCCTGGAGGCCGACGAACCTGCCCCGAAACCGGACCGGTCGTCCCCCGGGAAGGAACCGGCTTGGCGGGCGAAGCTGCGTTCCTCGAATTTCGGCCAGGCCGCGGTGGTGCTGGTGACGGCCTTTGCCATAGCGGTGGCTGCTTGGTGGGTGGTTAAACCGGAGGAGCAGGACCGGGTCCGGGCCGGAACCGAGGCCGTGTCCCAGGTCGAGGTCGCAGGGGTGCAGCAACCTCCCGCAGCGGGGGACAGTGCCCCGGGTTTCACCGCTACGGACATCGATGGGACACCGATTTCGCTGGAGGGGCTGCGCGGCAAACCGGTGTGGCTGGTGTTCATGGCCACTTGGTGCACGGGCTGCCGCACGGAGATCCCGGACATCCAGGGTGTCGTCGCATCCCGGGGGGATGCGGTCCGGGTCGTCGTGATCTACGTCGGCGAGAGCCGGAACACGGTGAGCGACTACTCGAAACGCGTCGGAAACGACTTTCCGGAGGTCGTGGACCAGGACCAGCAGATCTCTGCGGCCTACGGAATCATGGGGGTGCCTACGCACTACTTCATAGACGCCGGGGGCGTGGTGCGGCAACGGCACGTCGGGGTCCTGAGCCCCGACGCGATGACCCAGGCCATCCAAAACGCGATGTCCTCCTAGGACCTGTTGCGAAACCCTGCTCGGCCGGAGTTCCGGGCCTCCGGTGACGTGCTCCCGGGACCGTCGCCGTGCCTTGATACCGGCGCGCCACGGATTCCGCCGGTGTGTTCCACCGAGCCGGGTTCTCGTCACTGTCCATGAAACACATGGCGCTCCGGTCCCGTCCCCGGAACCTCCTAAACTGGGCGGGTTCGACGCATGAAGGAGAGACATGCCCGCGCTTCGTTCCCGCACGTCCACCCACGGCCGAAACATGGCTGGCGCCCGCGCGCTCTGGCGCGCCACGGGCATCACCGACTCCGATTTCGGCAAACCCATCATCGCGGTCGCGAACTCCTTCACCCAGTTCGTTCCCGGCCACGTCCACCTGCGCGACATGGGAAAACTCGTCTCGGAGTCCATCAGGCAGGCCGGGGCCGTGGGGCGCGAATTCAACACCATCGCAGTCGATGACGGCATCGCCATGGGACACGGCGGGATGCTGTACTCGCTGCCGAGCCGCGAGCTGATCGCCGACGCGGTGGAGTACATGGTCAACGCCCACTGCGCCGACGCCTTGGTGTGCATCTCCAACTGCGACAAGATCACCCCGGGGATGCTGCTGGCCGCGTTCCGGCTCAACATCCCCACGGTGTTCGTCTCCGGCGGTCCCATGGAGGCGGGCAAGGCCATCATTCGCGACGGCCAGGCCGTCACCTCCCTCGATCTCATCAACGCGATGACCGCGGCTGTCGACCCGAACGTCAGTGACGAGGAACTATGGCGTATCGAGGCCAGCGCCTGCCCGACCTGCGGTTCGTGCTCCGGGATGTTCACCGCGAATTCCATGAACTGTCTGTTGGAGGCGATCGGGCTGGCCCAGCCCGGCAACGGTTCCACCCTCGCCACCGCCGCGGCCCGCCGAGACCTGTTCATCAACGCGGGCCGGCTCGTCGTCGACCTGTGCCGCCGCTGGTACGACGAGGACGACGCCTCCGTCCTGCCCCTGTCGATCGCCACGAAATCGGCGTTCAGCAACGCCATGCGCCTGGACGTCGCGATGGGCGGATCCACCAACACCGTTCTGCACCTGCTGGCCGCTGCCCAGGAGGCCGGGGTGGACTTCGACCAGGACGACATCGACGCCATTTCCCGTCTCACCCCTTGCCTGTCCAAGGTCGCGCCCAACTCGGAGCGCTATTTCATGGAGGATGTCCACCGCGCGGGCGGCATCCCCGCCATCCTCGGGGAGCTGCGCCGCGGCGGGAAACTTGACGAGGACGTCCACGCCATTCACTCGCCGTCACTGGAGCGCTGGCTGGCGGACTGGGACATTCGCGGCGGCAGCGCGACCGAGGAGGCCGTTGAGCTTTTCCACGCTGCCCCGGGCGGGGTGCGTACCACCGTGCCGTTCAGTTCCACCAACCGATGGGAGTCCCTCGACCTGGACTCCGCCAACGGCTGCATCCGTTCCGTGGAGCATCCCTACACCGCCGACGGTGGCCTGGCGGTGCTGAGGGGCAACCTCGCACCCGACGGTGCCATCGTCAAGACTGCGGGGGTGCCCGAGCACCAGTGGGAATTCACCGGCACCGCTTTCGTCACCGAATCCCAGGAGGAGGCGGTTGAATCCATCCTCGGTGGGAAGGTCAAGGAGGGTGACGTCGTGATCGTCCGCTACGAGGGCCCCAAAGGCGGTCCGGGGATGCAGGAGATGCTCTATCCGACCTCCTACCTGAAGGGGCTGGGGCTGGGCCCGAAGTGCGCGCTGATCACCGACGGCCGGTTCTCCGGCGGCTCCTCCGGGCTGTCGATCGGCCATGTCTCACCGGAGGCGGCATCCGGGGGGCCGATCGCGCTGGTGCGCACCGGCGACGAGATCACCGTCTCCATTCCCAACCGGTCGATCGCGCTGAACGTGCCCGACGAGGAACTGGCGGCCCGTCGCGCCGAACTGGAGGCCGGCAACGGTTACCGTCCCGCAGCCCGGCAACGGCAGGTCTCGACCGCGTTGAGGATCTACGGTTCGTTGGCGCAGTCGGCGGACAAGGGGGCGTCGCGGCGTTTCGACGGTTGACCGCCGCGGCCGCGTCCGAACAGGAAGAAGCTGGCCACCGCCGCGGCCATCACGGCGAGCCCCGTGATTGTCATGGCGGGGCTGTGTTCCCACGCCATGGACAGGAGCACGAGGCTGATTATTCCGCCCGTGCCCCAGATGAACGCCCAGACGGTGCAGCCGACGATCACGGCCGGCAGATAACGGCGCATCGGCATCCGAGCGACACCCGCGGCCAGATTGACCATGGTCTGCAGGCCGATGACGAGGAAACTCAGGGTGACCGCGGGTGGGCCCCAGCGGTTCAGCCAGGAGCTTCCCATCCGGTAGGGGCGGGTTTCCAGCACCCGTCGCCAGCGGGTGTGGCTCGTGCCCGCGACGATGCCGCGCCCGATCCAGTAGGTGCCGTTGGAGCGGATCATGACGATGCAGAAGAGAGCCAGGATCGTCAGCCCGTAGGGCAGGTTCCAGTCCTGTGGATGCATCGAGTCCTCTCGGGTTGGGAAGCAACAGCTTAGGTTACCCTGCGTTCGGGAACCAGCGGTGGGTTCTGCCTGACTCCAAATGTGCAGGGACGACGACCGGTGCCGTGGCCCGGCGGTGACCCCGAGCGGGGGAGGGGAATCTTGGGTGCTCCGCCGGGGTGGCCCCCGTTTTCGGTTTGCTAGGTTGAGTCCGGGAGGTGGGCTGCATGGCTGACATTGAAGATTTTGATCTGGACAAGACCACCAAGCAGGCATGGGACGAGTTCACCGAGAGGCTCGCCGACGTGCTGTCCGTGATGGACGCCAGCGCCGACCTGACCATTTCCGCGGTCAACGGCGAGGAGACCCGCGAGACCCCACCCGCAGTGCGTTTCTCGGCCGTGGAACCGGGGGTGGTCGAAGCCACCTTGGTCGGCGTCGACTCGCCGCGGCTAACGGAACTGGGTTGGACCTCCTCCCCCCGGGGATTCACCGCTCGCAGGGACCAGGAGGAGGCCACTGAACTGGCGAACCTCACCACCGCCACCATGACCGAAGTGGTGGGCGTGCTGCACCCGATCTTCCTGGAACCCGATCAGCTGGCGGAGCTGCTGACCGCCAGGGAGAGCAACCCGGTCAAACCCACCCCCGGGCCCTACGGCGTGGTGCTTCCCACCAGCCAGGCGCAGCTCGACGCCATCGTCGACGCGGAACTGGAGAAAATGTTCGGGCATCCCGCGCTGCGAAACGCGGCGGGCGAGGTTGCCATCCGGGTCGGTTCCACCATGGTTTTCTGCCGCTCCACCCCGGACTTCGAGGAACTGGTCCTGTTCGCGGTTCTCGTGCACGACGTGAACGGGCGTTCCCGGGCCTGCGAGGTGCTCAACGACCTGAACGTGGAGTCCCGTTACTGCCGGTTCGCCCTGCACCGCGACCGGGTGTTCGTGCAGGTCTCGGTGCCCGCCCAGCCGTTCGTTCCCCGGCATCTCCGGCAGGCCCTCGAATCCATCTCCCACGTCGCCGACGGCATCGACGACGACCTGGCCCACAAACTGGGCGGACGCACCACCTTCCCCACCACCGGCTGAGCGGATTCAGCCACTAGAGTTCTCCCATGACCGAGGTCACATACTTCGAGCGGCTGGATGCCCCCGAGTGCCTGCGGCTGCTCAGGGGTGGGGGAGTCGGGCGCGTGGTCTGGCAGGACGACGACGGACTGAGTGTGCTGCCCGTTAACTACCGGGTCATCGGCGACTCGGTGGTGTTCCAGACCAATGCCGCCTCCACACTGGCGCGCCTGGCGGAACCCACGAGGGTTGCGTTCCAGGTCGACGAGGTCGACCACGCCACCGCCGTCGGCTGGTCGGTGCTGGTCCGGGGAACGAGCGGGGCCCGGGATGCGGGCGATGTCGCCAGTTTCCTGCCGCAGGACCCGGCCGTCGGCGTGGCGGTGAGGATCGAAGAGGTGACGGGCCGGGTGATTTCCGGTAATCCCGTTCCCCGGAGTTGAGGAGGAAGACATGGAGGACCGCAAGCTCGTGGTGGTGGGCGTCGACGGCAGCGAGGACGGGCTGCGTGCCGTCAAGTACGGTGCCAGTTTCGCGGCCGAGATCGGCGGCGAGCTGCTGCTGGTGCACGCCGTCGACGACGCCATGCTGGCCGGGGCGTGGGGTGTGGTCTACGATCCCGAGGTGCTGCAGAACGCGGGGGTCAGCGCCAACGAGGCGGCGGCCGCCAGGGCCCGGGAGATCGGTCTGCCGGAGGAACGCATCCGCACCGAGGTTGTCCTCGGTTCGCCCGGTGGGGTGCTGGGGAGACTCAGCGAGGTGGCGGACCTGATCGTCGTGGGTCGGCGCTCCGTCTCCGGGTTGGAGCGAATGTTCGTCGGTTCCACGAGCGTTTCCGTGGTCGCCAGCTCACGCTGCCCGGTGCTGGTGATCTCCGCCGCCGCGCACCCGCAGGACGTCGGGAACAAGAAACTGATCGGGGTCGGGCTCAACACCAGCCGGGTGAACCACTCCACCCTGGCGGCGGCCTTCGAGCAGGCCCAGCTGCTCGGTGCCCGGCTCGAGATCGTTCATGCGCTGCAACCACCCATCGGGCTGTTCGGCCCGAAACTCGGGCCCGCCGACCTGGAGGAGCTGATCCGTTTCACCCGGGGCGGCATCGAAGCGATGGCATCGGAACAGATCAAGACCTTCCCCGGCGTGCCCTACGAGGTGGTCGTGGTGGCGGCCACCCCGATCAACGAGTTCGTCACCCGGTCCGAGAACTACGACCTGCTGGTGCTCGGCGCCGGCGAGGAGGCAATCCCGGGTTTCGGGCTGGGGGGCCTGTTGCGCGGCCTGATGGCTCACTCGCTGTGCCCGCTTTACATCACCCACGGTAAGTGAACCCGCAGCCGCGGCTCGCCTTCGACCCGGCGCTGCCGATCTCCGCGGAGGCGCCGAGGATCGCGGCCCTCATCCGTGACCACCAGGTGGTCGTGGTCGCCGGTGAAACCGGGTCGGGTAAAACCACCCAGCTTCCGAAGATCTGCCTGCTGGCGGGCAGGGAGCGGATCGCCCACACCCAGCCGAGGCGGATCGCGGCCCGCACCGTCGCGCACCGGATCGCCGAGGAGTGCGGCACGCAGCTGGGGGAGTTCGTCGGCTATCAGGTGCGTTTCACCCGCAGGGTGAGCCGCGCCACCCGCATCAAGGTGATGACCGACGGGGTGCTGCTCAGCGAGCTGGCCCACGACCGCGCCCTGGAACGCTACGACACGATCATCATCGACGAGGCACACGAACGCAGCCTCAACATCGACTTCCTGCTCGGCTACCTCAAACAGCTCCTGGAGCGCCGGCCGGAACTCAAGGTGATCGTCACATCCGCCACCATCGACACCGCCCGGTTCGCCGCCCACTTCGACGACGCGCCGATCGTGGAGGTCTCCGGGCGCACCTATCCCGTTGAGATCCGTTACCGGCCCGTCGGTGAGGACGACGACGAGGTGGATGCCGTCGCCGCCGCCGTCGGGGATCTGGCGGCCACCACGTCCTCGGGGGACGTGCTGGTCTTCCTGTCCGGGGAACGGGAGATCCGCGACGCCGCGGATGCCGTGGGCGCCCTGAAACTCCCGGGCTGGGAAACCGTTCCCCTGTACGCGAGGCTGGCCGCGGCGGATCAGCAGAAAGTTTTCCAGGCCCATCCCGGCAGGCGGGTGGTGCTGGCCACCAACGTCGCCGAGACCTCGATCACGGTGCCGGGCATCCGGTTCGTGATCGACGCCGGCACGGCCCGCATCTCCCGTTACTCGGCGCGCACCAAGGTGCAGCGGCTGCCGATCGAGCCGGTCTCGCGGGCCAGCGCCAACCAGCGGGCGGGCCGCTGCGGCCGGCTCGGCCCGGGGGTCGCGATCCGGCTCTACAGCGAGGAGGACTTCAACTCCCGTCCCGAGTTCACCGAACCGGAGATCCTGCGCACCAACCTGGCCACCGTCATCCTCCAGATGGCCCAGGCCGGACTCGGTGAGATCGAGAGTTTTCCGTTCGTGGAGGCCCCGGTCGCATCCCAGATCAGCGACGGCCTGCGGGTGCTGCAGGAACTGGGCGCGATCAAGCCGCGTCGCCGCCACGAACGGGTGCGGCTCACTCGCACGGGACGCCTGCTGGCGCGGATGCCCGTCGATCCCCGGCTCGGTCGGATGCTCATCGAGGGAGCCCGGAGGGGTGCGTTGCGCCAGGTGCAGGTGATCGTCGCCGGGCTGACGGTGCCAGACGTGCGGGAACGCCCCAGCGAACACCAACAGGCCGCCGACGAGCTGCACCGGCGTTTCACGCAACCGCCCGCCGGTGAAACCGACTCTCCCGCAGACGGAGAGCCCAGACGCCACACCGTCCACACCGGCACCCGTCCCGTAAAACAGGGCAGGGGTTCCCTGGCGGGCGGCGACTTCGAGGCCCTGCTGAACGTCTGGGAATACCTCAGGAGACGCCGCAGGGAACTCTCCGGAAGCGCGTTCCGCAGGTTGTGCCGGGCCGAGTTCCTGCACTTCGTGCGGTTCCGGGAATGGGAGGACCTCGTCTCCCAGCTTCGTGAGGTGTGCAGGGAACTGGATCTGCCCGGCGAGGGAGACGCGGCGATGGATGTCGTCCTCGACTGTTTGCTCACCGGGTTGCTGTCCAACATCGGGCTGGCCCTGCCGCCACCCCCGAAGGTGCAGGGCAGGCGCCGTCCCCTGACCGAGTACCAGGGCGCGCGGGGTGCCCGGTTCGCCATCGCGCCCGGTTCGGCTTGCTCGCGGTCCACGCCCCCGCTGGTGGTGGCCTACGAGCTGGTCGAGACCTCTCGGCTGTGGGCGCGCACCGTCGGCCCGGTGACCGCGGCACAGATCGAACGTGCCGCCGGGGACCTGGTGACCCGTACCCTCTCCGAACCGACGTTCTCACCCCGAAGCGCCACGGTCACCGCCAGCGAGACCGTCACCCTGTTCGGGGTGCCGATCATCTCCGGGCGCCGCACGAACTACGCGACCAACCATCCCGAACAGGCCCGGGAGATCTTCATCCGCACCGGTCTGGTGGAACAGGAATGGGAGACCCGCAACCCGGTGGTGATGGCGAACCGGTTCGCCTACGACGAGGCCGAAAGGCTCACCGACCGGATGCGCCGACCGGAGCTGCTGATCTCCGACCAGGCCCTCCACGACTTCTACGCCGCCCGGCTGCCCGCCGAGGTGGTCTCCGGGGCCACCTTCGACAAGTACGTGAAATCCTTGGGCGACGACTCCGCGTTGCGGCTGACACCCGCGGACTGCATGACCGACCCCGGGGCGCTCAGCGTCGCCGACTTCCCCGACCGGTGGCAGGTCTCGGGACTGGAGTTGCCCGTCAGTTACGTCTACGACCCCGGGGCGGGACACGACGGCGTGACGATCGAGGTGCGGCTGGAACAACTCGGGGTCCTGGAACCCGAACCCTTCACCTGGCAGGTGCCGGGGCTGCGCGAGGACCTAGCGACCGCCCTGATCCGCAGCCTCCCCAAGAGGATCCGCACCTCCTTCGTGCCCGCCCCCGACTTCGCCCGCCGCGCAGTGGCCTGGCTCCGGGAACGGGGAACGGGCGACGAGACCGCCTTCCCCGAGGCGCTGGGAAGGGCACTAACCGCCCTCACGGGGGAGCGGGTGGCCTCCGGTGACTGGCGGCCCGAGGCCGTGGATTCCCACCTGCGACCGACCTTCGTCGTGGTCGAGGGGCGCAAAGAGGTGGGCCGGGGCGAGGACCTGGTGGCTTTGAAGACCCGGCTCAGCGCGAAGGTGGCGTCGCGGCTGACCCGCTCCGCGGGGCGGATCGCGACAACGGGCCGCACCGACTGGGACTTCGGGAAGCTGCCCCTGACCCAGCGCCTCGGCGGGGGAGTTGTGGGTCATCCCTGCCTGGTGGACGAGGGAGGCAGCGTCGGGGTGCAGGTGGTGGATTCGGCCGTGAAAGCGGAACGCCTCCACGCCGCGGGGGTGCGGCGCCTGCTCACGCTGGTGAATCCGTCGCCGATCCGCTGGGTGGTCTCCCACCTCGGAAACCCCGAGAAGCTGGCCCTCGGGGCGAGCCGGTACGGCTCGGTCCCGGAGCTGTTGGAAGACGCCTGGCTGAAGGCATCCGACAGGTTGCTGCGGGTGGCCACGGATCCGGTGCGGGTCCGTGACGGGCAGGAATTCCAGCGCGTCGCGGAGGTGGTGCGCGCCGACTGCCCCGCAGCCACGGCCGCCGTGGTCGGCACCGCGGCGAGGGCCCTGGCCGCCCAGGCGGTGGTGGAGCGGCGGCTCGCCGCCCTGCCGGAGGACGACGAGGTGCGCGCGGACATCACCGAGCAGTTGGCCAACCTCACCTTCAAACGGTTCATCTCCGCCACCCCGGATCCGTGGTTCGACCGCATCCCCGTGTGGATCGAGGCCTGCGGGACCCGTCTTGTCACCCGCGGCAGGAATCCCGCCAGGGACGAGCGGAACCGCTCCGAGATCATGGAGCTGGAGGCCCGCTACGGCCAGCTGTGCGAGGCCCAGCCTTCCGGGCCGTTGCCCGCGGACGTGGAGGAGATCGCGTTCCTGCTGGAGGAGTTCCGGGTCAGCCTGTTCGCGCAGGGGACGCGCACCCTGGTGCCCGTCTCGGCAAAACGGATCTCCCAGGCCATGGGAAGGATCGGGCGATAATGGTCGGGTGCCAGACACCACAGATGACCTGATGCAGCTCTTCGACCTCGTCGAGGTCGGCAAGGGAAAGTTCCGGGGCCCGCAACCGGACACCCAGTGGCAGCGGCTGTTCGGCGGGCAGGTGATGGCGCAGAGCCTCGTGGCCGCGATGCGGACCATTCCCGAGAACCGGGTGGTGCACTCGCTGCACGGATATTTCCTGCGGCCCGGCAGCCGCGAGGAGCCGCTGCGGTTCGGGGTGGAGCACGTCCGGGACGGCCGCACCTTCTCGGCGCGACGGGTGATCACCCGCCAGCACGACGACGTGATCTTCGACCTGAACGTCTCCTTCCAGGAACCGGAGGAGGGATTCAGCCATTCGGCGGTACAACCCGAGTCGGTGGCCACACCCGAGGATTCCTCACCGCTGGGGCAGGTGCTGGAGGAACGGTTTGGGGCCCCGATCCGGATGCTGTCGGAGTGGGACGCCCTCGACGTGCGGCTGGCCTCCACCCCGGTGCCGAGCCAGAACGGTGGAGTGATGCGGGCCTGGGTGCGCACCCAGGACGCCATGCCGGAGGATCCGCGCCTGCACGCGGCCGTGCTGGCCTATCTGACGGATCTGTTGCTGCTCAGCGTCTCCACCGTGCAACACGAGGTGGAGTTCCTGTCCCCGAACCTGCAGACCGCCTCCATCGATCACGCGATGTGGTTCCACCGCCCGGCCCACTGCGACCGGTGGCTGCTCTACGACATGGTCTCGCCTTCGGCCTCCGGGGCCCGGGGGTTCTGCCAGGGCAGGCTGTTCCAGGACGGGAAACTGGTGGCCTCCTGCGCCCAGGAAGGGCTGATCCGGCTCGTCGGGTGAGCCGGACCAGGGATGGCGGTCAGGCGGCGGCCTGGTATTCGCGCATCTTGGCCAGGGCGAGGCGCTCGATCTGGCGGACCCGTTCGGCGGTGATCCCCCAGTGCTGCCCGATATCGGCCAGCTTGGCCTGGCGGCCGTCGAGGAGGCCGTAGCGGCGTCGCACCACGTCGGCGGAGCGGTCGTCGAGGGCGGAGAGCATCCCGTCGAGACGGGCGCGTTCCTCCGCGTCGAGTACCACTTCGTCCGGGCCGGGGGCGGTTTCGCGGGCGATCAGGTCGCCGAGCGCGGTGTCGCCGTCGGTTTCGACGGGCGCGTCGAGGGATACGTGGTCGCGGGCGTAGCGGATCAGGTCGATGACCTTCTCCTCGGCCAGGTTCAGTTCATCGGCGATCTCGCCGACCTCGGGTTCGCGGCCCAGGGCGCGTTCCAGGTTGCGGCGCACCGCGGAGACCTGGTTGACCTGTTCGGCCACGTGCACGGGCAGCCGCACGATGCGGCCCTGCTGGGCTATGCCGCGGGAGATGGCCTGCCGCACCCACCATGTGGCGTAGGTGGAGAATTTGAAACCCTTGGTGTAGTCGAACTTCTCCACGGCGCGGATCAGGCCGGTGTTGCCTTCCTGCACCAGGTCGAGCAGTGGCATCTGGGCGCGGCCGTACTTGCGGGCCACGGAGACCACCAGGCGCAGGTTCGCCTTGATGAATCGTTGCATGGCCTGATCGCCGAGTTCGACGAGTTGTTCCAGTTCTTCGCGAGTGGCGTCCGTCGAGGTGGTCTCGTTGCCGTCGAGGATTTCGCGGGCAAACAACCCGGCCTCTATGGCCCGGGCCAGTTGCACCTCTTCCTCGGCGCTCAGCAGAGGGGTCTTGGCTATCGCGTCCAGGTAGAGCCCCACGGCATCCTTGCCATCGATGCCGTCGGTGCTACGGGTTCGCGCAGTCGTGATCATTGGATCCGCCTTTCTGACGTCTACACCCATCAAAACGCGCCTGGCGGGTCAAAGGTTCCCGAAATTGTGACCCAATCGTTATCTCAGGGGTGCGTCAGACCGTGGTATGACGTCAAGGGCGGCCGGCCGGGCTGAAGGTGGGGAGGAACCCGTAGGAGAGTCGTGTTTGAGTGTCGGGGGAGCCCGTGGAAAGATGGATTTTGACACCCCTTGACCGCAACGGGGTGTTCTGTGCCCAGATGCGAGGAGAAACCGCTGTGACCTCTGGCTCGAGCTCCGAACAGGCTCCGAAGACCACCCGTAGTCGCGCGAGGAAGACCACCACTGCAACCGTGGAGAAGGAAACCAAGCCCGCCACGAAGCGCACCCGCGCCACGAAGGCAACAAAACCCGAGGACAAGGAGAAGGCGACCGGAACCAGGACCGCCGCGACGACGGCGACCAGGACCAAGGCCGCGGGGACTAGGGCCACCGCATCGAAAACGACCAGGGCCAAAACCGCCGCCAAGAGCACCAGGACTACAACGAAGGCCACCAAATCAACCCGCTCCCGGGCGAAGCCAAAGGCGAGCGCGGAGGGCACCGAACCGACCATCGCGCAGCTCACGTCGGGGGAGATCGAGGTCGAGGTGCAGCGCGACGGCAACGACGTCGTGCTGAAGGTCGGAGGAAAGAAACGCTCCCTCGACGAGGTGGACGACTCCCAGTTCGTGGAGGAGAAAGAGGCCACCCTCGAGAAGGAACTCGTCGAGGAGGAGGGCTTCTCCCTCTCGGACCAGGACGACGCCGACGAACCGGAACAGCAGGTCGTCTCGGCCGGCGCGACCGCCGACCCCGTCAAGGATTACCTGAAACAGATCGGCAAGGTCGCCCTCCTCAATGCCGTCCAGGAGGTGGAGCTGGCCAAACGGATCGAGGCTGGGCTCTTCGCGGAGGAACGGATCGCGGATGCCGAGAACCCCGTCCTCCCGGAGGATCTCGAGGACTTCGAGTGGATCGCGAACGACGGGCGCAACGCCAAGAACCACCTTCTCGAGGCGAACCTGCGGCTCGTTGTCTCCCTGGCCAAGCGCTACACGGGCCGCGGGATGCTGTTCCTCGACCTGATCCAGGAGGGCAACCTGGGCCTGATCCGCGCCGTGGAGAAGTTCGACTACACCAAGGGCTACAAATTCTCCACCTACGCCACCTGGTGGATCAAGCAGGCCATCACCCGGGCCATGGCCGATCAGGCCCGCACCATCCGCATCCCCGTTCACATGGTGGAGGTCATCAACAAACTGGCCCGTGTGCAGCGGCAGATGCTGCAGGACCTCGGCCGGGAACCAACCCCGGAGGAGCTGGCGAAGGAACTCGACATGACCCCGGAGAAGGTCGTCGAGGTCCAGAAGTACGGGCGCGAACCCATCTCCCTGCACACCCCGCTCGGCGAGGACGGCGACTCCGAGTTCGGCGACCTCATCGAGGACTCCGAGGCTGTCGTGCCCGCGGACGCGGTGAACTTCACCCTGCTGCAGGAACAGCTCAACGACGTCCTGGACACCCTCTCCGAACGGGAGGCGGGTGTGGTCTCGATGCGTTTCGGGCTCACCGACGGCCAGCCGAAGACCCTCGACGAGATCGGCAAGGTTTACGGGGTGACGCGGGAACGCATCCGCCAGATCGAGTCGAAGACCATGAGCAAACTGCGGCACCCGTCACGTTCCCAGGTGCTTCGCGACTACCTCGACTGAACAGCGGCCGCTTGCACTTGGGGGCATGTTAAGGAGAGAACTTGCGAGAGAATCCACGTTCCTTCGAGGACGACACCCCGACCGTGGAGCTGCCCGCCGTCACGGCGCCGCTGCCCCCGGTGCGGCCGGCACCCCGCCAGCAGCAGGCCCCGGCGCAACCGCCCTCGACGCAGATGCAACCGAGGGTGGGGTCGTGGGCCACACCGACCGAGGTCGACGCCGTGGCCATTCCCGTTTCCGAGGGGCGAGCCCCGGGACCCCCGGCCGAGTCGGAGAAGGAACGCCTGCGGCGCGAGATGAACGCGTACCGGATGGCTTTCTGGGAGCGTAGGTTCGTGGCCTGTGTGCGCTGGTTGTACTCGCGGGCCAGGATGGCGGTTTACATCACAGCAATCGTGGTGCTGCCGGGATTGCTGTTCCCGCCCATCAGGGGATACCTGAACTGGGTGATGGTCGCGAACCTGGCACTGGTGGGTTTCGTCGTGGTCTCCTTGGTGGCGGGGGAGGTGACCAGCCGAAAACCGCAGTGGCCCTGCATGTTCGGTGCCCTGTTCCGGCTGCTGCTGGTGGGTGGTTTCGCCATAGCCTGCGGATACGTCAGCGAGGCCGATCCGTGGAAGGAAACCTTCGCCTCGCTGCTGGGCTTCGCCAAGCCCGTCTGGCTGCAGATCCAGGCCTTCCTGGACTACGCGGCCCTCGACCACGCCATCTTCATGTGGCTGGGTGTGCTGCTGGCGCACCGCAGCCTCAGGACCCTGGCCGAGGGTGGGAAAATCCATCTGGAGGGCACGTCACGATTCGGGGCCAGGCCCGGCTGGACTCTGAAGGACTACTACATCGGCCCGGACCCGCGAAAGCAGCAGGGCCGGGCTGATGCCCCCAGTGTCCTCGCCTACCGCAAGACGGCGTTCCATTTCTATCTCGGTCGTTTCTGGGTGCTGCTCAACAGCGTCTACATCATCGTCCTGATGTTCCTGATCGCCTCGGCGTGACGGAATCGGCTCAGCGGTCCCGGACCGCGGCAATGGCCTTCGCGACGGCCTCCAGGTTGCCGTCGTTGAGGGCCGCGACACACATCCGGCCCTTCTCGGTGCCGTAGATGCCGTGGTCGCGGCGCAGCGCCAGCATCTGGTCCCGGGTCAGACCCGAGTAGCTGAACATGCCGGCCTGCTGGGCGATGAAGTCCATGTCCCCGACGCCCTCGGACCGCAGGGCCTCTACGAGGCGGATCCGCATCCGCTTGATGCGGTCGCGCATCCGGCCGAGTTCCTGCTCCCACGAGGTCCGCTGGGTGGGGTCGCCGAGTACCTCGGCCACGATGGCCGCGCCGTGGGTGGAAGGGTTCGAGTAGTTGGTGCGGATGCAGATCTTCACCTGCGACAGCACGCGGGTGGCCTCCTCCGCGTCCCGGCAGACGATGTGCAGGGCGCCTACGCGTTCGCCGTAGAGCCCGAAGGACTTCGAGAACGATGTGGAGACGAACACCGGCAGTCCGGCCTCCGCGAAACGGGAGATCACGGCCCCGTCCTCGGCCACCCCGGCTCTGAAACCCTGGTAGGCCATGTCGAGGAACGGGATCATCTCACGATCCGTGATGACCCGGATCACTCGGCCCCACTGCTCAGGGTTGAGGTCGTAACCGGTCGGGTTGTGGCAGCAGGCGTGCAGCACCACGACGGTGCCCGGCTGTGCCGCCTCGAGGTCCGCGATCATGCCCTCGAAGTCGATGGTCTTGGCCTCGGCGTCGTAGTAGCGGTACGCGCCGACGGTGAAGCCGGCGCGGGTGAAGATTGCCCGGTGGTTCTCCCACGACGGATCCGAGATCAGGACGGGGGCGCCGGGGCTCAGGGTAGCGATGAAATCGGCGCCGACTCTCAGCGCGCCGGTGCCACCGAGACTCTGCACCGTTGCGATGCGGCCCTGCGTGACGGCGGGCGAATCGGCGCCGAAGACCAGTTCCCGCACCAGGCGGACGTAGCCCGGGAGCCCGTCGATGGGTAGATAGGCGTGTGGTTTCGCGGCCGCGGCCAGCCGGTCCTCGGCGGCGTGGACACATTCCATCAGTGGCAGCTGTCCGTTCTCATCGAGGTAGACACCGATCCCGAGGTTCACCTTGGAAGTGCGCTCATCCGCCTTGAACGCCTCGGTCAATCCCAGAATCGGATCGGCGGGGACCAGTCGGACGTGCTCGAAAACGGACATGCTTGGGCCTCTTTCTGTTCAGCGTTCCAAGATTAGCGTTTCTCGTTTCCAGGGGCCGCGGTCCTGACCAAACCGCTCGCCCGTCTGGCCCGGGTCCCTATGGCCTTCCGCAGCGCCTCGGGAGAGCCGTACAGCTGGACCCCCGATTCGGCGCGGGTTACGGCCGTGTACAGCAGCTCCCGGGTCAGCAGTGGTGATCCCTGAGGGGGCAGGATCACGCTGACCCGCTCGAACTGGCTGCCCTGCGACTTGTGGATGGTCATGGCGTGCAGTTCCTGTGCCGCTTCCAGCAACAGCGGGTTCAGCAACTCCGCCTGACCGCCCCGGTCCACGGCGGCCAGCAGCCGTCCATCGCTGTCGACGATCACCGCCACATCGCCATTGCTGACCACATCCGAGTTGCGGGTGACGATCAATGGTTGCCCCGGGTACTGGCCGACCTCAGGTGCGTAACCGGGCAGCGTCGCAGCCAAGTGCCTGCGCACCGCCTGCTGCCAGTGCCCGGTGCCGAAGGACCCCTCCCGGTGCGCGCACAGCAACCGGTGCTGCTCCAGGGCCCGCACGGCCCGGTCGCCGTCACCTGCCAGCGCGGCGCCCCGGGCATCGCGGGCGGCGGCCTCGACGTCGGAGGCCAGCGCAGGCAGGTCGGTGAGCGACTCGGTGCCGCTGTATGGGGTGAGCGTGCACGTCGCCGATCGTTCCAGCAGCGCCAGGCAGCCGTCCGCGTCGCCGTCGCGGATGGAATCGGCCAGCCGGGCCACGTCGTCGAGGTTGCGGTGGCTGCCGCCGAGCCGCACCACGGCCGGCCCTCCCGGGGATGTGATCAGGTCCGGAGCGGCGGAGATGTCGGCAAGCACCGCCCCCGCCTCCACGGAGGCCAGCTGGTTCGGGTCGCCGATCAGGACCAGCCGGGTGGAGTCGGCCACCGCCTCCAGCAGCCACGACATCAGCGTGATCGACACCATCGACGTCTCGTCCACGATCACCACGTCGAAGGGCAACGGGTTCAGCGCGCCGTGGGTGTGTTCCGCGCGGCCCGGGACCACGCCGATGATCCGGTGCAGCGTGCCGGCGGTCAGGGCGACCCGTTCCGGGTACCGCAACCTGCCGCGCACCGCGGTCTCCAAGCGGGTGGCGGCCTTCCCGGTGGGGGCGGTCAGGGCGACGGTTACCGGTCCCCGGGGGGCGAGCGCATCGATGATCCGGGAGACCACCGTCGTCTTGCCGGACCCGGGACCGCCCGTTATGACGCAGGTGCGGGCCCTGGTGGCCGCCCGGACCGCGGCATCCTGGGTGGGGTCGGGCACCATGCCGGGCCCGGGCGCGGGAGGTTCGGGGGAGGGCAGGTCCGGCAGCGCGCTGCGGTGCCTGAGGCGTGCGGCCAGTTCTTGTTCCTCCGTGAAAAACCGGTCCAGGTACAGCAGACCATCGGCCAGGCGGAACGGCCGCGGCCTGGTCCCCGGGCCAGCCACCGCAGATGAGGCCGCCACCGCCGCGGCCCACGCTTGCGGTTCCGGCCAGGGCAGCTCGACGGGTTCCACAACCGATCCGTCGTCGGCCTCGCCCGGAACGATCAACTCGGGCGCGCAGGCCAGGTCCAGGCACACCGAACCCAGGCGCAGCTCCCGCACCGTCAGAGCGAGGGCCAGCAGCACCTGGTCGTCGCTCTCCCCGCAGTACGCGGCCATCCGGCGGGCCAGATGGAAATCGGCCACGTGAATCATCCCGGCCTCGGCAAAGGCCCTCAGCAGTCCCGTGGCCGCCACGGGAACCTCCGGTCCTCTCACCGCCCACCTCCCAACAGATCGGAGACCTCCACCACCAGTTCGGCCGGTGGGAACCATTCGAAAACCCCGCAACGGCCACCCGCTACCACCGGGGTCCCGGGCCCGGCCATGCCCCGCACGAACAGATAACCCACCCCGCCCAGGTGCTTGTCGGGCGAGTAACCGGGAAGCCGCCAGGCCAGGAAACGGTGCAGGGCGGCGCAGTACAGCAGCGCCTGCAACGGGTAGTGGGCCTGCATCATCGCCTCCGCCATCGCGGACGGGTGGTAGTGCTCGACGGACAGCTCCTGCTCCGGCGGGACGGGGAACCGGTTCGTCTTGTAGTCCACCACCACGAAACTTTCCCGGGGAAGTTTCAGCACCACGTCGATCGAACCGGTCAGGAAGCCCTTCAACGACGCGCGTGCGGCGTCGGTGGCGAGCAGCCGGGCCGGGTAGGGGGCGAGCGGATCGGAGGCGGGCAGGTGCCTGGACATCGCCTCCGCCAGGTCCGCGACCACACGGGCCGGGCCGTGATCCCCCAAGGGCAAGTCGAAGTCCAGTTCCGCCAGCCGCTCGGCGACGGGCAGGTCCGCCAGGGCGCCGTCCCACAACCCCCCCAGCGGGGTCGTGACCACCAGACGGAGGGCGTCGGCGAGCCGCTGCGCCTGTTCCCGGTCCAGCCCGAAGGCAGGGGCCCGCGCGGCCACCACCTGCTGCACGTGCCCCGGGTCGGTCCAGTCCGCCCCTTCCAGGACCTCGTGAACGAGGGTCCCGAAACGCGCCCCGGCGGGCAGGTCGTTCATGGGGGAGGGCGTGGCGGGGCCGTCGGTTTCCCCGGGAGGCAGGTCGAGTTCCTCCGGTTCGTCCGGCGCGTTCTCGTGGAGGTTCGCGGTCAGCCCGGAATAGGAGGTGCGACGCCAGTCCTGGTCGATGTCGCGGGTGAAACGGGCGAGCCGGAGCTCCCCGGACCCCGGCCCGGGGGCGGGGGCCGGCAGGCCGGACCCCCAGGGGGGTGCGGTGATCGGGGACAGGTGCACCAGGTCCGGGTCGAAACCGAAGGCGGGGGGCAGCTTGGGGTATTCGGGGCGAAGCCGCGGGACCGAGCGGTCGCGGCACAGCAGCGCCGTCAACGGCCCCGAGGACGCCCTGCGGTCCATCACGTGCCAGGCGATCGCCAGGTGCTTGGCGCGGGTGAGGCCCACGTAGAGCAGGCGGAGTTCCTCGTCGCGCGCCTGTTGCCGGGCGATGGTGGACAGCTCGTCGCGATTGCCGGGGCGGGCGCCGACGTGCAGCACCCGGCGGCCGGCCGCGTTCAGATAGGGAAAGGCGCCGCGCAGGTTCACCTCCGTGACGCTCACCTGCGGCAACAACACGATCGGGAACTCCAGGCCCTTCGCCGAATGCATGGTGCACACCCGCACCGCCGCCTCGTCGGAGGCCAGGCGGGTGGCCGGTTCGTCGCCCGGGGTGGCGGCCCGGGCGACGAGCCAGGCGTGAAGTCCGTCGAGGTCGGTGGCGTCCGACCCGAGCAGCAGCTCACCGACCCGGGTCAGGTCCGCCAGGTGGCGTTCCCCGTCCCCGAACCGGGCCAGGTGGGGACCGAGACCCGCCAGCAGCTCACCGACCAGCGAGGCCACCCCACCGGCCGCGAAGCACCGGGCCAGCTCGTGGACCCGTTGCGACGCGGGGGTTTCGTCGCGTCCGGCCAGCAGGTCGGTGGCGGGCAGGCCGAGCAGCTCACCCAGGGCGGCCTGGAGGATGCGGGCGCGGGTCGGCTGGGCGACGGCGGCGAGCACCGCCAGCCAGTCGGCCACGGCCGGGGAGTCGAGGGCGGAACCGGGACCGTGCCAGGTGGCGGGCAGTCCCGCCGTGCGCAGCTCGGAGACCAGGGCCAGGCCCCGGCCGCGGGTCCGGGTGAGGATCGCGATGTCCCGGGGGCCGACGGGCCGTTCCCCTCCGCCGCTGCGGAACCGCGCCCCGGCCAACAGCGCCCGCACGTGCGCCACCACGTCGTCCGTCACTGCGCGTTCCGGGTTTTCGGTGGCCCCGGGGCCGTGCCCGCGCAGCCAGATGCGGGCCGCGGGGGCGGCGTCGAGAACCAGGACCTCCTCATCCGGGGATCGGGCGGGACGCACGGGGGTGACCCGGATGTCCGAATCGCCCAGGCAGAGGTCCCCGAACAGGTTCGTCACCCCCGCGACCACCCCGGGTTCGCTCCGGTGGTTGGTCTCCAGGGTGGCGCGGTGCCGGACCACCCGCGTGGCCTCCAGGTAGGAGCCGAGATCCGCGCTGCGGAAGCCGTAGATCGACTGCTTGGGATCGCCGATCAGCGTGATCATCGCGTCCGCGTCCACGAAGGTGCGCCGCAGGATGGCCCACTGGTCCGGGTCGGTGTCCTGGAACTCGTCGACCAGCACCACGGGGAAACGGCGCCGGAGCTCTGCACGCACATGCTCGGCGACCGGGGAGTCGGTGACCAGGGACCGCAGCCTGCCCGGCAGGTCGTCGAAGCTGACCAGCCCCAGGGCGCGCCGGCGCGCCGCGAAACGGGCCCGCACCCGTTCCTGGAAGTCCAACAGCTCCTGGTTGGCCGAGGCGAAGGGAAGCCGCGACGGGGCCGCTGTGGCGGCGATCAGAAGCGCGCGGCGCGCGTCCAGCGGCGGGTCGGGGTGATGGAGGTAGCTGGCCAGGTACTCGTCGGTGGCGCACTCGCGCACCAGGGTGGAGACGTCGGCGGTCACCTCGTCGGCGCCGTCCCAGTCCCCCAGCACCCCCAGGCTCTCCAACTGTCCCTGGCAGAACGAGTGGATGGTGGTGATCGTCGCGGTTCCGAAGTGGTCCAGGGCAACCTGGAGCCGTTCCCGGTGGCGTTGGACGTGGCGGTCCGCCCCGAGCAGCCGCGATACCGGGTCCACAGGTTCGGGGCCGCCCGCCAGCAGAATCCCCAGATCATTCGCAACGGAAGCGATCCGGGAGTGGACCCGCCCCCGCAGCTCCACGGCGGCCGCATTGCTGAAGGTGATGAGCAAAAGCTCTCCGATTCCCACTCCCGCCTCGGCGATGTGGCGTGCCGCGAGCCCCGCTATGGTCCAGGTCTTGCCCGTTCCGGCGCTGGCCTCCAGCAGCATCGGGCCATCGGGCAGGGAATCGGTGATCTCGAACGGAATCATCGCGCGGCCTCCAGGAGGGGGGAGTGCAGGGCCAGCGCCCAGCCCCCGAAGGCGCCGAAACGTTCGGGACCCGCCGGGTCGCCGTCCTGGGGTGGATCGGTGAACAGTTCCGAGGCGGAGCCGGTGTAGAAATGCTCCCAGTGCTCCGGGCGCCAGGCCCAGGGGGAGTTCCAGCTGTTGGTGGGCAGATCCCAGTCGGCGCCGTTGAATCTTCGTTCCCGGGCCGACTTTGCCAGCGCCCGGGCCGGTTCCGCGGGAACCGGGACGAGCCTGGAACGACTCAGGCGGGCGCCTCGCACCAGAACCTCCAGGTGCGCGGCTGCCTCCTGGGGTGGGTTGAGCGTCACAGATCCCGGGAAGAACTCGCCGTAGTGGCGTCGCAGGTGGTGGATGCGGGCCCGCGTCCTGAACCCGGAGGCCGCCAGGGCCAGCAGCTGCACCCACGGCTCGAACAGGGGACGGGGAAGGTCGCTGGGGGAGATGACCACCAGTTCGTCGCCGCGCAGCCGCACCGTGCCCGTCAGCCGCAGGCCGGAGCAGTCCAGGTCGACGGGGACGTCGCGGACCGGGCGGTCCCAGTCCGGGCGGGCCTGCTGCCAGAGCCGCCGGACCAGTTCCACGTCCGCGTCGAGAGCCGCACCACCCATGGGGCCGGTGGGCAGCAGCTCCCTGCGGGCCTCGGCGCGGATCGCCTCGTCGGGGGGCTGCCCGCCGCGGGCCGCTACCAGCAGCCGGGAACGGATCCCCCAGGCGTCCAACCCGGCCGCGCTGAGCGGCAGGTCGTCGCTGATCTCCGGTGCGAAGCTTCCCCGGATCCCCGCCCGCTCACGCAGGAACGCGGCCGCGGGATCGCGCAGGAACCGGGCCGCCTCGTCCAGGGACATGGGGCCGGTGTCGTCGCCGACGGGCAGCTGGAGGGCGGCCCTGCGACGCACCGCGCTGGCCGGTGCGGCCCCGGCGGACCCGGTTCGCAGGCGGCGGGCCATTTCGAAGGAGGAGGCGTCGAAACTCGGGTAGGGGCCCGTGAAGTTCCTCTCCGAATGCGATGCCAGGGGCACCTCCCGCAGTTCGGGTGTGACACCCAGCCGGCGCCACAGCCAGGTGAGGGTGGTCGGGTGCTCCAGGACGGCGTCGGTGGTCTCGGAGCGGTGCTGGTGCACCACCACCAGGTGCCGGGCGGCCCAGGCGTGATCCAGCAGGTCCTCCAGGCGCTCCTGTCCGGGATCCGGCAGGATGCCGGGGATCGCGTCAGGAACGGGATCGAGCCCGCCGTCCTCGAAACCGAGCAACACGACCACGGGGAAGGCCACGCCCTTGAGTTCTCCCGGGCCGACGACGGTGAGATTGCCATTGCCGATCCCCAAGCGCGGCGTGGGTTCGGCGGCGAGCTGCTCCAGCAGCCGGGTGAAGTCGGAGGCCGTCACCCTGACGGGGCTGGCGGACCCCTCCTCCGCCAGCCGCGCCAAACGGGAGGTGGCCTCCTGGAGCAATGAGTCGTCTCCGGGGGGCAGGTCGACGAGCTCGTCAAGCAATCCCCGGGCCCGGGCGACCCATTCCGGAAGGGTGGCGGGTTCGGCGGTGGCCGCGTAGCGCCGCAGCCGGGTGAAAATCTCCGTGAGCGAACCGATCAGCTCCAGCTCCGATGTACCGACGGCATCCACGCCGGAGATGGGCAGGGCGGTGCTCCCGGGGGCCAGGGTGAGCCCGGCCAGCAGCCGGTCGAGGCCCCGGGCCCAGGTGTTCTGAGCGATCCCGGGAAGCCCCTGGTCCGCGCGGTGCTGGGCGTCGAGGCCCCAGCGAATCCCGGCGGCGTCGATCAGCCGGGCCAGTTCGTCGCGTTCCGGCAGCCGCCAGCGGTAAGAGATCGGCGTGAGGCTCAGCAGGTCCAGCAGGGAACTGGCGGTGGCGCGGGAATCCCGCAGCCCGGTGGCTTCGGCCAAGGTGCGCAGCACGGGGTTGGGGATCCGGACCTCGGGGGGTGCCTGGAGCCGCAGGCGCCGGCCCGGGTGAGAACTGCCCTCGAGTGGCGCGAAGGCCAGGCCGAGGGCGGGCCACCAGGCCGCGGGATCGGGAACGACCACCAGGACGTCGCGTGGCTCCAGGCCGGGATCCTCCTGCAGGATGCGGCACAGTTCCTCGCGCAACACCTCGGCCTGCCGCAGGGGATCGTGGGAACCCAGCCAGGTGATCCTCTCCGGCACCGCGGCGTTTACAAGCTTCAGGACTAGGACATCCCGGACCCGGTCGATGGCCTCCACCAGCAGCTGCGTCGCCGCGGGCAGGTCGGGGCAGTGCAGCACGGCCGTGGCCGGTCCGGGCGTCTCCGCCAGGGCGGCGCGCAGCCGCGTCAGCTCCTCGACCGGATCCCATTCGAGGATCTCGGTGACGCGCACCGCCAGCTCCGGTTGCCAGCGCAGGTGCCCCGGTAGTTCCTCGGCGGCCTCCTCGGGGTCGGCGAGCCAGCGGGCCAGGAGGTCCGGGTGGTGCTCCGAGTAGCGGCGCAGCAGGACTGCCAGGCGTTGCGAGGTGCCGCGCAGCCTGCCCGGGCCTGCTCTGAGATGCTCCGCCACCACGGGATGCGAATCCCGGAACTCCGGGTCCTGGAGGACCTCCCGGATCGCCAGTTCCAATGCCAGGCCTCGCCACGGGGACGATTCCCCGTCGCCCAGTTCCGCCTGCAGCTGCGCCACCCAGCGGTCGGCCGGAATCAGATCCACCCCTGCCAGGATGCCGATCCGGGCGGCCAGGGCCTGTCCCGCCAGGCGTGCGGTGGCGGCCGAGGAAGTGATGATCCGCACCCGTTCCAGCGGCCCGGGGCGCAGTTCGTCCAGCCACGCCGCCAGGGCGTCGATCAACTCCTCCCAGCACTCGGCCGATCTCCTGTCCACTGCGATGATCCTCTCCTTCCCCGCGACCGATCACATTAGTGCGCGCCACCGGCAAAACCTTAGGGGTGGGACGCCGGCCAGGTTTTGTCGGTGCGGCCTGTTTGAATGGTCCTCGTGACTGACCCGATCCTCGACGCCCTTGACCCCGAGCAGCGGCGGGTGGCGACGCTGCTGGACCGGCCGCTGGTGGTGTTGGCGGGGGCGGGGACGGGGAAGACGCGGGCGATCACGCACCGGGTCGCCCACGCCGTCCGGGAGGGGCGTTACGCCCCGGCCGCGACCCTCGCGGTCACCTTCACAACGCGGGCGGCAGGCGAGTTGAAGTCGCGGCTGGCGGGGCTCGGGGTGCGCAAGGTCTCGGCCCGGACCATCCACGCCGCTGCGCTCAGCCAGTGCCGCTACTTCTGGCCCACGGCCTACGGTTCCGAGTTCCCGGAACTGTTGGACAACCCCTTCCCGCTGGTGGGGCGGGCCGCGAACCGGGTGCTCGGCAACGCCGACACGAACCTGGTGCGGGACCTGATCGGAGAGATCGGCTGGGCCAAGTCCAGCAACGTTTCCCCTGGCCGCTACGCCCGGCTCGCCCGCGGCCGTGAGGTCGCGGGGGTGGAACCCGAACGCGTGGCCCAGGTGATGGAGGCATACGAGAAACACAAAACCAGCGCCGGGGTGGTGGATTTCAACGACATCCTCCTGTGCGCGGCCGCGTTGCTGGTGGAACACCCCGCCGTCGCCGAGCAGATCCGGGACGCCTACCGGCACTTCGTGGTGGACGAGTACCAGGACGTCTCCGCGATCCAGCACCGCTTGGTGTCGCTGTGGGTGGATGGCCGCCCCGACATCTGCGTGGTCGGTGATCCCCAGCAGGCCATCCACGGTTTCGCCGGCGCCAGGGCGGACTGCCTGACCGGTTTCGCCTCCGAACATCCCGGGGCCCGTCAGGTGAGGCTGGTGCGCAACTACCGGTCCAGCCCTGGCATCGTCCAGCTCGCGAACCGCATAGTGCGTCGCCATCCCAGCGCGGGGGACCTGCATCCCACGCGCCCCGAGGGACCGCCCCCCGAGTTCCACGCCGACGGCACTGAGGAGGACGAGGCCCGGGCCGTGGTCGCCTGGCTGGGGGAACGGCACGCCGAGGGCACCCCGTGGGGTGAGTGCGCGGTGCTCCACCGCATCAACGCGCAGTCACCGGTTTTCGAGTCCGCCCTGGACGCCGCCCGGATTCCCTACCAGGTCAAGGGCACTGACCGGTTCTGGGAGCGTCCCGAGGTGCGCGACGCGGTGAACCGGCTGCACCGCGCCGCGCAGCGGGATCCCGGAACCCACCCGGGGGAGCTGCTGGATGAGGTGCTGGCCGAGCTGCGATGGAACCCGGAGGCCCCGTCGGGAATGGGTGCGCAGCGGGAACGCTGGGAGTCCATCAACTCCCTGGCGCAGATGATCCGCGACGCCCAGGAAGCCGCCCCGAACTGGACCGTCCCCGAGTTCACCGCCTGGCTGAACGATCACGCCAACCTCGAGACCCCGCCCGCCACCAGCGCCGTCACGCTGGCGACCATGCACGCCGCCAAGGGACTCGAATGGGATGCGGTGGCCGTGGTCGGGGTGCGCGAGGGCATGGTTCCCTTCGCCCTGAGCCAGGAGGAACCCGCGCTGTCGGAGGAACGGAGGCTCCTGCACGTCGCGGTCACACGGGCCCGTCGGCGGCTCCGGGTCTCGTGGCCCGGCAAACCTTCCCGCGGCCGGGGTGTGCGTTCTCGTTTCCTGACGGGCCTCGTGCCCGAGGAGCAGGTTCCCGCCCCCCGCACCGGCAGATCCGGGCGCAGTAGCGTGCGTTCCCGGACCTGTTTCGTCTGCCGGGAGCAGCTGACTGACGCCGCCGAACGCAAACTGGGGCGCCACGCCGGTTGCGAGGCGCCCTTCGACGAGGAACTCCTGGCCGCCCTGAAGGCCTGGCGGCTGGAGACCGCCAATGCCGCGTCCCAACCGGCCTTCGTGATCTTCACCGACACCACCCTGCAGGCCATCGCCGAGGCCGAACCGGTGGATCGTGCCCAGCTGCTGCGGATCAGTGGCATCGGCGCGGTGAAGGCGGACCGGTTCGGTGCGGACGTGCTGCGGATCGTGGCGGAACACGGCGCGAGAGATGCGGACCCGGCGGGGGAATGAAAAAGGCCCCGCCCGGGGGCTCGCCTTCCCCTGCGAACCGACCCGGGCGGGTACCGTGGTACATAGTCAACCGCGTGGAGGGCACTTTAGTCAAGTGCTACTCGCCAAGCAGTTTGCGAAGCTCCGCGTCGAAGTCGCCATCGTCGTCTCCCCGGTGGGCCGGGTGCACGTAGGAGAGGGGATCCTCCAGGTGCCGGGCGGTCGGCAACATGTCGGGATGCTGCCACACCCCGTCGCGTTCGGTGGCCCCGTGGCGGTGTTCCATGGCCGCCCACAGGTTTTCCGCGTCACGCACCAGGCGGGGACGCAACTCCAGTCCCAGTAGGTCCTGGAACACTTCGCGGGTGGGTCCCGCGGAGGCGCGGCGCCGACGCACCACCTCGTCGAGTTGCGCGGAATTGGTCATCCAGCTCGAGGCGGCGCGGTTCGTGACGTGATCCACCCAGCCCTCGATCAGCGCCAGCAACACCTCGAGGCGGCCCAGGATCTCCAGCTGCAGTTCGGTGCTGGCGGGTTTGAAGAACGAACCGCGCACCTTCTCCCCGACGGCGACGATGTCCTCCAGCGAAACTTCCTCGCCGCCGATGTCCAACTGTGAGGACAAGGCCTCGAAATCGATCCGGATCTCGCGGGCGTAGTGGGCCAGGAGCGCATCCAGCTGCGGGGACAGCCACCCGACCCCGTGGAACAGCCGCTGCCTCGAGGCCTCGCGCAGCAGCAGGTAGAGCATGACATCGCCGTCCGGCAGGTCGAGATCGCGGGTGAACTCGGCGATGTTCGCGGGCAGCACTGTCACCGCCGAGCCCTGGGCCAGGGAGATCCCGACCTCCGAGCCGGTGAGCGTGGAGCCGGCGACCGAGGCCAGCACCTTGCCCAGCCGGTCGCGGTAGATCAGCGACGCCGAGGTCCGCATCATGGGGGCGAGCATCGAGGAGAGGTCGGCGAACTGCGGATCCTCGGGGGTCGCGGTGCCGCGCTGCAGCGCGTCGGCGAGCCCGTCGATGATCGGTTCGACCAGGCGCCGCCACCCCGCGGAGGTGGATTCGATCCAGTCCTCGCGGCGCAGCGTGACCGGGGGCGTCCCGGACGAGGCGAACCGTGTCACCGGGTCCAGCCAGGACTGGGCCAGCCGTTCCGCATCGACGATGGCGAGTTTCTCCCCGGGCGAGAGGGACGGGTCAGGGCCCAGCTCCGAGGCGAGATGACGTGCCGCGGTGATCGTGGTCCTCCAGGCGGCATCCGGGTCCTGGGCGGCCGGGGTGATGCCGAATCTGATCCCACCGGATGCCTGCAGCCGCTGCATCTGTTTCATCAACTCGTTGATATCCAGGTCCTCGGCGTTGAGGCCGAGCTGCTCCATCATGCGTCTGAGCTGTTCGAAATCGAACCCTCCGGGAGTTGACATTGGGCATCAGGCCTTTCACACGGGAAAACCGATTCTCGGAAACCATTCAACCCTACGGGATCAAGGAAATCCGGGCTGACGACCCGGTCAACTCCACTTGGTAGGCTTGTCGCCACCCGTACGGCAGGCAAGGAGGGGCGAGAGTTGTCTCGGAACATGGTGGCCGTCGTGTCCTCGGCGCTGTTCGTGCTGCTCGCCGCCGGTCTGATCCTGATCCCGGTGCCGTTCGTGACCTGGCGTCCCGGGCAGACCGTCGACGTGATGGGAAGCACCGATGAGGGGCCGCTCATCGAGATCTCCGGCATCCCAACGAGCAACAGCGGCGGCAAGCTGCTGATGACCACGGTCTCCACCACGCGGGTCGATTCCGGCATCAGCCTTCCCGAGGCGCTGCTGGCGCACATCGCCGCCGACTCGGACGCCCTGCCGCGTGAGGTCGTGTACCCGGCCGGCAAATCCAACGCCGAGGTGCAGAACGAGGCGGTCGCCATGATGGACTCCTCCCGCGTCAACGCCATCGTCGCCGCCCTCAGGGCCGCGGGGCAGGCGGTCACCGAGATGCCGATGGTGTCCTCGGTCAGTTTGTCCGGGCCCGCGAACGGGCAGCTGCGGCCCGGCGACCTCATCGAGGCCGTGGACGGCAGCGAGGTGACCACCAACGAAGAGGTGAAAACCGCCATCCAGACCAGGGCCGTCGGGGATCCCATCGTGTTCAGGGTGATGCGCGGCGGCAACAGCGAGAACGTCACGGTGACGACGGTCACGGAACGCGATGGTGCCCCCTACCTCGGGATCTCGCTCTCGATCGGTTACCGCTACGCACCCTCGATCTCCTACCGGATCGACTCCAGCATCGTCGGCCCCTCCGCGGGCCTGGTGTTCGCCCTGGCCATCTACGACCGCATCACCGACGGGGTGCTGCGCGAGGGACGGGTGGTGGCGGGCACCGGTCAGGTGGATGCCGCGGGGAAGGTGTACGGCATCGGCGGAATCCGGGAGAAGATCAAAGGCGCAGAGGCCGCCGGGGCGAAGCTGTTCCTGATGCCGGCCAGCAACTGCGCCGACCTGGGGGATCTGCGCACCGATCTCAGGCTGGTGCCCGTGGGTACCCTCAAGGACGCGATCGCTGTGCTGCAGCTGGTCAACGAAGGACAATCCACACAGGAGGTGCCCAGCTGTGGCTGAGGTGGATCCGAGCCGCCTGATCGCGGCCCTGGCCGACATCGAACGTCACGTCTCGGAGCTCGGATGGGATCAGCCCGCGCGGCTCTTCGCGCTGGTGGAAACTGCGACGCTGCTCGATCTGGAACCGCAGCTGCGGGGAAAGGTCACCCAGACCGCGGCGGATGCGCTGACCGCCGTCGAGCAGGAGGACTTCCAGCTCGGCGGTGACATCGCCGCGCGGCTGGCGCGCCTGACCTGGCCGGCGACCGTGACCGGATGCGCGATCGCGATGGAACGCGCTTTCCTGCCACCCCGGTTCGAGTCCCAAGTGCCCGCCGACCCCGACGAGGCCATCGAGTTCGTGAACAACCACGAGGCCCGCACCGACGTCCGGGTGGTGGTCGGTGCGCTGCGCGACGGGTCGCGGCACGGCCTGGCCCGCGTCCTCAGCAACCCGGAAGACCTGCTCGGGGCCGAGGACCTCGTCCCCGGCCTGGCCGATGCCCTGCTGGCAACGTTCAAGGAGGAAAACGCATGAGCGCGGAAGCCGAAGCCGACACCGAGAAGCGCCGGAGCCCGCTGCTGATCTCCATCCTGATCTTCGGGGTCCTGGCCCTGCTGGTGGTGCTGGCCTCCCGGTTCTACACGGACTACCTATGGTTCAGCAGCGTGTCCGCCTCGACGGTGTTCACCACCCAGCTGGCCGCCCGGGTGGGGTTGTTCCTGGGGTTCGGGTTGCTGATGGGCGGCGGGTTGTTCGGTTCCCTGGTGCTGGCCTACCGGCTGCGTCCCCCGGTTCGGCGCGCGAACCTGGATTCCGAGTTGCTGCTTCAGCTGCGTGACAGCCTGGACAAGCGTTCCCGGACCCTCATACTGTTGCCTTCCGTCGTGGCCGGCCTGCTGGGCGGTGGGGTTGCCGCCAGCCAGTCCCAGACCTTTCTGGCGTGGACCCGCGCCACCGAATTCGGCACTCCCGACGCCGTGTTCGGGTTGGATGCGTCCTTCTACGTGTTCCAGCTGCCCTGGTGGCGATTCGTGCTGAGCTACGTGAGTTTCATGGTGGTGGTCTGTCTCGTCGGGTCGTTGCTGGTTCATTTCCTCACCGGGGCCATGAACTCCACGGCCTTCCGGAAAACGGGGAACCTCAAGGCCGCGGGCAGGGCTGCCCAGCGGCAGGTCTCCATCCTGCTCGGGGTGGCGCTGCTGTTCTACGGGGTGGCCTCCTTCCTCGACCGCTACGGCTACCTGACCAGCCAGAACAATTTGTTCACGGGCGTCAACTACACGGATGCGACCTCCCGGATCCCGGCCAGTTTGATCGTCGCCGCGATAGCGGGGATCTGCGCCCTGTTGTGTTTCTACAACGCATGGCGGGTCAGGTGGAGTGTGCCCGGTATCGCGGTGGGCCTGCTGGTGATCTCCGCGATGATCCTCACCGCCGTATATCCGTGGGGGGTCCGCAATTTCGTGGTCAAACCCAACGAACCCGATCTGGAGCGCCCCTGGATAGCAAACAACATTGAGGCGACGCGCGGGGCCTTCGGCATCAACGCGGTGCAGATCACCGACTACGAGGCCGTGGACAGCGTGAGCGCCGGCCAGTTGCGCACCGACGCTGCGGCGCTGCCCGCGATCCGGCTGATGGATCCGGCCATCATCGCCCCGACCTTCGAGCAACTCCAGCAGGTGCGCGGCTACTACCGCTTCCCCAAGACCCTGGACGTCGACCGCTACAACGTGGACGGCAAGGAGACGGACTCCGTGGTGGCCGCACGCGAACTCGACCTGAACGCCGTCGAGGCGGGCAACACCTGGAACAACATGCACACGGTCTACACCCACGGCTACGGCCTGGTGGCGGCCTACGGCAACCGGCGTGAGTCGAACGGAGAACCCACCTACTTCTCGGGAGGCATCCCGACCGAAGGCCTGATCAAGCAGGAACAACCCCGCATCTACTTCGGTGAGGAATCCAAGCACTGGGTCATCGCCGGGGCCCCCGAGGGAGCGGATCCGGTTGAGCTCGACACCCCCGGTGGCGGGCAGGAACACACCGAGACCAAGTACACCTATCAGGGAAGCGGTGGCGTTCCCGTCGGCAACTTCCTGAACAAGGCCGCGTTCGCAGTGCGTTTCGGGGATATCAACCTGCTGCTCTCCGAGAGGGTCAACTCCAACTCGCGGTTGCTGTTCAACCGGGTTCCCGTGGACCGGGTCAAGGAGGTGGCGCCGTTCCTGACGGTGGACTCCGACCCCTACCCGACGGTGGTCAACGGGCGCATCGTCTGGATCATCGACGCGTACACCACCACCGCCGACTACCCGAACTCGACCCGGGTCGACTGGACCCAGGCCACCAAGGACACCCGCACCGGCGGTGACCGCACGTCCTCCGGAACACAGGTCAACTACGTCCGCAACTCGGTCAAGGCCACGGTGGACGCCTACGACGGCACCGTCACCCTCTACGGCTGGGACGAGTCGGATCCCATCCTCCAGACCTGGTCCAAGGTCTATCCGGGGCTCATCACCCCGAAATCCGAGATCGGCCCCGAGCTGATGGCCCACCTGCGTTACCCGCAGGACCTGTTCAAGGTGCAGCGCCAGATGCTGGGGCTCTACCACACAACCAACCCGTACACCTTCTTCCAGCAGTCGGACATCTGGGAGGTGCCGACCGATCCCGTCAAGGGCGGCGAGAGCGGAACCAAGGAACCCCCCTACTTCCTGACCATCAAGTGGCCGGGCGAGGAGCAGGCGCACTACTCCAACACGACGGTTTTCGTCCCGCGGGGACGCGAGAACCTCTCGGTCTACATGGCCGTCAACGCGGATGCGACCAGCCCGAACTACGGGCAGCTGCGGGCGTTGAAGCTGTCGGACGCCAAGCAGATTCCAGGGCCGGGTCAGACCTTCAACGCGATCTCGACCAACGAGGCCGTGGCGGAGCGGCTGCTTCCTTTCAACCGGCAGGGCAACACGAGCGCCATCTACGGGAACCTGCTCACCATCCCGGTGGGCGGCGGCCTGATGTACGTCCAGCCGATCTACACCCAGACCAGCACCACCAGCGGCGGCTACCCGGCGCTGCGTTTCGTCGTGGCGCGTTTCGGTGAACATGTCGGGATCGGTGACACCCTGAAGGCCGCCCTCGATCAGGTGTTCCAGGGTGATGCCGGGGCCGAGACGGGGGAGAAACCCGTGGAGACCCCCCCCGAATGGGCAGCAGACCCCGCCGGCTTCCGGGGAGGACACCAAGGAACGGGCGAAGGCGCTGCTGAAGGAGAGCACAGACCTGTTCGTGGCTGCCGATCAGGCCCTGAAATCAGGTGACCTGGGCACCTACCAGCAGAAGACCAACGAGGCCAAGGCCAAGACGGAACAGGCCCTCGAACTGCTCAACCGGTGATCTCGGCCTCGATTCCGGCGGCCCTCAGACCGGGTTCCAGCAGCCGGGCGGGGCCGCCGATCACGATGGTGATGTTTTCGGGGCGGATGTGCTCCCACCAGGCCGAGTTGACCTGTCCGGCCGTCGCGCCCGACAGCGCCGCGCGGTGCCGGTTCACGAAATCCGGATCGAAACCCGCGGCGATCAGGGCCGCGGTCTGGACCGTGATGTCGGCGGCCGTCTCGTACTGGAGCGGGGAGGCCTGCACCAGGTAGCGGGCGGCGTCCAGGACCTCGCCTTCGGTGAAGGGTACCTGCAGCGTGAGCGCGTCCAGGAGCCGGGCGACGGCGTCGGCGGCTGCGTTGCTGTTCAAGGCCGTCTCAACGACGAAGGAACCACCGGTGCGGCGTGCCGACACCCCTCCCGAAACACCGTAGGTGTAGCCGAGGCGTTCGCGGAGCTCAAGGTTGAGCCGGCTGGCGAAGGCTCCGCACATGATGTGTCCGCCCAGTTTCAGCGCCGCCCACTCCGGGGCGTCACGCCCGGGGGTCGGGACGAACGCCTGCACCACGGTCTGGGCGGCCTGCGGGAGATCTACCAGCACGATTCCGGGCCTGCCGGGGATTCCCTGGGGGGCCGGGGCCGGGGTGCGAACGCCACGCCAGGCCTCCAGGGGGGCCGTGAGTTCGTCGGTGTCCAGACCGGTCAGGTCGCCGGCGAGAATCAGGGTCGCACCCTGGGGCACCCAGGCGCGTTCGTGCCAGTTCCGGGCCGCATCCTGGTCGATCGCCCCCAGGGTTTCGGGGGAACCTGCGATGGGACGTCCCTCCCGCTGATCCGGGCCGAACAACGAGGTCCGCAGGGCCTCGCGGGTCACGGCGGTGGGGGAGGCCATCCTCGTTTTCCAGGCGGCCACCTGGGTTTCGACGTGGTGGGCCAGGTCAGGTTCGTCGAAGGCCGGTTCCCTGACCACGGAGGCGAACAGCTCCAGCACCTTCGGCAGGCGGCGAGCCGGGGCGCTCACACCCAGCCGGGTGTAGCCCCAAGTGGAGCGCCCGAGCAGCGCCGCCCCCTGCAGCTCCAGCCTCTCCACGATGTCGGGCAGGGTGACGGTGGCCTCGTCGCAGGCGTGCAGGACCACGGTGGCCACCCCTTCCAGTTCCCGTGGCTCGGCCTCCAGCGGGGTGGGTAGCACCAGTTCAACGGAGGCCAGGGCCTGTCCCGGCAGGTCGATGAACGCCAGTCCCAGCCCCGAGCCGAGGGAGGAACGGGCAGGGTTCGGGAAACGCCAGGGGCGGGGTTCTGTGATGGCGGGACGGATCACGATGCAGCCTTCGGGAGGTAGTGCAACTGGCTGGGTGCCGGACGATTGGCAAGCACCCGGGACACCTCGCCGGGGGTCACGGCCGCGAGGTCAGTCAGTCTGTGGTTGATCAGCGCCGGGTCACCCAGGGTCGTCCATGTGTCGGCGGCGGCCTCCGCGCGGTCCTCGACGGCGGCGAGCTCCAGGAGCCAGCCGCGTTCGTACTGGGCTTTCGCCCGTTCCAGTTCCTGCTCGGAGGGGGTATCCAGGATGGCGAGTTCCTCCAGGATCGCCTCGGCCAGTTCTTGGGTGCCCACCCCGTCTGCGGGTCTCGCGCTCAGGGATGCGATGGAGGGCGAACGGAGATGACCCAGTAGCGCGCCGTGCACCTCGTGGGCGATGCCACGTTCCCTGACCAGCCGGCGGTGGAGGCGGGATGCGTGTCCGTCGGAGAGCACGGACAACCCCAGTTCGAGGGCCAGCAGGTCGGGGTCGTCGGCTGCCGGGGCCTGCCAGGAGCAGTGCAGCAGGGGATGGGGAACGTCGCTTGTCAGGGTGATGACCCCGCCCGGCAGGGGGGATTCGGTGATGGTTTCCCGGGGCGGTGGGGAAAGGTCCTCGAGGTCACCGAAATACCGTTCGACCAGGTCGATGGTCTCGTCCGGGTCCAGGGAGCCGCAGATCACCAGTTTCGCGTGCGAGGGGCGGTACCACCTTGAATGGAAGGCCGTGACGTCGGCCAGGCTCGCGGCCGCCAAGTCCTTCATGGAACCTATGGGCAGGTGCCCGTAGGGATGCCTGGGCCCGAAGTGTTGTCCAACCAGCCCCGCCAGCAGGTCCCCGTACGGCCGGTTGTCGTAGCGCTGGCGTTTTTCCTGGGTCACCACGTCGCGCTGGGCGTCGAGGTTCTCCTGGGTCACCGCGAGGCTGCGAAGGCGGTCCGCCTCCAGCCACAGCACAATCTCCAAGGCCCCCGTCGGCACGCATTCGTGGTAGACCGTGCGGTCGGTGGAAGTGAAGGCGTTGACGTTTCCCCCCGCCGCTTCGATCACGGACATGTGTTCTCCCGGCGCCACCCTGGCCGAACCCTGGAACATCAGGTGCTCGAACAGGTGGGCGAAGCCGGTGCGGCCCGGGAGTTCGTCAACGGAACCCACCTGGAAACTGAGGTTGACCGCCACGGCCGGGGCGGTCGGATCGGGCAGCAGGGCGAGTTCGAGGCCGTTTCCCAGCCGATATCTGATGACGGTGAATCCGGGCGATGGGGGGAATCGGGTATCTGCCACGATTCAGAGATCGCCGCCCTGTTGACGCTTGCGCCAGCGTTCCTCCAATTTGTTCATGAAATCCGTTCCGGAGGAGGGATGGCTGGACTTGCTGGAGGAACGCGTTGGCTCCTCCTGGGCCTCGACCCTGGACCAAGCGCTGATTCCGGTGATGGCCGAGGCGAGCATCATCACGAAACCGATGATGGATATCACGGGCTGGAACTGGACCCCGAGCACCAGGGCGGTCAGCCCAGCCACGAAAACCACGCCCGCCAAGGCCGCGCGACGACGCTGGACGCGGAACTGGGGAGTTCCCCTCAAGGTGTCCGCGAATTTCGGGTCATCGGCGAGCAGCGAGGCCTCAAGCTGGTCCAGGCGCTTCTGCTCCTGCTCAGACAAAGCCATCGTGGTCTCCCGTCCTAGTTCCTCAGGGCAGCTTACCCACCCCCATTGTAGGTGCCCCACCGTATGGGTGGGAAAAGGCTATCGCGATTTTCGCCCGCGTTTTCCGCCGCCTGCGCTTCTCGGCCGCCATAGGGACGCCGGGAGCAGGAAGGCCAGCAGACGCCTGGGCGCGGGGGTGTCGTTGCGGAGCTCGCGGACCAGGAGTTTCACCCGCCCGGGAAGCTGATCCACCGGTGGGGTCTCGCGGGCGAACTGGCTGCGTTGTGCGACCTCGGCGACCTCGAGCAGGTGCGCCGCAGCGGCGGCGGGAAGACCGGATTCCATGGTCTTGGCGGCCTCGACGGGGGAGCCCGCCGGGAACTCCCGGCCCAGATCCCTGTGGGTGCCAGCGAGTTCACGCCACGCCGCGGCTGCGGCGCTGGCCGGTGGCTGTCCGCCACGCAGGCGCCATCCCCTGATCAACAACCGCGCCACGGCGGGTGAGGCCAGCAGCACGAGCACGGGCAACCCCCAGAGCAACCAGCCCCAGTTCCCGGAGCTTTCCGCGCCGGTGCCTTGGGCCCCGTCGCCGGGAGAGGGAACCGGGGACGGCGCGAGCGTCGGCGTCGGTTCGGTGGGTTGGGGTTCTGGGGATTCGGCCCCGGTGCTCGGGGGAACGCTGGGATCCGGGCTCGGTGAGCTCTGCGGAGGGTTCTCGCCCGTGTTGGAGGAACCGATGGACTTGGTCGGTTCGAAAGGCACCCAACCAAGCCCCTCGAAGTAGAGCTCGGGCCAGGCGTGCATGTTGTCAGTGGTCACCTTGTAGCCATCCCCGTCGGGGACACCACCCGTGAACCCGACCGCGACACGCGACGGAATGCCCTCGATCCGGGCCAGCACCGCCATGGATGTGGCGAAATGGATGCAGTAGCCGGAGCGGTCGTTCAGCAGGAAGGCGCTGATGGCGTCCACCCCCGTCGAGGAGGGGGCCTGGAGGGTGTAGGTGAATCTGTCGGAGGTCAGGTATTCCTCGATGGCCTTCGCCTTGGCGCCGTCGGTTGCAGCATTGCCGGCGATCTTGGCCGCCAGGTTCCGCACCCCGTCCGAGATGCCCTCCGGCACCTTCAGGGTCTCCCCGCCTGCCGGATCCGATCCCGCGCGGGCGGTGGGCAGGGACGAACTCCCGTCGGGGATCACCGAGGTGGCCCGGTAGTCGAGATTCGTGGTCTGGTCGGTTCCCTGGTCGCCCGTGGCGACCACCGAGAGGGTGTTCTGGTCGAAGCCCCACTTCCCGGGGGCGTCGAAACCGTCGACGGCGAACGGGGCGGGCAGGTACTGGGAGGGGAAACGCATTGAGACGTCGACATCAACCTTCTCCCCGGGGGCGTCGTAGGCCCCGCCGATGCCCGAGCTGCGCAGCCGCATGGACTCCAGCTGCGCCCCTTCCGTGGTCAGGCGGGTCAGAGCGGTGGTGCGCAGGTAGTGGGGTTTCTGGTCGCTGGAGCGATAGGTGAGAACGTCCACGGGGCTTGGGCGCTGCAGGTTGCGGCTCAGCTCGATGGTCGGGTCACTGAGCTGGATGGGCTTGTCGATGCCGTTGTTCAGCCAGGGCTGTTTCTGGCCCATGGGCAGGACGGATGTGACCCCCAGGGTCAGAGCCGTTGCCGCCGTGGCCGCGATCAGGCCGACGATCCAGCGCGCCAGCTGGAATCCCAGCCCACCGCCGGTGAGTCCCGGCCCCCCTGCGGTGAGCAGGACAGCCACGTAACCGCCCGCGACCAGCAGGAAACCGGTGACGCCCAGCTCCGCGGGATACACCAGCGCCGCGATGCTGTACGGCAGAGCCAGAGGGGCGATCACCCAGGCCGGTTGTTCCAGGGACTCGGCCAGCACGTAGGAGACCAGCCACAGCACGAAGGCCATGAACAGGAGCAGCCAACCCAACGCAGGATGGTCTGGCATCGGCGGTCGCGACTCCCGCAGAACCTGGAAACCGCTGGTGAACAGGTCCGGTATCCCGGTCAGGGGGGTGCTGCCCGGTGTGGCTCTCGTTCCCAGCCAGATCAGCAGGCCCGTCCCGGACAGGGCCGCCAGCACCGCCGGCCAGGAACGTCCCAGGCGCAGCAGCGAGGCCGCGGCGGCGATCAGGCCGGGGACCCCGGTGATCAGAAACAGGGACAAGGAGAGCACCGGGGCGGTGAGCAGGGGACCGAGGGAGGACATGGACAGGGCCACCGCTGCCGAGATCACCAGGGGCAGGAGTGCGGAGGAGCGGCTTCTCATCGGGCCTCCCGCTGGGCGACGAGCCTGCCCCAGCCCTGGGGCACGGTGGCCTCGGGACCGAAGGTCGCCACATTCCACCCGGATGTGGTCAGCAGCCGGCAGGCCTTCTCGTGGGCGACCACCACGTCCGCGGGGAGACGGAAGGCCCGGGCGTCGGGAACCAGCGCGTCGATGTCGGCCACCCGGGCGGTCGCGGCCACCAGTGCTGCTGCATCGCGGGAGTGGAGCAACCCGAGCCCGGCAACCACGGTCCGTGCGGTGCCCAGGGCGTCCGGGTCGGCTAGACAGTCCTCCAGGAAGGCGCGCCCGGACGGTTCGACGTCGGTGACGGTGGCCAGCAGGCGGGTGGCCGCCCCCGTGGATTCTCCGTTTATGGGGCGGAAGATCACCCCATCGGCGCCCAGAAGGCTGACCCGGAGCCGGTCGCGAAGCAGCTCGGTGGCCAGCGACGCACCCAGCGACAGCACCCATTCGAGGGTGGACTCGGGGCCGCTGCCGATGTGTGCCGCCACCCGGGTGTCGACGATGATCGTCATGGCGGGGTCCCAGGGCTGTTCCTCCAACCGGACCATCAGCTCCCCGCGTTTTGCGCTCATCTTCCAGTGCACGCGGCGCATCCCGTCTCCGTGGCGGTGTTCGCGCACCAGGACGTCGTCGGTGCCCGCGTTCCCGATGCGCTGGGGGGTGGCGTCCCCGCTGGCCCCTGAGGCCCGTCCGCCCTTGGGGAGGGACAGGGCCCACAGTCTCGGCGTCACGCGCAGCGACGTGGTGTCCCCGGTCGCCTGCCAACTGCGCCAGGCCACCCCGAAGGCGTCGAGGTTGCGCACTCTCAGGGGGCCGATCTGGAAGTGGCCGCGCTGCCGGGTGGCCACGTCGTACCCCGCGGCCTGGCGCCAGCGGCCGAGGCCACGGATCAGCTCGAACGTCGCGTCCCGGCCCAGCGCATCCGGGAGCCGGTCGCGGAAACCGAGCGCGGAGAAAGAGGCCGTCCTGTTGCTCGTGACCGAAAGCCGCACCCGGGCCATCTCCCCGACGGGCAGGGAATCGGGCGCTACGGAGCGTTCGCAGGTCAGACGGGGCGGCAGGGCCAGCACGACCACCAACCCCACCACGGGCAGGCAGGTCACGAACACCCCCACCCAGGCCAGGTCGGGTTCCCCGATCAGGGACGCTCCCGTTGCGATGAGGCCACCGAACACCAGCATCGCCAGGCCGCGTCCCGTGAGGCCGAAACGGAACCCCCGCATGTCAACCCCGGCGCGGCGGCTGGGTGGCAGCGACTATGTGCTCGATGACGGTTTCGTTCGACTGGCGGGCTACCTGTGCGTCCACCGTCAACAGCACCCGGTGGGCCAGCACGGGGACGGCCAGGGTGGCGACGTCCTCCGGGATCACGTAGTCGCGTCCCTGGAGGGCAGCCTCGACCCTGGCGGCTCGCATCAGATGGACGCAGGCGCGGGGGCTGGCGCCGAGCCGGAGCTCCGGGTTGCTGCGGGTGGAACCCACCAGTCGCACGATGTAGTCGTTGATCACGGGAGCGACGTAGATTCCCTGCATGGTCGCGATGGCCCGCTCCACGTGGGCGACATCCGTCACGGGCCGGACGGTGGCGAGCTGGTCGCCCCCCGCCTGGGTGGTGAGCATGGCCATTTCCGCCTGGTGCCCGGGATATCCCATCTCGATCCTCGCCATGAAGCGGTCGCGCTGGGCCTCGGGAAGGGGATAGGTGCCCTCCATCTCGATCGGGTTCTGGGTGGCCACCACCATGAAGGGCTGCTTGAGCCGGTAAGTCTGCCCGTCCGCGGAGACCTGTCCCTCGGCCATGGCCTCCAGCAGGGCCGACTGGGTCTTCGGCGAGGCCCGGTTGATCTCGTCGCCCAACACGATGTTGGCGAAGATGCCACCGGGCTTGAACTCGAATTCGTGGGTCTGCTGGTTGAAAACCGACACGCCGGTGACGTCGCTCGGAAGCAGATCGGGCGTGAACTGGATGCGGCTGACCACCCCTGAGATGGAACGTCCGAGGGCCTTGGCAAGGACGGTCTTGCCGACCCCGGGAACGTCCTCGAGAAGAAGGTGCCCCTGCGCGAGCAGCACCAGGACCGCCATGTGTATCTGGTGTGGTTTGCCCTCTATGACGCTGCCTATCGACTGTTTCACCTGATTTGCCAGCGCACTCACCTCGGCCAGCGCCAAGGGAGTTGCAGCGGTCTGGGTCATGGGGCTCCTCGGGACTCGCGACGCTTTCCTGACGTGGAAGAAGCCTAGGGCATCGTTCAAACACGCCCAACGGGATTGGCCTGACACACCTGGTGGAGAGGACACGCCTCAGGTGGGGGAAAGTGGGGTAATGTGGTGGTAAGTGGAGCGAAGTGGGGGCTTTGTGGAGGAGAGGGGGTTTCCGGTTGTTCCTTGGCACGTACACGCCGAAATTGGACGAGAAGGGGCGTTTGATCCTTCCCGCGAGGTTTCGGGAGGCCCTCGAAGGGGGACTCGTCGTGACGCGCACACAGGAACGGGCACTTGCCGTCTATCCCAAGGACACCTTCGAGGCGCTCATGGCGCCCGTGAGTGCCGCACCCTCCACGCTGAAGCAGGTTCGTGACTATCAGCGCATGCTGACCGCGGGTGCCAGCTTCGAGGTTCCGGACCGGCAGGGGCGGATCACGATCCCCCCGATCCTCCGTTCCTATGCGGGTCTGGAACGCGACGTCGTGGTGATCGGCGCCATGAACAGGGCCGAGATCTGGGACGCCGAGCACTGGGCCGAGTACCAGGCGGAGCAGGAATCCGGTTTCGCCGAACTCGACGCGGAACTGCTGTCCCAGCTGGGGCAGTGAGGTTTCCCGAGACGGTGGTCCATCACCGGGGCTGACCCTGGCCTTTCTTCCCCGAGGCCAGGTGCGGTTCCGGTGAAGGAACCTCCGTCCCGGGGAGGGAAATAAAAGAGGACCCGACGAGGCAGCTGGAGGGAGACGACCGTGGAGACGCGCGACGATGTTCACGAACCGGTCATGCTCGGCCGCGTCGTAGAGCTGTTGTCCCCGGCCCTCACCTCGCCCGGCGCCGTCTACGTCGACTGCACCCTGGGGCTCGGTGGCCACGCCCGGGCGGTCCTGGAGGTCGCTCCCTCGGCGAGGCTCATCGGCATCGACCGCGACCCGGATGCCCTGACCGTGGCCCGGGAACGACTCGGTCCCCTGGCGGAACGGGCCACTCTCGTGAAGGCCGTCTACGACGAACTGCCCGAGGTGCTCGCCGATCTCGGCGTCGGCGGGGTTCACGCGGTGCTCGCCGATCTCGGACTCAGTTCCCTGCAGATCGATCGCGAGGAACGGGGATTCGCCTACCGGGTGGACGCCCCCCTCGACATGCGCATGAGCAGGGGGGAGGGGCGAAGCGCCGCGGATCTGCTCAACTCCGCCCCCCCGGTGGAACTTGTGCGGATCCTGCGTCACTACGGCGAGGAGAGGTTCGCGGAGCGGATCGTAGCCGCGGTCGTGGAGGAACGGGAGATCCGGCCCTTCAAATCTTCGGGTCGGCTGGTGGAGGTCATCTCGAATGCCATCCCGGCAGCGGCAAGGCACTCCCCGGGGCATCCCGCCAAACGCACCTTCCAGGCCCTCCGGATCGCGGTCAACGACGAGCTGGCGACCTTGGAGAGATTCCTGCCCGCCGCCACCACCGCCCTCACCCTCGGGGGACGGTTGGTGGTGCTTTCCTACCACTCCCTGGAGGACAGGCCGGTCAAACGACATCTCGCGGCACTGGCCGCCGATGGGGTGCCGAGGGACATGCCTGTCGTACCCGAACACCTGAAACCCCGTTTCAAACTCCTGACCCGGGGGGCCGAGCGGCCTCCGGAACAAGAGATCCGATCAAACCCGCGTGCGGCGTCCGCCAGGCTACGCGCCGCAGCCCGAATCAAGGAGGCATAGTTGAGCGCTCTTGCCGCCGAAGTCGAGCAGTCAACCCGGGAGTCATCGCGCCCCCGCTTGCGGCTCGTCCCCCCGGTCAAGGCCCGTGTTTCCACGTTCGGGTTCCTGTTGATACTCGCGATCCTGGTGGTACTGGGTATGGCCTTGGTCATGGTCGTGACCACCCAGGTAGGGGCCCAGTCCCGGGACCTGGCCAATCTCCGGAAGGAGGCCACCCAGCTGTCCTACGAGGCTGCCGCCCGCCGCACGGAACTGCAGGGGGTTTCAAGCAGCGGGTCGTTGGCGCTGCGCGCCTCGGAACTGGGAATGGTTCCCAACCCGTTCCCGGCATTCGTCGACCTCTCCACGGGCACCATCCTGGGGCAGCCCCGGCCCGTCAAGGGCGATGAGGCCCCCTACCTGACCGGGCGGTCGGGGGCCAGGCAGTCCCCGGAACCGGTCTCCTCCGAGCCCGCGGATCCCCAGGCGAGTCCGGCGCCCACCGAGGAGACGACCCCGGCCAGCCCGGCGCCCACCGAGGAGGCATCCCCTCAGGTGGGGGAGGGTGAGCGGTGAGCCGCCGCCCGCCCAGCCGCCGCCCGCCCAGCCGCCGCCCGGCCGGCCGCAGACGCGGCCGCGGGAGGCGCCGTGTCTGGAAGTTGCCGCTCGGACGTTCCAGCATGCGCATCCGCGCGTTCATGATGGCCTTGCTGCTGCTGGTGATGGTCTGTGTAGGGCGCGCCGTTCAACTGCAGGCCCTCGAGGCCCAGAGCTTCGCCGCCCAGGCCGCGGAGAAAATGAAGAACACCAGGGAGCTGCTGCCCGAACGGGGCGCCATCACCGACCGCAACGGGGTGGTGCTCGCCGCCACCCAGCCGGCCATGCGCATCACGGCCGATCCTGACATGGTGCAGAGCAACGGGGCGGACAAGCGCTACCCGGTGAGCGCGAAGAAACAGGAAGAGGCCGATGCGGCGCCGAAGGCCGTGGCGAAGATCCTCGCCGCTCATCTCGGGGGCAACGAATCCAAGTACCTGGAGATCCTGTCGGCCAAGGACACCAGGTACGCGGAAATCGCCAGACACGTCCCGGCGGCCACCTGGAGCAAGATCGAAGAGGACATGCAGAAGGGAATAGACGGGGACGGCAAACGCCGCTGGTACGGCCTGTTCGCCGAGAACGACCCCCTGCGCACCTACCCGAACCGGACATCCGCGAGCAATGTCGTCGGTTTCGTGAACGGGGATGGCAAGGGAGCTGCGGGACTCGAGGGGCTGCTCGACTCGCAGCTGGCTGGGACCCCCGGTCAGGAGGTCTACGAACGCTCCACCTACGGGCGCATCCCGTTGGGCACCAGCGTCCTCACACCTCCCGTCAACGGCGCCAGCTACTCGCTGACCATCGACGCCGACCTTCAGTGGTTCGCGGAACAGGCACTGGCCGATGGCATGGCGAAGGCCGGCGCGAAAACCGGCTCGGTTCTAGTGATGAACCCGAACAACGGCGAGATCCTGGCCTTGGCAACGGCGCCCTCCTTCGACTCCGCCAACCCCGGCGCCACCGATGCCGGGAACCTCGGCAACCGCACGGTGACCGAGGCCTACGAACCGGGTTCCACCGAGAAGGTCCTGACCATGGCGGCCCTGGCGGATTCGGGGTTGGTGACCCCGGACACGAAGGTCGACGTGCCGGCCAGCATCACATCCGGGAGCGGTACCGTCAAGGACTCCTTCGAGCACGGGAGGCTCAAGCTGACCGCCCGCGGTGTGATGGCGCAGTCCTCGAACATCGGCACAATCAAGCTCGCCCGCCAGATGGACAAGGCGAAACTGCGCGAGTACCTGGCCTCGTTCGGGCTCGGTTCGGCCCCGGGTTCGGGACTGCCCGCGGAAACCTCGGGGTCGCTCCCGGAGGCCGACATGGCCGATTACACACGCGACCAGATCTCCTTCGGACAGGGGCTGTCCGTCTCGGTTATGCAGATGGGGGCGGCGCTCTCCGCCGCCGTCAACGGAGGCACCTACCACCAGCCGCAGATCATCCGCTCCGCCGCGAACGCGGACGGGACCCCGATCTCGCTGCCAACCCCGACATCGCGCCGCGTGATCTCCGAGGAGGCGTCTGGCATGGTTGTCAACATGATGGAGGCTGTCATCACCAGCGTCAGTTCGGAACGCGCGATCCCCGGGTACCGCACCGCGGGCAAATCCGGCACCGCCCAGCGCTACGACTCCAGCTGCAAGTGCTACAACGGCTACACGTCGTCCTTCGTCGGGATCGCCCCGGCGGAGAACCCCCAGTTGCTGGTCTACGTCGTGCTCGACCAGCCGACAAACGGCAATCTCGGCAGCCAGCTGGCCCTGCCCGTGGTCAACAACGTGCTCCAGACGGCCCTGCCGAACTACAACGTGGCGCCCTCGAGCACCCCCGCGCCGAAGGAGCCATTGGAGTGGGAGTGAAAACGCTCAGACCGGAGTCCGTCCCCGCCATCGGCCTGCATGACGCCGTGGCGGGGCTCGGCGTCTCGGGTGAGGCCGGGCCGGTCACCGTCACCGGGGTCTGCCTCGACTCGCGCATGGTCCGCCCGGGTGACCTCTACGTCGCCCTGCCGGGGTTCCACGCCCACGGGGCCGGGTTCACCACCCAGGCCGTGGAGCGGGGAGCCGTTGCCGTCCTGACCGACCCGGAAGGGGCCCGGGTCGTGGAGGACGCGGGGGTGCCCGTGCTGATCAGCCACCGGCTGCGTCCCGTGATGGCCGAGGTGAGCGCCCGCGTCTACGGCGAACCCGCGAGTGGACTCGAGTTGTTCGGGGTCACCGGAACCAACGGCAAGACCACCACGGTCGCCTTGCTGGAGGCCACGCTGGCCGCCATCGGGCGGCGTGTCGGAACCATCGGGACGCTCGGTTTCCGCCTGGACGGCAGGACGTTGCCATCCGGCCGCTCCACGATCACCACCCCCGATTCACCGGATCTCCAGGCGCTGCTGGCCCTGATGCGGGAACGGGGCGCGCATGCCGTGGCCATCGAGGTGTCCAGCCACGCCATGGCCATGTCCCGGGCGGACGCGTTGAAATTCGAGGTGGCGGCCTTCCTGAACCTGGGGCGGGATCATCTCGACTTCCACCGCAACATGGAGGAGTACTTCGAGGCGAAGGCCGCGTTGTTCACCCCCGGACACACCCGGGCGGCCGTGGTTTGGATCGACGACGAACACGGCCGCCGGATCGCCGACAGGGCTCGAAGAGCCGGCCTACCGGTGGCCACGGTCGGTACCTGCGAGGAGGCGGACTACCGTCTCGCGGGCTACGAACCGGTCCTTCCACTGGGGGGACGCGCGCAGCTTCGCACCGCGTCGGGGGAGGTGACGGTGGAACTGGCGTTGCCCGGTTGGCACAACATGGTGGACGCAGCCATCGCCGTGGCGATGCTCGAACGTGCCGGGATCCCGGCCGGGACCACGCTTCCGGGCCTGGCCCGGGCGCAGGTGCCCGGGCGGATGCAGGTGCTGCCGTTGCCCGAGAAGGCCCCCACCGTGATCGTGGACTTCGCCCACACCCCGCAGGCCGTGGCGGCCACCCTGGATGCCATCCAGGGATTCGGGGAGGTGATAACCGTCGTGGGCTGCGGTGGGGACCGGGACCCCGACAAGCGTCCCTTGATGGGGCGCGCCGCTGCTGAGCGCAGCGACGTCTTGATCATCACAGATGACAACCCGCGCACCGAGGACCCAGCCAGGATCCGGGCCGCCATGCTCGCCGGAATTGGGGAATCACGTGCCCGGGTCATCGAGGCCGGGGGGAGGGGCAGCGCAATCGAACTGGCACTCGCAACGGCTGGGCGCGATAGTGTTGTGGCGATTCTCGGGAAGGGACACGAACAGGGCCAACAGATTGGTGACCGGATCGTGGCCTTCGACGATGCCCTGGTCGCTCTCGAGGCCTGGCGACGGATGGAAGGAAGTGGTCGATGAGGGCGAGGCGGCTCAGCGAGCTGGTGGAGCTGATGCAGCCAGCGGCCGTCGAGGTGGTGGGCGATGACACCGTGGTCGGTCCCGACGTGGTGCTCGACAATCGTGAGGCCACCCCCGGCAGTCTTTTCGTCGCCATTCCCGGTTCCCGGGTCGATGGTCACTCCTTCGCCCCGCAGGCCGTGGCCGCAGGGGCAGCAGCTGTGCTCGGTAGTTTCGTCACCGAGGCCGAGGTTCCCCACATCCTGGTTGAGGACACCGTGCAGGGACTCTCGTGGCTGGCGCGGGGGCTGGTCCGGGAGGAACGCGCCCGGGGAATGGTGAGTTTTGGCGTCACGGGGTCCTCCGGGAAAACCTCCACCAAGGATCTCCTGGCACAGGTGCTCGAGGCGAGGGGAACCACCGTGGCCCCGGTGGGAAGCCAGAACAACGAGATCGGGGTGCCGCTTACGGCATGCCGGATCGACGGGTCGACGCAATTCCTCGTCAGCGAGATGGGTTCCCGGGGGGCCGGGCACATCGAGTGGCTCACCTCGCTGGTTGGCCTCGACGTTGGGATGGTGCTGAACGTCGGGCGCGCCCACGTGGGTGAGTTCGGCGGGATTGAGCGGACCGCCCGAGCAAAGTCGGAGATCATCACAGGACTGGAACCCGGGGGCTGGGCGGTTCTGAACGCTGACGACCCCGCCTGCCGGGCCATGCGGGACGCAACCGTGGCGCGGGTGGCGTGGTTCGGGGAGGGCGACCTGCCCGAGGGGGACCTGAAGGTAGCAGCCCGGGACGTCGTGTGCGACGAATCCGCGCGGGCAGCCTTCACGCTGGCGGTCACCCGGGAATCGGAAACCGTCTCGGTCCCGGTCTCGCTCCGCGTGATCGGCAGACATCAGGTTTCCAACGCCTTGGCTGCGGCCGCCGCAGGCCTGGCGGTCGGTATGACCGTCTCGGAGGTGGCCGGGGCCCTGTCGGCCGCCGAGTCCCGTTCGGACTGGCGGATGGAACTGGTGCACTGTAGCCGGGACCGGATCGTCCTGAACGACGCCTACAACGCCAACCCCGACTCGATGGCCGCCGCCCTGCGCACCGCGGCCAACCTGATCTCCGGGCAGCGCAGGCGCCATCCCGGGGCCCGCGCTGTGGCGGTGCTGGGGGACATGCTCGAACTCGGCCCCGAATCGGGGGGGCTGCACGCCGAGGCCGGGGCGCTCGCCGCCGACCTCGGGATCGACGAGGTGATCGCGGTCGGGGAACACGCCGGAATCATGGCGGAAGCGGCACGTGAACGGGGAATCGAGGCCCGGGCGGCCACCCGTGAGGAGGCCTCGCAGGTGGATCTCGCCGCGGGGGATCTTCTCCTGGTCAAGGGCTCGCGCAGCGTGGGCCTGGAACTGGTTGCCGACGCCGTGACGAAACGGATCGGAGGCGTTCCCAAGTGAGAACGATCCTGGCGGCGGGTGGCCTGTCCCTCCTGCTGACATTGCTGGTCACCCCACAGTTCATCAAGTTCCTGACCCGGCGCCAGTACGGTCAGTTCATTCGTGACGACGGTCCCAAGGAACACCTGACCAAGCGCGGCACCCCGACCATGGGTGGTGTCGTCATCATCGCCTCCGTGGTGCTGTCCTATTTCCTGGCCCACCTGATCCTGTGGGAATCGGTGACGGTCTCCGGGGTGCTGCTGGTCGGGGTCATGACCGCCCTGGGATTCCTCGGTTTCCTGGATGACTGGGCGAAGATCTCCAAGGAACGCTCCTTGGGACTCACCCCGAGGGGGAAGCTGATCGGACAGTTCACGATCGGCGGTGTCTTCGCGGTGCTGGCGCTCAACTTCCCTGACGAACGCGGTCTTCGCCCCGCATCGGAGTTCGTCTCCTTCCTGCGTGACCTGCCCTGGCTGCACCTCCCGTTCTTCCTGGCCGTGATCTGGATCGTCTTCCTGTTGATGGCCTGGCCCAACGCCACCAACCTCACCGACGGCCTCGACGGTCTGCTCGCGGGCAGCGCGACACTGGTGTTCGCGACCTTCTCGCTGGTCAACATCTGGCAGTTCAACCAGTGGTGCGGCAGGGTCTCCAGCGTCGGCCCTCTCTGCTACGAGGTGCGTGACCCCTACGACTTGGCCGTGGTCTCGACGGCGCTCGCCGGTTCCTGTTTCGGTTTCCTGTGGTGGAATGCCAAACCCGCCCGGATCTTCATGGGCGACACCGGCTCCATGGCCATCGGCGCGGCCCTGGCGGGATTGTCGATCATGACCCGCACGGAGCTGCTGCTGGTGATCATGGGGTTCCTGTTCGTCATGGAGGCCGGTTCCGTGGCGCTCCAGGTGGGGTATTTCAAGGCGACGAAGGGCAAACGCATCTTCAAGATGTCGCCCATCCACCACCACTTCGAACTTCTCGGGTGGCAGGAGGTCACGGTGGTGATCCGGTTCTGGATCATCTGTGGCCTTTGCGTCGCCATTGGTGTTGGCATCTTCTACGCGGAATGGGTGGTTGGTCAGTGAGGGAGTTCCTGTTGACGGCGAACCGGCTGAGTGACTGGAGCCGGGTGCACGCCGTCGTTGCGGGCCTCGGCGTCTCGGGTTACTCGGCGGCCGACGGGCTGCTCTCGCTCGGGGCAAGGGTCACGGTCCTGGACGAGTCGGACACCCACGCCGACAAGGCCGCCATCCTGGAGGCCCTCGACGCCACGGTGCGGCTCGGAAAAGGAGCAACCGCCGAACTGCCCGGGGACACGGACCTGGTGGTCACATCCCCGGGGTGGCGTCCCGACACCCCGCTGCTCACCCGGGCGCTGGAGCGCGGCATCCCGGTGTGGGGGGACATCGAACTCGCCTGGCGGATGCAGCAGCCCGACCGCGCCATCCCGTGGCTCGGGGTCACCGGCACCAACGGGAAGACCACCACCACCCAGATGGCCGAGTCCATGCTCCGGGCCGCCGGGATGCGTGCGGCGGCGGTCGGGAACATCGGCCGCCCCATCGTGGAGGCCATCCTCGACGACGAACCCTACGACGCGCTGGTGGTCGAGCTGTCCAGCTTCCAGCTGCACTGGGTGCACACCGTCGCCCTCCACTCCGCGGCGGTGCTGAACCTGCACGAGGACCACCTCGAGTTCTACAACGGACCCGGCGGGTACGAACGCTACGTGGCCGACAAGGCAAGGATCTTCGAACGGGTCACGAACGCCTGTGTTTACAACGTGGCCGAACCGGAGACCGAACGTCTCGTGGAGGAGGCCGAGGTCACGGAAGGGGCCCGCGCCATCGGTTTCACCACCGGTATTCCCGCGATCTCCATGATCGGTGTGGTGGACGGCCTGATCGTCGACCGCGCCTTCGTCGCCCAGCGGCACAGTTCCGCGCTGGAACTCGCGAAGGTCGCGGACGTGCGGCCCTACGCCCCGCACAACGTCGCCAACGCCTGCGCGGCGGCGGCGCTGGTGCGCAGCCTCGGGGTGCCGGCGAGATCCGTGGCCCAGGGGCTCCGCGACCTGCGGCTTGCAGGGCATCGCATCGCGGAGGTGGCCGAGATCAACGGCGTGCGCTGGATCGATGACTCGAAGGCAACGAACCCGCATGCGGCGGACTCGGCCATGCGGGCCTTCCCGTCATTCGTGTGGGTGGCGGGCGGCCAGACCAAGGGAACCAGCTTCGACGAGCTGATCACCACCCATCGCGACCGTATCCGGGCGGCGATCCTCATCGGTGTCGACCGGCAGGTCATAGCGGATGCATTGTCCCGACACGCGCCTGATGTTCCCGTGATCATCCTGGACAGCAGCGACCATGGTGTGATGGACGAGGTGGTCTCCCACGCGGCGCGTCTTGCCCGTGAGGGTGACGCGGTGCTCCTGAGCCCCGGAAGCGCCTCGCTCGACATGTTCACGGGCTACGATGACCGCGGTGAGCGTTTCGCCGACGCGGTCCGGAGCCTTCAGGCACCGAGCAGTTAGGCACACCAATGGCCAAAGCGCCCTCCGCCGGACGTTCGTCCGGCAACGTGGTGCGGGCGCTGACCCGGTCCCCGATGGCGGATCACCACCTCATCGTCTTCGCGACGGTCATCCTCACGGCCATCGGCGAGATGATGGTGCTGTCTTCGTCGTCGGTGCTCGCTCTCGTCCAGGGGGAGTCCCCCTACTACTACATGATCCGCCAGTTGATCTTCTTGGTCGTCGGGTTGCTCCTGATGATCCCCGTCAGCCGCATGAAACCCGAGACGCTGCGGAAACTCGCGGCCCCCGCGTGGGCGGCTGCCGTGCTCGGGTTGATCCTGGTCCAGACTCCCTTGGGGTACGAGACCAACGGAAACCGCAACTGGATCCGGATCGGGGGATTGCTGACCATCCAGCCCTCCGAGTTCGCGAAACTGGTCCTGGTGCTGTGGGCGGCCGCCCTGTTCCACAACAAACGCCGCAGGCTGAAGGAACCCGCCCAGTTGCTGCTGCCCTTCATTCCGGGGGCGTTGGCGCTGCTGGGGTTGATCCTGGCCGGGCGGGACCTTGGAACCGGGTTGATCTTCGGTGCCATGATCTTCTCCTTGTTGTTCTTCGTCGGCACCTCGCTGCGGATCCTGGTGCCGTCGCTGCTGGCTGCGATCGGTGTCGTGCTGGTGCTGGTGATGGGTTCGGAGAACCGGATGGCGCGTTTCATGGCCTTCTTCGATCCGCAGGCCAACCCCGACCTGGCCTCCCAGCCCCTCTCGGCGCTGTACGCGCTGGCCAGCGGCGGCTGGTGGGGGCTCGGGCTCGGGGCGGGCAAACAGAAATGGGGAGGTTTGAAGGACGGCGCCCACACGGACTTCGTGTTCGCGGTGCTGGGGGAGGAGCTCGGGTTGTTCGGGGTGCTGCTCGTGATCGGGTTGTTCGCCCTCCTGATGCGCAGCGGATTCCAGGTGGCCCTCAAATCCGACAAGCTGTTCAACCGCATCGCCGCTTCCGGAGTGACTGCGTGGTTCCTGCTCCAGGCGATCGTCAACATAATGGTGGTCATGAACCTGCTGCCCGTGCTCGGTGTCCCCCTGCCCTTCATCTCCTCAGGGGGTTCCGCCCTGATGGCCAACCTGCTGGCCGTGGCCGTATTGCTGTCCTGTGCCCGTGACACCCCCGATGCCCGCGCCTACCTCGAGAACCGGCGCCGGGGGGCGGGGCCGCGCATGACCAGCGTGCTCGCGGCGGGAGGGAACTCGTGACCCGCATCGTGCTGGCCGGTGGCGGCACCGCCGGCCACACCTCCCCCCTGATCGCGACGGCCCAGGCCCTGGCCGAGCTGGATCCGGATGTTGAGATCACCTGCATCGGGACGAGCAAGGGACTCGAGACCAGGGTGATACCGCAGGCCGGGCTCAAACTGGAACTGATCCGGCCCGTCCCCATGCCGCGGAAACCGAACCTCGACCTCGTCAAACTGCCCTGGAACCTGAGGCAGTCCGTGCGCCAGGCGCGAACCATCCTGAGCCGGGCGAAGGCCCAGGCCCTGATCGGTTTCGGCGGTTACGTCGCCATCCCCGCCTACCTGGCGGCCCGCGCCATGAAGGTCCCCGTTCTCGTGCACGAGGCTAACCTCGTGGTCGGTATCGCGAACAAGGTGGCCGCCAGGTTCGCGGCCTTCACCGGCTACACCTTCCCCGACACCCAGATCCGGGGAGGAAAACGGATCGGGATGCCGATGAACCGCAGCATCACCCGGCCCGGGATCACACGGGCCGAAGCCAGGAAGCGTTTCGGACTGGACCCCGAACGCCCCACGCTGCTCGTCAGCGGCGGCTCCCAGGGAGCGCGGGCCATCAACCAGGCACTCTCCGCCGCGGTTCCCGCCATCCTGGACGCGGGAATCCAGGTGCTGCACGTGCTGGGTGCCAAGAACTTCACGGACGCGGACGTCGTGATCGAGTCCGGGAGCGGGGCCCGCTACGTCCCGGTGGCCTACGTCGACGCCATGGTCGAGGCCTACGTGGCCGCGGACCTGATGATCGGGCGGGCCGGAGCGGGCACCGTCATGGAGACGGCGGTTCTGGGGCTGCCCGTGATCTTCATTCCCCTGCCGTGGGGCAACGGCGAGCAGGCCCGGAACGCCGCGGGACTGGTTGCGGACGGAGCGGGCATCCTGCTTCCCGAGGCGGAACTCAGCGCCGATAAACTGTCGGACCTGGTGATCCCCACCATCACGGACGCGGAGAAGCTGGCTCGCATGGCCGGGCTGGCCCGTCCCCACTCGCCCGCGGACGCCGCCGATGTCCTGGCGAGGGCCGCCGTCAATGTTGTTCAAGGAGAAGAGGCATCGTGAGCTTGCTCACCCCCATCGAGGTCCAACCCGCCGTCGAGGTCGGCCCCGTTCATTTCATAGCCATCGGCGGTTCCGGGATGAACGGTATCGCCCGGCTCTATGCGAAGCTCGGCATCCCCACCAGCGGTTCCGACCGGTCGGATTCCGCCACGCTGGACTCCCTGCGGGAAGCGGGGATCACCTGCTACGTCGGTCACGATGCATCCCAGCTCGGTGACGCCAAGACCGTGGTGATCTCGTCCGCGATCCGTGAGGACAACCCGGAGCTCGCGGAGGCCCGCCGCCGCGGCCTGCGGGTCTGGCACCGCTCGGCGGCCCTGGCCGCCCTCATGCTGGGCAAGAGCGGGGTCTCGATAGCCGGCACTCACGGCAAGACCACCACCACGGCCATGACGGCCGTCATGCTGCAGCAGGCAGGGGCCGAGCCCAGTTACGTCATAGGCGGCAAGCTCGCGGCCACCAAGGTCAGCTCCGACATCGGAACGGGGGACGCCTTCGTCATCGAGGCGGACGAGTCGGACGGTTCCTTCCTCCAGTACCCGACCCGGATCGCGATCATCACCAGCATCGAGCCCGACCACCTGGTCAACTGGGGCACCCCGGAGGCCTACACCGAGGGCTACCACACCTTCGCGACCCTCCCCACCGTCGAATGGGCGATCGTGAACGCGGATGATCTCGGTGCCCGCGCGCTGGCCGACAGACTCCGCGCCGAGGGCCGGCGGGTGATCAGCTACGGATTCGCAGAGGACGCCGACGTGCGGGTTTCGGATGCCAACCCGGTCAGGGAAGGAATCACCGGAACCCTCCGATACGGGGACGAGACGGGTGTGCTCCGGCTCAAGGTTCCGGGCAACCACAACCTGTCCAACGCCTCGGCCGCCTACGCGGCGGGCCGCATCCTCGGTCTCGGGCACGAGGAGGCGCTGGTGGCGCTCGGACAGTTCACGGGAACGCTGCGCCGGCTCCAGCTCATCACCGACACCGCCGGGATCCGGGTCTACGACGACTACGCCCACCACCCGACGGAGATCCGGGCGGCCCTGACCGCCGCGAGGCACGCCACCGAGGTGGGAAACGAGGACACGGGACTGGACGGGCGCCTGATCGCCTGCTTCCAACCGCACCTGTACTCCCGGACCGCGGACCTCCACGATGAACTCGGCGAGGTGCTGACCCTCGCCGACATCGCGGTCATAAACGACGTCTGCGGTGATCGTGAGGACCCGATCCCCGGGGTCACGGGGCAGCTCGTGGTGGACGCCGCCCGGCGGCACGGGGTGCGTGAGGTGGTCTACGTGGTGGACAAGTACGACCTCCCGGCGGCCTTGAACGAGATCTCCCGCCCCGGGGACCTCATCATCACCCTCGGCTGTGGCGACGTCACGATCGTGGGCCCGCTGCTCGCGCCGCTGCTGGCCCAGCGCCCGGAGGCGCAGAACCGTTGACGACCACACCGGGCGAGTTCAAGAAGGCGTTGCAGACCAAGCGCCGTAGGCAGCACCGGACCCGCTGGATCGTCCTGGGTTCTGGGTTTCTCGTGTTGCTGCTGGCCGGGATCGCCACTTGGCTGGTCTGGTTCTCCTCGGTGTTCGCCGCCACCGAGGTCAGGGTCAACGGTTTGTCGCTGCTCACCGAGCAGCAGGTCACCGACGCCGCCGCCGTCGAGCTCGGCGGTCCGCTCGCCGCTCAGGACGTGGACGCGATCCGCGGCCGGGTGGCGGCGCTGGCGCCGGTGGCCGAGGTGCGCGTGGAGAGGCATTTCCCGCACACCATCGAGATCACGGTCACCGAACGCACCCTCGCCTACGTGTGGATGGACGGAAACGCGGCCCGCTGGGTGGATGCGAACGGTGTGGTGTTCCACGAGGGGGGAGAAACGGCGCAGGGGATCGTGAAGGCGAACATCGCGGCCCCCGATCAGCGCCTCTTGAAGGATGTGGCCACGGTGGTCTCCGCCGTGGCCCCGGTGCTGGGGGATCGGATCACACTGCTCCAGGCCTCGGCCGTGGATCGAATCGAGATCCAGTTGTCCGACGGGGACACCGTCGTGTGGGGCAGCGCGGAACAATCCCAGGTGAAGGCCCAGGTGCTTTCGGTGTTGCTGAGTCAGGACGCCAGCGTCTACGACGTCTCGGCCCCGCACGCCCCGACGACACGCTGACAACCCTGAAACCCTCAACCTCTGGTTGAGGTGATTTCTGGAAGTTGCGGCATGGTCGTTGGATAGTGCGCCCGTCTGCCCCTAGCCTTCTTTTCGACTACGAGGACAGGAATGGCGGTCATGGCAAGCGCATCTCAGAACTACCTGGCGGTTATAAAGGTCGTTGGTGTCGGCGGCGGCGGAGTGAACGCCGTCAACCGGATGATCGAGGCCGGGTTGCGCGGCGTCGAGTTCATCGCCGTGAACACCGACGCCCAGGCGTTGCTCATGAGTGACGCCGACGTCAAGCTCGACGTCGGCCGCGAGTTGACCCGTGGTCTGGGCGCCGGGGCCGATCCCTCCAAGGGGCGTCAGGCCGCGGAGGATCACTCCGAGGACATCGAGGAGGCCCTGAAGGGCGCCGACATGGTCTTCGTCACGGCCGGTGAAGGAGGTGGCACCGGCACGGGGGCCGCGCCCATAGTCGCCAAGATCGCCCGTTCCCTCGGCGCCCTCACGATCGGTGTTGTGACGCGGCCGTTCTCCTTCGAGGGGCGCCGCCGCGCCACCCAGGCCGATTCCGGCATCGAGGCGTTGCGGGAGGAGGTGGACACCCTGATCGTCATCCCCAACGACAAACTGCTACAGATGACCGACCACCAGGTGGCCATCCTCGACGCCTTCAAGCAGGCGGACCAGGTGCTGATGCAGGGTGTTTCCGGCATCACGGACCTGATCACCACCCCCGGCCTGATCAACCTCGACTTCGCGGACGTCAAATCGATCATGAGCCAGGCGGGTTCCGCCCTGATGGGCATCGGATCCGCCCGGGGCGAGGACAGGGCCCGCGCCGCGGCGGAGATGGCGATCTCCTCCCCGCTGCTGGAGGCGAGCATCGACGGTGCCCACGGGGTGCTGCTGTCGATCGCGGGCGGCTCGGATCTCGGGTTGTTCGAGGTCTCGGCCGCTGCCCAGCTCATCGAGGAGGCCGCGCACGACGAGGCGAACATCATCTTCGGCACGGTCATCGACGACGCGCTGGGCGACGAGGTCCGCATCACCGTGATCGCAGCCGGTTTCGACGGTGGGCATCCGCCCCGTCCGCCGCGTCTCGAGACCGCCCGCAGCAACCAGCAGCAGCCGCCCCAGCCCCGCGGAGGTTTCGGTGGTGTTCCTGGCGGAGGCCCCAGCCCGCTCGCGGGGGGAACGCCCCTCACCGGTGGTGGCGGTTCCCGCCTGGCCCCTCCGCACGTGACGCCCATGCCACCGACCCGCCCGGAACCGCGGCCGCTGCGGGCGGACGATGATGACGACCTGGATGTGCCCGACTTCATGAAGTGACGGCGTGTCGGCGGTCATTGCACCCGGTTCCGGGCACCTTGTCTGTAATCTCAAGCGACGAAAGTGTTTTAGGGAGGCGTGCCGTGGGTGTACGGAAGCTGGCTGAATGGATGGGTCTCGTCGAGGACGGGCGCTACAGCGACCCCAAGGACGAGCTGTCCGAGGAGTACTCGGTGGATGAGTACGCGGAGCCGGAGCCCGAGCCCAAGCCCGTGGCCAAGCTCCACCGCCGTCCCCACGCCGTCAGATCCGATGCCACCGCGCCCGCGCCGGCACCGGCTCCGGCCCCCGCGCCGGTTCCTGCCCCGGCATCCGGGGCGGCATCCGTACCCACCCCCACTTCGGAGCCGCGTCAGGTGACAGATCTCAGCCGAATCATCTATGTGAGGCCCCGCAGCTACAACGAGGCCCGTTCCATCGGGGAGAACTACCGGGACGGGATCCCCGTCATCATGAACCTCTCGGACATGGAGCGCGGAGAGGACAAGCGGCTCGTCGACTTTGCCGCTGGCCTGATCTTCGGGCTGCGCGGCAACATCGAGCGCATCTCCAGCCAGGTGTTCCTGCTGTGCCCGCACAACCTCGTCGTCGGGCCCGAGGACAAACAGAAGCTGGCCACCGGCGGTTTCTTCAACCAGAGCTGACCTGTGGTTGCCCTGACGCTGTTCTGGATCCTCCAGGTCTACATGCTGGTCCTGCTGGTGAGGGTCCTGCTCTCCTGGGTGCCGTTGCTGAACCAGGGCTGGACCCCGCGAGGGGTGGTGCTGGTGGTGGTGGAGTCCGTCTATTTCGTCACCGACCCGCCCCTGAAGCTGCTTCGTTCGTTCATCAAACCGGTGCGGATGGGGGCGATTTCACTGGATCTGGGGGTGCTGGTGCTGTTCCTTGTGATCTACCTGCTCAGGAGTTTCGCGCTCCGGATCCCGTTCTGACCGGGCGTGTCGTGCTCGTTCAGCTCGTTGGATCTGGTGAACTATTAGAGTAACCTTAACGTTGTGCCCGGGGTTTCTCAGGATCGGGCACAAAGATTCTTCAACCGTGTGGGAGTAAAGATGAGCCTGACCCTGGAAGAGGTTCGCCGAGTCCGGTTCCGGATGGCACGCCGTGGTGCCACCGGGTACGAGGTCGGTGATGTCGACACTTTCATTGACAAGGTGGAGGAGTCGTTCGCGCAGTTCGAGAACGAGCGGGACCTGCTTCGCCGGGAGGTGGAGGCCGCTCGCACGACCGGGGACTCGGTGCCTGCGGGCAACGACGAGGCCTTGGCCGCCAAGGACCACGAGATCAACTCGCTCCGGGGCGAGATCGAGCGGCTGCGCAACCAGGTGGCCCAGCAGGCCAAGCAGCAGGTTCCCGTGGTTGCCCCCGGGCAACTGGATGACAAGCGCGTCGCGCAGCTCACCCAGGACAACGAGAGGCTCCGCAGTGAGCTCGACCGTGCCCGTCGCGAACTCGACGAGGCCCGCAGTTCCCGTGTCAGCCACATGGCAGGCAACACGGAGACCCTCCAGGTCGCCACCCGAGAAGAAGCAACCCCCGCCGTCGTGCGGCTCGTGTCGCTGGCCACCGAGCAGGCGGAAAGGCTCGTGGACGAGGCCAACAACGAGGCCCAGCGCAAGATCAACGAGGCGAAGCAGCAGGCTTACGAGATCACCACGGATGCCCGCACACGCGCCGAGCGCATCGAGTCCGAGGCCCGGGTCAACGCGGACCAGATCAACCGCGACGCCCAGAGCCGCGCGGATCGCGTCAACGGTGAGGTGGACCGCCGCCGCACCGAGCTGTTCGCCGAACTGGAACGGGAACAGGGCATCCTTACGCAGAAGGTCGCCGCGTTGCGTGGCTTCGAGTCCAGCTACCGCGAGAACATGCGCGGTTACCTGTCGCGGCACCTCGAGTCCCTTGAACAGAACCTGCCGGAGCCCTTGGACGTCCCAGAGCTGGCCGAGCGTTCCAGGACCCCCCGCCTGGACGCGCTCGCTGCCCAGGACCGCCTGGCCTGAGCGAAGGCAAAAGACTGGTTGATGGTCCGGTGAGGGTGTACTCTCCACCGGACCATCATTCAAACCCCCCCGAGGACGAGACAATGCCATCCACCAACCCCTCAGAGCCCGTGATCCTCCCCGTCCGTGATGGTGAGGAACCATGGACCCCGGAGGAGATCCGGGAACAACGCGAGGTTCTCGTCGAGGAACTGGAAAGACTCGACAAGAAGGTGGCCGCCACCGACAGCGAGTTGAGCGATCTTCTCCTGCAGGGCAACGACGGAGCCGGACGCGATCCCGCCGATGTCGGCTCGTCCAATTTTGAACGCGACCAGGAGCTGTCCCTTGCGCAGAATGCCCGGGAGATGGCCGATCAGGCGCGACTCGCCCTGCACCTGTTCGACGAGGGCCAATACGGGCTCTGTGAGGTCTGCGGTAACCCGATAGGGAAGGGCAGGCTTCAGGTTTTCCCGCGGGCGACGATGTGCGTCGCCTGCAAGCAGCGCGAGGAACGCCGCTGAACCGCGGGCTCCCGGCCCTGCTTGCCGTTGGTGTCGCCCTGCTGGGGCTGGGAGCGGATCAGGCCTCCAAGGGGGCCGTGCTGGGCGCCCTCACGCCGGGACGGCCGGTCGAGGTGGTCGGTACCCTGCTGCGGTTCAACCTGACCTTCAACCCAGGGGCGGCCTTCAGTCTCGGGACATCGATGACCCTGGCGCTCAGCATCTTCGCGATCGTAGCGTTGCTGGCCTGTGTCTTCGTCGCGCTGCGCAGGGTGCGCACCCTTCCCCAGGGACTTGCGGTCGGGCTGTTTATGGCTGGGATCTCGGGAAACCTCCACGACAGGCTCCTCAGGGCCCCCGGTCCGTTGCTGGGGCATGTCGTCGACTTCATCCAGCTGCCTCACTTCGCCATCTTCAACGTGGCCGACATCTGCATCACCAGCGCGGCCGTCCTGGTGGTGCTGCTGAGCCTGAGAAACCCCTCCAGCGATGGGAAGGGATCCGAGCGGGCATGAACGTTTTCCTGGTGCCGGACGCCCTGGCGGGCCAGCGAATCGATGTAGTCGCCTCCCGGGTGACGGGCCACAGCCGTTCCCGGGTGGCCGAGCTGATCGCGGCCGGGGGGATGCTGCTGGACGGTGAAACCGTGAAGCGGGCCTCCCGGATAGTCACCGCGGGGGCGATGCTGGAGCTGGTCACCGAACCCCGCCCCACCCAGGTTGCGTCGAGGCCCCGGCTGGTCGGCGGCCTCGAGATCATCCACGAGGACCGGGACATAGTCGTGGTGGACAAGCCGGCAGGAGTCGCGGCCCATCCGAGCCTGGGCTGGGAGGGACCCTCCGTCACCGAACACTTGGCCGCCGCGGGTATCGCCATCGCGACCTCGGGGGCACCGGAGCGGCAGGGGGTGGTCTCGCGGCTCGACGTCGGAACCTCCGGTCTGATGGTGCTGGCCCGTTCCGAGCGGGCCTATTCCGTGCTGAAGCAGGCGTTCCGGGACAAGGCCGTCGACAAGACCTACCAGGCGCTCGTGCAGGGACATCCCGACCCGTTCTCGGGAACCATCGACGCCCCGATCGGCCGGCACCCGGGGCATGAGTGGAAGATGGCGATCGTGGGGGGTGGCCGGGAATCGGTCACGCACTACGAGACCCTCGAGGCACACCGCGCGGCCACCCTCGTCGAGGTCAGCTTGGAGACCGGGCGCACCCACCAGATCCGGGTGCACTTCGCCGCGATCGGGCACCCCTGCTGCGGGGATCCGCTCTATGGCTCGGACCCCGCCCTGGCCAAGCGGCTCGGGCTCGACAGGCAGTGGCTGCACGCCACCCGCCTGGCCTTCGAACACCCGGTGGAGGGAAACCGTGTCGAGTTCAAATCGGAGCTGCCGCGGGACCTTGAACACGCCCTGCGCGAGGTGAGGTCGGATTGAGGTCGTGAGGTAGGGTTGCGGCGTGCGTAGAGCAAAGATCGTTTGTACTCTGGGTCCGGCCGTAAACACGACCGACCGTCTCGTTCAACTCATAAACGCCGGAATGAATGTCGCTCGTCTCAACATGAGCCACGGGGATTACGACGAGCACGAAGGCCGTCTCAATGCCGTACGCGAAGCCGCCCGGATCGCTGGTCGCACAGTGGGTGTCCTGGCAGATCTCCAGGGACCGAAGATCCGTCTCGGCAGGTTCGTCGACGACCAGAAACACTACTTGGAGCGGGGGGACCGCTTCACCATCACCATCGAGGACATCCTTGGCACCAAGGAACGCTGCTCCACCACTTTCAAGGGTCTCCCCGGGGACGTGAAACCGGGTGACCAGGTCCTGATCGACGACGGCAAGGTGGGGCTGCGGGCCTTGGAGGTCTCGCCCACCGAGGTGCTCTGCGAAGTGGTCGTCGCGGGTCCGGTTTCCAACAACAAGGGAATCAACCTGCCCGGGGTTGCCGTGTCCGTTCCCGCCATGAGCGAGAAGGACGAGCGGGACCTGCGCTGGGCGCTCTCGAAGGACATCGACATGATCGCGTTGTCCTTCGTCCGCAGCGGCGACGACATCAAACGGGTCCACGAGATCATGGAGGAGGAAGGCCGCCGCATCCCCGTCATCGCGAAACTGGAGAAACCGCAGGCGATCGCGAACCTCCAGGAGATCGTCGACGCCTTCGACGCCTTCATGGTCGCTCGCGGCGACCTCGGGGTCGAGCTTCCGCTCGAGGACGTGCCGCTGGTCCAGAAACAGATCATTCGCGCGGCACGCAAGTGGGCCAAGCCCGTCATCGTCGCCACCCAGATGCTGGAGTCCATGATCTCCTCCCCACGGCCCACCCGCGCCGAGGCCTCCGACGTGGCGAACGCGATCCTCGACGGCGCGGACGGCGTGATGCTCTCCGGCGAGACCTCCGTCGGCGACTACCCGGTGGAGACCGTCCAGACCATGGCCCGGATCGTTGAGGCCACGGAACACGACGGCCACGCCGAGATCCACGCCATCGACTGGGATCCCCACACCACCGGAGGTGTTCTCGCGCACGCGGCGGTGGAGGTCACCAGGCGGGTCGGTGCCCGCTACCTGGTCGCCTTCACCAAGTCCGGCGACACCGCCCGGCGGCTGTCCCGTCTGCGCCCCTCCATCCCGCTGCTGGTGTTCACCCCGGAGGTGACAACCCGGCAGGCCATGACCCTCACCTGGGGAGTCGAGGCCCACATCACCCCGGACTTCACGGTCCAGGAGCAGATGGTGGAAACCGTCGACGCGTTCCTCCGGGAACGGGGCATGATCGAGGTCGGTGAGCGCATCGTCATCCTGTCCGGCTCGCCCATGGGGGTTCCGGGGAAGACGAACAACCTGCGTGTCCACAAGGTCAAGGCCAAGGGCGAAACCGACGCCTGAACCCGGACCAAGGAGGGTGGGAGCCGATGAATCGGCTCCCACCCTCCTTTTCGTACCCGGCAGGGGACTCGAACCCCTACGGCCTTTTGGGCCAACTGATTTTGAGTCAGTCGCGTCTACCATTCCGCCACCCGGGCAACGAAGGCCATTGTGCCACAACTGCCCGTTTCTTCGCCCAAACCCCTAGTGGCGCGCTAGAATGCCTGCTGAATCCATGTCTGGAGACCTGTCGGTCCACTCGAAGGGGAATGGAGCTAGAAGCATGGGCCAGAAGCGGCCGAAGAAGGTGCTCATTGCCGAGGACGAGGCGCTCATCCGCCTCGACTTGGTGGAGTTGCTGACCGAAGAAGGTTTTGAAGTTGTGGGGCAGGCAGCGGATGGCGAAGAGGCCGTCAAGCTTGCCCGGGAGCTGGAACCCGACCTGATCATCATGGACGTGAAGATGCCCGGCATGGACGGCATCACCGCGGCCGAGATCATCGGTGAGGAACGCATCGCCCCCATCCTCATGCTCACCGCTTTCAGTCAGAGCGAACTGGTTGAGCGGGCGCGTGACGCCGGTGTGATGGGGTATCTCGTCAAACCCTTCGGGGCCAGCGAGGTGGTGCCCGCCATCGAGGTGGCCATTGGGCGTTTCGCCGAGTTGCGGGCCATCGAGGAGGAACTGGCGAACCTGGAGGACCGGTTCGAGTCCCGGAAGATCATCGACCAGGCCAAGGGAATGCTGCAGGAGGGGCTGGGGCTGACCGAACCCGAGGCGTTCCGGTGGATCCAGAAGACCGCCATGGACCTACGCAAGTCAATGCGCGAGGTCGCCGAGGGCGTCATCTCCCACAAACGGAAGAAGTGATCATTCCCGGGGGGGCCACGAGCCGGGATGTCAGGCGGCCGACGGCGGTGAGTCGTCCCTCTTCATCGTGCACCTCAACCGTGTGAACGGTGGTTCCGTTTCCCAGATGAACGGGAACCGCCCTGCCCATGACCCTGCCCGAGACGACGGGGCGCAGGTGGGTGAGGTTGAGGTCGACGCCCACCGCGACCCGTTCCGGCTGGGCGTGCAACCAGGCGGCCAGGGAGGCCAAACCCTCCACCAGAGCCGCGGTCGCTCCTCCGTGCAGCAGCCCGGCGGGCTGTGTGTTCCCCACCACTGGCATGGAACCGACCACCTCCGCCGCGCTGGCCCGGGTGATCTCGATGCCCAGTTTCTCGTGCAGCGAAGAGGGGGGTAGCGCGGTGGCGTCGATCATGATCGCCAGTCTCGCACAGTAGATTTGGTGGCGTGAATCGCCTGCTCCTCATCGACGGACACTCCATGGCCTACAGGGCCTTCTACGCGCTGCCGGTCGAGAACTTCCAGACCTCGACGGGACAGCACACGAACGCAGTGCATGGTTTCGTCTCCATGCTCATCGGGTTGCTGACCTCCGAGAAACCGAGCCACGTGGCCGTCGCCTTCGACGTGGGCCGGGAATCTTTCCGCAACGAGACCTACCCGGAGTACAAGGCCACCCGGAGCGCGTCGCCGCAGGAGTTCAGGGGGCAGGTGGAGCTGATCAAGGAGGTTCTTGACGGGCTGCGGATATCGCACGTCGAACTGCCCGGCTACGAGGCCGACGACATCATCGCAACCATGGCCACCCGGGCGGAGGCCGCGGGCTACGAGGTGCTGATCTCAACGGGCGACCGCGACGCCCTGCAGCTGGTGACCGACCACACCACGGTGCTGTACCCGCGCAAGGGGGTGAGCGACATGGTGCGGATGACACCCGCCGTGGTGGAGGAGAAATACCTCGTGCCGCCGCAGCGCTACCCGGAGCTGGCGGCGCTTGTGGGGGAGACCAGCGACAACCTGCCCGGGGTTCCCGGCGTCGGGCCCAAGACCGCGGCCAAGTGGATCAACACCTACGACGGCCTGGCGAACATCATCGAACGCGCCGAGCAGGTTCCGGGCAAGGCGGGCCAGTCGCTGCGGGACCATCTCGACGAAGTGCGGCGCAACCGGCGCCTGAACCGGCTGCTGCGGGACCTGGAACTGCCCCTGGGTTTCGAGCAGACCGAACGCCGCGACTGGGACCGGGAGGCCATCACCCAGTTGTTCGCCGCCCTTGAGTTCCGTTCCCTGAAGGAACGGCTTTCCCAGCTGTACGGGAACAACGGGGACGAACAGAACGAGACCCGGGAGGCGTTCACCGTCACTGGAAGGGCCTTGGAACCCGGTGAGGTGGCGACCTGGCTGGAGGAGAACGCCGAGGGAGAGGTGGCTCTTTCGTTCGTCGGCGTCTGGGGGGCCGGGACGGGTGATCTGCGGGGCCTCGGCCTGGCGGCCGCCGAGGGGCCGGAGGCGTTCATCGATCCCGGAAAACTGACCCCCGCCGATGACGAAGCGATGGCGAACTGGCTGGCGGATGCGGAACGCCCCAAGGTGGTCCACGACGCAAAAGGCCCGTTGCTGGCGATCTGGGCCAGGGGCTGGGAGCTGGGTGGGGTGGTCCTGGACGTGGCCCTGGCGGCCTATCTGCTGCGACCCGACGTCAGGGGGCAGGAACTGGCCTCCCTGGTGCAGCGGTACCTGCACCGCGAGCTGGTGGTGGAGGTTGCCGCCGAGGCCCAGGAATCCCTGTTCGAGGTCGACGAGGGAGCCACGGCAGGAGCGGCCATGCTGAATGCCCGGGCGATCGCGGAACTGGCCCGGGTGTTGCGGCCCGAACTCGAATCCCAGCCCGCGGCGGAGCTCCTGAGGGATGTGGAACTTCCGCTGCAACGGACCCTGGCGAACTGCGAGCGCGTCGGCATCGCCGTGGATCGGGATGTCCTGGACGGGTTGCGGGCCGAGTTCGACTCCGCCGTCGTGGCCGCCCAGCAGGCGGCGTGGGACGTGCTGGGGCACGAGGTGAACCTCGGTTCCCCGAAGCAGCTGCAGGCGGTGCTGTTCGAGGAACTCGACATGCCGAAGACCCGACGCACGAAATCCGGGTACACCACCGACGCGGAGGCCCTCGAAGGGCTCTTCGAACGCACCGGGCACCCGTTCCTGGAGCATCTCCTGGCGCACCGGGACCGCATCAGGCTGAGGCAGACCGTCGACGGATTGCTGGCCGCCATCCAGCCCGACGGCCGCATCCACACCACCTACGTGCAGACCATCGCTGCGACGGGAAGGCTGTCCTCCACCGACCCGAACCTGCAGAACATTCCCATCCGCACCGAGCTGGGGCGGCGGATCCGCAGCGCCTTCGTGGCCGGCGACGGGTTCGAGGCGCTGATGAGCGCCGACTACTCGCAGATCGAGATGCGCCTCATGGCGCACGTCTCAGGCGATGAGGGGCTGATCGCCGCATTCAGGTCCGGCAGGGACTTCCACGCGGAGATGGCGGCCATCGTCTTCGGGGTCGCCCCGGAAGAGGTCACGGGACGGATGCGGGCCCGGGTCAAGGCCATGAACTACGGGCTCGCCTACGGGCTCGGTGCCTACGGGCTGAGCACCAGGCTCGGGATCTCCGTGGCCGAGGCGAAGGAGCTGATGGAGGTCTACAACTCGCGGGTCGGTGGGGTCCAGCAGTATCTGGCGGAGGTGGTGGCCGAGGCCCGGAGGATGGGCTACACCTCGACCCTGCTGGGAAGGCGACGCTATCTGCCGGACCTGAACTCCAGTAATCGGCAGCGGCGCGAAATGGCGGAGAGAGCAGCGCTCAACTCCCCGATCCAAGGATCCGCGGCCGACATCATCAAGCTGGCGATGCTCGAGGTTGAACGCGGGTTGATCGCGGCGGGGTTGCGCAGCCGCATGCTGCTCCAGGTGCATGACGAACTCGTCCTGGAGATCTTCCCGGGGGAGAGGGAAACGGTGGAGGAGCTGGTGCGCAAAGAAATGGGCACCGCCATGGATCTGGCGGTGCCCCTGGAGGTTTCGGTCGGGGTCGGCGACTCGTGGTTCACAGCGGCTCATTGAGCCGCCGACCCTTCTGGGATCAGGCCGCGTCGGTCACCGGCTTGAACTTGATGAAGGCCCGGGAATCCCAATCGTTGGTGCTCTTGTTGTGATCCCAGCAGATGACGATGGCGAGTGCGGGGTCTCCCTCGTGGCGTTCGAGAACGTCAGACTCCGGTTTGTACTCGGAGACGGCGATCTTCTGGGACTCGGTGTACTTGTAGCAGGCGACGCGACCGTCTTCTGCGTAGAGCTTCAGCACAGCGCCCTCCTTGAGCAGGCCACCGTTGTCGCTGTAGAGCATGTTCCCCACGGCGTCACCGGTCTGGTAGGTGTGGATGGTCAGCACCACCTGGCCGGCGTTGGAGGCTGCCTTCGGACCTTCGTTCCACCACAGCGCGGTCCGGGGCTCACCCTTCGGCGGTGCCGCAACGGCACCGTCCTCCTCGCGGCCTCCGGAGATCACCTTGTCCTCGACACCTATGCTCTCAATCGAGTAGCGGACCGGGACGAAACCAGCAGCGTCGGGCGTTACGCAGGCCCCTGGGCTGGCTGGGGGAGAGGATGCTTCGGGGGAAGTGACCGCCGCACCGTCGGCGGTCCCGCTGGACGACGCCGTGGCGCCGGCCTGGGGGTTGTCGTTCTTGGGCTGGAGGACCCACACGAGGGTCAGGGCTACGGCCAGTAGGACGGCGACTGCGGCTATGCCGATCTGCACCTTCCGGTTCTTGAGAGCTTCGACGAGATTCACGGGGAACAGGTTAATCCCTGCTCCATCCACGGCCAACAGGCCTACCGTATTTTATTTTCCCCGTATTATTTGGTCCGGATCGACCTTGACCGCCCCCCGGGGCGACGATAGGGTTAATGTGCACTGTGGCCTGCCTGCCCTCGGACCGAGTGGGGCCGGCGTGTCCGTCCTCCCGAGTCCCATCCCGACCCGGGATGAGGGACAGGGCGCAGGGTGAAACCTTATTGTGAAAGCCCTACTACATGTCCTCCTCCACCACTGAGGCCTCGACCGTAGCGGTCGACGATTTCGGTTCCCCGGAAGCCTTCATGGCGGCCGTCGACGCCACCATCAAGTACTTCAACGACGGCGACATCGTCTCCGGGACTGTCGTCAAGGTCGACCGGGATGAAGTCCTCCTCGACATCGGTTACAAGACCGAAGGTGTCATCCCATCCAAGGAACTCTCCATCAAGCACGACGTCGATCCCTTCGACGTGGTCCGGGTCGGCGACGAGATCGAAGCCCTGGTTCAGCAGAAGGAGGACAAGGAGGGCCGCCTGATCCTGTCCAAGAAACGCGCCCAGTACGAGCGCGCCTGGGGCACGATCGAGAAGATCAAGGAAGAAGATGGCGTCGTCTCCGGTTCCGTCATCGAGGTGGTCAAGGGCGGTTTGATCGTCGACATCGGCCTGCGCGGGTTCCTGCCCGCATCGCTGGTCGAGATGCGCCGCGTCCGCGACCTCCAGCCCTACGTCGGCATGGAACTCGAGGCCAAGATCATCGAACTGGACAAGAACCGCAACAACGTGGTGCTGTCGCGTCGCGCCTGGCTGGAGCAGACCCAGTCCGAGGTTCGCCAGACCTTCCTCAACCAGCTGCAGAAGGGCCAGATCCGCAAGGGCGTGGTCTCCTCCATCGTCAACTTCGGCGCGTTCGTGGATCTTGGTGGGGTCGACGGCCTGGTTCACGTCTCCGAACTGAGCTGGAAGCACATCGATCACCCGAACGAGGTCGTGGAGGTCGGAACCCCGGTCACCGTCGAGGTGCTCGAGGTGGACATGGACCGCGAGCGCGTGTCCCTGTCGCTGAAGGCAACCCAGGAAGATCCGTGGCAGACCTTCGCGCGCCTGCACCAGATCGGTCAGATCGTGCCCGGCAAGGTCACCAAGCTGGTTCCGTTCGGTGCGTTCGTCCGTGTCGGCGACGGCATCGAAGGCCTGGTGCACGTCTCCGAACTGGCTGAACGTCACGTCGAGATCCCGGAGCAGGTCGTCTCCGTTGGCGACGAGGTGATGGTCAAGGTCATCGACATCGACCTGGAGCGCCGCCGCGTCTCCCTGTCGCTGAAGCAGGCCAACGAAGGTGTCGACGTGGCCGCCGACGAGTTCGACGCCTCCCTCTACGGTATGGCCGACAGCTACGACGAGCAGGGCAACTACATCTACCCCGAGGGCTTCGACCCGGAGACCAACGAGTGGAAGCCCGGCTACGAGGAGCAGCAGGCCGCTTGGGAGCAGCAGTACGCCGAGGCCCAGGCCCGCTGGGAGGCCCACAAGCGTCAGGTGGCCGAGGCCGCCGAGGCCGAACGCCAGGCAGCCACCACGGCCGGCACCGGCTACGCCTCCACCTCCACCGAACCCGTCGAGGGCTCCCTTGCCTCCGATGAGGCCCTCCAGGCCCTTCGTGAGAAGCTGACCGGCAGCAACTGATCCAGCCGGAGAACCAGTTCCGGGCCCGTTCCCTGCGCAGGGAACGGGCCCGGAACCTTTTCACCCAGCCATGGGCTGTGGTGGCTGGTGCGTTTCCGGGCCCCGCTACTTCCGGACGGGGCCCGGAACTTCCTCAGGCCGTGGTGCCCTCCCAAGCAGGGCAGCTGCACACCAGGTGCCGGTCGCCGTAGGCGTTGTCCACCCTTCCGACGGGCGGCCAGTACTTGTCCACCCGGAACGCACCGGCCGGGAAACAGCCCTGCTCGCGCGAGTAGGGACGGTCCCAGTCGGCGACGAGATCCTCCACGGTGTGGGGGGCGCGGCGCAGCGGCGACTCCTCGGTGGCGATCCTCCCCGAGGCCACGTCGTCGGCCTCGCGGGCGATGTCCAGCATCGCGGTGACGAACCGGTCCAGTTCGGCCAGGGTCTCCGACTCCGTGGGTTCCACCATCAACGTGCCCGCCACCGGGAAGGACATGGTGGGGGCGTGGAAACCGTGATCGATCAGCCGTTTGGCGAAATCATCGACGGTGACGCCGTGACGCGCGAAGATGCGCGTGTCCACGATGCACTCGTGAGCCACCCGGCCGTTCCCGCCGCGGTACAGGATCGGATACGCCTCCGAGAGCCTGCAGGCGAGGTAGTTGGCGCTCAGGATCGCCACCCGAGTGGCCTGGGTCAGCCCGCTGCCGCCCATGAGCCGGATGTAGGCCCACGAGATCGGCAGGATCGAGGCCGACCCGAGAGCGGCGGCCGAGACCGCGCCCTCCTCTCCCGTTGCCGGGTCACCCGGCAGGTGCGGTTGCAGGTGTTCCTTCACGCCGATGGGTCCCATGCCGGGGCCGCCACCGCCGTGCGGGATGGCGAAGGTTTTGTGCAGGTTCACGTGGCTGACATCGCCACCCAGGTCCCCCGGGCGAACGAGACCGACCAGGGCGTTCATGTTCGCGCCATCGATGTAAACCTGCCCGCCGTGGGCGTGTGTGATCTCGCAGACCCTTCTGACGGTGTCCTCGAAAACGCCGTGCGTGGACGGGTAGGTGATCATCGCGGCCGCCAACCGGTCGCCGGCCTCCTCCGCCCTGGCGGCGAAGTCGTCGAGGTCGATGTCGCCGTTCTCGGCGGACTTCACCGCCACAACCCTCATGCCGGCCATGGTCGCCGAAGCGGGGTTCGTGCCGTGGGCCGAGGTCGGGATCAGGCAGACGTCTCGCTCGTCACCGTTGGCGCGGTGATAGGCGGCGATCGTCCGCAGCCCCGCGTACTCGCCCTGGGCGCCGCTGTTGGGTTGCATCGAGAACGCGTCGTAGCCTGTGATCTCGCACAGCAGCTTCCCCAGGTCCGCCGCCAGTTCCCGGTATCCCTCCGACTGTGAGGCGGGCGCGAACGGGTGCAGGCCTGCGAACTCCGGCCAGGTGATCGGCATCATCTCGGCCGCGGCGTTCAGTTTCATGGTGCAGGAACCCAGCGGGATCATCGCCCGGTCCAGTGCCAGGTCCCGGTCGGCGAGGCGGCGCATGTAGCGCATCATTTCCGATTCGGCCCGGTTCATGTGGAAGACCGGGTGGGTCAGGTACTCGGAGGTGCGCAGCAGGGCATCCGGGATCGCTGGGCGCCGGCTGAGCTTAGTGGCCGGTTCGATACCGAAGGCGTCCAGCACCGACGCGAGGGTCTCCAGGGTGGTGGTTTCGTCCACCGAGATGCCCACCCTGTCGCGGCCGACGCGGCGCAGGTTGATGCCCCGCTGCTCGGCTGCGGCGATGATGCCCGCCTGGCCGACCCCCACCCGGACGGTGATCGTGTCGAAGAACTCGTCCGGTTCGACGACGGCGCCCCCCGCGCGCAGGTGCTCCGCGAGGGTGACCGCCATCAGATGGACCCGCTGGCCGATTGCCTTGAGGCCGGCCGGGCCGTGGAAGACGGCGTAGAAGGACGCCATCACCGCCAGTAGCGCCTGGGCCGTGCAGACGTTCGACGTGGCCTTCTCGCGCCTGATGTGCTGTTCCCGGGTCTGGAGGGCCAGGCGGTAGGCGCGATTGCCCGCGCTGTCCTTGGACACCCCGACCAGGCGTCCGGGCATGGTGCGTTTCAGCTTGTCCCGGCAGGCCATGAACGCGGCGTGCGGGCCACCGAAACCCATCGGGACCCCGAAACGCTGGGCCGAACCGATCGCGATGTCGAATCCCATCGCCCCTGGTTCCTTCAGCAGGGTCAGGGCCAGCAGGTCGGCGGCCACGATCGCCAGGGCACCCGCCTCGTGCAGGACCTCGCACCGCGCGGTGTGGTCCCGCAGGTGCCCGTGGGTGCCGGGATAGGCGAAGATGGCCCCGAACAGGCCGTCGACGTTCAGGTCCTCGACCTCGCCGATCACCAGTTCGATGCCCAGCGGACGGGCCCGGGTGGCCAGGACGCTGAGGATCTGCGGGTGCAGGTCGGCCGCGGCGAAGAATCGCGACTTCCTGCGCTTGCCCGCCGCGAACGCCATGTTCATCGCCTCCGCGGCGGCGGTGGCCTCGTCGAGCAGGGAGGCGTTGGCGATCTCCAGTCCGGTCAGGTCGCTGATCATGGTCTGGAAGTTCAGCAGCGCCTCCAGTCTTCCCTGCGAGATCTCCGGCTGGTACGGGGTGTAGGAGGTGTACCAGGCGGGGTTCTCGAGGATGTTGCGCTGGATCGCCGGGGGAGTGATCGTGCCGTAGTAGCCCTGGCCGATCATCGATGTCCGGATCCGGTTCCTGGAGGCGATCCTGCGCAGCTCACCCAGCACGGCGCCCTCCGTCAGCGGCTCCCAGGCAAGCGGTTCGGCCTGGCGGAGGCCGGCGGGCACGGTCTGGTCGATCAACTCGTCGAGGCTGCCGACCCCGATCGCCGAGAGCATGGTCTCCATTTCGGCCGGGCTCGGGCCGATGTGGCGGCGATTGGCGAAGTCGTCCGGGTCGTAGCTGGTGGGGTTCCAGGTGCTCATCAGCCGATCAGGGCCTTGTACTCGTCCTCGTCGAGGTACTCCTCGAGCGCGGAGGGATCTTCTGGCCGGATCTTGAAGAACCAGGAACCAGCGGGGTTCTCGTTGACGGTCTCGGGGGAGTCCACCACGGTCTGGTTGACCTCGGTGATCACCCCGTCAAAGGGGGCGACGATCCCGGAGGTGGCCTTGGTGGATTCGATCACGACGATCTCCTCTCCCTTGGTGACCTCGGTCCCGACCTCGGGAAGTTCGACGTAGACGACGTCACCCAGCTCGCTGGTGGCGTGCTCCGTGAGGCCGACGGCGACCCCATCGTCACCGCTGTCGAGCCAATCGTGGTCCTTGGTGTACTTGATCATGTTGCTCTCTCCTCAGCGTTTGTAGGACGGTGTGATGAACGGTAGTGCGGTGACCGTCAACGGGAGGCGCCTGCCGCGCACCTCGGCGTGGACGGTGGCTCCGGGCTGGATGTCCGTGGGCAGCATCGCCATGGCGATGGGGCCGCCCACGGTGGGACCGAAACCGCCGGAGGTGACCTCGGCGACTGGTTCGGTGGCTGTTTCGGACAGGAACAGCTTCGCGCCTTCACGCACAGGGGCACGCCCTTCGGCGCGCAGACCGACCCGTTTGCGGGAGGTGCCCTCAGCTAGCTGTTTCAGGATCACCCCGGCCCCGGGGAATCCGCCCTCGCGGGAACCACCCAGGCGCCGCACCTTGGGGATCGCCCAGCCCAGGTCGGCCTCGACCGGTGTGATCTGAGGGCTGAGCTCGTGTCCGTAAAGGGGCATTCCCGCCTCGAGACGCAGCGAGTCGCGGGCACCGAGTCCCGCCGGGAGCACCCAGCCGATCCCCAGGAGGGCGCGGGCCAGGCGCTCGGCCTCGGCGCTGGGCACGGAGATCTCGAAGCCGTCCTCGCCGGTGTATCCGGAACGCGAGACCCAGACCGTCACGCCGTCCCAGTCGAGGATCTGGGAGTCCATGAACCTCAACCCGGCCGCATCCGGGATCAACCCGGCCAGGGCCTCCTCGGCCCGGGGACCCTGCAGGGCCAGCAGTGAACGATCCGTGATGTGCTCTACCGTGACCCTTTCGAGGGTGCGCAGCAACCCGAGGTCGTGATCGGAACGGGCTGCGTTGACCACCAGGAAGTAGCGGTCGCCGTGGTTGGCGAACATGAGGTCGTCCAGTACCCCGCCGTTCTCGTCGGTGAACAACCCGTAACGCTGGCGTCCCTCCTTCAGCCCGGCGACGCTGGCCGGGATCAGCGTCTCGAGGGCAGCGGCGGCATCAGCCAGGTTCCCGGACTCTGGGTAGATCAGAACTTGACCCATGTGGCTGACGTCGAACAGCGAGGCGGATTTCCGTGTGTGTTGGTGTTCCGCGATGATTCCGGCGAACTGCACGGGCAGCTCCCACCCGGCGAAATCCACCAGACGACCACCCAATTCCTCGTGCAGCCCGTGCAACGCGGTGGTTGATAGTGACATGACGACCCTTTCCTGCCGACGCGCGACGTTGCTGGGTGGTGTGGCCCACCCGGAGCCCCCTCTGTCGCTGTTGCCTGAGATCGTTTCATCCTTCGGCGGACCCCGGCGGGGCCTCTCTCCAGAGTGTGGAAGTCGTCGCGGTCCTGGAGCCTGAGAGTTTCCGGGGCGGTTGCTCCTTCGGCACCGACTGGGTCGGTTCTCCCGCTACAGGGCCAGCATACAGAGAAGCGGTCACGCCGTGGGGCTAGCCTTGACGAAACACCGACCTGGAACTTCAACGTGGAGGGAGTTGGCGTGGCGGTGAGTCTGATCGCCCGGTCCGAGTGTCGTGACGGGGCGCGAGAATTGGTTGCCGGCCTGATCGGGGCCTACTCGGAGCACGTGAACGCCTCACCCGGAACGGTGCGTTTCGAGGTGCACACGGAACGCGACAACCCGAACCAGTTCGTGGTCATCGAGTGCTACCGGGATGAGGACGCCTTCAAGGCCCACCTGGCCGATTCCGAGAACGCGGTGTTCAACGACAAGCTCAGGCCGTTGATCTCGGGGGACGCCTCCGAACTGACCTTTCTCGAGGTTCCGTAATAGTCTGTGTCCCTGTGCGGATCGGACTGACGGGTGGGATTGCTTCGGGCAAGTCGACGGTGGCCCGGAAACTGGAACAACTGGGCGCCTTCACGATCGACGCCGACGTTCTGGCCCGGGACGTGGTGGCCTTGGGAACCGAGGGGTTGAAGGCGGTTGTTGCTCGTTTCGGGAACTCGGTGCTCGCTGCCGACGGAAGCCTGGATCGCAGCGTGCTGGCCCGCGTGATCTTCGCCGACCCGCAGGCGCGCGCCGACCTGAACGCCATCATCCATCCCCTCGTGCGGGAACGGGCCGCCGAGTTGGAGGCCGCGGCCCCCGTGGGGGCGGTCGTGGTGCACGTCATCCCATTGCTGGTGGAGACCGGGCAGCAGGACAGGTTCGACGCGGTCGTGGTGGTGGACACCACGGTCGAGGAGCAGCTGCGCAGGTTGACGCGCCGCGACGGTCTGACACAAACCGAGGCCGAGCAGCGAGTGGCCGCCCAGGCCAGCCGCGAGGAACGGCTGGGTGCGGCCACGCACGTCATCGACAGTTCCGGTCCGGTCCGGGAAACCATGCGGCAGGTCGATGAGCTGTGGCAGAACCTCTCAACGTGAGACGCAGAACTTCCGGTCGATCCCGGGAAGGTACGTTGCGGGCGGCGTGAAGACCCGTTGGGCGAGCGCCTGCGTCAAGGGGCGGGGTTATTTGTTGGCCTCGATCATCTGCCGGAGCTCCTTCTTCAGGTCGGCGATCTCGTCGCGGTGGCGGGCGGCCAGCTCGAACTGAAGATCGGCGGCCGCCTGGTGCATCTGGGCGGTGAGGTCGTCGATCAGTTTCGCCAGCTCCCGTTCAGGCAGCTCTCCGGCCTTCAGGCCCCGTTCCCGGCGGCCGCTCAGGAGGGACTCGGTGTCGGCGTCCTCCCGGTTCAGCATTTCCGTGATGTCGGCGATCCTCTTCCGCAACGGCTGCGGATCGATGCCGTGCTCGGTGTTGTAGGCGAGCTGGCGGGCGCGCCGCCGGTTGGTTTCGTCGATGGCGGCCGCCATCGAGGGGGTGATCGTGTCGGCGTACATGTGCACCTGCCCGGCGACGTTGCGGGCGGCGCGGCCGATGGTTTGGATCAGGGAACGCTCCGAACGGAGGAAACCCTCCTTGTCGGCGTCGAGGATGGCCACCAGGGAAACCTCCGGCAGGTCCAGGCCCTCCCGCAGCAGGTTGATGCCCACCAGCACGTCGTAGTCGCCCAGCCGCAGCTCACGCAGCAACTCGACCCGCTTGAGGGTGTCGATGTCGGAGTGCAGATAGCGGGTCCGGATGCCGGCGGCCATCAGGTAGTCGGTCAGGTCCTCCGCCATCTTCTTGGTCAGGGTGGTCACCAGCACCCGTTCGTTGCGTTCGGCCCGGGTCCGGATCTCCCCGATGAGGTCGTCGATCTGGCCCTTGGTCGGTTTGAGGACGATCTCCGGATCCACCAGACCGGTGGGCCGGATGATCTGCTCGACGAAACCGTCGCTGCGTTCCAGCTCGTAGGGGCCGGGGGTGGCGGAGAGGTAGACGGTCTGCCCGATGCGCTGGCAGAACTCGTCGAACTTCAGGGGCCGATTGTCCAGGGCGCTCGGCAGGCGGAAACCGTGCTCCACGAGGGTGCGTTTCCGGGATGCGTCGCCCTCGTACATGCCCCCGACCTGCGGGATCGTGACGTGGGACTCGTCGACCACCAGGAGAAAGTCCTCCGGAAAGTAGTCCAGCAGGCAGGCGGGTGCGGATCCCGCGGCACGGCCGTCGATGTGTCGGGAGTAGTTCTCGATCCCGGAGCAGGTGCCGATCTGGCGCATCATCTCGATGTCGTAGCTGGTGCGCATCCGAAGCCGCTGCGCCTCCAGAAGCTTGTTCTGGGCCTCCAGGTCCTGCAGCCGGATCGCCAGCTCCGCCTCGATCCCGGTGATGGCGCGTTCCATCCGTTCCGGTCCGGCGGAGTAGTGGGTGGCGGGGAAGACGTAGATCTCGTCCTCCTCGCGCAGCACCTCGCCGGTCAGCGGGACCAGGGTGGAGATGCGTTCGATCTCGTCGCCGAAGAACTCGATGCGAACCGCGTTCTCCTCATACATGGGGAAGATCTCCAGCACGTCCCCGCGCACCCGGAAATTACCCCGCTCCGAGGAGAGATCGTTGCGGTTGTACTGGATATCGACGAGATGCCGCAGCAAAGTGGAGCGCTCGTACTCCTCACCGACCCGCAGGGTCAGGCGCTGGTCGAGGTATTCCTGCGGGGTTCCCAGACCGTAGATCGCGGACACCGTGGCCACCACTATGCAGTCGCGGCGAGTCAGCAGCGAACTCGTCGCGGAGTGCCGGAGGCGCTCCACCTCTTCGTTCAGGGAGGAGTCCTTCTCGATGTAGGTGTCCGTCTGCGGGACATAGGCCTCGGGCTGGTAGTAGTCGTAGTAGGAGACGAAGTACTCGACGGCGTTGTCCGGGAAGAACTGGCGCAGCTCGTTCGCGAACTGCGCCGCGAGGGTCTTGTTGGGCTGCATCACCAGGACGGGGCGTTGCAGCCGCTCCGCCAGCCAGGCCACCGTGGCGGTCTTGCCCGTCCCTGTGGCGCCCAGGAGCACCACATCCTTCTCACCGGAACGGATGCGGCGCTCCAACTCCGAGATCGCGGCCGGCTGATCCCCCGAAGGGGAGAAGTCGGCCCGCACCCGGAAGGGCGCCACCTGGCGGCGAAGCTCGTCAATCGGTCTCATGGGAACCGATTATGCGCCATGGATCACCGGGTCGTGTCCAGAACTCGGGGCGTGAATGATGGGTGCTGTTCCGGAAATGCCGCAGAAAAGCGGATGCCGGACCAGCCAGTGGCTGGCCCGGCATCCGCTCCTGGGGCACGTCTTTGGATCAGGCGATCGTGGTCGGGAGGGACCGTGGATTTGTCATGGAGAAACCGAATCGTTCAGCGATCATTTGGCTGGGGCAAGGCAGTAGGTCCGTGCCGGGGTGTTGATGGTGTGGGGCTTCTCGTTCTCGCCGCAGGATTCAGAAGTGTTCTCGGCGCGTTTGGTGACCTTGATGTCCGCCGTGGAGCAGTCCGCCACCTTGAGAGGTTCTTCGTCGTTGCCCTGCTGCTTGGCGTAGCAGACGTCCTGATGCAGATTGGGAATCAGACAGGCCACCTTCTCGGTCGTGGTCTTACCGCTCCGCCGGGATGAGCGTGTGAGCTCGATCGCGTACTCGGTGTCCGCAGGGCACAGGCTCTGTGCCGTGGTGACTTGGGCCACTTCCCACGAATACTGAGACTTGTCGGAGCAGTCCACCTCTTTCGGCTCCACGGAGTTGTCTTTGTCAGAGGTGACTTTGATGGTGAGGCACTTGCCTGTCGTGAGAGCCTGGTTTTGGGCGAAGTTTTGCCACAACGACCAAGCGCCAAAACCGAGGACCGCGATGGTGATGACGAAGCTGATGATCTTACGTGCCCCGAAGCGCTTCTTCGGTGTTCCCTGCTGAGCTTCGTACTGCTGCTGGGCTTCGTACTGCTGCTGAGCCGCCTGCTGCTGTGCCTGGGCGGGGTCGTAGGGCTGATTGGGGTTGTAGCCCTGGCCTTGGGTGGGGTTGTAGCCCTGACCTTGGGTGGGGTTGTAGCTCTGGCCTTGGGTGGGGTTGTAGCCCTGACCTTGGCTCGGGTTGTAGCTCTGGCCTTGGGTGGGGTTGTAGCCTTGGCCCTGGCTCGGGTCGTAGCCCTGACCCTGGTTGTAGGGTTGGTTGGGGTTGTACGGTTGATTCGGCGGTTGCGTCATCACTGTCCTTCGCTAGGGGGAGCTTTGATATTAGCGGCCGCTTCTCCCCAAGCGGGCCGCGGGCCTCACTGACGAGGTATCAAAAACGGTTTGCAGGGAAGTTGTCAAATCTTGTCGTACTCAAGACCTTCGGATTCGATTCCCCGGGCGAGCCACAGGAGCAGTGCGGATGCCGGACCTGCCGCGCGCCGATGCGGTGGCCGAACCCCGGTGCGCACCACCCGTCCTTCCAGGGTGACCAGTTCGAGGGGATCGTTCTCATCTGCGAGATGGGCGGCTTCGAAAGCCAGCACCGGGGCCGCGGCATCGTCGTCCACGTCGAGTCGGGAGGCCTCCGGTTCCAGGTCGAAGCCGTGCAGCATCAACTCGCGGAGCCGCACCAGGGGCAGATCATTGATGGAGATTCGCAGACCGGGTCGCAGCGAAACCTCACCGTCTCTCCCGGGCAGCTGGGTGAGGAGCTGATCCAGCTCGCCAGCGCTCGTGTCGAGTTCGATCTGGAGGTGGAGGCCGTCGGAGATGGCCAGCAGTTCGCAGTCGCGTCCCAGTGACGAGTCGTAACCGCCGGGGGAAACCCCCTCGAGAAGTTCCCGGCACACCTGCGCCAGGCCGCGGGCGCCTTTGATCAGGTGGGCGGCTATGTGGCCACGGGTCCAGCCCGGCAGGCGGGTTGGAGCGGCCCAGTCCTCCGGGGAGTAGGCGATGGTACGTCCCAGGAGTGTGTGGGTCTGCTCCCGCACAGCATGCAGGCTTGAGTCGAAGTGCTCCCCAGGGACGCTCGGCATGCTGACAAACCTACCAAAAGCAAGGAATTTCACGGACGGGGGTCTCCGCTGCGGCCGCTCCGCTCACCGGGGTTCGTGCGCGGACCCCGGCCGGTTCTCGAGGTCTTCGCCACCCTCGTTCGCGAAGCGCGGATTTGTCGGCGCTGCGGCATAGCATGTGTGATCGTGAATGTTCGACCCGCTCAACGCGGAATCCTCGTGCGAGGTGCCCGCGTCCACAACCTGAAGAACGTCTCCCTGGACCTGCCCAGGGATTCCCTGATCGTTTTCACGGGACTGAGCGGGTCGGGCAAGTCCTCGCTGGCCTTCGACACCATCTTCGCCGAGGGGCAGCGACGCTACGTCGAGTCCCTGTCCGCCTACGCCCGCCAGTTCCTGGGGCAGATGGACAAGCCGGACTGTGACTTCATCGAAGGGCTTTCGCCCGCGGTCTCCATCGACCAGAAGTCCACCTCCCGGAACCCGCGATCCACGGTCGGCACCATCACGGAGGTCTACGACTACCTGCGTCTCCTGTTCGCCCGCATCGGCATCCCGCACTGCCCGGTGTGTGGCGCCGTCATCGGCAGGCAGAGCCCACAGCAGATCGTCGACCGGCTGATGGGCCTGGCCGAGGGCACGCGATTCCAAGTGCTCGCGCCCATCGTGCGCGGACGCAAGGGCGAGTTCCAGGAAACCTTCCGGCAGCTCGTCGCCGACGGCTACGCCCGGGTGCGGGTCGACGGGAGGCTCCACCCGCTCACCGAACCCCCGGTGCTCGACAAGAAACGCAAACACGACGTGGACGTGGTGGTGGACCGGGTGGTTGTGAAGGCCTCCGCCAAGCAGCGGATCACCGAATCCGTGGAGGCCGCCCTCCAGCTGGCCCACGGGGTGGTCGGGGTGGAGTTCGTGGATCTCCCCGCGGATGATCCCGAACGCGAGAAACGCTTCTCGGAGAAACTCGGCTGCCCCAACGAGCACGACGTCGCCATCGACGAACTGGAACCCAGGCAGTTCTCCTTCAACGGGCCGTGGGGGGCCTGCCCCGAGTGTTCCGGGCTCGGGACGATGCTGGAACCCGATCCGGAACTCATCATCCCCGACGAGACCCTGAGCCTGGCCGACGGGGCAATCGCCCCCTGGAACACCCCGCATCTGAAGGGGCACTTCGAACACGTCCTGGAGGCCCTGTCCCTCGAATCCGGTTTCGACATGCGCACCCCTTGGCAGAACCTGGCGGCCAAGCACCGGAAGGTGCTGCTCAACGGGGTTCCCGGGGCCGTGGTGGTGAGTTTCCGCAACCGGTTCGGGCGGACCCGGTCCTTCTCGCAGAAATACGAGGGCATCCTGCCGTTCGTCCGGCGCCGCTACGCCGAGTCCGAGACCGACTCGGCGCGCGAACGCTGGGGAGGTTACATGCGGGAGATCAACTGCCATTCCTGCGGTGGCACGCGGCTGAGGCCCGAGACCCTGTGCGTCACCGTCGCCGGCAGGAACATCGCGGAGGTTGCGGACCTGTCCATCGGGGAGGCCTTCGAATACCTGGATGCGCTCTCCCTCAACGAACGTGAGGCGCGGATCGCGGAGCGCGTGGTCAAGGAGATCCGGGAGCGGCTGCGTTTCCTGCTGGACGTCGGCCTGGACTACCTGACGCTGTCGCGGTCGGCCGGGTCGCTGTCGGGCGGTGAGGCGCAGCGCATCCGGCTGGCCACGCAGATCGGCTCCGGGCTGGTCGGGGTGCTCTACGTCCTGGACGAGCCGAGCATCGGGCTGCATCAGCGCGACAACCGGCGGCTGATCGAAACCCTCGTGCGACTGCGGGACCTCGGCAACACCCTCATCGTCGTCGAACACGACGAGGACACCGTTCGGGCAGCCGACTGGGTGGTCGACATCGGCCCGGGAGCGGGGGAGCACGGCGGTGAGGTCGTGGTCTCCGGGCCCGTTGAGGAACTGCTCACCACTGAGGAGTCCATGACGGGCCGCTACCTGTCGGGAAAGCTGGTCATCGACGTGCCCGCGGTGCGGCGCCCCGGAAACGGCAAGTCCGTGACCGTCGTCGGCGCCTCGGAGAACAACCTGCAGGACGTGGACGTTTCCTTCCCGCTGGGCAGGCTCGTCGCGGTGACCGGGGTTTCCGGATCCGGGAAGTCGTCGCTGGTCAACTCGATCCTCTACACAGCGGCCGCCAAGCAGATCTACGGCGCCAAGGCGGTGCCTGGCAGGCACCGGAAACTGAAGGGCCTGGAAAACCTGGACAAGGTGATCCAGGTGGACCAGTCGCCGATCGGCCGCACCCCGCGCTCCAACCCGGCCACCTACACGGGGGTCTTCGACAAGATCCGGGGACTGTTCGCCACCACCCCGGAGGCCAAGGTTCGCGGCTACCTGCCCGGACGGTTCTCCTTCAACGTCAAGGGTGGGCGCTGCGAGAACTGCTCGGGCGACGGCACCATCAAGATCGAGATGAATTTCCTGCCGGACGTCTACGTTCCCTGCGAGATCTGCCACGGGGCCCGGTACAACCGTGAAACCCTCGAGGTGCACTACAAGGGCAGGTCGATCTCCGACGTGCTGCAGATGTCCATCAGCGAGGGGACGCGGTTCTTCGAATCCATCCCGGCCATCGCCCGGCACCTGAAGACCCTGGAGGAGGTGGGGCTCGGCTACGTCCGTCTCGGACAGCCCGCGACCACCCTGTCCGGGGGTGAGGCGCAGCGCGTGAAACTTGCCGCCGAGCTGCAGAAACGCTCCACGGGACGCACCCTCTACGTGCTCGACGAACCCACCACGGGCCTGCACTTCGAGGACATCCGCAAACTCCTAGCGGTGCTGCACCGCCTCGTCGACGCGGGAAACACGGTCGTGGTGATCGAACACAACCTCGACGTCATCAAGTCGGCCGACTGGATCATCGACATGGGCCCGGGAGGCGGATCCCGCGGCGGCCAGGTGGTTGCCACCGGCACCCCGGAGGAGGTCGCGAAGGTGACGGAATCGGCGACCGGCGAGTTCCTGGCGCCGCTGCTGGAACACTGAATCGGCGACTCAGGCCCTAAGTTGGTTGAGCCGGCCTGCGAGCGTCAGCGAGTGGGCCGTGTCGAAACCATGGTGAGGGTGGTCGGGGTCTTGTGGTCGGGTCTGTGCACCGGGCGCCGGTGGTGGTTTCGACTCGGGTCGCTCGTTCCTCGCGACCCGGCTCAACCGGCTTTGTCCTTCTTGAAGTTGGTTGAGCCGGCCTGCGAGCGTCAGCGAGTGGGCCGTGTCGAAACCATGGTGAGGGTGTCCGGGGTCTTGTGGTCGGGTCTGTGCACCGGGTGCCGGTGGTGGTTTCGACTCAGCCGTTCGCTTCGCTCAAGTGCTGGCTCAACCAGCTTCAGGGAAGTCGTCGCGGCCCGGCTCAACCAGTTTCGGCAAGGCCGTATTTCTTCCGCAATTCGCGCGCGAGATGAGGGGGGGGCTCACGTGCCGGCTAAACCGGCTCGTTTCCCCAGGTACCGGGGCGCACCAGCCCGTGTTCGTAGGCTGCGATCACCAGTTGGGCGCGGTCCCGGGCCTGCAGGCGGCTCAGCAGCGCCGAGATGTGGGTCTTGCAGGTGGCGTGGCTGATGTGCAGTTCCCGTTCGATCTGGTCGTTGGACAGCCCCCGGGCCACGAGTCTGAGGATCTCGGTCTGCCGCGGGGTCAGATCCGCCACCCTCCCGGAGGGGGTCGCGTCCGGGAGGCAGCTCTCCACCAGGGTGGTGATGGCCGAGGGCGCCAGGAGGGCCTGCCCGGCCGAGACGGTGCGCACCGCGTTGATCAGGGCCTCCGGGGTCGCGTCCTTCAACAGGAAACCGGAGGCCCCCGCGCGCAGGGCCCCGAAAACGTACTCGTCCAGGTCGAACATGGTAAGCACCAGCACCCGAACCTCGGACAGATGCGGGTCGCGGACGATTGAACGGGTCGCCGCGATCCCGTCGAGTTGCGGCATGCGGATGTCCATCAGCACGACATCCGGCACCAGCTCCCGGGTCAGTGAGACGGCCTCCACGCCGGTGGCGGCCTCCGCCACGACCCGGAAGCCCGGCTGGGAGTCCAACAGGTGCGCCAGCGACTGGCGCAGCAGCTGCTGGTCGTCGGCTATCAGGACACGGACCTCAGGCACGGACCGGCTCCGGATCCGGCAGCTCGGCCTCGAGTCGGAAACCGTCCGGGGAGCGGTGGTGGCGAAGGTTCCCACCCAGCGCGGCGACGCGCTCCCGCAGCCCGATCAGGCCACTGCCCGCCCCGGGACGTGAACGCCATCCGGGAACCGGGCCGGAATCCGTCACGGCCAGGTGAAGGACCTCCCCGCGGCGGGCGAGTTCGACGTGGACGCTGGTGGGTCCGGCGTGCCTGGCGGCATTCGCCAGCCCTTCCTGAAGGATGCGGTGGATGGCCAGCGCCACCCCCTCGCTGTTCGGCGTGACCCCGTCGTTGGACATTTTCACGTGCAGCCCCGCTCGCTCAGCGGATTCCAGGAGACCATCCCAGTTGGGATCGCCCGGGCTGGGGGACAGGGGCGCGTCCTGGTCGGAACGCAGCACCTGGAGCATCCGGCGCAGTTCCAGGGTAGTGGCCCGGCTCGCCTGTTCGATGTCGCAGAGCGCCGCCACCAGGCTTTCGGGATCCTCGGCGTCCACATTGCGGGCCACCGAGGCGCGTACCGTTATCAGACCGATGCCGTGCGAGACGAGATCGTGCAGGTCCCGGGCTATCGTCAACCGCTCCGTCGTCACGGCAGCAGCGATCTGCTGGGATCGCAGCTGCTCGGCTTGGCGCCGCCCGGATCGTTTCGCCGCCCACCAGATCCAGCACACCAGCAGGCCCGTCGACAGCATGATCACGAACTGGGTCAGGCTGCTCGGACCCGACTCGGTGCTGACGCCGCACAAGAGCACGAGCAGCACGAGCACCGCCAGTACCTGGGCGGAGAAATAACGGTGCATGGGGCGATGCTAGCCGTGGGCGGGGTGAGGAATCATCACCCCACGGGCTGAGAATCCGAGGGCTGAGGCGCGGACCGGAAATCGGCGCTGGGCCCGACGGGCAGGGGGCGTTCGCCGCAGCATGATCGGGGTCATGATCAGATTTGACGATGTTTCCAAGGTCCGTGGCCGCCGGAAAATCCTGGAGGGAGTGGGGTTCGAGGCGAGGCCCGGGCGGGTGACGGGCTTCGTCGGACCGAACGGGGCCGGCAAGTCATCGAGCCTGCGAATCCTGCTCGGCCTGGACCGGGCCACGACCGGGCATGCCACCCTGGATGGCCGGCCCTACCGGGAGCTCCGGAACCCGCTGAGGCACGTCGGCTCCATGCTCGACGGGGCTGCCGCCCACCCGTCCCGCACCGCGCGCGCCCACCTCGGGTGGGTGGCGGCCAGCAACGGCATCCCGAGGAAAAGGGTCCAGCAGGTCCTTGAGGAGGTTGGGTTGGCGGCCGACGCCAATCGGCGGGTGGGCACCTATTCGCTGGGCATGGGGCAGCGGCTCGGATTGGCGACCGCCCTGCTGGGGAAACCGGAGCGGTTGGTCCTCGACGAACCGGTCAACGGCCTCGACCCGCAGGGGGTCAGGTGGATCCGTCGGCTGCTCAGGGCGCACGCCGATGCGGGGGGCACGGTGCTGCTGTCCAGCCACCTGATCGGTGAACTGGCGGAGATCGTCGACGACGTCGTGATCATCAACGGCGGCCGGATCAAGGCGTGGGGTGGAGTGGCCGACGTCATGGCGGGTCATCCCAGCCTGGAAGAAGCGTTCTTCGCGCACGTGGAGGCACGCGCATGAGGCGGACGATGCGCGCCGAGGTGTTGAAACTGTGCACCCTTCCCGGCATCTGGCTGGCCGGTTTGCTGGCCCTGGCGGTCCCGATGCTCCTGGCATGGCTGGCGAGCTCCCAGACCAGGCGCGCGGTGGAAACCGGTCAGCTCGGAGCGCTGTACGACACCTCCACGACCGACTCCGGATTCACAGCGCTCACCGTGGCGCAGGTCGGTTTCGTGGTGCTCGGGGTGCTTTCCGTCTCCAGCGAGTACGTCCGCAATGCCCAGGCCGTCGGGCGGGGCAGGCAACTCACCACCAGCATGGTCGCCACACCCGGGGGAGCCAGACGGATGATCGCGAAACTCACCGTGCTCCTGGGGTTCGCCGTGGTCCTGGCCGTGGCGGCCACCGCGGGCACCCTGGCGGTCGCGCGTTGGGCACTGGGTGGCGTGGAGGCCACGTGGGGGAACCCCTGGCCCCGGGCCGCGGGGGCGGTGTTCTTCCTGGTGACCATGACAGTGATCGCGGCCGCCCTGGCCGAACTGGTCCGCGGCGGAACCCTGCCCCTGACGCTGCTGGTGATCAACTCCTCGGCCGTGTCCTTCTCGTTCCTGCTCTCGAAGGTGACCCCACTGGCCCGCTACGCACCGGACCTTGCGCTGGCCCATACGTTTCTGACCGACACCGCGATCCAGGATCCCCTCAGCCCCGGAGTCGGAATGCTGGTGGGTGCCGCCTGGGGTGTTGCCGCCATCATCCTGGCCGTGCTGCTTCACGCCAGAAGGGAGGCCTGAGATGGCGGTCATCGCGGCGGAGTGGCGCAAACTCGGGCTCCCGGGCATCTGGCTGGTTGTGGCGCTCACGGTCGCCGGGTCCTGGGCGTTGGCGGCCTTGATGTCGGGGCCCAGCGGTTCCGCGCAGACTCTGCAGCTGGTGCCCTCGTTGACGGCCATGGGGTGCATCCTGCTCGGTGTGTTGGCGGCGACGGGGGAGTACTCCGGAAGACAGGTCGCCACCACCTGTACAGCCATGCCCCGCCGTTTCCCGGTGGCGGTGGTCAAGGCGCTGACCGCAACGGTGGTGCTGACGGTGACGGCGATGATGGCCGCGGGCGGGGTGCGTCTGCTGGTTCCCGAGGGCGAGTGGGCCCTTCCCGGGGTGGTTGCGCATCTCGCCGCGATGGGTCTGCTCGGATACGCCATCGGCCTGGTGGCGAGGCAGCTGGTTGCCTCCCTCACCACGGCGTTCGTCCTTCTCGTCGTGGCGGGCCCCGTGCTGCGGCCCTACACCAAGCTGGCGACCTGGCTGCCCGGTTCCGTCGGGGCCGACCTGTTCGCGCCCGATCCGGCGCATCCCCTGGCGGAATCGGTGGGAGCCCTGGCCGGGTGGGTGCTGGGGTTCTGGGTGATCGCCGCGGTGGTCTGGGCCCGTCGCGACGCCTGACCGGGGAAAGGCATTGCCGGGGTGTATCCTCATACCATGAAACCCTCCGAATCGGACCATTCGCTTCGGCCGGTTTCGTTCATCGTCCTGGGAATGCTCGCGACCGCGGGTCCCATGACTTCGTACGAGCTGGAACACAACGCACGGATCTCTGTCGGGTTCTTCTGGCCCTTCCCGCACTCGCAGCTCTACGCCGAACCCAGGAAACTGGTGGAGGCGGGGCTGGTGGACGTGGAGTCCGAGGAGGGCGGGCGGCGACGCCGGGTCTACTCGATCACGGAGGACGGGCTCCGTGCTCTGCGCGGCTGGCTGCAACGACCCGCTGACGCCGCGCAGACGCGGGATCCCGCGCTCCTGCAACTGTTCTTCGCCGACGCGGACCCGGCCATCGTCGGTCCCCTCGCGAGGCGAAAGGTGGCTGAACTGGAATCCAGGCTGGAGTTCCTGGAGCGCGATGATCTCGGCGGGGACCGTCCCCACCACCGCATGGTGCTGGCCTGGGGGCGGGCGCAGACCCGCAGCAACCTGGAGTTCTGGCGGAGCATTGCTGAGGAGGCGGAATGAAGAACTGGTTGCGGTCACACCCCCTGGGCGGTT